>NZ_CP015881.1:611250-1222500 GCF_000697965.2 Ensifer adhaerens | reverse complement strand
GGTGAAAAGCACCCCGACAAGGGGAGTGAAATAGAACCTGAAACCGGATGCCTACAAACAGTTGGAGCCCGCAAGGGTGACAGCGTACCTTTTGTATAATGGGTCAACGACTTAGTGTGACGAGCAAGCTTAAGCCGATAGGTGAAGGCGCAGCGAAAGCGAGTCTGAACAGGGCGTTCAGTTCGTCGCATTAGACCCGAAACCGAGTGATCTAGCCATGAGCAGGTTGAAGGTTGGGTAACACCAACTGGAGGACCGAACCCGCATCTGTTGCAATAGATTGGGATGACTTGTGGTTAGGGGTGAAAGGCCAATCAAACTCGGAAATAGCTGGTTCTCCGCGAAAACTATTTAGGTAGTGCGTCGACCGAATACCCTCGGGGGTAGAGCACTGGATGGGCTATGGGGACTCACCGTCTTACTGATCCTAACCAAACTCCGAATACCGAGGAGTACTAGTCGGCAGACACACGGCGGGTGCTAACGTCCGTCGTGAAAAGGGCAACAACCCTGACCTCCAGCTAAGGTCCCCAAGTCATGGCTAAGTGGGAAAGGATGTGAGGATCCCAAAACAACCAGGATGTTGGCTTAGAAGCAGCCATCATTTAAAGAAAGCGTAACAGCTCACTGGTCTAAATAAGGGTCTTTGCGCCGAAAATGTAACGGGGCTAAAGCCATGCACCGAAGCTGAGGATACGTCGCAAGACGTGTGGTAGCGGAGCGTTCCGTAAGCCTGTGAAGGGATACCCGTGAGGGGTCCTGGAGGTATCGGAAGTGCGAATGTTGACATGAGTAACGATAAAGAGGGTGAGAGACCCTCTCGCCGAAAGACCAAGGGTTCCTGCTTAAAGTTAATCTGAGCAGGGTTAGCCGGCCCCTAAGACGAGGCGGACACGCGTAGTCGATGGGAACCACGTTAATATTCGTGGGCCTGGTGGTAGTGACGGATCGCTTAACTTGTTCACACTTATTGGATTGTGTGGGCGGGGACGCGGTTCCAGGAAATAGCTCCACCGTATAGACCGTACCCGAAACCGACACAGGTGGTCAGGTAGAGTATACCAAGGCGCTTGAGAGAACTATGCTGAAGGAACTCGGCAAATTGCACGCGTAACTTCGGAAGAAGCGTGACCCCAAGGGACGCAAGTCTGTTGGGGTGGCACAGACCAGGGGGTAGCGACTGTTTATCAAAAACACAGGGCTCTGCGAAGTCGCAAGACGACGTATAGGGTCTGACGCCTGCCCGGTGCTGGAAGGTTAAGAGGAGGGGTGCAAGCTCTGAATCGAAGCCCCAGTAAACGGCGGCCGTAACTATAACGGTCCTAAGGTAGCGAAATTCCTTGTCGGGTAAGTTCCGACCTGCACGAATGGCGTAACGACTTCCCCGCTGTCTCCAGCATAGACTCAGTGAAATTGAATTCCCCGTGAAGATGCGGGGTTCCTGCGGTCAGACGGAAAGACCCCGTGCACCTTTACTATAGCTTTACACTGGCATTCGTGTCGGCATGTGTAGGATAGGTGGTAGGCTTTGAAGCAGGGACGCCAGTTCTTGTGGAGCCATCCTTGAAATACCACCCTTATCGTCATGGATGTCTAACCGCGGTCCGTTATCCGGATCCGGGACAGTGTATGGTGGGTAGTTTGACTGGGGCGGTCGCCTCCGAAAGAGTAACGGAGGCGCGCGATGGTGGGCTCAGACCGGTCGGAAATCGGTCGTCGAGTGCAATGGCATAAGCCCGCCTGACTGCGAGACTGACAAGTCGAGCAGAGACGAAAGTCGGTCATAGTGATCCGGTGGTCCCGCGTGGAAGGGCCATCGCTCAACGGATAAAAGGTACGCCGGGGATAACAGGCTGATGACCCCCAAGAGTCCATATCGACGGGGTTGTTTGGCACCTCGATGTCGGCTCATCGCATCCTGGGGCTGGAGCAGGTCCCAAGGGTTTGGCTGTTCGCCAATTAAAGCGGTACGTGAGCTGGGTTCAGAACGTCGTGAGACAGTTCGGTCCCTATCTGCCGTGGGTGTAGGAATATTGACAGGATCTGTCCCTAGTACGAGAGGACCGGGATGGACATATCTCTGGTGGACCTGTTGTCCTGCCAAGGGCATAGCAGGGTAGCTATATATGGAATGGATAACCGCTGAAGGCATCTAAGCGGGAAACCAACCTGAAAACGAGTATTCCCTTGAGAACCGTGGAAGACGACCACGTTGATAGGCTGGGTGTGGAAGTGCGGCAACGCATGAAGCTTACCAGTACTAATCGTTCGATTGGCTTGATCGTTCCCATTGCTCATGCTCATCACAAGGCGAATGCAACGCATTCGTCCGAACAAGATGAGCGACGTGTTCAAAACAAAACGAGTGAAGGCGATAAACCGCAAGCGGTTTACGCCGACCTCACCAGCTTCTCATCCGGTTTGCGTCCGCTAGACGCAAATCTTGCGCTTTGCCGACCTGGTGGTTCTGGCGGGGTGGCTGCACCCGTTCCCATTCCGAACACGGCCGTGAAACGCCCCAGCGCCGATGGTACTTCGTCTTAAGACGCGGGAGAGTAGGTCGCTGCCAGGTCTGCAAATCGCAAGATAAAATCCGGAAAACAAAGATCACCTTCTCTTCATGCCTCGGCCCAGCCGAAACGCAAGGGCCGCCACCAAGCGGCCTTTTTGCGTAGGTAAAATCGAAACACACAACGGGATTTTGCTTCGCAAAACCCGGACCGGAAAAAGCATAAACCGCCAAGCGGTTTACGCTACCGCGCCAAATCCCAAAGGGATTTGCGCTGGACGCGGGGTGGAGCAGCCCGGTAGCTCGTCAGGCTCATAACCTGAAGGCCGCAGGTTCAAATCCTGCCCCCGCAACCACCGACACTTGAATATTTTGCCATTCAAGTCGTTTCAACGAAAGCTCCTCCGCGTAAGCGTCGAGGAGCTTTTTTTGTTTCTGCTCCGTGTCAATCTCGCCGGCCCGCAGCCGTTCCAGATACTCGTGCTGCGTAACCATCCGGCCAGGGCCGCAGGTTAGGCAGCCTGATGTTGTAGGGACTTCGGTGGCTGCCAATTCCACGGGAGCAATTGCTCGAGCTTAGTGATCGGCGTGTCCGCGACACGAGCGAGGACGTCGGCAAGCCAGGCCTGCGGATCGACGTCATTGAGCTTGGCGCTCGTGATCAGCGTTGCCATGAAGGCAGAGGTGGCTCGGGAAATCTGAACAGCGGGGATAAGTGGAATTTCTGCCTGACTTCGGCTTAGATGCCGGGAACAGGAGATGCCATGACGAGACGACCGCGCCGGAACCATAGCCCGGCTTTCAAGGCGAAGGTGGCACTTGCCGCCATCCGAGGCGAGCAGACGCTGGTGGAATTATCCCAGCAGTTCGATGTGCACGCCAACCAGATCAAACAGTGGAAAGACCAGCTCCTTGAGGGGGCGACAGGCGTTTTTGGCGATGAAACCAAGGCGGAACCGGCGGGACCAACCGTCGATGTCAAAACCCTTCATGCCAAGATCGGCGAACTGACACTGGAGAACGATTTTTTATCCGGTGCGCTCGGCAAGGCGGGATTGCTGGGCGGAAAGAAATGATCGACCGCGAGCATAAACTGTCGGTCGTGCGCCAGGCGAAGCTTCTCGGCTTCAGCCGGGGCAGCGTCTATTATCTGCCTCGTCCGATGTCTGACGGGGATTTGGCCCTGATGCGCCGGATTGACGAATTGCATCTCGACTACCCGTTTGCCGGAAGTCGGATGTTGCAAGGGCTCTTGAAGGGAGAAGGGCTGGAGGCTGGGCGGCTGCACGTCGCCACGCTGATGAAAAAGATGGGCATCGAAGCGATCTACCGTCGGCCGAACACCTCCAAACCAGCGCCTGGACACAAAATCTATCCCTACCTCCTGCGCAAGTTGGCGGTCACCCGGCCCAACCAGGTCTGGGCGATGGACCTGACATATATTCCGATGGCTCGCGGCTTCGTCTATCTCTGCGCCGTCGTGGACTGGTTCAGCCGGAGGGTTCTCTCATGGCGGCTGTCGATTACGATGGAAGCGGCCTTCTGTATCGAAGCAGTCGAGGAAGCTCTGGTCCGTTATGGCAAACCCGACATCTTCAATACGGACCAGGGATCGCAGTTCACATCCATAGACTTCACGGCGGTGCTGAAGAGGGCCGAAATCGCCATCTCGATGGATGGCAAGGGTGCGTGGCGGGACAACGTGTTCGTTGAACGGATCTGGCGTTCGATCAAATATGAGGAGGTCTACCTCCACGCCTACAAGACCGTGTCCGGGGCCCGCGTCGGCATTGGCCGATATCTCAGCTTTTACAATAGCCGACGCCCACATTCATCCCTTGACCGGCAGACACCGGATCAGGCCTACTTCAACGCGCTGGCACCAATGATGGTGGCAGCATAATCGAGGCGGAAATCCACTTAGAAAAACGCCCGAAACTGTTCAGACAAACCGAGCCACCTCTGGCGGCGCGATCAGCGCCGCGATCGGAGCCGGCGAAGAGCCATGCCTTTCTGCCGAGGGCAATGCCCCGTTCATTCTGCCCATGTCGGCGATGAAGTTGAGGTTGTTTATCGCTGGCATCCTTATTTTGGCCAGAGGGTTTCCATTCGCCGTGTTGAAGAACGAGCGACAGGCCGGTTTTTGAAGGTTCTGGGGCCGACAGGTGTCGTCATCGCGATCTCAGGGTGGATGATCGATCCCTTGGTCTGCCGCGGCATGACCATGGGAACGCCACGCGTCGATCTTGCGACGCTAATCGAATTGAACAGGCTGGTCTCTGGCGGCACCAAAGCGGCACCCTTCCGAAGTGGACGTAGAATCACTCAGGAGGACCATGATGAGATCCCGCAATACGCTGGTGCCGGCGTCGGGCCGGCAGCTCGACCTGATATTCAAAACCCGGATGCTCGACGGACTGAGCGACAAGGATCGCACGAAGGCGATTTCAACGCTGGCTTGCCTGCTGATGCAGGCCGCAGGCCTCGTCGTCGAGGAGCTCAACGATGAGCAACACTGATTTGATTCCGACAGCGCTGCTCGCGCGCAAAGCCATCGTCTACGTACGGCAGTCCTCGCAATCGCAGGTCATGACAAATCTGGAAAGCCAGCGACGGCAGTATGATCTTGTTGACGTTGCGCGACAACACGGCTTCAGCGACATCGAGACCATCGACGACGACCTCGGGCGCTCTGCCAACGGAACTGTCGCGCGCCCTGGTTTCGACCGTCTTGTCGCCCTTTTATGCGTTGGCCAAGTTGGTGCCGTCTTATGCTTCGATGCTTCACGGCTTGCGCGCAACGGTCGGGACTGGCATCACCTGCTCGAACTATGCGGCCTGGTCGAAGCCCGCGTCATTGACCATGACGGCGTCTACAATCCGTGTCGACCCAACGATCGGCTGCTGCTGGGAATGAAGGGCAGTATCAGCGAGTTCGAACTGGGCGTGCTGAGAGCCCGGATGCTCGATGCCGCCAGATCGAAGGCGCGCCGTGGCGAACTGCGACTTTCCGTTCCGTTCGGGTACATTTGGCATCGAGAGGCGGGGCTCGGGCTTGATCCGGATTTGCGGCTGCAGGACGTGATCCGGTCCATCTTCGCACGCTTCCGTGAGCTTGGAAGCGCACGCCAGGTGCTATTGTCGATGACACGGGACAATATCCACTTCCCGCGGCCGTCGGACGAAGGTCGCATGACCAACTTTGTCTGGACGCCAGTCCGTTACCGGAATGTCATCGGCATCCTGAAGAACCCCTTCTATGCCGGCGTCTACGTCTATGGAAAGAGCGAGAAGCGGACAGCCATCGTCGATGGGAGGGCGCGGCGCAGCTACGGGCACGGCAAGCCGGCCGGCACCTGGGAAGTGATGATCCGGGACCATCACGAAGGTTACATCAGTTGGGAAGAGTACGAGCGCAACCAACAGCAACTGGCGCTCAACAATTATGGCCGTTCGGGCGGAACCAAATCGGGCCGCGGCGGCAAAGCGTTGTTGTCGGGTCTCCTGACTTGCGGACGGTGTGGACGGCGACTGAGTGTTGCCTATACGGGAAATCCACAAAATCCTGTCTATCGCTGCTATAAACAGAACCTGATGATGGGCTTGCCCCGTTGCATGACGTTCGGCGGCTCGAAGGTCGATGCGGCGGTTGCGCGCGAGTTGTTGCGCGCGGTAGAACCACTAGCGATCGAGGCGACTTTTGAAGCAGAGCGGATGCACCGGGAGCGACAGGAAGAACAGCGCCACATTCACGATCTGGAACTGCGGCAGGCCCGCTACGAGGCAAGCCTCGCCGAGCGCCGCTATGCGGCATGCGATCCAGACAACCGCCTGATTGCTGCACAGCTTGAGAAGAATTGGGAAACGGCGCTACGCCGCGTCCGTGATCTGGAAGTGCGCAAGCCTGCAGATAGTCCTTCAACCATCGAAGTTGACACAGGCACTTTCGCAAACCTCGCCGACAATCTGCAGGCGGCCTGGGAGTCGCCGGATGTCACCATGCGCGTGCGCCAGCAACTGCTGCGTACATTGATCGCCGACATTGTTGTCGATGTTGACGATGAAGTGCGCGACGTGGTGCTGACAATCCACTGGAAAGGCGGTCAGCACTCGGAACTGAGAGTGCGCAAGCCTCAGAGCGGTGAACACGGTTGCGCCACAACGGAAGATGCTTTGGCAGTGATGCGGAGCATGGCAGGACGCTGGCCCGATGAACATATCGCCGCGTCGCTCAATCGAATGGGTATGCCCACGGGTCAAGGAAAAACCTGGACCGCACACCGTGTCGCTTCCGTAAGGCGGGTCCGTGCCATTCACGCGTACAAATCAGCCGATAAAGAGGGCGAATGGCTTACCATGACAGAGGCGGCGGCGACTTTGGGCGTGACGAACCACAGAATACGCCACCTTATCAAGACGAACGTGTTGTCTGCCGAGCAGGTGGTTCCCGGCGCGCCGTATCAAATCCGCGCCAGCGACCTTACTTCCGCGACGGTTCAGGCCGCGATAGCCCGAAAGGGTCGCCCGTGTCGCACCACTGACACGGAGACGCTTCCAATGTTTACAGACACTTAGAGAGGGAGTGCACAATGACTCAGGTCCGGCGAAGCCACGCAGCGCCCGTTCGGCGGCGTTGTTGGTGAGGCAGATCCGGCCGTCACCGAGGAAAGACGTGAAGCCCTCCCAGCGCTTCAGAATATAGTCGATTGGCTCGGCAACCGGAGAACTGCGCGACAGCTTTGCCCGCTCGGCCCGCAGCCACTCTTGGAGTTCTGTGGCGAGTGGCTGACTGTCGCGGCGACGTCGTTGCAGGCGTTCGTCGGCGGCCAGTCCGTTGATCTCACGCTCGATATCGAATAGGGCGTCGATGCGTTTGACCGCCTCGAGCGCGATAGGTGAGATCGGCGCGGCGTTCTTGCCGCGCTTCGCATTGGTGGCGATGTCGGCAAGCACGAAGAACTTGCGGCGCGAATGCGCCCAGCACAGCGCCTGCGTCAGCGGACCGGGATCGCGATCCACCTTGAACAGCGGGTTGTAGCCGCCATAGGCGTCGGCCTGCAGAATGCCGGTGAAGCTCTTCAGATGACGCTCGGGATGCTCCTGCCGCCGGTCGCGCGAGGCATAGTAGAGTGCGGCCGGCGGTGATTGTCCGCCGAACGGCCGGTCTTCCCTGACATAGGTCCAGATGCGACCGGTATCGGTCTTGCCCTTCGCCAGGATCGGCACGGTGGTGTCGTCACCATGCAGACGCTCGGCGGTCAGCACATGCGCCTCGATCAGCGCATGCAGCGGCTTCAGCGCCGCGGCACAAGCCCCGACTTGGTCGGCCAGTGTCGACAGGCTGAGGTCGATGCCCTCGCGGGCATAGCGTTCGCTTTGCCGGTTCAGCGGCTGGTGCTGGGCGAACTTCTCGAACAGGATCATCGCCAAGAGATTCGGCCCGGCGAAGCCGCGCGGCGTCACATGGAAGGGCGCGGGCGGCTGGGTGATCTTCTCGCATGCGCGGCAGGAGAACTTCTCGCGCACCGTCTGGATCACCTTCCACTGACGCGGGATTACCTCCAGCGTCTCGGTGATGTCCTCGCCAAGCTTTGCCAGCTTGCCAGAACCGCAGCACGGGCAGCTCGCCGACGCGGCGATGACGACGCGCTCGCGCGGCAGATGCTCGGGAAACGGCTTCCTGGACGGACGCTTGCGCTCGAAGGCCCTGACCGCCGAGGACCGTGCCGCCATCTCGGCCGCCAGTTCGTCTTCGCTGGCGTTGGCCTCCAGCTCCTCGAGCTGCAATTCCATCTGCTCGAGGAGCCGGGCCTTGCGCTCCGAGCGGCTGCCATGGATGTCGCGCTTCAGCTTCTCGATCTCCAGCCGGAGCCGGGCGATCAGCGCATCCGAGTGCGAGTTCACCGCCTGGGCGCGGGCGGCAAGCGCTTCCGCCTCACGGCGAGCCGCACGCTCGGCGAGGATCATCGCGTGCGCGCTGGCAAGGTCGTCGGGAAGCTGATCGGCCGCATCGGTCATGGCGGGATGGAATCATATTCGCTCCCGCCAGACCAGCGGTTTTGCTCATCCCGCCGAGCTCGGACGCCAGGTTTTTTGCGGCATTCGCCAGTCGATGCCTTCGAGCAAGTAACCGAGCTGCGCCGGCGTAATCACCACCGTGCCGTCGGCCACGGACGGCCATATGAACCGCCCGCGCTCGAGCTTCTTCGTAAAGAGGCAGGCACCCTGGCCGTCGTGCCAGATCACCTTGATCAGGCCGCCGCTCCGGCCCCGGAAGACGAAGAGATGGCCGCTCATCGGATCGCGCTTCAACGTTTCCTGCACCATCAGCGACAGGCCGGGAAAGCCTCTGCGCATGTCGGTATAGCCCGTCGCCAGCCAGACCTTTACACCGCTCGGGACCGGGATCATCGCCGCTCCAGCACATCAAGAATCCGGCCGAGCGCATCGGTATCGATGTCGCTCTCGACCCGGAGGCGACGCCCACCGCCAAGCTCGATCGTGACGATGCTTGCCTTCTTGCGCGCCCGGCAGACCGGCGGCGGCTCGGCCGGGATCGCCGGCGCTGGCAGCGCTTCGACGACCTCCACCGGAACGAGGCGCGGGACGGACGGCGCAGAGATTTGGCAGAGCTCCTTGCGCCAGCGGAAGAGCTGGCTCACATGGATGCCAGCCGAGTGAGCGATCTCTGAAACACTTGCGCCTGGCTCAAGCGTCGCCGCGACCAGCCGCTCCTTCTGTTCCCGAGACCAGCGCCGACGCCGCTCGACCGACGTAATGACCTCAATCTGATGCTTCGTCATAGGACTACTCCTCTTATGTTCATTTGCAAGTCAGCCGGGCATGGCTTCCCCTTTTCGTCTGGCGACGAAAGGCAAATGCTCGGAGTTATTGAACAAAGCAGGAGACAGGGCGCTTCGACGACGGCTGGCATACTCTCATTCGCGGGCTGGATACCGCATTTCCGTATGTTCGTCTGGGGCTGCCTCTGTCTAGTGTCGGGCCTGGATGTCTCTGCCACATAGGAGTATCGAGGGTTCCCCACCGGGGCCCTGCCTCCAACTTTGTTCAACAAACAGATGGTTTTGGCGCGCCTACTTTGGGCTGACTACCGGTCTAAAACTTCCCGAGCGGCGCAACCTCTTGTCCAATCGCCCATAGGAAAGCCGCCATTTCCCGCGCGATAGCGGTTACCGCGACTGTCTTTGCCTTGCCGGCGCTGATTAGCCGGCGATAACGCGTGCAAAGCCGCACCTGTCCCTTCCACGCTATGTCCCGGACCACCTTCGGCAGGCCTACAAGCCGAGCCTGGATCGTCGGGCTCACACGCGCCGGGTAGCGATATGTCCAAGCCCCTTCTATGAGTGCGCGGCGCGCCCGGATGTTGCCCGCTTTGGTGATCCCGCCACGTTTGATGCGTTCGCCCGTCGAGCTTTCTGACGGCACCAAGCCTAGATATGCCATTAGCTGACGAGGGTTGTCGAAACGACGTACATCGCCGATTTCGACCACGAAGGTGACCGCTGTCATGAACGCCACGCCGCGCATTGCTTGGTAGGCAGCCACCACCGGAGCCATAGACCAGGATGCCGCGGTGTCAGTGACAAGCTTGTTCAACCGATCCAGGCGCACTGTGGCGTCGTCAATAGCCTGGCAATATTCCGCGAGCAGAATGTGATGGGCGTGATGTTCGAAGGCCTGGTCCGCCAGCCAGCGGGCATGCGCCCGTGTCCACGGCTTGCGCCCTGTATAAATGCGGCCGTGACGAAGTAAAAAGGACTGGAGCTGTTGGCGCAATTGCTTCAGCACTTCTTGGGCCGCATCGCGTGCACGCACCAGATCGCGCATAGCCTCGTGGCTTTCGTCAGGAACCCAGACCGGCGTCAATTCGCCCGCACGATGCAGCCGTGCCAAGCTCATTGCATCCCGACGATTTGTCTTCACCCTGTCGCCTGGGCGCTTGGGAATAAGGGACGGAGCCACTACAGCGCATTCATGTCCCAATTCCACGATCTGGCGGTAGAGACCGTAACCTGTAGGACCCGCCTCGTAACAAAAGTGAAGTGTACGTGCGGGCTTGGAGAGCTTGCGGACCAACGCGGCCACTGATGCGGGCTCTGAGGAAATGTCGCCCAGAAAACGGACCTCGCCACTGCGCTCTCCCTCCGCCGCCGCGACGGAAATCTTCAGTTTTGAAACGTCCAGCCCGACGAATATTGCGTTATTTTCCTTCATGTTCGCCCTCGCTAAGCTTGGGGCTCCGCTCTGGCCCATCCAGAGCAATCCCCGCACGCAGCATAATCGGGGCGAGCCGCCTTCACGCGACGAACATACGGTCTAGTGTTTGCACTAGGACTTGCAGCCCTCAGCCTAACTCAGCAAGGCGGCCATCACCGGAGGGGTACCATTCAGAAGATGAATGCCGGCAGCGCCAAGGGCAAAGCCGAACTATTCCTAACCAATGCGCCGACGCGCCATCGCATCCCTCAATCCATTGTTGAGATTGAGACAATCGCAGATCGGCAGTCCAGGCACCCGCGCACACGCACACGCACTTCTAGTGCGGCCCTGCTTTTGGAGTGGTATCAAGCAAATCTATTACCCGAGGACACGACATCAGGAGGTCGCACAATATGACGAACTCATCCGGGTCTTTTGGTGCGGCGGACAAATGAAACCAATCCGGGTTCTCTCCTCTTGGCGACCACACAAGCCGCTCCTCCAGGAGATAGACGCCGTATGCGACTTCAATTTCGCCGCCGGCGGCCAAGTTAAGACGCGAGCGCATGCCATATCCGGTCAGCGCCGCGTTCAGCGCGATCGCAACCTCAATCAGTGTGGTCCGATATCCCGGCCGGCGTACGACCTCTGTCCCATACACCCGCTCCAGCCAGGTTGCGCCAAGCTGGATGACGATCAGTATGCTGTCCAGGATCTGACGCAGATCCTTCTGCGTCATGATCTGCATGTATTTTGCTGGCTCAAGAGCTCAAGATAGACGTCGACGGCCGCCGAAACTGCCCCGCATCCACTGTGGCCGAGGACGACTATCGTGCGCAGGCTATCCTTGAGGTGATCAACCGCATAGCTCAGACTGGCCGTGACGTCGTCACCCAGACCATTGCCGGCCACCCTGACGACAAACAGGTCGTTCGGGCCTTCGGAAAAGATCAGCTCGACCGGAACCCGCGCATCGGCACAGCCGACAACTGCCGCAAACGGCTGTTGTTTGGGTGCCGCGCTACGCCCAGGAAGAAGGCCGACATCATGCGGGTCCACGGCGATGTTCAGCTTTGCGGGTGGCGATGTGGTCATCCGGTCAAGGAGCGCAGCGAAGGCCCGGTTTCCAGACTCAAGTCTCGACCGGGCGGCGTTCGCATCCGGTGGTAAGGGCCTATACACAGCATCGAACGCGAACCGGTATGTCACTTCGGCCAACCAGGTCGGATCCTCCTTCGAGGCGCCTCCGAGCAGCTTCTTTGCCATCTTGCAGTCTCCTTCGACAATGATCGAACCAGGGGCGGCAATGCAAATCGGTGATTTTCGACATTAACACTTTCACGCGTCGGTGCACCTCTAAAGCAAGCCGAGCGTGTCATACGGCCAATACCGGCGCTTGATGAATTATACGGCCCCTCACTGATCAAAACTCATTGGCCCACTCTCTGCGACCGATAGACATGATGCGCCAGGGCTGGCTTTCGAGCATTCGCCAGGCATCGCAGCAATGATCGACGATGTCGTCGTAAGATTTGAAGATGCGGTTTGAGAGCCAGTTGTCGCGCATGAAGTGCCAGAGGTTTTCGACCGGGTTGAGCTCCGGCGACTTCGGCGGCAATGGCAGGATGGTGATGTTTTCGGGCACGACGAGATTGTTGGACATGTGCCAGCCTGCCTGGTCCATGATGAGAATAGCGTGCGCGTCGCGATCGACGTGCCGGGCGATTTCGGCCAGATGCTGGGTCATTGCGTAGGTGTCGCACCATGGCATGACCAGCGCCGCCGCCTTGCCGAGCTTCGGGCAGATTGCGCCGAAGATGTAGGCCGACCTTGTGCGCTGATCGTGCGGTGCTGAAGGCCGTGTTCCGCGCCTGGCCCAACGGCGCGTGATCTTGTTCTTTTGCCCGATACGGGCCTCATCCTCGAACCAAATCTCTATCCGTTTTCCTCGGGCTGCTCCGGCGGCAATCTGTGCCACTGCAGCGGGGAAACTTTTTTAAAATCCTCAATGGCTTGAGGGTCTTGAGCGTGATGTTTGGGCCGGGCAGCCAGCTTGCGATAGCCCATGGCCCGTACTTCGCGGCTCAGCGTTTGCTCGCTTACCGAAACGCGAAACTCTTCCCAAAGCCATTGAGCCAGGTCGCACAGACGCCAGCGAACAACGCCGTCGAGATAGGGTGTCGGCCCACGCTCGATGGTCTGCGCCAGGGCCGCACGCTGCTGATCGTTCAAGCGCGACTGCGGGCCGGGAGCCTTGCCATTGATCAGGCCTTGGGGACCGCGTTCGTTGAACCGCATGACCCAGTCCCGGACAATTTGGAGCGTGACGTTGCCGAGGCGGGCGGCATCGGAACGCGAGCCTCCATCGTAGATCGACGCGAGTGCCAACAGACGTCGTGCCTGGGCTGCGTCCTTCGTCTGCCGCGCCAGTCGCCGCAGACCTTCTCCATCAAAATCGTCACGTAATGAAATCCCTGATCGCATCGCAGACCGCCGGTTTGCACCAGAGATTCAGATTCACCGCGCTTTGGGAAGGCCAAAGAGTCGAGGTCAGCGAGCCGGCGTATTAGATCCACGGGATTCCGTAGTTGGCCAAATCATGATTCTTCCAAGTGCGCCCGACGACAAATCGTCCTCAACATGGGCCCGCGGAGTAACGCTCAAGCCAAAATCCTCAAGCAACGCATTGCGCACCGCAAGGCATCGCCGCGGGCGGTGGGCAGCTGCAAGGCTCGCCCGCTGACACGAGGAAATGCGCTCGGCCCTCATCTTCGGGCCGGCCGCGGCAATCGAAGCGCGGAATTCCGCTGGACGCAAGGCGAAGACGGTGTTCAGATTGTGTGGCCGGGGGATCTCCGGCATGGGGAGCATACGAGCCTGGGCTCGTTGGGCAGGGTTCGGCCGCTCCGACCAGGCACGCATCCGTGAGAGGGCAGCATCATGGTGTCGTTAACGCATGCCGACCAACCCATCCCGTCATCTTCCGGCACACTGCGCCTGGATATGATCGCCGGCCTGACGGCCGCGGCAGTGGTGTTGCCGAAGGCCATGGCCTATGCGACCGTTGCCGGCCTTCCCGTCAGCGTCGGTCTCTACACCGCCTTCGTGCCGATGATCGTTTATGCCCTGCTCGGCACCTCGCGGGTGCTCAGCGTCAGTTCGACGACCACCCTTGCGATCCTGACTGCGAGCGAGCTTGCGCTGGTCGTGCCCGACGGGAACCCGGACCGGCTGCTCGTTGCGGCTGCAACGCTGACAGCGCTGACAGGCCTGCTTTTGATCGCCGCTTCAGCCCTGCGTCTGGGTTTCGTAGCCAATTTCATTTCGTCGCCGGTGCTTACGGGCTTCAAGGCCGGGATCGGTCTGGTCATCGTGCTGGACCAGGTGCCGAAACTGTTCGGGCTGCATTTTACCAAGGAAGGTTTCTTCCGGTGAACCTCGTCCAGCATCTGCCCGAAACGTCGCTCGTCACATTCGCGGTCGGAGTTACGGCGCTGGTGCTCCTGCTCCTCCTTGAAAGCCGTTGGCCGCATTCCCCGGCTCCGCTCGCTATCGTCGCCGCGGGCATAGCCGTTTCGTGGATGGCGGGTCTCGGCCCTGCCGGCGTCGCCACTGTTGGGCACATTCCCCAGGCTCTGCCTTCGCTGGTGTTGCCTGATATCAACATGATCCTGCAGCTCATCCCTGGTGCGTGTGGCATTGCCCTGATGAGCTTCACCGAGACGATTGCTGCTGGTCGGGCTTTCGCGGTTGCGGGTGAACCGCCTATCCGGCCAAACCGCGAGCTTGTGGCGACCGGCGCTGCCAATCTGGCTGGCGGGCTTTTCGGCGCGATGCCGGCCGGCGGCGGGACATCGCAGACGGCGGTGGTGCGCGCAGTCGGCGGGCGCACGCAAAAGGCCTCGCTTGTCACGGCGGCGACCGCGGCGGCGACAATGCTCGTTCTTGCACCGTTGCTCGGTCTTCTGCCGCAGGCCGTGCTCGCGGCCATCGTCATCGTCTATTCCGTTGGCCTGATCAGCCCGACCGAGTTCGCCTCGATCCGCAAGGTGCGCCGGATGGAGTTTCGCTGGGCGCTTGCCGCCTTCCTCGGCGTGCTTTTGTTCGGCACGCTCCAGGGCATTCTCGTGGCGATTACCCTGTCGCTTGTTGGCCTCGCGAGCCAGGCGGCAAACCCGCGCGTCCATGTCGTCGGCCGGAAACGCGGCGAAGACGTCCTGCGGCCGCTTTCGGCAGAGCATCCGGATGACGAAACCTTCGAAGGTCTGTTGATCCTGCGCCCGGAAGGGAGGCTCTTCTTCGTCAACGCCCAGCAGGTCGGCGACCGAATTCGCGCGCTGGCCAATGAACAAAAACCGCGCGTGCTGATGCTGGACCTCAGCCGCGTTTTCGACATCGAATACTCGGCACTTCAGATGATCGTCGAAGGCGAACGAAGCCTGGCGCGGGTGGGCATCAAGCTCTGGCTCGCAGGCCTCAACCCGGATGTGCTCGCCTATATCAGGACATCAGGGTTTGCCAACCAGCTTGGCCCCGACCGCATGTTTTTCAACACGCGCGCCGGGATCCGCCGCTACCAGGATAGCCTCGCGGCCGCGCCGCCACCGCCCGCAGAGGGTGTGGCACCGACCTGACGTTTCGCAGAGTGCCTGACTGCAGGTTTTCGCGCTTTCGGTCTTCTTGTTTTCGGGCAGCAACGCGTGGAACGCAGCTGCAACGAGGGAGTGCATCTTCCGATCCAGCCCGGGGAGACATGGCGCATCGATTGTACTTCAAGTGTGTGAAAACAATACACGAATATTCTGTTTTCTTTCGCGCTCGATGATCCTGGTTTAAACTTCAGATATAATATTATTTTATGCTAAATAACACATTGCAACGAGTGAGGAAGGGTGTATTCTCGCCAAAATAGCGATGAGAATTTGTACCAAGTCTCAATGAAAGGAACCTAGAGGGCAGGATCGATCGGGTTTTCTGGTCAGGAGAGGTCAGCCGCGGGCAATCCTATCGGTTTCTATAATCTATACTTGATAATAGTCAGATCTGGTTCCCGATTTCCGAGTTGATGGGGGAAGAACTATGGTTGACTGGTTCGTAAGCACGCTTCGTACTTATCCCGAAATTGCAATATTTCTCTCACTGGCGCTTGGATATTACTTCGGTTCGTTCACGTACAAAGGCCTCGGCCTTGGTGCGGTGACCGCCACGCTGATTGCGGCCGTCATCATCGGGCAGCTCGGGATCACCATATCGCCACCGCTCAAGGCCACGTTCTTTCTGATGTTCCTGTTTGCGATCGGCTATGGCGTCGGGCCGCAGTTCGTGCGGGGCATCGCCAAGGACGGTCTTCCGCAGGCATTATTCGCAGCGGTTGTCTGCGTCTTTTGCCTCGGTGCCCCCTATATCGCCGCCAAGATCGCCGGATACGATGTCGGTTCTGCGCTTGGCCTCTATGCCGGATCCCAGACCATTTCCGCGTCGATGGGATTGGGAACGGACGCGATCAATCGTCTCGGTCTGGCACCGGAAGAGACCAAGCGGTTGCTGGACGCGATGCCGGTCGCCTATGCGGTCACCTATATTTTCGGCACGATCGGATCGGCCATCGTGCTGGCCCTGATCGGTCCCGCGCTCATGGGTATCGACCTGGAAGCGGAATGCAAACGCTACGAGGCGGAGCAGGGCGGCAAGAAGGAAGTGGGCGGAGCGGGAACCGCTTGGCATCACTACGAGCTGCGCGCCTATCGGGTCCGAGAGGGCGGGCCGGTCGTCGGCAAGACGGCACATGAAGCCGAATCCATGATCCCCGAGCAGCGGGTCTTCATCGAGCGTATTCGTCGCGGGGGAAAGATCGAGGATGCGACGGCAACGACCGTGATCCATGCGTGAAAACAAAGAGATAGTGCGTTTCTGCGATCTCGTTTGAATGGGAAACGCTCTGCCGGCGCGTCTGCTGTCGCGTCTTTTGAAGTCCGGAACGACGATATCTGAAGCCGGCTATCGAACTGTATCAGTCCCTTGTTGCGACCGGAATTGTAGCACTGAGTGAGAACCGCCGACCGGCGGCTGCGGGCAGCCTATTCGAAACTGCGTTGGGAGCGCGTGATGCCAAACAAGACCGCACATGTTGATCAGTTTCTGCTCGTCCATTCGGGTCGTGCGGACGACTGGCGCGAGATCACGACACTGGCAGACGCCTGGGCCGCCAACCGCGGCGAACGGGCAGCGCTGGAGGCGGCGATCGCCGCAGTCGCGCCGGCGGAGGAGTACCACGCCTATCCGGGTGGACGATTGCTTTCCGCGCTCTCGGAGCGCATCGCCACCAACGATGCTGGCGGGGCGGCAAAACTTGCGCGTCGCATCTCCAACGGGTTGCTCACCCACTCCTACCGCTTCGATGCGCCGAACTGGAGCGTACGCGTTTCCTTCGCCAATCTTCCCGACGATGCTTATGACGACATTGGTCGCGGCGTCCGCGCGGTCGGACGCGGTTATGTGGATACATTCAACGCGCTGAAAGGCAAGTAGGCCACTCCTTTCGGCATGAAGCAGATCTGCCAACTGCGGTTCGCAAAGTGATGCGACCCGCTCTCGCTGCGCGAGTCACAGCCTCGGCTCGCGTCGGCGCAAGATGTCCGACGAGGTATCTACAGTCAGACGTAGATGTTGTTCGAAACAACAAGCAGTGCGCGATAGTCAAATTCACACGTTTGGGAGAAGGATTCATTCGATGCTCAGCACATCCACAAAGATGCACGAACACAAGGGAAACAAAGGGATCGGGCACACAGCCGGCGGGGTCACGTCGTGGCACCGCGGGATGGTCAGACCAATGCTCCTGACGATTGCCCTTTTGGCGGCCGCCCCCAGCTTCGCTCAGACCATGCAGGATCCACCCAGGCAATACAGCAGAGAAGCGATGGAACAGGCGCTGCAGACAAGAGAACAGTACGATGTTCACGGTTTGCGCTTCGCCATATCGAATGCGACACTGCGACCTGGAGCGGAAGGGCTTCTTGATGACATCGCGACGGCGCTCAAGAACTTCCCGGAGTGGGGCTTGCGAATTGTCGGCCATACCGATTCCAGCGGGAATGAGGAGACCAACCTGCGCCTGTCCACCGAGCGTGCAGAGGTCATCAAGGCGGCTCTCGTCGAACGCGGCATCGATGCCGCCAGGCTGACGGCGGGAGGCGTTGGGCAGGCCCGGCCGATCGCCAGCAATGAAACCGCCAACGGCCGGGCTCTCAACCGTCGCGTCGAGCTCGTCCGGATCACCGACTCGGCCGAAGCCAAGAAACTGCTCAAGGCCATGACCGACTACCTAGCGTCTCAGAATGCCCTGTCGTTCGCCTATGATTCCAATTTCCAGGTCGTTACCAACAGCGATCAGAAACTCGGACTGGCAAGCTCGGGGACGGTGACCCTCAGTCGGCCCGACAAGGTGCACACGACCCGTTCGGGCGGTTTTGTCGATAGCGAGGCGCTCTTCGATGGAAAGACGCTGACCCTCTTGGGCAAGAACCTCAACAAGTACACGCAGGTCGAAATTCCAGGCACGGTCGATCATCTGATCGACGAGCTGAAGGACAAGTATGATTTGCCCTTGCCGGCCGCCGACCTGTTGTTGACCGGCGCATATGACGCGTTGATGGAAGGGGTGTATGATTCCAAGGACCTGGGAAGCGGTGTCATCAATGGCACGGAGTGCGATTCTCTCGCCTTCCGCAAGGACGATGTCGATTTCCAGATCTGGATCGCTCACGGTGCACAGCCCTATCCCTGCCGGCTGGTCATAACCTCCGGGCAGGTGAAGGGCGGGCCTGAGTACAGCGTCCAGATCAGGGATTGGAAATCCGGGGATGCCGTTGCGCCCGGTGATTTCGGCTTCAAGAATGCGACGAATGCCGAAAAGATCGATGTGAACGACCTCAAACACAGCCTGGGTGAATTGCCAGAGAACTTCATGGTAGGAGACAAGAAATGACCGTCCTTAAGCGCGCAGGAATCATCTGTCTTGTTTGGGCAGCCTTACTTGGTGTCGGCGATCTGGCGAAGGAGGCGCCAATGCTGGCGATCCCAACCTTCACTTCGGATGCCGTTGCCAAAGTCGGCCGGCCGCTCACCCCGGTCAGCGTGGCCGGGGCCGCGCGGCGCACGACCCGACGTTGTGCCACCGGTGTCTATAATTGCTAGAAGGGCGTATGGCCGCTCGGCAGATCTGGCCGATCTGGGGCAGCAGTCCGGACGTCGACAACGGTCGTTCCGGAAAGTCTCAAGGTCGGCCAGCTCGTCTCCGACAGTCTTGCCGTCACGGGCGGCGGGCGCAGCATAGCGCGCATTTTCAGGAGACGTGCGAAGCGGGGTTCCCTCGGGAAATGCTTGGAAACAAAGAGATGGAGCGCGTCTGCGGCCTCATTCAAACCGAGCGAAGCTAGATGTCATGAGCCTGGTCGACTATCGCCTGGTAGAAAATGTTTGCGGCCTGCTGCGGGGTCCTTGCCTCAAACCAGATTGGCTTTGTCGCTGCGTTGGATGATCGGCGTGACAGCGGCCGGCTCAAGCGTTTGGCCTCATAGATTGCGCAAGCGCATTTTGCGTTGGGGTTCAGAGCGATTTCCAGAATCCCTGACGGCGGGGACGATACGTCGTCGAAGATTTGCACCAGGTAGCCCTTGAATGCACCGCTATCATTGCGCCCTTCGATCTCTCGAAGCAGCGAGGGATGCAGCTCAATCTGGTAGATGGGCTGGGGCTGTGTCCAATATGGTCCGGTGCCGGTAATGCCGCCGCTGATGCTGGTCATTTGCGGTCCTCGCGTTCCCGTCGGCCGGTCAGCTTGGCCTTGCAGCTATCGCAAGCTTTGCTCAATCTCTGAAGCCAGGCTTTCAATCATGCCTTCGAACTCGGCTCGACGTTCGTCACGCAGATGGAGAGGTAGTCTGTCAACGCACGCAAGGGCGTCTTCGACTGCCGCCAGGTCGGCGCAGATCCCGCGAAAGTTCTCGTCCCTGAGCAGCAGCCTCCTGATTTCCAGCGATCGTGACGGAAAGCGGCGTGTCACTGCCGCCAAACCCTGCAAATCTTCTACTGCGCGAGAACTCTTGTCCATCCTGGTCCTCCGATTGAAGCGGTGACCCCGCAACCAAATCAAAAGAAAGCCCGCATGGAGAAATCCGGCGGGCTTTTGGCGTTTAATCCGCACACACAGGGGCGACCTGTTGTCCTGCTGTGACCCCAGCCACTCATCCGTTTGCGGCTGCAATGGGCGGGACGGGCAGCGTATCGTATCCATCCGAGCAGGGCCGCAGGATTTTGGCCGGCGCGCGTGGTAATGTGGGTTCATGGAGATCGACGAGGACAAGATCGACGATGCCGTTTTGGCGCTGTTATGGCTGACGCTGCATAACGAGCGGTGCGCCTGGAAGGGATTCGACTGGGCAGCAACGGATCGGCTTCACAAGAAGGGCATGATCGGCGACCCGGTCAACAAGTCGAAGTCTTTGATCCTCACCGATGAAGGTTTGGAGCATTCAGAAGCGTTGTTCCGGAAGTTGTTTACGCGGCCGCCGCAATAGCCGTCCCTTGCGGTGGCACTGACTGTCTTTATTGACGTCAATAAGACGGTGCGGATGGCCGTGCGGTGATCGAGGCCGAAAAACAGTGTCTCGTTCAGGAGTTCGTCCCTCATCTTTGAATTAAAGGCTTCACAGATGCCGGTTTGCATGGGCTTGCCGGGAGCGATGAAGTGCCAGGCGACGCCTTTCTCTTCGCTCCAGGCCAGCATGGCGTTCGAAGTGAACTCCGTGCCATGATCACTGATCACAGCCGCGCGCGAGGGCATAGCGAAATAACCTACGCGCGCCCGAACCGATGGTCGGTCGTGTCGACGCCGCTGTTTCGTGATCGCTCAACATGGGGATGATACTATTGTATTGCTAATTACAATACAATCCACTATCTTGCCTTCAAAGGAGACGACTCATGGCCACCACAGCGGAACGCAAGGAACACCCCATCTCGATGCGACTGCCGGAAGCGGATGTCGCGATGATCGATCGTGCGGCGTCGCTGCGCGGCCGCTCGCGCACCGACTTCGTGCGCGATGCCGCCGTGCGCGCGGCCGAGGAGGTCGTGATGGAGCAAAGCCTGATCCGTATGAGCCCGGAAGGCTTCGATGCGTTCATGGAGGTTCTCGCCGCCCCGGCAGCGCCTGCTCCCGAAATGGTCGAGTTGGCGAAACGGCCCGCACCATGGGAAGCCGGCTACGAGCCGAAGCGGTAAGTCGTGGCGTTATCCACTCCCGAACCGCTTACCGCCGCGCATGATGTGTCTGAATTCTCTTGCGGCAAGCCGACGCTCGATCACTGGCTGAAGACGCGCGCGCTTTCCAATCAGCAGAAGGGCTTCACCGCCATTTTGGTCGTCCATGAGGCGGGGCGCGTCGTCGGCTATTATGGTCTGGCGCCGACGGCCGTGGTGCCGTCGGTCATGCCGCGCTCGATTCGCACAGGCCAGCCGCCCAATCCGGTTCCGTGCCTTCTTCTTGGCCAGCTTGCCACCGATACCGGATGGGCGGGGCAGGGGATTGGGACGGGTCTCGTCAAACACGCGCTGCAGCGTTGCGTCCAGGCGGCCGGTCTGGTGGGCGGGCGAGCGCTGATGGTCAATGCCGTGGATGATGAAGCTGCCGGTTTCTGGCAACGGCGTGGCTTCTTGCCGTCGAAGGACGATCCACTTGTCCTCTTCCGCTCGATTGCCGATGTCGCGGCGTCGCTGGCCGAGGCGTGAGCCAAGCAGAATAGAATATCGATGAATCAAGAAGAGGAATATCTCACCGCGAAGGATCAATCAGATGACTTCCGCAGCAAACACACGCACCGCTTCATACCGCGGGTCGAGCTTGGGATCACCCAGCCGGTGAACGTCTTCTTATGAAAGGTAAGGATAAGCCGGTCGGTTTCCACGCGGAACTGAGCTTTTTTCCTCTTTTCTGTGCGGCGGCGGCCGACCTAGCCTTGAAGCGGAAGCTGTCGTTTTGCGGCTTCCATGATATGGCGACGGTGGTCAGGCGGTCGAGCAAAGCGGTTATCTTGGCGTCACCGAAGACCGTGGCCCATTCGCTGAAGCTGAGGTTGGTGGACTCCGTTGCCCTCGTGGCTCTCCGCGTTGAGGGAAGGTTCACATGGCTCAATCCTCAATGGAAATTAGGCGCCTAACCGGCTCAGTTCCGCGTGAAAACCAACAGGTATGGCCGTTGCCACTTATTCCCTTCTTCGGCAAGGTTGCCGAACGGAACGGGCGCTTATCTGCCCTTCAAAGCGATTGCACGTCAGCAGAAGTCCACCGGCGCATGAGCGAAATCTACGGCGAGCGCGAAGGCACGTGTCGAATGACCAATTTGGTCATCCAAGCTGGGGGGCCGTGGAGCGGATTGAAAAGGGCAAACGTGTCCTTCGTCTGGCTCCCGACAGTGTGGACAACGACGAACTTACGGTGTGGCTAATCGAGGCAGCCACGCGGAACGCAGGCCGGCCGTTGGTAATTGCCAGTCTGCAATCGCCACCCGTGCATTTCCCGTTCAAGCTGATGCGCCCGTTGGCCTACCTTGTGTCGAACAACGACCACTTGGCTGTGAGAAGTGAGGGACCCAATAATCAGTTCATGCCATGCGTGATTGGATTTGGCGACGAGGCTCATCATAAATGCCTACACAGCTGCTCGGAATAAGCCTGAAAGAAAACTGCATCCTTCGGGTGCCGCTTCCTGCGCGTGTGGTGCCACGTCGACACGCAAATGTCCGCCACCACTCGATCGCCAGTAACGATGGTTGTGCCCTCCCGCCACCATCTTTGCTGGCGTCGATTGCAAGTTATGATCGACGTCGGCTTCACTTGCTCGGGAGCAAGTGAAGATTAGATCCTGCCCCGCAACCAAATCACAAAAAAGCCCGCCTGGAGAAATCCGGCGGGCTTTTTGGCGTTTAATCCGCCAGGAAAAGATAACGCAGATCAGGCAAGGGCAAAAGAGCCGGTCACGCCCGCAAGGATGGCATTCAGCGCCGACGGCCGCTCCAGTGGAACGTAGTGGCCGCAAGCCGGAATGACGTGCACACGGCCGTCGATGGCGCTTGCCGCCTGAAAGGCGCTCCTCACTCCGGCGGCTGCAGGCGGTCCTTGGGGACGATCAGGCGTATGATCAGGCCTTCCGAGTGCCACTGGCGGAGAATTTCGCCACCGAACTGCCTTTCGATCGTCAGCTTGGCGAGCTTGGTGCCGAAGCCCTCGGTCTCGGTCTGGGTTACCTGAGGCCCGCCCTGTTCGGTCCATTTGAGTTCCAGGGTCTCGCCGCGATCGATGCATTCGATGTCGAGGGAACCGGTGGCGGTCGAGAGGGCGCCGTACTTAGCGGCGTTGGTGGCGAACTCGTGCACGACCAGCGAAAAGCCGGTAATCGCAGCGCGCGAGATGCCAAAATCGCAGCCTCGCGCCGTGACCCGGCGAAGTCCCTGTGGCGTTTCGCCGTCATAGGGCGAAAGCAATGTCGAAAGCAGCGCCTGCAGGTTCGCTCGGCCTTCGCTTGCGCCATCACGATCGGGCGTCGGCAAGGTGAGCACGTGTGCGCGCGCCAGCGACCCTAACCGCGCGACGACGGCAGACGCCAGCTCTTCGGCGGATGCGGCGGCCTTGGCACTCAGCGACACGACGCTACTCGAAACCATGAACAGGTTCTTCACCCGGTGCGCCATCTCCTGGATCAGCAGGTCCTTCTGCTGCTCGGCCTGCCGGCGCTCGCTGATGTCGCGGGCAATCTTCGACGCGCCGATGACCTCGCCGGCATTGTCGCGGATCGGCGAGATCCGCAGCGATATCGGGATGAGCCCGCCATCCTTGCGCTGCCTGAAGGTTTCGAAGTGGTCGACGCGCTGGCCGGCACGAACCTTTGACAGGATCTCCAGTTCTTCGCCGAGGCGTTCCTCCGGGATCAACAGCGTGACCGGGCTGCCGACCGCTTCTTCTACCGTGTAGCCGTAAAGGCGCTCGGCGCCGATGTTCCAACTGGTGATGATGCCGTCCAGATCTATCGACAGGATCGCATCTTCCGAGGATTCGACGATCGCCGCCAGTTGCTGGGCCGCGCGTTCCGTCGCGCGGCGGATCGCCAGCTCATGTTCCGCTGCCTTGAGCAGATGGGCGTTGTCGATGGCGATCGCAGCATGTGCGGCGATCGAGGTAACCGTCGCCTCGGTCTCGGCGGTAAAGACACCAGGGAGATCATGGCCAAAGAAGAGCCCGCCGTGAACATCACCGGACCGTGAAACCACGGGAACCGCGAGGTAGCTTGCCACTGGCAGGTGCCCCTCCGGCATGCCGAAATGTGGTGCGGACTGTCCGTAGCGCGGGTCGGTTCGGATGTCGTCGGAGCGCACGATGCCGAGACCGCGAAAGGTAGGCTCGAACACGGCGGTGTTGCGGGGCAACTGGAAATTTTCGAAGGCCGCGCGCGGTACGCCTGACAGGGTGTAAAGCGTGTAACGCTCGCCGTCCGGGTCGGCGAGATTGTAGAAGAAGGCGCCGAACTTCGCCCCGGCAAGCTCGGTGGCGGCGTCGGTCACCGTCTGAACTATGTGATCGAGATCAAGGTTGCTGGCGATTGCCTTGGCTATCCGGTCGACCGCCCGCAAGCGACGCTCGGCGGCTTTGCGCTGGGAAATATCGAGGATGCTGACATAGGTGCGTTCGCAGCGTGCGCCTTCAAACGTGACAGTGAAGACCACATCCAGCCGCCGCCCGCGCAGCGTCTGCACGACGGCTTCGCTGCCGAAGCGCCTCTGGCCCTGCCAGAGCGCCATCAGTTCTTCTAGGAAGATCGGCGTCGTCTCCGGCAGAAAAACGTTCGAGAGTGAACGCAGCAACTCGTCCTTCTCGGTGGCCTCGAACAGTTCCACGGTGAAAGGATTGACGTCGACGATACGCACCTGCGCGATTGCTTCGTCCAGGCGGCTGGGGTGAGCCTTCAGGTGGGCGCGCAGATCCTCGACGCCATCCGAGCGAAGCTGATCCAGCAGATCGCAGACTGCGGAGAAGTCTTGCTCCCACACCGCGACGCCGGCGTTTTCGAAGATCTCGCGGAACCGCGCCTCGCTCTCGCGATTGGACTGTTCGGAGGCGTTCGCGCTACTATTGTCGACCAGCATATTGATCGCTCCCACGAACCCGAAGTGGAACCGCATCGGTGATGGCCACACGTTGCGAAAGGCCGCCGCCGCTTTGCGGCGCGTTCTGAAAAGCTAACGCAAGCGAGCCGAAATGCAACGGTTTCCGAAGGAAAGAAGGCTCGATCAAGCGCGGTCCCTCAGTGCCGAAAACGAAGGATGGACTTGGGCTCGGCGACGAGCAGGGCAGCGGCCTCGAGCAATTGTCGAGGGTTGAACGGCTTTGCCAGCAGAGCGGTGTCGGCAAAGCCCGGGGGCAGAGCCTCGCGACCGTAGCCGGATACGAAGACGAAGGGGACTTTCTTGTCGGCCAACGCAGCGGCGATCGCGTCAACCGGTTGGCCGCGCAAATTGGCGTCGAGCAGCGCGGCATCCAGCGTCATCTCGTCGATCAGACGTAGCGCATCGCCGGGTGTCGCGGCCGGGCCGGCGACCTCAGCATCCTCTTCCTCGAGAATCGCGGCAATTTCGAAGGCGATCAGCGCTTCATCCTCAACCACCAATATTCGCTTTCCCTTCAGCTTCGTCGACGCGGCCGGGGCGTTGGCCGCCGGCGTTTCTCTCACAGGCTCCTCCAAGTCCGACAGGGTACTTGGCGGAACATGGGCTTCGAGCGGCAGCCGCACTTCCCAGCGCATGCCATCTGCCTCGGTCGTCAGGCGGGCGCTTCCGCCGCCGCCCGTCGCGACCTTCTCGATCAGGCTGGTGCCGAAGCCTGGACTGAGCGGCGTCTTGAGTGGTGGTCCGCCCTGTTCTGTCCAGTTGAGACAAAGCGCATTGCCGCTCACGTTCCAATCGATCGACACAGTTCCATTGCTTAAGGAAAGCGCACCGTGTTTTGCTGCGTTGGTCCCGAGTTCGTGCAGGACCATCGCCATATGCGTTGCCGTCTGCGCATCGAATCGCACGGGTGGACCGGAGGTCGTGACTCGACGCTCGTCGGCAGTTCCCCACAAGAGCTGATCGCGAATGATGTCGCCGAGGTCAGCCCCTTCCCAAGCCGTTCGGGTCAGAAGCGAGTGCATGCGCGACATTGACTGCAGGCGTCCGCTGAAGCTGGCGGCAAAGTCGGCGGGGTTCTTGGCCGAGCGCAACGTATGCTGCGCGATCGCCTGGACCGACGCGAGCATGTTCTTGACCCGATGGCTGAGTTCGCTGAGCAGACGTTTCCGGGTCTCTTCAGCCCGCTTGCGGTCGGTGATGTCACGCGCCGCACCGAACCACTCGGCGATGTCCCCGTTGCTGTCGAGCATCGGTATGGCGCGCGAATGGGTCCATCCAAGGCCGCCGTCGCGACGAATGACCCGGTGCTCCATTTCGAAAGCGGCCTTGTTGTCGATGGCATCGCCGATGCGCGCGAGCATCAGCATCAGCGTCTGGTCTTCAGGCGGAATGTAAGTTTCGAGCCAACTGTCGCTTGGCTCGTCCGTGTCGGCAACGAAGTCCTTGCCTTGCAGAAACCGCATCTCGTGCCAGTCGGGACCCATGCGGTAGACGATATCCGAACTCGCGGTGACCAGAGCACGGAAACGCTCTTCGCTCGCGCGCAGGGTCTCCGCGGCTTCCATGCGATACTGCGACATCTTCAGGTGCGCCTCGATCCGGGCCAAAAGCTCGCGTGCGCTGAAGGGCTTGATCAAGTAGTCGTCGGCGCCCGCCTGCATGCCCTCGATACGGCTCTCCTCACCGGCTCGCGCCGACAGAACGATGACCGGCACGGTGTTGGTACGCGCGTCCGTGCGCAGGCGCCTGAGCAGTTCGATCCCATCGAAGCCTGGCATCATGATGTCCGTGAGGATCAGGTCCGGCTTTTGCGACCCGACGGCGGCGAGCGCGTCTTCGCCGTTGCCGGCGATCTTGAGATCGTATTGCGCGCTGAGAAGGCGGCGTAGGTAGTCGCGCATATCGGCGTTGTCATCGACGACCAGCAGGGTTCGGCGGCTGCCGTTTCGTTTTTCCGGCGGATGCGGCGCCGGGTCGACCTCAGGCAGACCCGCATCCGAGGACGGATGATCTGGCAGCCATCGCAGCGCCTCCTCCACGAACGGCGCGGCGCCGACGGTCCTCGACGAGCGATCCTCGCCATTGCCGTTGCGGTGCTGCGCAGGAGCACGACTGCCTTTGGGGATTGTCACGTGCCTTCGTCGAGGCGACTTTCGGCTGAGACCGTTCCATCATGAAGTTTCACCAATTCCTGGACGAAGGCGAGCCCGATGCCTGAGCCCTCCTGGCTGCGACCCCTTGCGCCTTCGACGCGATGGAAGCGCTCGAAAAGGCGGGGCATCTCGTTGGCAGGAATGCCGATGCCGGTATCGCGGACCGTCAGGACGAAATTGTCGCCATCGTCCGCGAGTTTGACGGCGACATCGCCCCTGAGCGTGAATTTGAGGGCATTGGAGAGGAGGTTGAGGACGATTTTCTCCCACATCTCGCGATCGACATAGGCCGGTTCTGGCAGCGGCGGCGTATCGACGGTCAGGTTCAGCCCGGCCATTTCCATCGCCGATCGAAAGGCGCTGGCAAGCTCTGCCGTCGTCGTTGCAAGGTTCGTCGGCTCGAAGCGTGCTTGCAGGCGCCCGGCTTCGATGCGCGAGAATTCAAGCAACATGTTGACCAGCTTGAGCAGGCGCAGCGAGTTGCGATGGGCAATGAGCAGACGGTCGTGATCGTCCGGACGCGCTCCGCTACGGGCCAGCAGGTCCTCGATGTGACCGAGCATCAGCGTGATCGGCGTACGGAACTCATGGCTGACATTGGAAAAGAAGACGGTTTTCGCCCGGTCTATCTCCGCGAGTGCCTCGGAACGTTTACGCTCGTCCTCATAGGACTGGGCATTGGCGATGGCGCTGGCGATCTGCGCTCGCATGAGATGCAAGAAATCGTGGTAGTGCTCGTCGAGCTTCAGGCGAGGATTGAAGCCGACCACGAGAAAACCGGCGGCATCGCGGGCATTGGCCGCGGGCAACGGAAGCACGGCTGCCGTATGTGGTAGATTGGGATGGTTTTTGCTCGCGGACGGCGGGAAACGGCGTCCGAGATCATCGACAAGCATGGGTTTCAGGTCGGCACCGAAATACCAGCCTGCGGAACTGTCCTTTAGCGCCAACTCTACCTCTGCCGGGCACAGCGCGTGATTCGGCTTAAGGCCTGCCAATCCGGAAAGCCTTGCTCGTTTGCGGCCGGGCTCCACGAGGTAGAGAAGGGCGAAGGGCACGTCTCGTTCGTGCGTCTTGAATGTTTCCGTTGCGATCGCGCAGGCCTCGTCGGGCGATCGTGCATCGCCCGAGCGAGACGCAAGGTCCCGAAGGACGACGATACGGCGCTCGCCGATCACCTTCTCGGTAATTTCGGTGACAGTGGCGAGCACGCCGCCGATCCCGTTTTCTGCGGTTTCGTCCGGCACGGGGCTGTAGGCGATGGTGAAATGGGTTTCTTCCAGAAAGCCGTGTCTATTGATTTCGAGCTCGATGTCATCGTTCCAGGTGGCAGGGCCGCCATGGAAGGGCGTATCGATCAGCGGCTTCAAGACATGCCAGATCTCGCTCCAGCATTGGCTGACCGGTTTGCCGAGTGCCCAGGGGTGTTTGGCGCCGAGCACAGGGCGATAGGCCTCGTTGTAGATCGAGACATACTGTGGCCCCCACCACAGCAGGAGCGGAAACCGGTTGCGCAGGAGGAAGGGGATCATAATCTTCAGCGTCGGCGACCAATTCTCCATCGGTCCGAGAGGGGTCGGGGACCAGTCAAAGTTGTCGATCAACGACCGCATCTCGTCGTGAGATGCCGGCCACACATTTCCCTTGGCTACTACATCGCTGTCGGACGTGTTTTCGGCGTCTGACATTGCGTTGATCCCCGATAGATGACGCTCAAGCAACCTAAACGCCCGGTTTGGGGAAGGGTTCCGTAGGGTCGGCGAGAGTGATGTCGAGACGTCTGGCGAAGCGGAGGAGGGCTGGCGGGCCAAGAGCATGACCGCCTGCCGCCGAGGGCGGCCATGCGCAGTGCGGGTGGTGGCGAACTAGCCGTTCAGCATCGCGCCGCCTTGCGGACCTGCGGGTTCCGTCATCAACCAGAACAGTAGGGTTATGAGGCTGAGTGCCGCGCCCATCAGGCAGACGCCATGCCATCCGCCATAGGCATAGGCGATGGTAGAAAAGGACGATCCGAGCGCACTGCCGAGCGAATAAAAGAGCATGTAGGCGGCTGTGAGCCGGTTCTGAGCTTCCGGACGGACGCGATAGATAAATGCCTGGTTCGTCACGTGCACGGCCTGAAGGCCGAAGTCGAGGACGAGGACGCCGGCAACGAGCCACAGGAGCGATTGGTCCAGCAGCGAAATCGGCAACCACGCAGCGAGCATCAACGCCAGCGAGATGCCGGTCGTGCGCTGACCAAATCCGAGATCGGCCCAGTGTCCGGCGCGAGAGGCCGCAAGTGCTCCGGCAATCCCTGCCAGCCCAAAGAGACCGACCTGGGTATGCGATAGTGAAAAGGGCGGCACGCTCAGCGGCAGGACAAGCGGGGTGAGCAGCGTCGTCACATTGGCGAAGATCAGCATGGCGATGATGCCACGGACGCGCAGAACCGGCTCCTGGGCGATTAGCGTGAAGGTGGAGGCGACGAGGCGGAGATAGCTGAGCTTGCTCGTTTCCCGCTGCTGATCCGGCAGCAGCTTGTAAAGCAACAGAGCGATCAAAAAGGTGAGCACAGAGGATACAATATAGACCGCCCGCCAGCCGGCCAGATCGGTCAGAAATCCGGCGACGGCGCGAGCCGAAAGAATGCCGATGACGATGCCGCTGGTGACAAATCCGACCACCCGACCCCGTTCCGCCTGATGAGAGAGGCTGGCCGCATAGGCCACCAGCGCCTGCGTGAGGACAGCAAGCATGCCAACTGCGGCGATGGAGACCATGAGCATTTCGACACTGGCTGAAAGGGCGACGAAGCCAAGGGCTGCGACCGACAGCAGCGACTGAAAGATGATGATCTTGCGGCGATCGAAAAGGTCTCCGAGGGGAACAAGCAGGATCAGGCCGAGCGCGTAGCCGAGCTGGGTCGCGCCGACGATCAGGCCGGCGCCGGTTTCCGACAGATCGAGATCGGCGGCCATCACGTCGAGCAAAGGGTGGGCGAAATAGGCGTTGGCGACTGCGAGGCCAGCGGCGAAGGCAAAGAGCGTCATCATCGGACGCGTCAGCCGCGATGCCGGGCGGGCGCTGCCTTCCGGGCACGAGACTTCGTTTGCAGCGCCAGCCGGCGCTGCAGCAATTTTACCATCCATTGGACGTGTTCCTTGTTTTGGTTTAATAATGAAACCAAGGAATGGATATCATTTTGGTTTCATAATGCAACCAAAAATCCAAATGGAGATCATGCATGGTGGCCCGCAGACGGCTGAAGGAAGACTATTGCCCCAGCGCGCGATCACTGGATGCGATCGGTGACTGGTGGTCGCTGCTGATCGTGCGCGATGCGTTCGATGACGTCCGCCGCTTCAGCGATTTTCAGAAGAGCCTTGGCATTGCCAAGAACATCTTGACGGACCGCCTGAGAACGCTTGTCGAGCGCGGCATTCTCGAAACGGTTCCGGCAGGCGAGGCGAAAACGAGGGTCGAGTACCAGTTGACGGTGATGGGCCGCGACCTCTTCCCGGTCATGGTCGCCTTGCGGCAGTTCGGCGAAAGGCACTTGTTCCAGCCCGGCGAGGAGCATTCGTTACTAGTCGAGAAGGAAACGGGCCTGCCGGTTAAGCTCGATATCCGCACGCAGGATGGCCGGCCGATCGATGCGGCAGGGACGGTGCTGATCAAGGTTCCCGAGGCGTGATGTCGCTTCAGGCCGGCCCGCGCGCCGGGGCAGTGAACCGTTCTAACTTTAGACGAATATTCAGCTTTCTCTGCTAATCAGTGCCGAGTCTTTCCGCAGTGGAAATAGGCGATGGGCGTTGTGACGCTAGACCAGGTAGAAGGCCAGATCGCGCTATCTGCATTTTTCGCCCGAAATAGAAGAACTCTTCCGCAAGGACTATGCGGCAGAGCGCGTGCGGCTCGCCGCAATCTGGGGCGTGATCGGTATCTTTATCTACGATCTCGTCTATTTCGGCGACCACACCATGTTGCCGGATGTCTTCACCGGGTTGTTTACCGTTCGCTTCCTGGTGTTCACGCCCTTCGTTATCGCCTGCATCCTGGCGGTGCGGCGCTGGCCGGATGCCCGTCTTTACGATGTCCTGGCGGTGGCGATTGCGGTGCTGGGCGTGACCCTGCCGATGGCCGTGGCCACGCAGAGCGCCAGCCCTTACCTTTTCGTCTACCAGAACGGCAATTCCGCTGCCTTCCTGTTCTTCGTCATCGCGCTCCGGCCGCGTTTCTTTGCCGTTCTTTCGGGGCTTGCGCTGATGTGCGGGTCGCACTTCACCACGACGCACCTGACCGGCGCCTTCGACGACGTAACCTATTCCGGCATCATCACCTTCTATCTGACGCTGTCGATATTCCTGGCGGGGAGTGCCTATTTTCTGGAACAGAAGGACCGGCAGAATTTTCTCAATCAGTTGAGAGGCAGCCTCCTTTGCCAGCAACTCGAACGCAACGCTGAACGGGATGAACTGACGGGGCTATTGAACCGCCGGTCGCTGGCGCGGATCGGCGGCATGCTGTGGAACGAAGCGCCGGGGGAGACGGCAATTTCGGCGATCCTGCTCGATATTGATCACTTCAAGCGGTTCAACGACGTTCATGGCCACATTGAAGGTGACGCCTGCATCCGCGCAGTCTCGCAGTGCATCCGCGCCGCCGTCGACGAGGCCGCTTTCGTCTTCCGTTTCGGCGGGGAGGAGATACTGGTGCTGGCGCCTGGACGGGAGCCGCTGCAGGCTTTGGCGATGGCAGAGAGGATCAGGACTGCAATCGAAGGGCTGCGCATCATGCATCGCGGCCTGACCGATGGCTGCGTGACCGCGAGCCTCGGGACAGCGTCGGCGATCGCCGCGGATACGACGCTTGAGCGACTGCTGCAGAAAGCAGACGACGCGCTTTATGAAGCCAAGCGCATGGGTAGGAATACGGTCGTGCTGGCCACGGACGCAGAGCCCGACGCGCAGGTTGCCTAGGTGGCGGCCGTGCCGGGAAAAGTGCGGCCTCCTGGCCTCCAAATCAGTGAAAGGACCGGGGTGCCCTTCCATCAACATGGGACGGCGATGACCCGATCGGTCGAGCGTCGAATTCTCCATGATTTGGTTCGGCGGGCCACGGGCGATGAGCGGCCGGTGCCCGGCGCTGGGCACCGGGATAGCGGGCCACAGAGCCAAGCGCAATAGTGGAGTTTAATCTCTTGTTATAGGCGTGCGCGGAGGTAGGGATTGCGGCGTGCGGCTATCTGACGTAAATATTGCCCGTCGCGAAAAGCGACCGCTTCCCTTGATCCGCTCAATGGCGGAGTAAACAGGTGGACGAATTGGCGTCCAGGCGGTCGAGTACATGCCATCCCCGCCTATTTCGGCGCGGATCGGCCAGCGTCTCCCAGAAACCAGATATCTGACATTTCGTCAGCCCCTGCTCGCGAGCCATTGGCGCCTGGCGGTGTCGCACCCTCGCGTCTACCGGAGCGTGCCATGACCACACCCCTCACCATGAAGAAGCCGCTTATCGTCATTTTTGCTGCCATTATCCTCGATGCCGTCGGCATCGGACTGATCTTTCCCATTCTGCCGTCGCTGCTTAAGGAGCTCACGCAGACGGACGACGTCGCGCCGCTCATCGGCACAATGGCGGCCCTTTATGCAGTGATGCAGTTCGTGTTTGCACCGGTGCTCGGTGCCCTCAGCGACCGCATCGGCCGGCGGCCCGTCTTGCTGCTTTCTCTTGGCGGAGCCGCCATCAACTACCTGTTTTTGGCTTTCGCTTCCAATCTCTGGATGCTTTTCGCAGGCCGCGCGATCGCCGGCCTGACAAGCGCCAACCTGGCGGTGGCGACCGCCTATATCACCGACATATCGCCGGAGGAGAAACGCGCCCGCCGTTTCGGCCTGTTCAACGCCATGTTCGGCATCGGCTTTATCGTCGGCCCGGTGCTGGGCGGCATCCTCGGCGACCACGGCTTGCGGCTGCCCTTTATTGCAGCCGCTATCCTCAACGCCTGCAATTTGCTGCTGGCGCTCTTCGTCTTGCCGGAATCGCGCATTCCCGGCCGGGAGAAGATCGACCTGGCCGCGCTCAATCCGCTCCGTCCGCTCCGCTGGGCTTTCTCGTCCAAGGGCTTGATGCCAATCGTCGTTCTGTTCCTCACCTTCAGTGCGACCGGCGAGGCCTGCAGCACCTGCTGGGCGCTGTGGGGCAGCGATGCCTTTCACTGGAACGGGCTGTGGATCGGTCTTTCACTCGGCGCCTTTGGGGTCTGCCAGGCCCTTGCCCAGGTTTTCCTCCCAGGGCCAGCGGTGAGAAGGCTCGGCGAACGCGCGACGATCCTGACAGGTGTTGCCGGCGCGTGCGTTGGCTTGGTCGTCATGGCATTCGCGACGGAAGGCTGGATGATCTTCGCCATCATGCCGGTATTCGTTCTTGGCGGCATCGGCGCGCCGGCCTTGCAGTCCTTTGCAACTCGACAGGTCGATGAGACCCAGCAAGGCCAGTTTCAGGGCGTGCTGGCGTCGGCGGTAAGCCTGGCATCGATTGCCAGTCCGCTCGGATTCTCGAGCTTCTATTTCGTCTTCAGGCAGGAATGGCCAGGCGCCATCTGGCTGTCGGTCGTCGCCGTCTATCTGGTGGCCGTACCGCTCGTTCTGTTCTTACGATTTGGGCGGCGCGCCGAGGGCTAGGCGCCTGCATCAGGCCGCTGGTCGCGCGCTATCGGCGGCCGCCTGCAGCCAGCCTGAAAGGTCCTGCTTCAGAAGCGCGCCGAGCCTTTCGGTTTCCGGCGCGTAGAATTCGACCAGCCGGTTGCGCAGATCCGTCGGAAGCGGCACATAGTCGAGTTCGCGGGCGACCATCGAGCGCAGGCCCTTCACGATGGGGTTGCTGCGGAACGGTGCCGCGATCGGCTTTAGCGGCTGAAGAAGTCGGCGCAGCTTCGGCGGCACGACAGGCACCGTCTTGTCCTTGACTTTGTTGACGACCGGATAAAGCGGCGACGACAGCTGCAGAAAGCCTCTGACCGCGTCGAGATGCGCCTGCGGGTTCTGGCGCATATGCTCATAGAGGAGAACCTGCAGGTTTTCTGCTGGAAACAGATCGAGATAGGCTTCGAGCTGGCGGCAATAGAGACCGCCGACCAGGAAACGTCCGCCCTTTGCCTGGCGCGGATCGAGATACCGGGTGATGTCGGTGCCAACTTCCCCGCGGCGATAGAGCATGCAGTAGTCGGAATAGGCGCGGTCGACGGGATTGCGCAGCTGCGCGATCAGCCGTGCGCGCGGCAGCGCCTTCTTGATGCGGGCAGCTGCTTCCGGCTCGTCGAGGTAGGAGTTGGATTTCTCGCCGACGATGGTCTGTTCAGGTTTGGGCTCGAATTGTCCCAGATACCAGCCGTCACCCTTTTCGAAGTTGCGGCTGAAGAAGTGGAGCTCGGGATCCGGCATGTAGACGGACGGGTTCTGCTGCAGTGATTGCTGTAGCCAGGTGGTCGCGCTCTTGGCGGCGCCGATGATCAGGAAATCGATATCCGAGAGCTGCATGTCGTTCTCTTTCTTTCCGCTGACGGTGGTCTCAATGCGCGGCTCGCGCCGGGATGTCGGACGGCCGCTTTCCGAGAATTCGCTGATAGATGCTGACGATGCCGTCGACATGGGGCTTGATGCCATAGGCGGCCAGCGTCGAGGTGCGCGCCGTTTCGCTGATGCGTTGCCACTCGTTGCGGTCTTTCAGCAGGCGCTCCATCGGGGCGACGAAAGCCTCTGGATTTTCCGGCTCGACGAGAAAACCGGTCACGTCGTTCTCGATCGCCTCCGGATTTCCGCCGTGATTGGTGGCGACGACCGGAGTGCCGTACATCATGGCTTCGATGAGCGTTCTGCCGAACGGCTCGCTCATGGCCGGCACGAGGAGAATGTCGACGGCGCACATATAGGGCGCGACAGGATGGCGAAATCCCATCAGGTGGATCTTGTCGGCGATCCCGAGCGCGCGCGCGCGTTCTGCTGTCTCAAGGTCGAGCCGCGGCCCTGCCTGTTCGGGTGCGCCGAAAAGCAGGCCGGCTATCGGGAAATCCGGATTGCTGCGGTGAAAGGCGTGCACCGCCTCGACGAAACGGAGAGGGCGCTTGCGCTCGTTGAGAAGCCCGAAGTAGCCGACGAACCGCGTCTCCTCCGGCAGGCCGAGTTCGCGCACCAGCGCGAGCCTGCTTTCCTCCCGATCGGGGACCTGATCCGGATGCCGGAAGGGGCTGTGCAGTACCGAGATACGCCCCTCAAGCGGGAGCAACGGCTTTGCCGGCTGCGCAAATCGCGAAACCGTGACCACGTGCTTGGCAAGAAGCGGCGCAAGCATGTTGACCGCCCGGGCGCGGGGGTCGCCGCGGTGGTGCCACAGAAGTTTGGCGCCGGCCAAGTAGGTTGGAAGCGCCCAGGTGGTATGGATCGCGCCGTCGTTGGTGTGCACGATGTCGATCTTGTGCCGTCTCAGGAGTTTGATGATCTTCACCATCGAGATCGGATAGCGCAGCGCCGAGAATGATTGCGTCGCGAAACGACGATCCCGTTGCGGCGAGAGGATGTCGATGTCCTCGATCGTGACATAGTCGATCTTGTTTTCGTCCAGATATCTGGAAAGCGCCTTACGCGGATGATGCACGAAGACGATGGGGGTTATCCGGTCCCTGTCAAACGACGATATGAGGTTGAGCGCGGAAATATGGCTCCCCCCGATGTCATCACCCGAAAATGGAAATCCGACGGTAATTGCTTTTTGAGACACGAAACAAGGTCCCGAAAGTAAACTAAATATTCGCAAGACTGTAGCACCGTCTCAATGCTACTTCGAGAGGTCAAAAGCGCGAGTTATATACCTAATTCGGGTGATGCAAATAAATCGAATTGACGAACTATAACAAAAGTGGAAAGCTTCGCCCCGAATTGCGCGAAACATATTCTTTTGATTGACGATATAGGGCGGAATGAATTGCCCTGCACGAGCGTTTTAAAGCTTCTGGAGCGGGGCCCGCCAAAAGGCTTTGGGAGTAAACTGTATGCCGATTGAGATTGTCATGCCGCGCACATCACCACGTGCGCCGCGGTCGGCCGGCCATTTCGGTTCTCGGTCTTTCCAGCAACAGACTCGACGCGCAAAGGCTTTTCAGCATGGTGCGCGCACGCTTGCCCTGCTTTCTGCCTTCTTGGGTGTTGCGGCTTCGGCCACCGAGCCGCAGATGGTGGCGTTTCCCGGTGCCGAAGGGCACGGCAAGATGGCGCAGGGCGGCCGCGGCGGCCGCATCATCCAGGTGACGAGCCTTGAGGATTCCGGCCCGGGCACGCTGCGCGAATGCATCGAGGCGACTGGGGCACGAAATTGCGTGTTTCGCGTTTCCGGCATCATCCAGCTCAAATCCTCGCTAGTGATCGGCGAGGATAACAACTCGGTCTCGATCCTCGGGCAGACGGCGCCGGGTGGCGGCATTTTGCTGACCATCGACCAGACGAATGACGAACTGAGGCATACCCCGCTTGTTGCCAAGCAGACGCACGACGTGATCGTCCGGCATCTGCGCATTCGGCCGCGGCTGCCGAACTCCGTCAAGAACGTCCATGCGGCGGTGATCGAAAACAGCCAGCGCGTCTATTTCGACCATACGTCGATGTCCTGGGCGACCGACGAGAACGTCAGCACCTATTCCAACACGACCGACATCACCATCGCGAATTCGATCTTTGCCGAGGGGCTGAACAAGCACAGCAAGTGCACCCTTCTCGGCGCCGATCCCAGAGTCCCGCAGAACATCACCTTCTGGCGGAACGCCTGCATTTCCAACAATGACCGGAATCCCGACAACAACCACTACGGAAAATCCTGCATCGAGATTGTCAACAACGTGTTCTTCAATGCACGTTCCGAGTGGGGCGAGGTGTTCTCGCAGTATCCGGGCGGCACGCCGATTTCCTATGTCGGCAACTACTTCAAGGCGGGTCCGAGCACGGTCGAGAAAACCTACGCAATAAAGTGGCAGAATGTCGAAAGCGCCGGCCAGCCGCAGATCTACGAGAGCGGCAACGAGTTGTGGGCGCCGCCATCCAAGTCGCTTCAATTGCTTTCGCCAGGAACAGACCAATTCGTGGTGAACCGCCCGCCTTGCCCCTTGGCGGTTGATACGCTCCTTGCAGCCGGTGAGGCATATGAAGAGGTTCGCGGCCAGTCCGGTGCGTTTCCCCGCGACGATCTCGATGTCGCCTGGATCAAGGATATGGGTGCACAAGGCGAGAGGGGAGCAGGGCGCATGGTGGTTGCGCCCGGCGAGATCCCCGCGATTAAAGAGGCAGATGCCTATGCCGACGAGGACGGCGATGGCATGGCCGATAGCGTGGAGGAAAAATTCGGCGGCGTCGTCGGTGTGAATGACGCCTGGGAGCCTGCCTCGACCGGTGGGGGCACGCGCTTCGATCAGTTCATGGAATGGTTGTCGCAGGAGCGGATTGCGGGTCGCTACCCGAACTAGAGGTGGCCTACGGTTTCTCTTCTGCGCCGGCCCGTAATTGTCGGACGTGCACGAGCATGTTTGTCGCAACCATGGAGGTCAAATCGTTCCGTGGTCCGGCGGCAACCAACTATTGCTCTTCCGGACGCGGTATAATATAGTTTTCTAAATTTGAATGTTATTTCTATGTCAGTAATTTACCTGCGTGGCGTTGCCTTTTGCCGCGCGGATTCTGTGTGAGCGTGGCTACAGTTCTTTGACGGCAGGTATTTCTATCAAATTTATATGTTAGGGCTCTCATGCTGACCATCGATCGCAAAGTCGAAGCGCCTCCAGGGCGAGGCCAAATGCCTGCGGTTCAGTATCGGGAGGCGCGTGTTGCGCCACGCGGATATGGCATCCGCGATCTGGTCGAGCTTTTCCGCCGGTATCGCGTGATCTTCTTCTCGCTGCTGGGGTTTGCGTTGCTTGCGACGCTGCTGACGGCCGCATTGCTGCCGCGCTCCTATACCGCAGCTTCGGCCATCGTCTTCGACCGCAACGACGTCCGCCCCTACGAGGCGCAGGTCGAGTTGCGCAAGCTCGAACGCGACCGGTCGGTGATGGAAACGGAGCTGGACGTGATCCGCTCGCGTGTCTTCGTGGGCGTCGTCGTCGATGCGCTCAACCTGGTCAACGATCCCGATTTCAACACTTACCTGCCTGAAACCCGCAGCGAGCACGAGACGTTCCTGCAGTCGTTCTTCGCCAACATCTCCGAGTTCATTTTCGGTGCGCCGGCAGAGAGCACGCAGAAGGAGCGGCTGATCTCGGAAAATGTGCAGCGCAACCGCGCCATCTCGACGCTGCTGAACTCCTATGTCGTCACCCGTACCGGGGAAAGCCTCGCGCTGACGATCCGCGTGGTGCAATCGAACCCCTTGAAGGCGGCCACGATCGCCGATGCACTCGCCGAGCAATATCTCTCCTGGACGGCGAAAAAGACCGAAGAGGCCACGAACAACACGGTTGCGTATCTGCGCGGCGAGATGGCCAACAGCGCGACCCGAATTGCCGGCATGGAGCGCGATATCGCCGCCTTTGCCCGCGACAGCGACCTGACCTTCGATCCGCAGGATGATGTTCTAAGAGCCCGCATGCTGCAGCTCAACGAGCAATATGTGACCTTGCGCGTCGAGGAAGCCGGCGCGGTTGCGAAATACAACGAGGCCAAGCAGTTGGTGTCTTCCGACGGGAAGGAATTGGCCGGCGGTGCGTTGACCTCGACGCAGCTTGACCAGTTGCGTGGTGAAGAGGCGCGGCTCGAGCGCACGCGTGCGCAGCTCGGCGCCAAGTTCGGCAAGAACCACCCGCTGGTCCTCGACGCCACGAACGAGCTTGAGTCCGTGCGCACCATGATCGGCAACGAGGCGCAGCGCCTCGTGCACGAGCTGGCAAACAACGCCAAGGTGGCAACGGTGCGCGCCGAAAAATTCCAGACGGAACTGAGCGCGCTGCAGGACAAGGTCCAGGGGCGCAACCTTGCCGAAATCCGTCGGCGTGAACTTGCCCGCGACCTTCAGTCGGAACAGGCGATCTACGACCAGATCGTGCTCAGGCTGGGTGCGCTCAATCCCGAAAGAGGCGAGTACAAGCCAACCGCACGGATCGCGTCCTATGCGGAAGTGCCGACGAAGCCGACGTTCCCGAACAACACGCTGGTGATCGTCGCCGGCAGCATCGGGGCCGTTCTGCTCGCGGTCGTCGGGGTGATCATTTCGGACTCGCTGGAGAGCAGGCTGTACCTGCCGCGCGACGCCGAGCAACTGCTCAACCGTCCGAACCTTGCCAGTGTCCCCGATATGCGCAAGCGCTTGCGGAATTCGTCGGCCTTTTATCACTACATGCTGAACAATCCGGAGTCACCGGCGGCGACCGCCATGCGCACGCTATGCATGGCCTGGCTCACGATCGACCATGAGGCGGGCGGCAAGGTGGTGATGTTGTGCTCGCCGGCGCTCGGAGACGGCAAGACCACAGTCGCGCTCGGCATGGCGACAATGGCAAAGGTCGACGGACTGCGCCCGATCGTCATCGACCTCGACATGTCTGCGCAGAGCGCGCCGAACATTGCCGGTGCCAACACCAAGGATACCGCGATCACGGCGCCGCTCGAAGGCAAGGTCGATATCAAGAGCCGGATCGCGACGTCGCCGGCCTATCCCCACCTTGAGTTCATTTCGGTGCGGCCGGGCCTGATGAACCTCGATGTCCTTTGTGCCGAACTGCGTGACAGCTACGATCTGATCATCGTCGACGCGCCGGCCGTTGAAGAAAACGAAGGCGTGATCTGGCTCGCGTCGCACGTCGATTCCGTCATTCTGGTCTGCCGCTCGGGCGTCACGACCGATCGCCAACTCGCCAATGTCCAGCAACGGCTTTCGCTGAACCATGCGGTTATTCTCGGCAACGTCATGAACTACTGCGACCGTTCGGAGTGACGGAACCGGAAGGGCGCGGAAGACTCCTCGTCAGCGTCAAAAGAAATCTAGGGCCCTCACCCCCCTAGAAGGGGTGAAAACGGTTTTGGTGGCGGGAAAGCCGGTACGCTCGGGCGAGGAGCTGCCACCGTAACGTGGGGCATCGCCGGCTATCACGCCTTTGCATGGCTTGGCCCACGAATTGCCGGCCCGCCCTGAATGCGTCGCGAGGGGCATGCGCATCTCATCCTCCGAGCATTATCGGTGCTTGAATGTGGTTCCAATTCTCAAGGAACTGAGGGCCAGTTGATCGGGCGAGCGGCAAATTGTTGTCGGATCGCTGACGACAGAATGGGCGCGGGCGCTGAGATGTCACAGTTTGGTGGCAAGTCCCCGGCGGTAGGCCAGCGACATCTGTACAAACCAGAGAGTAGACATCAAAATGTGAGCCACACTGGCGCCTACCGCTCCGATAGCTGGAATGAGAAGTGTGGCCGTGCCACAGAAAAGAAGACCGCCGGAAACAGCGCTCTTGAGTAGGGTCTTCTCGTTTCCCATGGCGAGCAACGCCGAGTAAAGGGTTCGGCCGCACAGGAAGACGACGACGGCGAGGAACTGCACCTCGACTAGTGGGGCGGCAGCTTCGAAACCGGCCCCTGCCGTCACGCGTAGAACCCATTCGATGGTCAGGTTCGCAACGATCAGGCCGCACACGCCGAACGCAAACAGCAGCAAAGTGGTCTGGCGCACGGTCTTGCGGAATTCGGAGATCCCTTCCGTGGCCCACACGCGCGAAAGATCCGGGTAGAGCACCGCCTGAACCTGTTCGCCAGCCTGCTGGGCGATCTTGGCCACTCGCTTGGCGATATGATAAAGGCCGGCCGAGCCTGGATCGGCGAGATAGCCGACGAGCAGCGTATCGAACTCGAAGGCGCAGGCCTGAATGATGAGCGCCAAATTGGACGACAGCGAAAAGCTCCAAAATCCGGGAAAACGGTCCCTGATGTCACGAAGAGGAGCCCACATAACGTCATGCAGGCCCTGCTTGTACAGCTCTCGAATAGCCCAAAACATCCTGTTCAGGCTGCTGCCGATTTGTGATGCCATCCAAAGTAGCATAAACTCGAACAGCCCCCAGCCGAGATAAACGCCAGCGAGACACAACAGTGCTCTAAGGAGGCTCGCGGCCACCTGCCCATAAGCGAGGATCGTGAACCGGCCGTAAAGGCGCATGACTGCCGTTGGCATGCCCGTCACCTGAAAGGGCAGGACTGCACAGTAGATGAGCACGAAACGGCTCATCTGTTCGGAAATGCCGAAAAGCGGTCCGGCAACGAGGACGATTAGCACCGCCAAGCCCCATCCGACCAATGCGGTGGCGAGATCGATCATTAGGCCGAACTTGAACAATGCCTTGAGATCGTCGGTCTCTCCTGCTTGCTGGGCCCTTGCCCCGTATTTAATGAGCGGCTGCCACGAACGGAAGCTGACAAACCGCTCGATACCACGTGTGTAGGCGAACGACAGCGCCAATAGGCCATAGTCGGCAGGCCCGAGCGCTCGCGCGGTCAAGGCAAAACCCGCCAGTCCGATGAACGCGCTGGCGAAGTTGCCGGTCAGCAGGTGCGCAATGTTCTTGAGCCGTCCGTGGAGATCCGTCTCCGCCTGCCAGGCTAAACGATACTTTCTTATCTTTTTTAGTAGTGATTCCAATAATGTCACAAAATCACATCCTGCTTCGAGGTTGCAATTACGGCTGTTTCATGGAAGAATGCTAATATGTGTTTTAGTGTTCTCGTGCTGCGAGAAAAATTTGTTTCCCTGTTTCTGGGAAAATTTAAATTACTTATCCATATGCAATTAAAAATTGTGCAGTGGAACCTGTTTTTGAAGCATATCATAGTGACCGAAAGAAATTACAGAGGTCTCGTAAAATAAATTCATCTATTGTTGGAGTTTAATTTCCGCTTCTCTTGGTGCGGTTGAACCATCGTGAAGTTCGGATTTATTCATTAGAGGGAAGCATGAAGTTTCCGGCTCAAACAATCTTTCGCATCGTCAGTCATATCGCTATCGTCGCGACGGCGACGTTGTCGCTGACGGGTCCCGTTCACGCTGCCGGCGCATCGACCGCCAGTACGCCCAGCGCCACCGCATCGGGCGCTGCAACAGCGAGCGCCATGCCCACGACCCAGGCGGCGCCGGCCGCCTACCGGGTTTCGGTCGGGGACGTGCTGTCCTTCGACATATTGGATGATGCCGAGTTGCCGACGTCGCTGACGATCGCGACCGATGGAGCGGCCGCCTTTCCCTTGATCGGCACGTTCAAGATCGAGGGGCGAACCATTCCCGAGGCGGTTGACGCCTTGCGCAGCGAATATCTGTCCCGCCAGTTGCTGACCGATCCGAAGCTGTCGCTTTCTATCGTAACGGTTCGCCCTGTACTGATCCTTGGCGAAGTGCGGACGCCTGGCTCCTTCGCCTATTACCCGGGACTGACGGTCGAGCAGGCCGTCGGCCTTGCCGGTGGACCGCAGACGGCGATGAGCAATCCGGCTGACCGCATCCTCGCCCAGGCGAAGCTGCGCGGCACGATCGAGGAAACAGATGTCGAGATCGTGCGGGAGGCGGTTTACACCGCCCGGCTTTACGCACAATTGCGCGGTTCCGAGAAGGTCGACCTCAAGGATATTCCGGAAAGCGTCAAGATGTATGTCGATGAAACTTCCGTCGGTCCCGTGGTCGCGATCGAGGAGAAGATCCTGAAGACGGACCTGCTGTCGACAAGGAACCAGATGGAGATCCTCAACCAGAGCATCATGCAGACGGAGGCGAGCCTCACGATCCTCGACAAGCTCAAGGAGCAGCAGGAGGAGGTCGTCGCGCTCAACGAACAGGTTGAGGCGAGGACGCTCGCGCTCAGGAAACGGGAGCTGAACACGGAATCCGAGCTTTCACGGGTGAAGATGGCAACCTCGAGCGAAAAGTCGCGATTGCTGGAGCTTATCTCCGAGATTGGGCGCTCCAACCGCGAGCTCGCCAATCTCAAGCTGCAGCTCGAAACCTTGAAGGCAAATCGCGAGAAGGAGATCCTGACCTTGCTCCAGGAGCGCGAGGCCACGCTCAAAAAGCTCGAAACGCAGCGTCAGACAACCAAGGAGCAGATGGTCCTGATGGCCGCTGCGGCGGTCGATTCGAGCAAGCAGGAACAGGTATCGTTTCTCTACAAGATCGACCGGGAGACCGGTCGCGGCGAGGCCAAGAGCAGACAGAGCATCGAGGCCACGAACGTTACCGCGGTGCTGCCTGGCGATGTCATCTTCGTATCGATTGCCGGCCTGTAACTTCGGAATAATAGGGGCTTCGGCCGTGCAGAGATGGAGAGTTGCGTGAGGGGCGAGTTCGCATGTAGGCCGATGCCGGCGTTAGCCGGTAAAGATGATCGTCCTTGCCGGGTAGAGGTCTTAAGGTCGTCGGCGACCGGCGCGTTGGCGAGGGCAGCAGGATGAGCCTGATCGAAACGCTCGGACGAACGCTGGTCATCGCACCGCATCCCGATGACGAGGTTCTGGGCGCCGGCGGAACGATGGCGCGGCTGGCGGCGCACGGAAGCGACGTCTTCGTGGCTGTTGTCACGGAGGGAAAACCACCGGCCTATGATCGCGCCTCGGTGGAAGCCGTTCAGGCCGAAGCCCATGAGGCGCATCGGATTCTCGGGGTCAAGGAAACGCGCTGGCTGGGTTTCCCCGCCGCAGCCCTTTCCGAAACCTCCCATTCGGCGCTTAACGCCGCCCTGTTCGAACTGGTGCGCTCCATCGCGCCGCAGACGCTGCTCGTCCCTTTCGTCGGTGACATGCATGTCGATCATCAATTGATCTTCCTGTCGTCGATGGTGGCCGCAAGGCCGCATCAGCCCGGTTATCCCAAGGTTATCCTGGCTTACGAGACGCTGTCTGAAACCAACTGGAACGCGCCGTATGTGACGCCGGGCTTCGCACCGAATGTGTTTGTCGACATCAGCGACCATATCGCTCGAAAGCTTGCGGCGATGAAGGCGTTCAAGTCCCAGGTTCGGGCGGCGCCGCATGAGCGCAGCCTCGAGACCTTGAACGCGCTCGCCACATTGCGCGGCGCAACCGTGCTGAAATCGGCCGCCGAGGCCTTCGTGATGGTGCGGCAGGTCATCTGATATTTCCGGGGTTTTCAGTCGAGCGAGGGAGCAAGCTGTGGCGACGTGGCCGGTATATGACGAGGAACAGATTGCGGATGTTGCAGCGGTCCTGAGGTCGGGCAAGGTGAATGCCTGGACCGGGCCGCACGTCGCAGCCTTCGAGGAAGCCTATGCCCGTGCACTCGGGCGTAAGCACGCCATCGCGCTTGCAAACGGTACGCTTGCGCTGGAACTAGCGCTTTTCGCACTCGGTCTTGAACCCGGCGACGAGGTGATCGTGACGCCGCGCAGTTTTGTCGCCTCGGCGTCGTGCGTTTCGTTTTGCGACGGCGTTCCCGTGTTTGCCGATGTCGACGAGAATAGCCAAAACATCAGCGCCGCAACGATCGCACCGAAGGTCACCAGCCGGACAAAGGGCATCATCGCGGTCCACCTGGCCGGATTTCCCTGCGACATGCCGGAAATCATGGCCCTCGCCAGACAGGCGGGACTATGGGTGATCGAGGATTGCGCGCAGGCCCACGGCGCGGAGATCGACGGCCGGCCGGTCGGAAGTTTCGGCGATATCGCGGCATTCTCCTTCTGCCAGGACAAGATCATCACGACCGGCGGCGAGGGTGGCCTCATCGCTCTTGACGACGAGGCACTGTGGAAGAAGGCCTGGAGCCGTAAGGACCACGGCAAATCCTATGACGCCGCGTTCCTCAGAGAGCATCCGCCGGGCTTCCGCTGGCTGCATGAAACGATCGGCACGAACTGGCGAATGACGTCGCTTTCGGCCGTTCTCGGCTCGAGGCAATTGGAGCGCCTTTTGGCATGGCACGCGACAAGGTCTCGCAACGCTGCGATCCTCGACGAGGTGGCCCAAGAGCTTGCGGCGTTGCGCGTGCCGACGTTGCCGAAGGGATATCGCCACGCCTATTACCGCTACTACGCTTTCGTTCGCCCGGAGGCATTGAAGCCCGGGCACGACCGCGACTGGATCGTCGCGGCGATGAATGCGGCAGGCGTGCCGTGTTTTTCCGGAAGTTGCTCGGAGGTCTATCTGGAGAAGTGCTTTACCGATCTTGGGCTTTCGCCGTCCGAGCGGCTCCCGGTCGCACGCCGGCTGGGCGAAACCAGTATCGCGCTTCTCGTCGATCCGGCACAGAGCGAAGAGGCGATGACCAAGGCCGCCCGCTTTTTGCATGCCGTCGTCACCGAAGCGTCTCTTCCCGCTCTGGGTCAACGCGCGCCGGTGCTTGAAATGGAAGCGCGGGCATAAAACCGCGATTTCGGAAACGGTCGAGTAGCCGCGACGTGGTTGCCCGGCCATGTGCCGACCCGTGCATGGGAGTTGGAGATGAAGCGGTGCTTTGACATCGTCTTTGCGTTGATCGCGGGCCTCTTGAGCCTGCCGATCATGCTGGTGGTCGGGATCGCGGTCGCCATCTGGCTCGGGCGGCCCGTGTTGTTTTACCAGACCCGGGCGGGGCTCGACCGGCGCCCGTTTCGTATGATGAAGTTTCGGTCGATGTCGGATGCACGGGACGCCGAAGGGCGTCTCCTCAGCGACGCCGAGCGCACAGGGCGGTTCGGGCTTCTGCTTCGCCGGACGCGCCTGGACGAGTTGCCCGAGTTCTGGAACATCCTGATCGGCGATATGAGCCTCATCGGCCCGCGGCCGATCCTTCCCGAGACGATCGATGCGCTGGGTGAGCGCGGGGTTCGTCGCTGCAGCGTCCGTCCGGGGCTCACCGGCTGGGCTCAGATCAGCGGCAACGCCATTCTTTCGAACGACGACAAGCTCGATCTTGATCTCTGGTACATTGCCAACCGATCAGCCTGGGTCGATCTCAAGATCATCGCCGAAACTGTTCTGGTGATGATCCTCGGGGATCGGATCAGCGAACGCCGGCTCAGCGCGGCACGCCAGAGCGTGCCTGAGCGATAAGATCCTTCTGCCGCAGTTCGGGTTGTGGCGCCGGTTCGGGTTGGGCAAAGGCGTCCGACGTCGCTTTTGCCGAAGCTGAGAGCGCGATGTAGGCGCAGGCAAGGGCCACGGGCAAGACGAGCGGGAAGGGCCAGAAGCGGCTATAGGCGTGCGGCACGGCATTCGCGACCAACAGCAGCATGGAGACGTTGGCGACGATGCAGCCTGCAAACGGTCGCCCGCCGGGAAGCCGCGCCACGGCCAGCGCCGGACCGAAGGCCGAAAGCAGCATCACCAGAAGACCCACCGCCGAGATCAGCCCGCCTTCCGTCCACAGGAGCAGATAGAGATTATGAACCGGCTGGTGAATGGCGCTCGCGATCCGGTACTGGTCCGCGCCGACGCCGAGCAGCAAGGTGCTGTCGGTCATGTTCATCGCTTCATAGATCAGATCGACGCGATGATCGAACGTGCCGGCCTGGCCGATGTCGCCGCTTTCGAGCGCTCCGAGCACGCGTTTCTGGAATGCGGCCGGAAGATAGTCGCGGGCGGATGTGAAGACTGCGAGAACGATGCCGGCCAAAAGGACGACGTTGATGATCAGCCGCTTCCAGTTGACGCCGATGATAGCAAATACGCTCATGCCGAAGACAAGGGCGATGAGGCCAGTGTTGGAGCCGGTCAGCACGATCCCGTAGATCAGGATAAATAGGGCAAAGACGGCATAGATTCGGTTGAGCCGCTTCGTCGTGATCAACACAAGCAGGATCGGGACCGCGAGCGCTATCACCGCCGCGCACTCGTTTTCACGCTCCATAAGGCCGCTGAAGCGGCCGTTGCCGCTGACGAAGTTCGTGTTCGTGCGGCCATCAATATGGATGAGATAGATGCCCTGGAAACAAAGGACGAGGATCGAGAACACATAGGTCTTCGCGAGCAGCACGAGCTGATCGAGCGTACGACCGCTGAACAATAGCACTACAAAGAGATAAGCGTAGAGATATTGGGTGACGACGACGATGCCGCGCATCGGATCCGGGCCCGCGATGCTGCTTACCAGCAGGCCGGAGACCAGCATTGTCAGCCCCAGCCACCACAATCCGCTGCTAACACGCCCGAAGAGCTGAAGATCGATATTGCGGTTGAGTAGCGCAAAGCAGAAGCAAAGAAAGGCGAGGAAATCGGCGACCGTAAAGTTCGTATCGCCGTAGCGAAAATAGTTCATCGAGCAAAAAAAGACGGCGCCGACCAGCAGAAGGAACTCGATCTTTTTGGTGAGCACGATGCCTGGCGCATCGCGGCGAGCGGCTTCGCGGCGAGCAGCCAATCCGGCCGAAAGGGTATGGTTGAACATGTTCATGGCATGCCGTCACCTTCAACCAACACAAGGCCGTGCGCTCGAACGTCGTCTTCAGGCATTCTAGACTTTCTCCCTTTAGTCTGCTTCCTTTTCGCAGGCTTCCGGCCCGCAATCACGCCCCCAGCCGATGAACCCTGGATTGGCGAAATCGCAATCATTTGCCTGACGCCGCTTTCCGTAGCGGAACGGTTGCCCGTCAAGCGTCGTGACGCGCCCGCCGGCAGCGCGCAGCACGGCATCACCGGCGGCCGTATCCCATTCCATCGTGCGACCGAAACGGGGATAGACATCGGCGAGCCCCTCGGCCAGCAGGCAAAATTTGAGCGACGAGCCGACCGACGTGCAGTCGCGGATTGCGTTCTGCTCCAGAAAATCCGCCGTCTCGGCATCGCTGTGCGAACGGCTGGCAACCGCGGTCAGATTTTCAGGCCGTTCTCGACACCGTATTTCCGTGGTCCCGGTGATGGCAAAGTCGGCGGTCACCTGAAACTTCTTCGCCCGTCCCCCTTCTGCGACATAGCCAACGAGCCGAGCGGGCGCAAAGACGACGCCAGCCACCGGCTCGCCGTCGCTGATCAAGGCGATGTTGACGGTGAAGTCACTTCGCCGGTTGATAAATTCCTTCGTTCCGTCGAGCGGGTCGACGAGGAAGAAGCGCCGGCCCTCGAACTCGGGCACTGAGCCTGCCGCGACGGCTTCCTCGGCGACCACCGGGATATCGGGGAATGCTCGAGCCAAAATGGCAAGGATGATCTCTTCGGCACGCCGGTCCGCTTCGGTGACCGGCGAACGGTCGGCTTTTTCATCGACCGTGATATCACGCGCATAGACGTCTAGAATGGCCTTGCCAGCCTCTATCGCTGCGGCCGTGAGCGTATCGATCATTATCTTTCTCCGTACTGCCGCTGGCGGCGTCGTCTGCTGCGCCGAACTGGCGCTTATTGATTGTCGAGATAGGCCTCGATTTCGCCTGCAAGCGCCGTGACTTCGCGGCCCAAGGTGTGCAGGTGGATTTCCGGCGTCTCCGGGCGCTCGTAAGGCGAACTGATGCCGGTGAAGTTGCTGATCTCGCCGGCGAGCGCCTTCTTGTAGAGGCCCTTGGGATCGCGGCGCGCGCATTCCTCGATCGGGGTGTCGACGAAAATCTCGATGAATTCGCCCGGGCCGAACAATTCGCGGGCCATGCGGCGTTCCGAGCGGAACGGCGAGATGAAGGACACGAGCACGATCAGGCCCGCTTCGGTCATGAGTTTCGCGACTTCGGCCACGCGTCTGATGTTCTCGACGCGGTCTTCTTCGGTGAAGCCGAGATCGCGGTTGAGGCCGTGACGGACATTGTCGCCGTCAAGCAGGAACGTGTGCTTGCCCTGGGCGTGCAGCATTTTCTCGACGGTGTTGGCGATCGTCGATTTCCCCGAGCCGGAGAAACCCGTGAACCACAGCACGCGCGGCGTCTGATGATTGAGGGCGGAACGGGCCTTCTTGTTGATGTCGAGGGCCTGCCAATGCACGTTGAGCGCGCGACGCAGCGGAAAGTCGATCATGCCAGCGCCGACCGTGGCGTTGGTGAAACGATCGATCAGCACGAAGTTGCCGGTTGTCCGGTTGTCCTTGTAGCTGTCGAAGACGATCGGCGTCTGGGTGGAAAGATTGCAAACGCCGATCTCGTTCATGCGCAGCGATTTTGCCGCTTCCTCGGCAAAGGTGTTGACGTCGATCTGGTGTTTGAGGCTGGTAATGGTCGCGCTGACGCTGTCGACTTCCGTGCGCAGGATGTAGCTGCGTCCGGGAAGCATCGCATCCGGATGAAGCCAGATCACGTGCGCCATGAACTGGTCGGCGACATGCGGCCGATCTTCCGGCGGCACGAGCATGTTGCCGCGCGAGATGTCAAGTTCGTCCTCCAGCACGAGCGTAACGGACTGGCCCTCGACCGCACGCGCAAGCTTTCCGTCATAAGTGACGATTTCCTTGATCCTGGAGAGCTGGCCGGATTTTGCCACCGCGACCGGATCGCCGACAGCAATACTGCCCGATGCCACCTGGCCGGCAAAGCCGCGAAAGTCGAGATTTGGGCGAAGGACAAGCTGGACCGGGAAACGGAAATCCGCCTCGGCTGCCTCTTCCTCGATCGGCACCGTCTCGAGATGCTCCAGCAATGTTGGGCCGCCATACCAGGGCATGTTCGGCGAACGGCTCGTCATGTTGTCGCCAAAGCGCGCCGAAATCGGGATCGGCGTGATCGTCGAGAAGCCGAGATTCTCGGCAAAGGCCCTGTAGTCGGCGACGATCGTGTCGAAGACCCTGCGGTCAAAACCGACGAGGTCGATCTTGTTGACGGCAAGAACGACATGGCGCACCCCGAGCAGGGACGCGATGAAGGAGTGGCGCCGCGTCTGCCGAAGAATACCCTTTCGGCTGTCGACGAGCACGACGGCAAGGGCCGCCGTGGACGCCGCGGTGACCATGTTCCGGGTATATTCCTCGTGCCCCGGCGCGTCGGTCACGATGAACTTGCGGCGCGAGGTGGCAAAGAAGCGATAGGCAACGTCGATCGTGATGCCCTGTTCTCTTTCAGCCTCCAGGCCGTCGATCAGGAGCGCGAAATCGATGTCGCCGTGGTTGGCGCTGTTGCGTTTGGTCTGGCGCTTGAGTGCTGCAAGCTGGTCGTCGAAGAGCAGCTTGCTGTCGTAGAGGAGACGGCCGATCAACGTCGACTTGCCGTCGTCGACCGAACCACAGGTCATGAAACGCAGAAGCGATTTCTTCTCCTGTTTGGCCAGATATTCGAGCACGCTGCCCGGTGTTGCGGGAATGCTGGCGGTCATCAGAAGTACCCCTCCCGCTTCTTCTTCTCCATCGACGCAGTTTCGTCCGCGTCGATCAGGCGGCCGTGCCTTTCCGACGTGCGGGCGGTCAGCATTTCGCGGACGATGTCCTGGAGTGTCGTGGCGTTGGATTCGATTGCAGCGGTGAGCGGGTAGCAGCCGAGCGTGCGAAACCGCACCAGGCGCTGCTCGACCTTCTCGTCCGCGTGGAGCGGCATGCGTTCGTCATCCACCATGATCAGCATGCCGTCCCGCTCGACGACCGGCCGGCGTGCGGCGAAGTAGAGCGGTACGATCGGGATGTTTTCCTTGAGGATGTATTGCCAGATGTCGAGTTCCGTCCAGTTGGACAGGGGAAAGACGCGAATGGATTCGGATGGGCCGACGCGCGTGTTGTAGCTCTTCCAGAGTTCGGGCCGCTGGTTCTTCGGATCCCAGGCGTGCTGGGCGTTGCGGAAGGAGAAGATGCGCTCCTTTGCCCTGCTCTTTTCCTCGTCCCGCCGCGCGCCCCCGAAGGCCGCATCGAAGCCGTATTTGTCGAGCGCCTGACGTAGCGCAATCGTCTTCATCACATGCGTATGTACGTTGGAGCCGTGGGTAAACGGGTTGATCTTCTGCTCGACGCCCTCGCGATTGATATGAACAAGCAGGTCAATGCCAAGTTCGGCCGCAGTGCGGTCGCGAAACTCGATCATCTCGCGGAATTTCCAGGTGGTGTCGACGTGGAGGAAGGGGAAGGGCGGCTTGCCGGGATAAAATGCCTTCATCGCCAGATGCAGCATGACGGAGGAGTCCTTGCCCACCGAATAGAGCATGACCGGCTTCGCAAAGGTCGCGGCGACCTCTCTGAATATGTGGATCGCCTCGGCTTCCAGGCGCTGCAAATGAGTTAAGGACATCGGTGCGAATACTCCGAAACTGTAAAATAAAAAATTCTAATATATCAAAATTTTATCTTCATCTTCACTCGAAGAAGCATGCGTCTGGGAATGCAGGCTTAAATTATACTTCTTGATTTAGGCACTATTTCTTGTTTCCGTACTTGGCGCCTCTGAGCCGCGAAAAACCCAAAGTCGCGACGCCAAATAATTCCAGACAAAGACGATCGGGACGCTGATCACCTTGGCGACCGGTGCCGGGATCAGGAGGGCAAGGCCCGCGACGATCGTCGTCGATATCAAGAGACCCGTCAGGGTGGCGGCGACGAACTTCACCGCTTGCACATGGCTATGGGCGGCGCGGAACGTCCAGGCGCGATTGAGCATGTAGCTAACCGCAATGCCGCAGGAATAGGAAACGAGGTTGGACGGCGTGGGCGGTGCTCCTGCGAAGAAAAAGGCGTTGAATAACGCCATGTCGAGCAGGGTCGTCAGGGCGCCCACGGCTGCGAACCGGGTAAGCGTTTCGCCGGCGCGCTGGCGGGGGCTAGCGTCTTTTGTTGTCGGCAGCGACATCGCCGCGCCTCCAATCCGGCATCGCCGGCGTCGGTCGCCGGTGTTCGTCGTCGTTGAGCGAAGCTTCGATAATCGGGGCGGGCCGGCGTTTCGACTGCATGAAAATACGACCCACATACTCACCCATTATGCCGAGAAAAATCGCGTTCAAGGTGATCGAAATCAGAAGCAGCATCGTTGTCGTTGCAAAGCCGGCCGGCCAGTCCTGGCCGAACAGAAGCTTGCCGATGAGGTATCCGAGAAGCAGCACGAGCGTTGCCGTGCCCATCACCAGGCTTGCCATCGAGGCCAGTCGCAAGGGTGTCAGCGAATGGTTGAGGATCCCATCGACCGCAAGCGACAGCATGGCCTTGAATGGGAATTTGCTTTCGCCCGCGACACGGGCCTCGCGGTCATACTCGAAGCCAACCTGCGAGAAACCCATTGCACTGATGAGTCCGCGCAGATAGGGCGAGGTGTCGTCGACCTTCCGCAGTTCGTCAAGGATGCGTCGGTCCACGAGGCGGAATTCGCCGGCGTTGAGCGGCAGGTCGTCTTCGCTGAGCGCATTGATACACCAATAGAAGGCACGGCGGATGCGCGTCGTCAGCCATCCGTCCTTGAGCGTGCGACGGATGCCATAAACCACCTGGTGTCCGTCGCACCAAAGCTCCAGCATCCCCGGAATGAGATGTGGCGGATCCTGTAGGTCGCAGTCGATCTGGACCGAGCAGTCGCCCGTAGCAGACTTGTAAGCCACGAGAAGCGAGCGTTGATAGCCGATGTTGCGGCTGAAACGGATCACCCGGACGGTCGGATCCTCGCGGGAGATCTCGGTCAGAATGGGGAACGTTTGGTCGGTGGAATGGTTGTCCATGAAGATGATCTCGCGGTCGTAGCCAGGCAGGCTTCGAAACACGTCAAGGATCGCCTCATGGGCGCGCCGAACGTTGGACTCTTCGTTGAAGGCCGGTACCAGGATCGAGATTTTGGGTCTCTGTTTCATCGCCACCACCATCTTCACGCCGTTTCTCGAGACCAACGGCCGGCGTTCGTATTGGACAGCGCGGGCGCCTGCCGGTGCCACTCGACCGTGCGGGTTATTCCTTCGCGCAAGGGGATGCGCGCACTCCAACCGAAGAGGTCCTTGGCGCGCGCCGTCGATGCGCGCAACTCGTTTGCGCCCGCCGACATTCCTCCCAGACGATATTCGATGAGATCAGGGTCGGCGCCCGTCCGCTCGACGATGAGTTCAGCGACCTCCCGCATGGTTGGTGCGACGCCACTTGCGACATTGACAAGCCGCGTGCTGACCGGGGCGTCGGCGATGCGAAGCAGTGCATCGACAACGTCGGTCACATGAAGCAGATCGCGACGGTCGCCGGAATGGTGGACAACGCAGGGCTGACCCGCAAGGCAACGTTCGATGAACAGAGGGATCATGAATTCGGTCGACTGCGTTGGGCCATAGACCAGAGCCAGCCTGGTGGTGATCACGGGGAAGGGCAAACGTCTCTGCAATCCGCCGATGAGGTGGGTCGCAGAAGCGAGTTCGGCACCATAGGCGGTGGCGGGCATTTCCCGGCTCTCTTCCTCATAGGGTCTGGGCGCTGTGCCGTATTCGGCAATCGATCCGGTTCGGATGATTTTCAAGGGCGGATGGGGAACGCTGCTCGCGGCGCCGAGAAGGTTCAATAAAGCGGTGAGGTGTTCTTTGATGCCTGCCTTGGCGTCGCTCAATTCCGCTTCCTCGCGTCTCCTCGGGCGTGCCGCGAGATGGAAGACGAACTCCGGTGAGATTTCCGACAGGCAACTCTTCATCGCGTCTTCTGACTGGAGGTCGAAGTTGTGTCGTTCAATCGACTGATCGAGCGCGTCGAGCCGGCTGTCGTCGGAGCCGGGCCGAACCACGACATGGACTTCGTGACCGACATCAAGGCAGGTCCGCGTCAAATGCGAACCAATGAAGCCAGCCGCCCCCGTAATCAGAACCCTCGACATCGCCTATTCCTATTTGCGCAGGACAGCCGGATTGAAGCCCCGGCCAATTGCGTTTCCACCGCGATGGGTGGAAACGCCTCACCTCCGTCGTTTTCAGTTGACCATGGCCGGATACGGCAGCGGCACGAGGAAGCGGCCACCATGCGCGGCGAAGTCCGCCTGCTGCACGCGGATCTCATCGAAGAAATTCCACGCCAGCACCAAAAGCACGCCGGGCGCATCCTCCCTCAAAACGTCCGGGGAGCGGATGGGTATTTTCATGCCCGGTGAATACAGGCCCTGCTTCAAGGCATTCCGGTCAACCAGGTAATCGAGCCTGTCCGGGCCGATCCCAAAATAGTTGAGCAAGGTGTTTCCCTTGGCCGGGGCCCCATAGCCTGCGACGGTGACGCCGTCTTTCTTAAGCTGGTCCAGCATGGCGATCAGATCGACGCCGATCTTCCGGATGCGCTCGGCAAAGGCAAGATACGTATCCGCCTCGAGCATCCCTGCATTGAGCTCTTCGGCAAGCATCTCGCTGACGATCGCCGTCGGGGGCGTGGCCGTGGCGGCGTGTTTGAGGAAAACCCGCATCGAGCCTCCATGTACGCCGAGACGATGAACATCGACGACGTCGAGGTCGAAGTACCCGCCGAGCTTGACGAGTGAAAGTAGGCTGAACTCGGATACATGTTCGTGATAGATTGTGTCGAACTCGTTGTTTTCGAGAAGATTTTTCGCCCAGGGCACTTCGATGACGAAGACACCATCATCGGCCAGCCAGCCTTTGACGCCAGCCATGAAGTCATGAAGATCGCCGATGTGGTTGAACGTGTTTGTGGTGACGATCGCTTTTGCCGAACCGTACTCACTGATCAGTCGGCCTGAGCCGCTATGGGTAAAGTAGCCCACGTCGACGTCGACACCGCGCGAGCGGGCGATCTCGGCCAGGTTCGCCGCCGGGTCGACGCCGAGCGTCTTTCCACCCACCTTGTTGCACGCCGAAAGCAGGAGGCCGTCATTGCAGCCGATGTCGACGATGAGCCCGTCGCCGGCGGCCTTCTTCAAAATTCCGGCCAGTCCAGCAAAATGGTCATGCATGGATGTAGCGCTCGATGGGACGTAGAGATAGTGCTCAAAGAATCCGTCGGGAACCTGGTCGGAGACCTGGATCAATCCACAGGTCAGGCAGGCCTGCGAGTCTAGCGGATACATGGGCTGGTTCTCGGGCACATCTTCCGGGCGCACGAAGCTGTTTGCCGGTGGGTGATCGCCCATGCAGAGAAACGTCAGTGGGTCGGCTGCAAGGCAGGCGCGGCATCTCAAAAGGCGTGTCATTTTCAAGCTCCAGGTTGCTCAAAGGAGGCTGTTTGCTGCTGGCGGCGCTTGCTGGCGCCCGAGCTCGCGAATTGCGTGGCGAAATCGCGGAACGACTGGTGGATATGGTCCAGGTGCGCCTGTGTCAGGCCATGGTGGCAGGCGAGCAGAATGCCGCCGCGCATCACGTCGTCGGCGACCGGATAGCCGCGCGGCTCGACCTTGCTATGAACGCCGCTCATCGCCGGTTGGCGCAGGATGTTTCCGGTAAACACCGGTCGGGTCTGGATGTCGCGCTGTTCCAGGAAGATCTGCATCTCCCGGCGGGTGAATGGCGCATCCGCGCGCACAGTCATCGGGAATGCCAGCCATCCGGTTCGCGAAAGCGGCAATTGCTTCGGCAGGACGAACCAGTCCTCGTAGGCCTCGAAGAAGGCGCGCTGCTTGGCGAAGTTGCCCTCGCGCGCATCGATGTTTTGCTGCAGCCGTTCGAGCTGGACAAGCCCGAACGCCGCGCCCATTTCGGACGGTTCGATGTTGAAGCCCAGCACTTCGAACACGAACTTGGCGTCGTAGTCGAAGCCGTCTAGATCGATGTTGAACCGGTTCTCGATGGTCTCGGACTCGACAAAGAGCGAGGATGTGCGGCCCCAGGAGCGATAGAGCATTGCCTTTCGCGCCAGTTCGTCGTCGTTGACGCAAACCATGCCGCCGTTGCCCGCCGCGGTGATGACATGCGAGCCATAGAAGCTGGTCGTGCTGATATCGGACCGCGCGCCGGTGCTTGTATCCCTGATCGTCGCGCCGAGCGTGTCGGCGCTGTCTTCGATCACCAGCAGTTTGTGCGCGTCGGCGATGGCGCGAATGCGATCCCAGTCGGGCAGGTTCCCGATCAGCGAAGGGATCATCACCGCCTTCGTCTTTCTGGTAATCATCCGCTCGATCGCATCGACATCGATATTGTAGGTGCCTTCGACGACGTCGACGAAAGCCGGGATAAGACCGGCGCGCACGATCGGGGCGACGGTCGTCGCAAAGGTCAATGCGGGCGTGATGACCTCCGATCCCTTCGGAAGGTCGGCGATTTCGACGGCGAGATGGTTCGCGGACGAACCTGAATTCACCATGATGCCATGCCGTTTCGCAAAGAGCATCGCGACACGTTCCTGCATCGTCCTGACGGCCGTGCCCATCTGTGTCGATGAGCGCAGGACTGCCACGACGGCATCAATCTCTTCCTGACCGTAAACGGACTGTCCGTAATTAACTCGCATCTTTCCAATCTCCGATGTCGCGCAATGGCAATGGTCTTGCTTCGTGTTCGACTTCCTGTTTCCAGGCGGCGGCGTATTGCTCGATCTGATGCTCCGAGAACGACCGGATGTTCCTCGGATCCTCCCGATGCTTGCGGTACCAGGCGACAGTCGTGGCCACGGTGTCGCGCAGGCGCAGCACCGGCTTCCAGCCGAGTTCCGTGCGGGCCTTGGTGCTGTCGAGGCGCAGGATGGTCGATTCCACCGGCGCGTTTACCTGCGGTTCGACGATGTATCTCGGCGGCGTGTCACCCCATTGGGCAACGACCATGTCGGCAAGCGTTCCGACATTGACGGTCGCTTCCTGGTCGGGGCCGAAATTCCAGCCGCCGGCAAAGCGCGTTCTGCCGTGAAGCAGGTGCGCCGCCAGCATCATGTAACCGCGAAGCGGTTCGAAGACATGCTGCCACGGCCGGATGCTTGACGGATTGCGCAGCCGCGCGGGGCTGCCGCCTTCCACCGACCGGACCAGATCGGGCACGAGCCTGTCGGCACCCCAGTCGCCGCCGCCGATGACGTTGCCGGCGCGCACGCTGACGAGCTGAGGCCCGTTGGGGTCATTGAAGAACGAGGATCGATAGGCCGCTGCGACGAGTTCAGCGCAGCCTTTCGATGAGCTATAAGGATCGCGCCCGCCCATCGGGTCGTTTTCCCGATAGCCCCAGACCCATTCGCGGTTCTCGTAGCACTTGTCGCTGGTGACGACGATCACGCCCTTCAGGGATTTCATACGCCTTGCCGCATCAAGCACGATGGCGGTGCCGACGACATTGGTCGCATAGGTGTCGACCGGGTTCTCGAAGGAGGCGCGAACCACGGCCTGCGCGGCCAAGTGAATGACGAGATCGAAATCCTGTCCGCCGATTGCCCTCGCCACGTCGGCGGCAGACCGGATGTCGCCCTCATGGCCGTCGATGACGTCGCCGAGGCCGGTCGCCAGGTAGAAGGACGGTATCGACGGTGGCAGCGAGAGGCCGACCACCGATGCGCCCAGTCGCCTTAGCCAGAGCGAGAGCCAGCCTCCCTTGAAACCGGTGTGTCCCGTGATCAGGATCTTTCGGCCACGGAACGCCTCGGCAAGGTCGACCTCGCTGGTGATCAAAGCCATGTCCTACATCCGTACGTGATGGGTGGAGGGTGCGGCTGTCGCGGCGGAAAGGTGATCGCGTTCAAAGTGCAGCCACGGCGGATCTTCGCTTTCGCACAGCCCGTTCAGGTAATCGCGATCGCGGATCGTATCCATCGGATGCCAGAAGCCGTGATGCTTGTAGGCAAACAGTTGACCGGCCCTGGCGAGATTGGTCAGCGGCGACATTTCGAGCGGTTCGGAAAGGCTCGGAATGTAGTCGAGGACGCCGGGTTCAAAGACGAAGAAGCCGCCGTTGATCCAGGTTTCCTTCTTCTGCACCTTCTCGGTGAACTCGACGACCTGGTCACCTTCGATCTCGAGGTTGCCGAAACGGGCCGGTGGCTGCACGGCGGTAACTGTCGCAAGGCGCCCGTGCGAGCGGTGAAACGCCAGCAGCGCCTCTATGTCGATGTTTCCGACGCCGTCCGAATAGGTCACCATGAAAGGCTCGTTGTCGAGCCATTCGCGCAGCCGCAGGAGCCGCCCTCCAGTCATCGTCGACAGGCCGGTGTCCACGACAGAGACATTCCAGTCGAGCGGATGATTGGGGTGCAGCACCATCGAGCCGCTTCCGAGCGCAACGGTAAAGTCTGCGGTCGACAGATGGAAGTTATGGAAGAAGCTCTTGATCGACATGCACTTATAGCCGCCGGCGACGACAAAGTCGCGGTGCCCCCAGTGGCTGTAAATGTCCATGACGTGAAGAATGATGGGTTTGCCACCAATCTCGACCATCGGCTTGGGAATACGCGTGGTTTCCTCGGCCAGGCGCGAGCCAAGCCCTCCCGCAAAGAGAACGACTTTCATAGCGGTCTCCAAGAAGATATGTTTGGGATAGTGTTGACGTCTCAGGTTTTATTCATGAGCAATCGCGATCCAATGCGCGATTTGAGCGTTTTCAATAACTGATTAAAATGCACGTCAATAAAAGCAGGTGGTTACCTGCGCGCTACGGAATATGTCTGGATAAGTCCCAGGGTTTCCGTTATGTTAAGTAACTAATATACAAGAAATACCTTATATTCTGCTTGGCCGCAAGCCTTTTTACGTGTCAGGTTTATCCCTGCACGCTTGTCGGGGTTGTCCCGCTAGGCCATGCGCCGCTGCGCATTACGATCCTGTGTGATCTATTTGAAGCCGTGTGCGACTGCATCGTTCCCGTCGCCAGCCTGTATTTTATACTTCGTCTATTTTTGTTCGGAGTTTTTGCATGACCTATCCAGCAAGTGTTTCTTCGGAAAGACAGGAAACTGTTGAAGGAAAATCGGTCGGGATTTTCTATCAAGTCGCCGCGGCCCTGTTCTTCCTGTTCGTTTTCTATTTTCTGTTTCTTCGGATCATGAATTTCGACATGCGGCGAGACGAGCAGCTGTATGTGCCGCCGGCCAGGCTCTTGAACGACCAGTCGCTCTACGCCGATTTCTTCTACAATCATCCGCCGGCCTCTGCGTGGTACTTCTACGGCATCAGCAAGCTGACCGGGTCCAGCGACCTGCTCTTAAGCGGTCGCCTCGGTGTCTTCCTGGCCTGGATCCTTATGGCAGTCGCTGTCGGCGGCGTGGTGTATGTGTTGACGCGTTCGGCTTGGGCAACTGTCTGTGTCGGCATCCTGTCGCTGGTGAACGAGTTGTTCCTGACGCAGACGGGTGTCGGCGCCACCAACAATTTCCTGCCGTGGCCCTTCGCCTTTCTCGGCCTCAGTCTTTTTCTTCTCGCCCTGCGTAATGAACAGCGCCGTTCGTTTTTGGTGGCGCTGGCCGGATTTCTGCTGGCCTTGGCCGTGTGTTTCAAGCTGAGCGCCATCGCCTTCATCCCGGCCGTGGCCGTGGCCGCATTCCTTCTGCCGCGATCGCTGGCGCTGAAGGATCGTATTGCCAAGGTCGCGGCGCCGCTGCTGGTCGGCGGTCTTGCCGGCGGCGCGCCGATCCTTTTTTATCTCGTCAGGGATCCGCAGCTCTTCCTGGCGCATGTGGTGCGCTACCATACCGGTCCGCATCCGCAATACTGGCGGCTGATGAGCGGCGACGGGGAGGGCGGGGCGATGTCGCTCGCCCAGAAACTGGTCATGGCGCAGGATATATGGCTAGCGCCGGCCGTGGCCGTGGCGCTTGCGGCGATCATCGCCGTCGCGTTCATCGTTCTTGCCCGGCGCACCGACAACGTGGCGGTCGAACCACAGCTGCGCATGGGGGAGGTGCTCGTGCTTGCGGGCGTGCTCGTCTGCAGCTTTGTGCTGAGCTTCGTTCCGACGCCCGGGTTCCCCCAGTATTTTGCGCCGCCGCTCGTCTGCCTTCCGCTGGCGTTTGGCCTTTTGCTCGAGGCACTTGGTCCGCGCGCACTCCCCACGGTGCGGCCGATCCTGCTGTCGGCCGTACTTGTCGTCCTTGCGGTCAACGCGCCGCGCCTTGGTCAATACCTCGGCAAGGCGACCCATCCGCAGCAGTGGACGACGATGCGCGTGCATGAGGGAGGCGTGACGATTGCTGAGAGAATGCAGGCCGCCGGCGTCACCGGCAAGGTTGCGACGCTCGCGCCCATCTATCCGCTGGAAGGCGGCCTCGATGTCTATGCCGAGCTGGCGACAGGGCCGTTTGCCTACCGCACCGCCGACATGACGAGCCCCGAGCTGGCGAAGTACTACAAGATGACGTCACCATCGACGATCGAAGCGCTGTTCGAGAAAGACCCGCCGGCGGCGTTTCTGCTTGGCTTTGAAGACGAACTGGAAAAGCCGATGCGTGCCTATGCGGAAAGCCACGGCTACGTGCAGTCCGCGTCTCTCGGTTTCAAGGACAGATATGGGATCCCGACCCTCTACCTGAAGCCAGCAACGCCGCCCGGGTCGTGATCGGGTGATGCGGCGTCGCCTCCTGAGGCGGTGCCGTATCAGGTCGATACGCGCGCTGCCGGGTAAAGCGCGTGGGTCTCTTCAGGAGCGGCGATGACGTCATCCCACTGCTTTAGCACCGACTGGATAGCGTAGCGCGTGGCAACCGCGCGTGCGCCCATGGCGCCGATCTGGTGCCGGAGTGTCGCGTCGGCCGCCAGGCGGGCTATCGCGTCTGCCAGTCGGCGAGTGTCCTCCTTGGGGACGAGCATGCCAACCGCCGGCGTGTCGATGATTTCCGACGGCCCCCAAGGACAATCAAAGGCGATGCTGGCAAGGCCCGCGGACATCGCCTCCAGCAGCACATTTGGGAAGCCTTCGAAGCGCGAACTGAGGACGAAGATATCGCCGGCGTTGATCCACTCGACCGGTGATTTCGTGGTGCCCGGTAGACGAACGCGGTTTGAAAGGCCGAGGCGTCGGATCTGTTCCTCGAGCACGGGCCGTTCCGGGCCTTCGCCGAAGATTGTCAGCGTCATGTTCGGCGCGCGCCCCGCGATATCGGCAAAGGCGTCTATCAGTAGATCGAAGCCCTTCTGCCTGTTCAGGCGGCCGACGGCTAGCACGCGGGTGTCAGTGCCTGACTGTTTTTCACGTACATGCTGAAGCGTGATCGGGTTGGGGATGATCACGGCCTTGGCTTTGAGGGGCGGCGGCAGCGAATTGACCGCTTCCGTCGTCTGCATCACCAGCCGCTCCGCCAGGCGAGCCGCCAGCGGCCGCGCCAATCGCCATAGCGGGTTCATGTCTTGCGTATTGAAGTTGTTTCGCTCGGAAAGGACGAGCCGCAGGCCGAGGCCGCGGCTGGCAAGCACGACTATGATGTTGACCTTCGTCAGAAAGGAGATGACGAGGTCCGGCGATAGGGCGCGCAGGCGCGCGCGCAATCGGGCGATACGCTCGACTGTCCTGAAGACAGGCACCGACGAGCCGCCGCCCAGCGCCTCCACGCGGACGGACCTGTCATAGGCAAAGTAGGTCTCCGGGGTTTCCGCGTTGAGCGCGAGCACGTGCACGTCGTCACCGCGGGCCGAGCGATGGCGCGCGAGGATGTTGACGACCTTTTCTGCGCCGCCGGCACCAAGCCCTGAAAGCACAAACACAATTCGCAATGGCGGCTCCTGTCTCGATTGGGGCAGACGGGCATCCCGCCTGCGCCCGACCCGACCACGGCCTAGACGGCGCTCATCCAGCCATGGGTCAAGGCGAAATGGACAATCTGCGCCCGCGTGTGGAGCTGCAGCTTCTCCGTTGCACGGGCCTTGTAGGTTTCGATCGATTTGACGCTGACATTGGCGCGCGCGCCGATTTCCTTGTTGGAGTATCCAAGGGCGACGAGGCGCAGAACATCCTGTTCGCGACGGGTCAGCCCCGGCACGCCGGCCGTCTTCATCGTGCGCGACCCGGGATTTGGTGCCGTGCGCGTCAGTTCCTGGGCGGTTGGCGGATCGAGATAGAGCCCGCCATGCGTGACGGAGCGAACGGCAAGCAGCAGGTGCTCGGGCGCGGAGCATTTCTGGATGAAGCCCTTGACGCCGATCTGAAGCGCCTGCTGCGCGTAGGAGCGCTCCGGGTAAATCGTCATCACAACCACATAGGCCGAATGCTGCTGCTTGAGGATTTGCTCCGCGAGCGTAAGGCCGCTCATGTCGGGAAGGGCGATATCGATGACCGAAACGTCCGGCCCGGTTTCCTTGATCAGCGCGAGCGCCTCCGCACCCGTTCCGGCCGAGCCGACGCAGACGATATCGTTGGTCGTCTCGATCGTCGCGCGGGCGCCGACGATGACGAGCGGATGGTCGTCGATGATGACTGTGCGTATCGGCGTGGTCATGCTGCCCGCCTGACTGTCGGCGCCAAGTCCCCCGGCATTCGCTTAGGTCGCGCCTCTTTGTTATTGTCGTTCATGTGTCGGTCCCCCTCTCCGAATTTTTTCCGCAGCTTGAGCCGTGCGGTGGCTGCTAGAAGTTCCTCAGGAAATTGGAGTAACGCCGTTCGATGTTGTGCAGCGTGTATTCGCTTTCGATACGATTGCGGGCGAGATGCGCGTACCGGGCATACTCCTCCGGCGAAAGGTCGAGCACCTTGCGCATGGCGTCGGCAAAGGCCTCGGGATTGCGGGCGGGCACGACGATTCCGGCATTGCCGGCAACCTCAGCCGCGTCACCGACGTCCGTTGCCACCACCATTTTTGCGTAGCTCATCGCCTCGGCAACGACGTTCGGAAAGCCTTCTGTCCTGGAGGACAGGGCGAGAATGTCGATGCTGCGGTAGAAATCCTCCATGTCCGCAACTTCGCCCCTGAGGTCGATGGCCTCGCTTGGCAATCCGGCATCGGAAATCAGCTGGACGACTTCGGGATTGTCCCAGGCTAGTCCCCGTCCGGCCGCGAGAAAGCGCGTGTCGGGATGGGTGCGCAACACCGAGGCGGCGGCGCGAAAGAAGGTGGCGTGATCCTTCTGCGGGTGGAAACGCGCGACGATCCCGATCCGCCGGGGCGGCGCTTCATGGCCTGCTGCCACTGCCGGAATTTCAAAGCCGTTCGGGATGACGACCGAATTCAGGTTGCGGTAGCCATAGGCGCGGTGCATTTCGCGCGCGCGCGACGAATTGTAAATGATGCCGGAGGCCGAGCCGGAGAGCACGCGGGCAGCGGCGATCGCCATATGCGAGCTTCGCGACAGCGAGGCGACATCATCCAGCGACTGGCGAACATTCCAGATGACCGGCGTTGCGCGGCGCGCAAGCTTGGCAGCGACCGTGCCGACCACCATGGCGTGGTACATCCAGCACAGCATGACACTCGGCTTTTCCTGGCGGATGATGTTGGCAAGCCGCATCGTGCCCTGCAGAATGGCCGGGAGCGAGTGTGCGCCGAGCGCCACATACTCGACGCGCGGATTGTCCGCGAGGTCACGGTTTCGCGCCGAGACATCGAGCAGCGATACGACCATGACGCGTTCGTCAGACGACGCCTTGAGCAGGCGCGCGAGCATCGTCTCAGCTCCGGCGCTTGCGCTGAAATTAGTGATCAAATGCAATATCATACCGTGGATCCGAAGTTGCGCCGCCGTTTGGGCCTTCGTCCGCATTCCCTGAGCCTGACGACAGGGCGCACCTGGGTGCTTCCCGGCGGGGGCACAAGCATTAAATTCCTGGACGCGCCCAGTGCACGCCAAGACATCAACTTCCTATTGCCTCGATTATGGACACTTCGGACGCGATTATTTCTGAAATAGGTTCGTACTCTAAATTGACCTTCCAGGGCGCGCCCTAGAATGCAGTGGTTTCAAGATACAACGGCAGACACTGTCATGCAATTATTCTCTTGCAGTATAGCCCGGCTCTGAAATAGCATCCCGTCATATCATACTTGAAATACATTAATATCGCCCGGATGGGTTATTTCTTCCCTTGGTTGTGATCCGAGTTGTATATTGCGCTCTGACACATTGTGTATTTGAGAACCAAAATGCGTTTTGCTCTGGTTGGTGCCGTCGAAGGATCCCTAATCGCGCTCAATGCCCTGTTGGCGAAGGGGATGCTGCCGTCCGTGGTGGTAACGCTGCCGCCGGAGGCTGCGGATCGTCATTCCGATTTTGCCGACTTGACGACGCCGGCGCGCGCGGCGGGCAGCGCGGTCTGCCATACGACCAACGTGAACGCTGAAGACACGCTTGCAGCCATCCACGCGAGCGCTCCGGATCTCGTCCTGGTCCTCGGCTGGTCGCAGATCTGCCGCCAGGCCTTCCGTGCCATCCCGCGGCTGGGCGTGATCGGTTTTCACCCGTCGGCGCTGCCACGTCTGAGAGGCAGGGGTGTTATCCCCTGGACCATCCTGCTTGGCGAAAAGACGACGGGTTCGTCGCTCTTCTGGATAGACGAGGGCACGGATTCCGGCCCCATCATCCTGCAGCGCCTGTTTTCTGTCGCGCCGGATGAGACGGCGCGTAGTCTCTACGGCAAGCATGTGCGCAATCTGGCGGAGATGGTGCCGGAGGCCGTTGAATTGGCCGCGGCCGGCAAGGCGCCGCGGATGGAGCAGGACCACAGCCTGGCGAACTATTGTGCAAAGCGTGTCGCCGAGGATGGCCTGATCGATTGGCGGCGCCCGGCAGCGGAGGTGCTGCGACTGATCAGGGCGGTCGGCGAGCCCTATCCCGGCGCCTTTTCGCGCCCGGACGGAAAGGTCGTCCATATCGATGCGGCGCGGCCCTTCGCGGACTCCTTCCGTTACATCGGCCTTGCCGCGCAAGTTCAGACTCATACGGCGGATGGCTTTACCGTCATGTGCGGAGACCGGCAGTGCATCGAGGTAACCGCGTGGCGCACGGCCGACGGCCGGCGCCCCCCGGTGCACAGCAAGTTGGATGCGTAACCGCGGGGGCATTGCATCGGGTTCAGTCAGGCGGAGCCACGGTGATTGCCTTGGCCCGTCGTCCTAACAGTCAAGGAGAAGGCGTGTATGGCGTACCGGTCGTTCAAGATCCTTGTCTCTTCCGCAGGAAGACGTGTTGGCCTGATCGAGTGTTTTCGCCGGGCAGCGCGCGCGCTGAACATCGATATCCAGATTCTGGCCTGCGATCTTGATCCTGACCTGAGCGCGGCCTGTGGCGTTGCAGACCGGGCTTTCGCGGTACCCGCCTATAGTCACCCAGAGTTCACGGGCCGCCTGGCGGAGATCGCGCGGGCGCATGATGTGCGGCTGCTCGTACCAACGATCGATCCCGAACTGGTACCGCTTGCGGCAGCGGCGGGGGATTTCGCCCACTTCGATTGCCGCGTGCATGTGAGCACTCCGCCTGTCATCGACGTTGTGCGCGACAAGCTCGAAACCATGCGTGTGCTCGACGCGGCTGGGGTGCCGGTCCCGCGGACCGGCATGCTGGAGGAGGTTCGCGGCGAGCTCTCCCGCTGGGACTGGCCGCTGTTCCTCAAGCCCAATGCCGGGAGCGCAAGCCGCTCGATCAGCATGGTGCGCTCAATGGCCGATCTGCCTGAAACGACTGCAGAGCCGATGATCCTGCAGCAATATCTCGACGGTCCGGAGCACACGGTCAATGCGTTCGTCGATGACGGTGGCACATTGCAGTCGGTCATTTCGCATCGGCGCTTGCGCATAAGGGCGGGCGAAGTCGAAAAGGGCGTCACCGAGCGCCATACGGCGCATCGGGCGATGGCTGAGGGCATTTTGCGGGCGTTGCCCGACTTGCGTGGTGCGTTCTGTTTCCAGGTCATGGACGATCGCCTGACCGGCCCGCGGGTGATCGAAATCAACGCTCGTTTCGGCGGCGGCTATCCGCTTGTGGATCATGCCGGCGCGACTTTTGCCCAATGGCTGCTGGAGGAAGTGGCAGGCTTGCCGAGAACGGTCCACGACGATTGGCGAGAAGGTGTGCTGATGCTGCGATACGATGCAGCGGTGTTCCGGGGATAGGCGGATGGGCGAGCAGGTGCTTGTCTTCGATCTCGACGATACGCTCTATCTGGAGCGGGATTTTGCTGCAAGTGGCTTCAGGGCCGTTGATGCCTGGCTGGCGAACCATCTGGGCGCGGAAGGCTTTGCCGGGCATTGCGAGGCAGCTGCTGCGAGCGGGCACAGCGGGCGCGTTTTCGATACGGCGCTGGCAGCGATCGGCATTGCCATCGACGAAGCGTTGGTCGGCCAGTTGGTTGCCGTCTACCGCGGACACCGGCCGGAAATAGCTCTCGCCGACGATGCTCGCCGCTATCTGGAGCGTGCGCGCGTCGGCCGAAGAGCGATCATCACCGACGGGCCGGCGGCCACGCAACAGGCCAAGGTCAAGGCGCTGGGGCTCGAAGCCTTGGTGGACCGGGTGATCTTCACTGATCTTTGGGGGAGAGAATTCTGGAAACCGCATGCACGGGCCTATGAGGCGATCGAGACCTGGGCGGACGTCAAGCAGGACAGTCTCGTCTACATCGCCGACAATCCGCTCAAGGATTTCGTCACGCCACGCCGGCGCGGATGGCAAACGGTGATGGTCGCGCGCGAAGCGCGGGTTCACCGCACGGCGGCGCCGGACGAGGCGCACCAAGCCGATAGGCGGATCAGCGATCTCGACGAACTGGACGAGGCATTGCGGTCACTCGCCGCTGGTGAAGCGGTCGCTCGGTGAGTTTTTCGCGAACGGGACTGCCAGTAGAGGCAGGAACTGGCGGAAGTGGCGGCCGCGGAGCGCGTATTCAAACCCGCGGCCGCCGGTATTTTATGCGAAGGTGAAGTCCGCCGCGCTGAAGTTGGCCGCAGACAGGGTACCGTTCGGATCGTCGACGACGATCTGGAAGGCGTGGCCGCCCGAATCCTGTGCCTTCAGGATCACGTCGCCGCTGGCGTCGTCATAGGCATAGACCGTGCCGGGACCACCTGTGTTGGCGTAGCGGGTGATGCCGAGCTTTTCGAGCACGATGCGATCGAGACCATCCTGGTAGTCCATGATGGTATCCCGTCCATCGAGTGCGCCCGCGCCCTTGAGCACGAAGCGGTCGGCGTCAGCGCCGCCCCAGAGGAAGTCTGAGCCGGTGTCGCCGATCAGGGTATCCCTGCCGGCATCGCCGCGGATCGTGTCGTTGCCCGAGCCGCCATAGAACAGGTCATCGCCATCGCCACCATTCAGCGTGTCGTTGCCGTCTTCGCCGCTGATGCTGTCGTTGCCGCCATCACCGTAGACGAGGTCGTCGCCTGCGCCGACGCTGATCCGGTCGACGCCGGCACCGCCATGGGCCTCATCACGACCGTTCTCTGAATCGAGAATGTCGTTGCCGTCGCCGCCGTCGAGATAGTTGTCGCCGTCGCCGCCATCGACCCGGTCATCGCCGATGCCGCCATAGACGTGGTCATTGCCGGACTGGCCCTTGAGCGCGTCGTTGCCGCCTTCGCCATAGATGTAGTCGTCGCCGGCGCCGCCGCCGACGGCCTGCGTCGTTACCTTGCCGGTCGCCGGATTGATGCGATTGACGAAACCGTCATTACCGTCGCCGGCATAGATGATGTCATTGCCAGCGCCACCATCGATATATTCCTCGCCGGCGCCACCGTAGAAGGTATCGTTGCCGGCACCGCCGAGCATGGTGTCGTGGCCATCGCCGCCGTCGAGTGTGTCGTCGCCGTCCTCGCCGTCGAAGATGTCGTTGCCCAGGCCACCCACGAAGTGGTCGTTACCAAGGCCGCCATCGAAGGAGTCGTTGCCGACGCCGCCTTCAGCATAATCGTCGCCTGGACCGGCCTTGAAGAAGTCGTTGCCGTCGCCACCGTACATCCGGTCGTTGCCGTCGCCACCGTCGAGATAGTCGTCTCCGGCATAGCCCCAAAGGCTATCGTCGCCGCCATATCCATAAATTGTGTCAGCTACGTTCGTGCCATAAAGCGTGTCAGCTACGGGTCTTCCCTTAACGATCATGTTTCCATCCTTTATTAGTGGGGCAGAATACGCGCCGTTGCTTTTACCGACCGCCGCGCAAAGGCAGCAAGCGACCTTAGCGTGTGAAAACTGTGATCTGTCGCGTTAGATGGTGGGGGCCTAAAATAGCATCTATAAGCAACCGCTACAACAGATGTATAGTACCTACTCAACCCCCGGCATGTTGACATCGGGGAACACTTCCATCGATACGGCCCCACTCAAATTCCTGGAAACGGTGTCGTTGCAGCATGGTAGACAACAGAATCACAAGCGGTAGTTTACGCTCTGCGTTCCGGCGCAGCGTCATCGATCTCGGCTTGTTCTCGACGGTCGTCAACGTGTTGGCGCTGACCTCGCCGCTGTTTTTGATCCAGGTTTATGATCGAGTTTTGCCCTCTTCGAGTATCGAAACGCTCGTCTACCTCACGATTATCGCGTTCCTTGCCTTCGCATTCCTCGGCCTGCTCGATGTGATTCGGGCGATCTATGCGGTGCGCATGGCGGCCAAGCTCGACAGCGAGCTCGGGGCGACCGCCTTCGAAAACCTGGTCGCGGCAACGGGCAGGGAGCCGGGTGACATCCAGCCCTTGCGCGATCTTGCGACCGTTAGAGGCTTCGTCGCTTCACGTGGCACGCTGGTCCTCTTTGACCTGCCGTTCTCGCCGGTGTTCGCCGCACTCCTTTATCTCCTGCATCCGCTGCTCTTCCTGATGACGACGATCGGCGCGATCGTGGTCTTGCTCTTGGTTTTCCTCAATCAGTACATGAACAAGAAGGCGTCGCAGTTCGCGCAGGAGCGTATAACCAGCGCCAATCTGACGGCGCAGATGTTCAGCCGCAATGCCGAGACCGTGCGTGCGATGGGCATGACGAACAATGTCAGCGAGGTTTGGGGCCGACAGTTTGCTGCCGCGACGGCGGCAGCGGACGGAAGCCTCGTCGTCAACGCAATCTTCGGCGGCCTATCGCGATCGATCAGAATGATCCTGCAGATGGCGATCCTCGCTGTTGGCGCGACCCTTGTCTTAAAGGGGCAGATGACTGCCGGAATGATTTTCGCGTCGTCGATCCTATCGGGCCGCGCGCTGCAGCCGCTCGATCAGCTGGTTGGGATCTGGAAGCAGGCAATGGATGCGCGCAGTGCCTGGCAGCGGTTCGAAAAGGTGATCGAGGCCGGCAATGCCGATAGCCGCAAGCTTCTGCTGCCGAACCCAGCCGGCGATATCGCCGTGCGTGATTTGCTCTATGTTTCGCCCGATGCCGGAGCCGACCCTGAGCCGATCCTGAAGCGGCTGAATTTCACGATCGCTGCCGGTGAGAGCGTTGCGGTGGTCGGACCGAGCCGGGCGGGCAAATCGACGCTCGCGCGGCTTTTGACCGGCGCCGTTGCCCCGACCGCGGGCTCGATCACCATCGACGGTGCGGATCTGAGAACCTGGGACGCGACGCAGCTCGGTAGTCTGATCGGCTATCTCGCACAGGACGTGCAGTTGCTGCCGGGCACGATCGCCGCCAACATCTCCCGCTTCGAGCCGGATGCAGCCGACGAGGCGGTGGTTGCGGCCGCGCGCGCGGCTCATGCCAATGATCTCATCCTGTCGCAGACGAAGGGCTATCAGACCCCGATCGGGCCCGGTTCCAACAATCTCTCCGGCGGCGAGCGGCAGCGCATCGGGCTTGCGCGCGCCTTCTACGGCTCCCCGCGTCTTCTTGTTCTCGACGAGCCGAACGCCAACCTCGACAGCGAAGGGGAAGCGGCACTCGGACGGGCGCTGAGAGACGCGAAAGCGCGCGGCGTCACCGTCGTCATCGTCACGCACCGCATTTCGATTGCCACGACGTGTGACCGGATCCTGGTGATGAAGGATGGCCGGATTGACGACTTCGGCCCGACAGACGAGGTGGCGCGCCGCGCGCAGTCCGAAAGGGCTGACCGGGCCGCGAAAGCCGCGGCTGTAAAGAGACAGGCGAACCCTTCGCCGACAAACATTTCCGCCTTCCTGCCTGGCAGAACCGGGGATCGGCCATGACGACGACGGGTACTCGACGCTCCTGGCGGGAGACAATCGTCACCGATACCGGGATGGTCGGCCGGCTCGGCTATGGAACGCTTGTCCTCATCCTAGCCGGTTTCGGCTATTGGTCGGCAACGGCGCCGCTCTCCGGTGCCGCAGTCGCTTCCGGCACGATCACGGCCACGGGCCGTAATGTTCTCGTGCAGCATCTGGAAGGCGGGATCGTCAGCGAAATCGCGGTTCGCGAGGGCGATGCAGTCTCAAGGGGGCAGACGCTCGTGGTCCTCGACGACACCGTCGCCCGCACGCAGCTCAACCGCCTTGCCAAGCAATGGGTGGCGCTAAAAGCGCGGGAGGCGCGCCTTGCCGCCGAACGGGACGGGCGGCGGGATCTGACGATCGCGATCGGCAACGCGCCGGCCACGATGTCGGCCGCAAGCCGTGACCTGACCGAAGAGCAGGTGAAGGAGTTTCAGACCCGGCTTGCCCGCTTCACCTCCGAGACCGTTATTCTGCAGCAACGGGTCGAAAGCATCAACGATGCGCTCGATGGCTTGGCCGCGCAGAAGGCGGCCGTCGAGAAGCAGACGCAGATCGTGCGCAGTGAAGCCGAGCGAAAGTTCAATCTCCTGGAAAAGGGGCTGACGAACCGCACGGAGTACACGCAGCTTCTTCGCGTCGAAGCGGACCTGCTCGGCCAGGTCGGCATGCTGCAGGCAGAATCCTCGTCGAGCCGCACGCAGGTCGCAGAAGCGCGTGAGCAGATCGAACGGCTGAAGACCCAGCGCGTCGAGCAGGCGGTGACCGCGATGAACGATGTGAAGACCGGGCTTGCCGACGTGGAGGAACAAGTCGAGGCCGCCCGCCGTGTGCTCGAGCGCACCGTCGTCAAAGCACCGGTGGACGGCGTTGTCGTCGCCTCGGTTTACAATGCTGTTGGCAGTGTCGTCGGTCCCGGCGAGAAGATCATGGAGATCCTGCCGACAGGGGACTTGGTAGTCGATGCGCGCATTCATCCGCACGACATCGACGTCGTCCATGTCGGTCAGCCGGCGAGGGTCCGCCTCTCGGCGCTCAATACCAGCTTGACGCCGGAGGTTTCTGCGACGGTTGCCCATGTGTCGGCCGACCGCCTGACCGATCCGGCGACGCGCGAGCCCTATTACAGGGCCGTGTTGCGCCTGGATACGCCGCTGCCGCCCGGCGTGCGGATGGAGCAGCTGCATCCGGGGATGCCGATCGACGCCTTTATCGAACTCGGCGACCGCACCTTCCTTGAGTATCTGATCCGGCCGATTTCCGACTCCTATCGACGCGCCTTCGCGGGGGAATGAGCCCACAAGGTCCTTCCCGCGCAGAATTGCACTGGGCCGAGGTGTACGCTGATGTCGCAGGCTGGCCTGGTCGGCCGGCTGGTTCGTTTTCCGGCGGTCGGAGAGGTCCTGTCGAAGTTCCTCGATCTTCACCCGAGAGCAGTTCCGGGATGCGCGCTGCTGATATCGGGGCGCATTTTTCAGTCGCGCTAAGATTTAGTCGATTTGTATCTACAGGTATGCTTCATTTTTCTCTGTTATGTATTTTGGACATGCAAATATATTCCAAATTATACATAAAATTGTGTGGCAATGTTCCGGAAGTGAATCTTTATTTATTTCTTTTGGGCGGTCCATTCCGCCCCTTGGGAACTGTAGCGGTCGCTTGCTAACCCCAAAGGGTTATGGATTAAATTGTAGTAATACTATTGAGTTCTAATATAATTAGGTAAATTGCTTCCGATAGAACGAAAAGATAATTTACATACAGGTTTTGGCGTGCGAGAGTTTTGGCGAAGTTGGCGTATTTTATTGCGAAGACCAAAGTTTGTATCAGTGCATAGATAAAATAGATTTCAGGTAAATTTGTATGAGCTGATCGGTATCAGAAGTTTATTCCAAACAAATTCAACGAGACATGACGTCTCAAGGCGCATCATTCGTCCGTCCGTTCTCGGCGCGGCGGTTGAATGGCGTTCTATGGATCGAAGGGTGTCGCATGCATCGCAACGAGGCCGCTGCCCAGCCAACGCAAGCCGTCGCCCCGTCTCCGCCGTCTATGGCGAGATACTGGGCAAGGTTCCTTAATCTGTTCACCTGGTTTGCCGCCGTCGCCCGTGCGCTTTTGCGCCTGGCAGCAAGAACGGCCGTATCGTCGGTCAAGCAGGTTCGTCGATCGCGCGTGCTCTACGCGATGGACATAGCGTCTGCAGCCCTGGCGCTCGTGGCCGCCTTTTTCCTGCGCTATGGCTTCGACGCCATGTCGACGCGACCGGAGCTTATCTGGGCGCTGCTAGCCACCGGGCCGCAATATCTTCTGGCCTGTGCGATCGCCTTTCCGATCGCGGGATTGTACGCTCGCGACTGGCGCTACTGCTCCGTCTCTGACCTGCGCTCAATCCTTCAGGCCGTCTTGATCAGTTCAGCGGCGCTGGTGTTGATGTCGTTCTTTGCGAACCGCCTCCAGGATATGCCGCGAAGCGTTGTGCCACTCGAGGCGCTTCTTCTGACCGCATTCCTTTCGGCTTCGCGGCTGAGCTTCCGGCTCGACGAACTGGCGCTGCGCCCAACGCGACGGCAGCCGGTCGCCGAGGGCAATGCCGACCAAATCCCGACCTTGCTCGTCGGCAGCGGCCATGCGGCAGATCTCTATCTGAGAGCGCTCCGCCGCGATCCGCATTGCAGCCACAAGCCGGTCGGCTGTTTGGAAGTGACGCCGGAGCATACGGACATGACCTTGCGCGGCATTCCGATCCTTGGCGCGCTCACCGATTTCGAGACTGTGGTTTGCGCGCTCGCAGAAAGTGGACAGTTGCCGCGCCATGTTGTCTTTACCGAAGCGCTTTCGGCATTCGGGGAAGCCGCTGAGGATGTGATGCGGCGCGCCGAAGCGCGTGGCATGACCGTATCGCGCCTGACGCAGATCACCGAACTCAAGAGCGCCAAGCAGGAAAGCCGTTTCGAACTCCGCTCGATCGAGCTGACGGATCTTCTGGAGCGCCCGCAGGCAGCCCTCGACAACGAGGCAATTCTTCGCCTCGTCCGCGGTCGGCGCGTCCTGATCACCGGCGCCGGTGGTTCGATCGGCAGCGAGCTCACCTTGCAGGTGGCGGCGCGTGAACCGGCCGAACTCATCCTGGTTGAGAACTGCGAATACAATCTCTATGCGATCGACATGGAGCTCGGGGAGCGCTATCCGGCCGTCAAGCGGACGGCAAACCTTTGCAACGTCCGCCGGGCCAATCGCGTCAACGATGTCTTTGCCAAGTACCGGCCAGAACTCGTCTTCCATGCTGCCGCACTCAAGCATGTGCCGATGGTGGAGCTTAACCCTTGCGAGGGCGTACTGACCAATGTGATCGGCACGATGAACGTGGCGAATGCCGCCCGCCGCTTCAAGGTGCAGGCGATGGTGCAGGTGTCGACCGACAAGGTCGTCAACCCGACCAGCGTGATGGGCGGGACCAAGCGGCTGGCCGAACTCTATTGCCAGGCGCTTGACCTTCATTGCCTGAAGAAGGGTTCCGGCCCGCGCTTCATGACGGTTCGCTTCGGCAACGTGCTCGGATCGAGCGGCTCGCTGATCCCGCTGTTTAAGCGGCAGATCGCCAAGGGTGGCCCGCTGACGGTAACCGATCCGCGCATGACTCGCTTCTTCATGACCATTCGCGAAGCCGTCGAACTGACGCTGCAGGCTTCGGCCTATGGTCTGGAAGGCGAAATCGGCAAAGGCGAGATTTTCGTTCTGGACATGAATGAGCCGATCAAGATCATCGACATCGCCAAGCGGATGATCCGGCTTGCCGGCCTTACGCCGGGCAAGGACATCGATATCGAGATCATCGGTCTCAGGCCCGGCGAAAAGCTCTATGAGGAGCTGTTCGACAGCGGCGAGCAACGCATCAGTTCACCTATTCCAGGTGTGCTCGGCGCGATGCCGAACGCCGTGCCCCTGGCGACGCTCAAGGAGATGTTCGCGCGCCTGAAGCTCTTTGCTGAACTCGGCGATCAGGCGATGGTCTTTGCGATCATGAACAGCCTCATTCCCGGCTTCGACAAACATCCGACTGAAGGCACGGCTGGCGCGCCCTCGTCGGACGACGGGGAGGAAGTGGCCGCCGACGCCGATGCCGCGCATCTCACCGACGATGTCCTGCAAGCAGCGCTGTCGAGCCTTAGGCGGGGGCCGCCTTCGACGCCGATGCCGATGTGATCTGTACGATCTTTCGAACGCTTGTATGGAGCGCGCCCTGATGTTGATTGACGCGAGCGACTATTCTCCGGTCAGGCTGCCGCCACAGCGGGCGGCTGCGGCCGCGGGATCGGCGGTTGCCGGCGTGGTTCCAAAACAGCGGATCGCGGTGCTTTCGAGCTACAGTCGCTCGCTCACCAATTTTCGCCTGGAGTTGCTGCGGCGCCTGGTGGAGGCCGGCCATTCGGTCCTGGCCGTCGGGCCGGAGCAGGACGAGGACGTCGTCCGGCAGCTTGCCGCGATCGGTGTGGAGTTCGTCCGCTCGCCCATGAGCCGCACGGGGCTCAACCCACTGACGGATCTCGCGACGCTCTGGTCCTACTGGCGGCTGTTACGCTCGCGGCAGATCGATGTCGTGATCCCCTATACGATGAAGCCGATCGTCTACGGCGGCATTGCCGCTCGTCTGGCCGGCGTCAAGCGACGGTATTTTCTCGTGACCGGCCTTGGCCACGTCTATTCGGAAGCCGCAGGAAAGCGGTGGGTCGGGCGCCGCATCAAGCAACTGAGCGTGCTGCTCTACCGGTTGGCGCTCAAGGGGGCCGGCGGGGTCTTTGCCTATAATCGTGCGGATTCGGCTGATATCGAGAGCTGCAGGCTGATTTCCGACCCGCGCGCGCTGACGCTCGTGCCGGGCTCAGGCGTCGACCTCGACCACTATGCCTTTTCGAGCCCGCCCCGCGGGCGCCCGGTTTTTCTGCTTGTCGCCCGCCTGCTGAAGGACAAAGGGATCGGCGAGTACGTCGAGGCCGCGCGCCTCGTTCGCCAGCAGTTCCCGGAGGCCGAATTTCGTCTTCTGGGACAGTTCGATCCCAGTCCGGCGGCGATCTCCGCTGAAACCATCGATGGATGGGTCAAGGACGGCAGCCTGAACTATCTCGGCGAAACCACGGATGTGCGCCCGCATCTCAGCGATTGCAGCGTCTTCGTCCTTCCGTCCTACTATCGCGAGGGCATACCGCGCAGCATTCTTGAGGCGATGTCGACCGGGCGCGCGATCGTCACAACCGATCTGCCGGGCTGCGACGAGACAGTGGTCGACGGGCTCAATGGTTACCTTGTGGAGCCGCGCAACGCCAAGCAACTGGCCGAAGCCATGTGCCGCTTCCTGAGAGCGCCTTCACTGATCACAGACATGGGGCTCAGGTCTCGTGAACTGGCCCAATCAAAGTTTGATGTGCATGCTGTGAACAAGCTGCTTCTTGAGCGCATGGCACTGATCTGACAGGAACATTTCACTTTGTCCAAAATAGTCGCGAGTGTTCTACAAGAAAGAGCAACCGCGACGATGCTTTGTCAGCAACTTTTCGGCTGCGCGCGTTTCTAACGCGCCAATGGGAAACTCATATTTTTCGATGTATACTATTACTGATAGTTGTTGAATTGACCATTGCTATGCATAATCGCCTTTGAGGAATATTTGAGGCGATCGTCTTACAATGGCGGGCAGCGTCGTTCACATCATCAACGACCTTAACGGAAACGGCGGCGCCGAGCGCCTGGTCGTGGAAATGGCGCAGCGGCAGGCGCGGTTTTCGGCAACGGTGATCGTGTGGAAGGGGGCAAATCACGAGCTCCTGGAGGACAAGGCTTTCGCTGCCGTGACGATCATCGCGGTCAAGCTGACGAGCCCCAGTTCGATTGCCAGAGCATGGCGCGCGATGCGGGCCGCGGACGTCGTGCACGTCCACCTGTTTCCCTCCCTCTATTTTTGCGCTCTCCTGCCTTTTCGGAAAATCTACACCGAACACAACACTTGGAACCGCCGAAGGGCGAGGCGGTGGCTGCGGGGTATCGAAAGGTGGGTCTATGGCCGTTACGACGGCGTTGCGGCAATCAGCGCACCTGTCCGTGACCACCTCTCCGAATGGCTGGCGCCCATGGCCGCGAAAATCCACATCGTCGAAAACGGTGTCAGCCTGGACCGGTTTGCGTCGGCGCGCGACCGCAAGCCGAGAGAGGATGGGCTCTTTTACATAGGCATGGTCGGAAGCTTCACGGAGAAGAAGGACCAGGAAACCATCGTGCGGGCCCTGCAGCGGCTTCCGGACAAGGTCCATGCGGTCTTTGCCGGTGTGGGGGAACGCCGACCGATCGTGGAAGAACTGGCCGGAGCTCTGGGACTGCAAGAGCGCGTCCACTTTTCCGGGCTGGTCCGGGATATCCCGGCGTTCCTCAGCCAAATTGATCTCTATGTGCAATCGTCCCATTGGGAAGGCTTCGGGGTGGCCGTGGTCGAGGCGATGGCGTCGGACCTGCCGGTCCTGGTCAGCGATGTCGGCGGGCTGGCCGTGGTCGTTGACAACGACGACTACCGGTTCCCGGCGAAGAACCACGGGCAACTCGCAGACCGCATTCGCGAACTTACCAGCGATGATGAGAAGTATCGCAATGCGACGGCCTATGCGCGCCGCCGTGCACAAGGCTTTTCAATCGACCGGACCGTCTCGTGCTACGAGGACCTTTACGCGCTGATCAAGCCCGGTCCGCCGTCATTGACGGCGGCCGGCGCAGATGCCGGCGCCCCTCGGTTCCACCGTTCCTCGCACCCTTCACAGGACCTGCGCTGAGTCGTCGTTGCGCTCGGCCGGAGGGAAGCAGAGAAGAAAGAAGGCGGCACGATCTGGCGAACGGGGGCATGGCATGACGCAGCGGCTCATTTGAAAGCAACTGCTGAAATGTAACTTGGAATCTCCGGGGGAGTTGGTATTATCCCTGCATTGTTTTCGAATATACTGAAATTAACTGTTGTCGTTTTCATGTTTTGGGAGCCGATGTCGGCCAATCTACCCTCGGGATCACTGTAGCGGGCGCTGAGCCCCTGTCTGGAAAGGCAGGCGGCAAAGTATTCGGTCGCTGCCAGATGCCCTCTGGGTTCGAGAGCCGCAGGCAATTTTTACAGGTTGTCCGACCATGGTGATGAGCGCCCGGCAATTTTATTCTGGAAACGACGGCTCGACGGACTGGGTCCGGGAGTCGGAGTTCTTCGCAAAACTGAAGATGCGAAACGGCACCTTCAAACTCACGCAGCCGTCGCGCTTTCGCGAGCTGGAAACCGCATTCAGGCCCTTGCTTTCGCAGCGGGCGACGCAGTTGCGGGAGGTGCTCGATGTCGGTGTATCTACCGGTGTGACGACGGTCGAGCTATTGCGATACCTGGAGGCCTGCGGGGCGAATCCGAAGATCACAGCCACCGATCTCTTCATCGACGCGCACATCGTCGAGGTGGCGCCGGGGGTTCGCGTTCTTGCCGATCCGGAAGGTTGGCCGCTGCAATATGATGTCGCCGGTCTTGCGATCCGGCCCTGGATCCGACGGCTCGACTATGTCTCCCTTGCCTTCATCCCGCGGCATCTGGCGAAATCCATGCTGCAGCCGCGCCTGCGCGCGCTGATCCGCAGCGGAAGGAGCGAGCCGGTCCAGATGATCACCCGGTCGTTATCGCGTGACGATTCCATCGCGTTTGTCGAGGATGACATCATGCGGCGCTCACCGGATTTCGCCGGCCGCTTCGATCTCGTCAGAGCCGCGAACATTCTCAACAGGAGTTACTTCTCTGCCGCGCAGATCCGGTCGGCAGTGTCCAACATTCGATCCTATCTGAGCGGCGCTGGAAGCCTGTTGATTGTGACCCGGACGAACGAGAAGGGCGAAAACGGGGGCACGCTTTTCGAAGTGGGCGCCGGCGGCACGTTTACGGTGCTGATGCGCGTCGGCTCCGGATCCGAGGTTGAAGACCTGATCCTCGGCTGTCCAGCGCCCTGACGCTCTCCCTATAGGTCTTCTCGAGGGCAAGCCTTAGCCTTGTTCCTTCTCAAGTCTCTGCGAAACGGTAAACCTGGCTGCGGGAGCCTTGACGCCGTCTGGGCGACAAGGAAGATTGCAACCCAGACGGAAGGTCCGGTCGCGGACGCACTGGCCGAGTGCCGGTCGCGCTCCACGGTCGGCTCGGCGGCTCAGGCATCCACCTACACTTAAGATCCAGGCGCCTCCGATCGCGATGAGGTGTCGCGAGGGAAAACGGCTTGAAAAGGATACTGGTTACCGGTGGAGCCGGCTTCATTGGCGCGCACCTCGCCCGTCGGCTGGTAAAGGCCGGCCATGATGTGACCGTCCTTGATGATCTGAGTTCGGGAAAGCGAGAAAACGTCCCGCCGGCTGCCACCTTCATCGAAGGGTCGGTGCTCGACCGCGACGCCGTGCGCCGCGCGCTCGCCAATGTGGATGCCTGTATCCATTTGGCGGCGATCTCGTCGGTCGAACGGTGCAAGCGGCAACTGACGTCATCGCACGCAATCAACATAACGGGGTTCCTCACGATCATCGAGGAACTTGCCCACTCCGGGGCTCATTTTCCGCTTGTCTATGCCTCATCGGCTGCGGTTTACGGGGCAAGCCAGGAACTGCCGCTTTCGGAAGCCGGACGTTGCATTCCGTTGTCGCCTTATGGTGCGGACAAGCTTTCCTGCGAACTTCACGCGCGGTCTGCCTATGAGGTCTACGGTATAGCGAGCCTGGGTCTGCGTTTCTTCAACGTGTACGGGCCGGGGCAGGATCCATCGTCTCCCTATTCCGGCGTGATCGCGAAGTTCGCCGAACGGCTAGAGCGCGGTGAAAACATCACCATCCATGGGGATGGCCGTCAGACCCGTGATTTTGTCCATGTGGATGACGTCGTGGAGGCTGTGCTGCACGCACTTGGCCGCTGGGACACGGGCGCGCGCATCGTCAACGTTTGCAGCGGGGTCGAGACATCGATCAGCGACCTTGCGCGGATCATGATCGAGGAAACCGGCAGCCGCTCGGAGATCACCTATATTGACGGCCTGTTGGGTGAAGTCAGGCGCTCGCGGGGGTGCGTCGAAGCGCTCCACGCAAAACTAGACTATCGCTGCGTGACTGACCTTCGAGCCGGGCTTGCACGACTGCTGCAGTGATCTCGATGGCAGAGCGGACGCGATGTTCGCAAGCTGCGGAGAGGGGACGACCGCGCTGGTGGCGTCTCATTGCTATTCAAAGCTCGGCGCGTGCCATTCCTCGCCCTTGAGACTGTTGTGTTCAACTTCCATGGTGTAGAAACACCGAAAACGACCCAAACGGGAATCAACGAGGGGATGAGCGCATGGAACTGCTGACGCTTCAACATTTCGCGGGTTGCGTCGGTCAGGCGTTCGATCTGTCCCTTGGTGAGAGCACGGTGCCTTTGACACTTGCAGAAGCCACGCCCGGTACGACGCCGATCTTGCCGGGCATGCTTCGCGCGCCCTTTTCGCTGATCTTCCGTAGCGGTTCAGCAATCGTGCTGCCGCAACAGATCTACCGGCTTAAAAATGCGTCGCTCGGCGCACTGGACATTTTTCTCGTGCCGGTTGCCCGCGACACGCAGGGTATCGTCTACCAGGCCGTTTTCAATTGAGGATTGAGTGGACTGTCAGCGGCGCTTCGCTCCGTCGAAATCGCCGGGCGACCATTCCATCTTGATATGCGAGCCGACATCGTTGATGCCCCGAAATCCAAGGCGCTGATAGAGCGCTTGAGCTCGAAAGTTCCGTTGCTCGACATGCAAGGTGAGAACGCACGCCTCTGAGGTCTCGGCCTCACGCTGAATAGCCGTCAGTAAGGCTGTGCCTTTGCCCTGGCGGCGCCACTCAGGCAAGAATCCGATGTCGACGATGAGCCAGCGCTCCTTGTCCGCGTTCAGATAGAGCCGGCCGACCGGCTTGTCTCCGATTTCGACAACGAGATAGTCCGCCTCCGGATAGACCGACCGGTAGTGGCGGTGCTGGGCGATAAATTGTTGTTCGAGAAAGTCCTTCTTCTGCTCAGGCGACCACGGCACGGCCGCCAGTTCGTCTGAGCGAAACGACGCGTATAGCTCGAGCAAGAACGGTGCATCCTCTGGCGCGGCATGACGCAGGGACATGCCCAGCACCTCCAAACGAGGTGGATGAGATCGGACCGGGAAATCGACCGCGGTAATATCAGCGTACGGCTTCACCCGAAGGACGGAAAGTTGCCGTTGAGCGCAATGCAGAAATTGACCGCCAGGTAAGGCTGTCGGTTTTCGTGCGGGAGGTTTCCACCCGACAGACCGATCATGGACGGAGCAAACTGGGCATCCGGTTGGGCAGTGCTCACCGCCATGACCGTGTGCTCCGTTGGCAGACTGAGCGAGTTTCCGGACGACGGCGTACTCGCTCTTTTCGTCCCGTCTGTCTGATTGTAGATGGTCAGTGAATGCGCATGTGCGGGCATTTCAGTTGAAAGCAGGGTAACATTCTGCGCCCCGAAGACCTCTCCGATCGTCCGGGGCGTAAGACCTGGACCTGTCCCCTGATTGCAGGGTGCACGTCCGGCAAAGTTCGGCAACTGGAAATTGCTGTGACCGTTGCCGCCATACGACGTTCCGATGAGCGAGAACAACGCGGTATTTTGCTGGATGGGCATCAACGGTCCGTTGCAGAACGCCCAACCATAGGGTGCATAATTGAAACTGAAGAGCTGGATCTCGCCAATGAAAGGCTCTGTCATTCTTATCCCCTTATTGTGAAATACAGGCCCGGATCAGTTCTGCTGCGGAAAGACGCCGTATAGTGCAATGCAAAAGTGCGTCGTCAGCGTCGGCATCGTGTTGTCATGAGGCTGACTGCCGCCTGTGGGGCTGGTCGAGTTCGGCGATGTCCCGCGGCCCGTCAGGCCGCTCACGTCCGTTGCGTAGAGTGTGTCGCTGGCAACCGCTCCTAACATGACAGTTGGCCCGACCGCCGTGGCGTCCGCAGTGGCCGTCGTTGCGACGATCGGGTGGCCGTGCGGTGGTAGTTGGGTGCTGACCAGCGTCACGTTTTCGGTGCCAGCAAGCTGACCGAGCACCCGCGTCGTCAGGCCCTGACCCGTGCCCCAGTGCATCGGCACGCGGCCGCGTAGGTCAGGCACACGAAATGTTGACTGGCCGTCTCCGCCGTAGGTGGTCCCGAGCAGCGTGTAAAGCATCTCATATTCCGCGATCGAAAGCAGCGAACCGTCGCAGGCTTGCCAACCGGTGGGCACCCGGGGGAACCCGAACATTCGTATTTCCCCGACATAGGGAGTGCTCATGCTTACCTCCGGTGGCTGAGTTCAGTTGCGCGACGGGTAGACGCCCGACAGCGCGATGCAGAAGTTGATGACGTTGAAGGGTTGCACATTCGCGTGGGGCTGCCCACCGCCCGCAGGCGCGATGGTCTGGGATGATAAAGGCACCTGAGATCCACCGGGTTGCGCATAGATCGGCAGGGTTGTCGTACCGAAGAGCGACGGCGCACGTTGATCTCCAACGGCCGTCGTTCCATTACCCTGATGAAGATGAGAGGGGATCTGCTGCGTATTTAATGTCACGCTCTCCACGCCCCCAATCTCCGCCATCGCGGTGGTAGGTTGCCAGCTTGGATCGACAGAATTGCCGTACGAAACAGGCGCGCGGCCTTGCAAATTTGGAAGCATGAAGTTTGTCGTGCCGTTGCCACCGTAGTAAGTGCCCAGCAGCGAAAACAAGGCCTGATTTTGGGCGATTGCCATCACCTGACCGTTGCAGAGAGCAAAGCCCTTCGGCGCAAAACCAAATCCGGTCATCATGATCTGCCCGACATAGACCTCGGTCATCGCTGCCCCTTCCGATAAATCTTAACGACTCTAGTTTGCGCCTTTCGCACACTCTCCCTCATAACGCGCATCTTGGGAAGAGTGCATGCGGACACTTTTTTATTCGAATTCCCGCATAAGTCGCACTAGTCCTGGTTGTGTGACTCGAATTTTCGTGTCAAGCAGTGCGTGGCTTTGGAAGGGGCTGAGCGTGGCGATGGGCTCGCGTCCACGAAACGCGCAGTGCGTACAGGGGCAGGACATGTTTCACCAGATCTTTGGTCGGGCAGGCGCTGGGCGCGGTCACTTTGCGCTACTCTTTTGTTTCCTCACGGTCCTTTCCCTGGCGGCGATGGCACCTGTGTCTTCGGCGCAGGCTGGTCTTTGCGGAACAACCCAGAACGTGACGGTGCAGTCCGGCGGAAGTGTAACTATCACCTGTTCTGATTGGGGGTTCATTCAGCCTGCGATCCAAAACCCTGCCCATGGTAGCCTGTCGTTTAACATTCCGCTCACCAACCAGTTAGTCTATGCCAACAACGGTGACGGAACGACGTCCGACACGTTCATCGTGAAAGACGACGACGCCACGCCGGTTACGTTCAACGTGACCGTTGTGCCGGTGAGTTCTCCCTTGACGGTTACCCCCGTTTCCCTGCCTGCACCCGCCATCAGCAGCGCCTACAGTCAGACGATCGCCACGACGGGCGGGGTGTCACCTTACACCTACGCCCGTGTCGGCGGCACGTTGCCTCCGGGGCTGACGCTCTCTTCGGCCGGTGTGCTTTCCGGAACGCCGACCGGTTCGGGCCCGTACAATTTCACAGTGCGTGTAACGGATTCGACCGCGCCGACACCGATCACCTTCGACAAGAGCTATGGTGTGACAATCGCGGCGCCCGTGATCGACGTGACGCCGGACAATCCGCCAGATGGTGGGGTTGGCGTACCATATAGCGTCCAGTTTACAGCGAACGGTGGCACGCCGGGATATACCTACACACGCGACACCGGCACGCTGCCGAGCGGCTTGAACCTTTCGTCAAGCGGCCTTTTGTCCGGCACGCCGACAGCGGCAGGAAGTTTCACCTTCAAGCTGAAAGTCCAGGACAGCACGACGATCTCGACCGGTGGCGTCCATTTCCTGGCGCAGGATGTAACAGTCATCGTCAACTCCTTTCCACCGGTGACGATCAGCCCGGCGAGCGGCGCGCTTCCTGCCGCAACGGTTGGCAGCGCCTATTCGCAAGGGATCTCGGCAAGCGGGGGGGCAGGGGCAATCAGTTACGCGGTGACCGCAGGTTCGCTTCCAGCAGGTCTCGCCTTGAACACGACGACGGGTGCAATTACCGGGACGCCGACCGCTGCGGCGATCGGGACTGCGAACTTTACCGTCACGGCGACGGCCGCGACCTCCGGCTCGGCCATCGCGAACTACTCCATTGCCGTCAGTGCGCCGCCCGTGGTGCTTACGCCGGCAAACAACACCGCCTTGTCAGGTGGAACGGTGGGCGTTGCGTATTCGAACACGTCGATTTCCGCGACGGGCGGGGTCGGCGCGATCACCTATTCGGTGTCGGCGGGCGCCTTGCCGCCGGGTCTCACCATCAATCCCTCGACGGGCGCGATCACCGGCACGCCGCTTCCTAGCGCCTATGGTTCCACGCCTTTCACGGTGACGGCCACGGCTGCGACCGTCGGGACCGATTCCAAGGCCTATTCGATCACCATCGCGGCCCCACCGGTGGTGCTGACGCCGGCGGGTGGGGCCCTTGCCGGGGGCGACGTGAACGTCGTCTACCCGGGTGCGTCGATCTCTGCTAGCGGCGGATTGGGGACGTTCACCTATACGGTGACGGCGGGCGCGCTTCCAGACGGCCTCAGTCTGAGTTCGGCTGGGGCGATTGTCGGTACGCCGACGGCGGCCGGATACGGCACCAAAAATTTCACGATCACAGCGACAGGCTCGACCGCCGGTTCGGCGTCAGCCGCCTACAGCATCGCGATTTCCGCGCCACCGATGACGCTCACGCCCGCAGGCGGCGCGTTGACGGCCGCGACTGCAGGGACGGCCTATTCCGACACGTCGATTGCCGCCGTAAACGGGTTGGGAACGGTCAGCTACTCCGTCGTCCCCGGCACACTTCCGCCCGGTCTCGGCCTTGCGTCTGCAAGCGGCGCAATCAGCGGGACGCCAACGGTTGGGGGAGCCTTCAGCTTCACCATCACGGCCACCGACATGCATAGCCGGACGGCCAGCGAAAGTTACAGCATCAATGTTACAGCAATCGCTCCTGATGCTCCGACTGGGGCTGCGGCTACGGCCAATGATGCTAGCGCACGTGTGAGTTTCTCCGCGCCTGCCTTTAACGGCGGCAGCTCGATTACAGGCTACATAGTTACAGCGAGCCCGGGAGGCGTTACCGCGACGGGACCGTCAAGCCCGATCGACGTCACTGGCTTGACCAACGGCATGAGGTATACGTTTACGGTCGCAGCAACCAACGTTGCCGGGACGGGTGTCGCTTCCGGTGCTTCCAACGCCGTGACGCCGAAAGCGCCGCAGACGATCACGTTTGCCAACCCCGGTTCCCAATCTTTTGGTACGACGCCTACCTTGACGGCAACGGCGAGTTCCAGCTTGCCCGTCAGCTTCACCTCCGCGACGGCAGGTGTGTGCACAATCGATCCTGGCGGTGAATTGGCGTTCCAATCGATGGGGACATGCACCATTCACGCAGACCAAGCCGGTGACGCCGCCACTGAGGCTGCGCCACGGGTAAGCCAGAGCTTCATAGTGAATGCGGTTGCTCCGGCCGCGCCGACGGGAGTTGTTGCGACGGCTGGCGACAGCCAGGCGATGGTTGCCTTTGTTGCGCCCTCAAGCAACGGCGGGGCGCTGATCTCGCGCTACGTCGTCACCTCAAGCCCGGACGGTTTGACGGGAGACGGCACCTCCAGTCCGGTGGTCATCACGGGGCTGACGAACGGCACGAGCTATACGTTCACGGTGGTCGCTGAAAACAACGCCGGTCCTGGCCCTGCGTCGACCGCCTCCAACGCGGTGACGCCGCGCACGATCCAGACGATCACCTTTGCCAACCCGGGTGCCCAGAGCTTCGGCACCACGCCGACCCTGACGGCGAGTGCGGACTCCGGCCTGACGGTGAGCTTCACATCGTCGACGACGGCGGTCTGCACGATCAGTCCCGCTGGACTTCTGTCCTTCGTATCGATCGGCACCTGTACCATCAACGCCGACCAGCCCGGCGACGGCACCTATCTGCCGGCAACGCAGGTTAGCCGATCGTTCGTGGTCAACGCGATTGCGCCGGGCGCGCCGACCGGCGTTGTAGCCACGGCCGGCAACGCCTCGGCCGAGGTCTCCTTTGCCGCGCCGGCCAATACTGGTGGTGCGCCGATCACCGGCTACACCGTTACAGCCAGCCCCGGCGGCCTGACCGAGACGGGCCCCGCGAGTCCGCTCACGGTGGCCGGCCTGACGAATGGCACCGGCTACACGTTCACGGTGACGGCTGCCAACAGCACTGGTACGGGGCTCGCGTCCGGCGCCTCCAATTCTGTCACCCCGAAGGGGCCGCAAACGATCATCTTTTCCAATCCCGGACCTCAGAACTATACGACGCCGGTGAACCTGATCGCGAGCGCCAGTTCCGGGCTCCCTGTGGCCTGGCAATCCATGACGCCCAGCGTCTGCGTCGTCACTTCAAGCGGTGCAGCAACCTTCCGCAACGGCGGCACCTGCACCATCGAGGTCTCACAGGCCGGCGACGGCGCCTATCTGGCGGCACCCAGTGTCAGCCAGTCGTTCGCGGTCTCGGCGCCGATCTTTGCCTTTTCACCGGCTGCGGGCTCATTGCCGGTTGCAACCGTGGCGACCGCCTATAGCGTGAGCTTCACGGCCACGGATGGCACATCGCCCTATAGCTTCGCGATCGCGAGTGGCGCCTTGCCGGGCGGGCTTTCGCTCGCGTCGTCGGGCGTTCTTTCGGGCACGCCGAACGAGGACGGTACCTTCGCCTTCACGATCGCGGCCACCGATGCCTATGGTGCGACCGGGACCAGCGGCAGCTACAGCCTGATTGTTCGGGTGCAAGCGCCGATTGCCGGAGCAACGACGAAGACGGTTGCCGCCAACTCGACGGCGAATGTCATTGCGCCCAATCTTTCCGGTGGCGCTGCGGCTTCCGTAACCGTCACTACCGCGCCATCACACGGCACTGCCACGGTGGCTGGAACGTCGTTCAACTATACGCCCGCCGCGGGTTTCTCCGGTACTGACACCTTCAGCTACACCGCAACGAACGCGACCGGGACATCGGCGCCGGCGACGGTCACGGTGACGGTGTCTCCACCGATCTTCGCCTTTACGCCCCTTCCGGGACCGCTTCCCGGGGCGACAGTTGCCCAGCCCTACGATCAGACGATTTCGGCGACCAGTGGAACCGGGCCTTACAGCTACGCGATCACCGGTTCGCAGCCGCCTGGCCTGACGCTCGCGGCCAACGGCCGCCTGTCGGGCACACCGACGGTGGACGGCAACTTCAACTTCACGATCGAGGCGACCGACGCGAACAGCGCGACCGGCTCTGTCACCTATAGCTTGGCAGTGGCGGTTGAGGCGCCGTCGGCCGGTGCGGTTGCGCTTACGGTTGCCGCAAACTCGGCGGCAAACGTCATCTCGCCCAGCATTTCGGGCGGTGCAGCCGCATCGCTCGCGATCGCAAGCCCGCCGTCGCGCGGCAATGCGTCGGTGTCCGGCTTGCAGATCCTCTATACACCCCAACCCGGCTATTCCGGCGCCGACAGCTTCACCTACACGGCGACGAATGCGACTGGCACATCCACGCCGGCAACCGTCACGGTGACGGTCTCGCCGCCGGTGCTCGTCCTTTCTCCGACCGGTGGCACGCTTGCGGCCGCCGTCGCCGGGGTTTCCTATAGCCAGAGCCTGACGGCCAGCGCCGGCACGGCACCCTATCTGTATCAGGTTACATCCGGGGCATTGCCGGGCGGGCTGACGCTCGATCCAGTCAGCGGCGCGATCTCCGGGCGACCGGGCGCCGACAGCGACTTCGCCTTCACGGTGACGGCGACGGACGCCAACGGGGCGACGGGGCAGGCGAGCTATCGCATTGCCGTCGTCTCGGCCAACATCGTCTTCAGCCCGGCGGCCGGCAGCCTTCCGGATGCCATGGTCGGTGAGGCCTATTCCGCGCCGATTTCCGCAAGCGGCGGCACCGGCGCCCTGATTTACAGCGTCAAGAGCGGCACTTTGCCAAAGGGCATGGTGCTCAATGTCTCGACCGGCGAACTGACCGGGCCGCTGGCCGCGGATGCGGTGCCCGACACCTATCGCTTCACCATTGGCGTCGTCGACAGCCGTGGCGCCAGCGGTTCGGCGGCCTATACGCTCAAACTCAACCCGCGTGCGGTGACGGCGCCCAGCATCGTCGTCGACGTGCCCGCGGGCACGACACCGAACAACATCTATCTCAACGCCGGTGCCACCGGCGGTCCGTTCACCAGTGCCGCCGTCGCCTCGGTCTCGCCGCCGATCGCTGGCACAGCCGAGATCATCGAGGGCGAGCTTGCAGCCGCCGGCAGCTTTACGCCGGTCGGCTATTATCTAAAGTTCACGCCCAATCCGTCCTATTCCGGTTCGGCGGTGGTTAGCTACACCTTGAGAAGCGCACTCGGTACGTCGGGTGCTGGAACTGTCACTTACAAGATCGCACTGGACCGTGTCGCAGCCGGGGAAGAGATCGACGGCCTGGTGCGCGATTTCGTGCGCAACCGGCAGAGCCTGCTGTCGTCGACGGTCAAGGTTCCGGGGCTGATCGAGCGGCGACGGGCGGCGATGAGCACCGATCCGGTGACGACGGCGGTCACACCATCGGAGAATGGCGCGCGCCTTGGGTTTTCCACCAGCCTCACGCAGATCCAGGCGGCGCGCGACGCAGCCGACGCGGCGGCTGCCGGCCAAACCTTCGTGAAGACCGACCAGCCCTTCGACGTCTGGATGGATGGCAGCTTTCTGTTCCACAAGGACAAGGACGACGATAGTGACAAGTGGGGCAACTTCGCCCTGTTTTCGATCGGCGCCGATTACCTGATCAGCGAGCGGGCGCTGGTCGGCCTGTCGTTCCACTACGACTACACGAGCGACCCGACCGACGAGGACGCCGAACTGACCGGCAATGGCTGGCTTGCCGGTCCCTATGCGTCGTTCGAAATCGGACAAGGTGTGTTCCTCGATGCCAACCTGCTCTATGGCGGCTCCTCGAACGACATCGATACCGGTATCTTCACCGGCACCTTTGACACGACCCGCTGGATGGCGGACGTCAAGCTGACCGGCGAGTGGCAGCTCGACGAGATCACGGTGCTCACCCCGAAGCTCAGGGCCGTCTACTTCAACGAAGAGGTCGACGATTACACCGCCAGGAACGCGCTCGGAGAGACGATCGACCTCAAGGGGTTCATCGAGGAGCAAGCCCGCTTCAGCATCGGTCTTGATGTCGAGCGGACGCTGGAACTGGAAAACGGCCTGATCCTGTCGCCGACGGTCGGCGCCGATGTCGGCTTTGCGTCGCTCGATGGCGAAGGCCTGTTTGGCCGGGTCTCGGCCGGGCTCGCGCTCAGCAACAACGACAACTGGGGCCTCGACTTCTCGCTGCTCTTCAACATCGAGGGCGACGGTTCGCAGGCGGCTGGTGCGAAAGTCGGTGCGCGCGTCCGGTTCTGACGCCCGCGAGGTCTATAGGGAGGTGTCGCGTTGCGATTGACGCGATACCGATAGATGAGACGGCGCTGGACCGATACTTCCGTTCCGTTGACGGGGCTTCGATCGACCGGCGGCTCACCGGCGACCATTGGCTCTGCGACACCGGTTTGCCGTTTTCCGTCGCGGGCAGCCATCTTGCGTTGTCTTTAGGACTCCGTCTTCGCGGTAGCAACTCCGCAATCGCGCCCTGCGATCATCCCAACCGCCCAGAGCATCAATCTACTTTTCCCTATATCGTTCGCCCCACCACTTGGGCCACGACCGAAAACAGTAGGGCCGCGAGCGCGACGGCCGTTCCAAACCGCGCGATCTTCATTCGGCGCCCGCGAGCGCCATTCCAATCATAGCCCATCACCATCCTCCAGCCGGCGTCACGCCTCGTCTGGATAGTAGCGCACATTGTCGAGCAAACCCTTCACATCCCATCATCAAACTCCGATGCCTCTCCCTGCGCCAGGAGCTGCGCGAGGGCCGACAGCAATGCCTCCGCGTTGTACCGGTCCAGCAGCACCTCGATCGTCGTATCCGTCGAAGTTGATAGCTCGAAGACCCCCAAAAGGGGATCGAGGGAAGCGACAGAATAGTTGCCCAGAAATTCGGCTCTGATCGTTGTCCCGCCAAGCCCCATGGATGCCCTCCTGCAATCAAAATATAAGATAAAACTAAAATAAAGTATTTTGCCCGACCGGGAAAGCGGCATACCCAAAGCAAAGTCAGGAGAAAAGCGACGCGAGAAGTCGATCGACCTTTTCTTCAATTGCCTGGCAATCGTGTTCTTTATTCTCAATCACTGCCGCGCCGTAGTTTTCGATCAGGCTGGTAAGGGCGAGGAATTCACTCTCCGCGAGCTTCTTTCGATGATGAGGGAGCCGCATCATCAGGCGGGCGCGTCCGATCCGTTCGAAATCCACCGGCAGGTCCTCAGTTTTTCCGGGCGATTGGCGATCGCAATGGTTAGAGCACGGCGAAAGGGCCCTTGCACTTCAATTTTTCTTCAACACTGGATGAACCAGGAAGACCCGATGCGTCGTCACCGCTCAGGAGGTTGGCGACAGCTGGACAAGTATGGCAGCAAAGTCGGCATGGACCGGGAGACACTTCTCAGCGCCCGGCCTTTGCAGGCGATGATCGGCGGAGAGCAGAGGGTTCCGGCGGTAGGTCGTTACCGAAGCGTCGTCAGGTGGCGTGCGTTCGCCGCCGCCTCGATCGCTTGGAAGCTAGAACAACCGAGCACTGAACGGCGCCAGCGCGACGGCCGTTCCATATCGCGCGGTCATCATGCGGCGCCCGCGTGCACTCAATTTGCCAGATCAGTAATGAAAATGCTTGAAACCGCGTCGGTCTTTGGCGCATCAATGCCGCGTCTGCGAAGTCGAACGCTCAACCGGGAAGCCCCGCCTTCTAAAGGGAAAGTTAGCTTGAAGTGCATTCTTGTTGCCCTGTTTCTCGTTTCAGCACTTACATCCTGTCAGGACGTGGTTCCTGGAGCGGGGCCGCTAACTGATGCTATCCTTTCAGACGCCGGCAAGTCACCTGAAGAGCTCCACCGCAATGACGCGACGGTCTATGAGGTCGTTGACGTCGATAATCGATCGGCCAGCCTAATTTCAGCCTATTCAAAGACGACGCTCTCAAAGCGCCTAGGTATGGGTGGAAGGCCGGAAAGCGCGACTGTCGGGATAGGCGACCGCCTCGTGGTCTCGATATTTGAAGCTGGGGCCGATGGCCTGTTCTCAACCTCTAAGTCGAAAGCCGCTAAGATATCTGTGGTCGTTCAACCGGATGGGAAAGCCGCAATCCCCTACGTCGGCGAGGTCAGGTTTGCGGGACTGACCCTTGAACAAGCGAGACGAGCGATCGTTGAGGCGCTCAAAGGCAAGGCCGTCGAGCCTGACGTCATTGTCACTTCGCTGGACACCGCATCGCGCAACGTCACGGTCACCGGCGCGGTCAACGCTGCTTCTGTCGTTCCGCTCAGCCTGGCAGGCGAGAAGCTCACTGACGTAATCACGAAAGCGGGAGGTGTACGCGGTGAGACCTATGACACATTTGTCACTGTAACCCGAGGGAACAAATCTGGCACCGTCTTGATGAGCGCGCTCATCGACAATCCTACAGAAAACATCTGGGTTCAATCCGGTGACGAGATAACCCTGGTTCGCGACCCTCGGCAGTTTACGGTTCTGGGCGCTGTTAAATCCAACAAGCGGCAGGCCTTTGGCTCTCGAGATCTCAGTCTCATTGAGGCGCTCGGCATGAGCAGGGGCGGTAACGATCTCGCGACAGACGCCGAAGGGGTCTTCGTATTCAGATATGAAGAAGCAGAGATAGCAGCATCCTTGCTCGGTAGATCTCGATATGAAGCGATGCTTAAGAAGGGAATGCGGCCCGACAGCCATGGGAGAGTGCCGCTTGTCTACCGCTTAGACATGAGCCGTCCAGACAGCCTGTTGGTCGGACAAACGTTCCCGGTCAACAACCGCGACATCATCTATGTGTCGCGCCACTTGACGACGGACATCTCAAAGTTCTTTGGTATCGTCGGTCAGCCGCTGCGAGTGGCGAATACCGGCGCAATCGCCATGCACCGTGCCGCGGATCTCGGCAACTAACAGTCCAAGCGGCCCTCGTCTGGCGCGCAATTGCAATCGATTTGGTTGCGTTCTGCGAGGGAATGGCGCTGATTTTAGACGTCTGCAGAAATTGAATGCTCGGGCAGAAGGCCGCGGATTACCTTGTGGGAATCCGGGGCCTTTTCTCCTCTTACGCGCCCGGATCGCACTAACTACTTCGCTGCTTTCGCAACAAAATTCGACTTTCGAACAGCGTTGGCGGTCCAGGGAAATAGCCTGGCCAATCATCATGGTCGGATGGCGTTCCCCCCGCGCGAGGTGACGAGTTGCAAGGCTCCATGCCTCTCTTGCTATTTCGTGGGGACCCGTGATTCACCTCGATTGATCACCAGCACGAGGGGCGTTCCATATCGCGCAATCTCCATGCGGCGCCCGCGCCCGCCACTCCAGACGTAGCCCATCACGTTCCCCTAGCCGGCATCATGCCATGCCGGGGTAGTGGCTCGTTTTTCCTAGCGAAGAGGTAAATTTGAGCGGGATGCACGCGCTGCTGCTACGCACCAAGCCAAATCGATAGGAACAGCATGGCGCCCTGAATGAGGAGGACGGCCAGGAAGGCTGCCAAAACGATCAATCCAAGTTGCTGGTCGTATTTCCGTGTATCGCGCTGCTTCATGAAAAATCTCACGCTCGCTGGCGGTTGTGGCCAGGGCGTTTGAGATACGCGATCACATCGGGGGTTTCGAGAGGCTGTGGCCAAATGCCACGGCCCTGCCGCTCGTCGCAGAGCGATGCCTCTCGCCTCACGCTGCATTGATCTTGGCCCGCAATTGAGCGGGGTCTTCTATTCTAAACAAAAAGGATCATCACATGGTTTGGGAATTCTTTCGCGTGGCCTCAAAGCCGCTTGGCAGATATGGCTCTACCCGAATTGGGTCGATATGGCTTGAGGTTGGCAAAGAAGAACGCGAGGGGCGCCTCGAGTTTTATGACCTCACGCCGCCGCCAGTTCCATTTCTCGTTTGGCGGCTTTTGCCGGGAACCAAGATCGGGTCAGTCCGTGAGCCTCAGCGAAGGGGTCGATATGCCCTTTACGCGGACCAATTTTTTTCGCCTCAGCCTTATGCACAACTAGTATCGCAACTCCCTCTATATTTCCGGGATCGGCCATCACGGCATCTAAAGATGAAGGTTCGGGAGTAGCCTCCTCATCAGCGACTAGGCCGTTGATATGCAGCGCCAAGGCTTCCTCAGCCATGGCGCGCGCATTTTCCAAGCTGGTGCCTGCTGTTACAGCACCTAGAAAGTCAGAAAAGGACGCACCGAATTCGCTGTCGGGGTTGGTTACGTCTGCTGCGAGTGATCGTCGGCTACACCCCATAGGGTTACGCGATGGTGTCTCTTACCTCAATTTCGCTAGAAGACGTAAATCTTTGAAATATGATAACAATAACGCGTTGGAGGCGTACCATGTTCTGCTTGCGTGGTGCCGCGCTTGGGCTTTGTGCCGTGGTCCTTGGTCCGATGTCCCTTTTTGCCGCCGAACCAGTCGGCAAGGCAGTGGAGATCCGGACAGCGGTCAACGGTGCGCGGGGTGCGATTGCGGTCAGAGACCCTGTCTACAAGAACGAACGGATATCGACATCGAAGTCCGGGCTCGGGCAGTTCGTCTTCGAGGACGGCACCAAGCTTGCCGTCGGCTGGGGGTCTTCCGTCGTCATCGACAAGTTCGTCTATGACGACAAGAAGTCGGTGAAGAAGCTGACCATCATGGCCGCCAAGGGCACGTTCCGCTGGATCAGCGGCAAATCCGGCCATTCCGCCTATGAAATCGTCACGCCGGCCGGCACCATCGGGGTGCGCGGCACCGCCTTCGACTTCTTTGTCGGCCCGGATGGCACCACCGCCGTGGTGCTGCTCAGCGGCGCGGCGGATTTCTGCGGTCCAGGCGGCTGCCGGCAGCTGACGCAGCGCTGCGATTGCGTCGTCGCCAAGCCCGGCCGCCGAGCCACCGAACCGAAACGGGTCAGCCGCACGACGTTGAAATCCCTGGGCAATGCCCAGGCGCTGCCGTTCCTCTCCGGAGGTCAGAGATTATCTGGTGCGCTGGGTTGGGCCGGGGGCGGCTGCGGATTAAGGGCGGCCAAGTTCGATGACACCGACCGCTCCAACCCTGTGCGATCGGCCCCCGCCGTCCAGGAAAAGCCTCGCGAGGAAAAACCGCGTGAGGAAAAGCCACCAAGGGAAGAAAAGCCTGGCGATCCGGGCCCACGGCCAGAGAAGCCCAGCGATCCCGGACCTCGGCCTGAAACCCCCCGTGACCCAGGACCGCGAAACGGCGATGGCGGCGACAAGCCGAGCCGAGATAAGGGAACGCAACAGCGCGAAAGCCACGATTGAGAGCATTGTCTGGATGCTTTTAGGCATCTTGGCAGCCATATCGGTCTTGGCCGGCATTCTGAAAAACAAAGGCGTGGTGTCAGGCCGAACAGCCTCCATGCTTATCTGTGGCTTGAACCCGACTGCGTGCCTCGGCTGACGGATGTACCGTATCCCGAACTGCGACGCGCCTTATTCTTCAAGGCGAACATTTTTGTGCTTGCCACATTGTCGACGGGGATCGTGCCGCAGCAACGATGGGCCTTCTCGGCGTTCCAGCGGTTCGTCATTGCGACGTTCGGAGTTTTTCGTCCTCTCCGACAGGTTTGTTGGTTGCGGTTAGAATGATTACTCGACCACAGATGGAGGCCGGCTGGGCAAGCGCGACCACCCAATGACCGCTGTCTAGGCGTAGGGTGGTCGCCACCAGGCCTTATTGAGCAGGCGTCGTAGTTGAAGGTTGCGTCGTGGACGGCTGAGTAGTTGACGGTGCCGTTGTCGACGGCTCCGTAGTGGACGGAGTGGTCGTCGAAGGTTGGGTCGTTGACGGCTCAGCGGTTGCCGGTGCTGTCGTCGACGGGGTCGTTGTTGAAGGCTGGGTAGTCGCCGGCTCAGTTGTCGATGGCGTGGCCGTCGACGGTTGAGATGTCGTCGGCTCAGTCGTCGTTGCTGGCGGCGTTGCAGTTTCCGTAGGCGCTTCCTTCTTTGGCATTAGAACAACGACCAGGGTGATCACCACCACGGCGAGAATAATTCCGAGGACGGTATTTCGGCTCATGATTCACTCCTCTTGGATGCATCTGACTCGTGGATTGTATCACGACAACCAAAACCGGAGATGAACAGGCCAACTCGGGCACCGCCTGTGCGCAGATTGATGCACGAAAGCGGCGACTTCAGGTACGATTGCGAGATCTGGGGCCGGGCCCCGGCGCAGCAGTGCTACGATACGCGAACCGAATTTGGCAACACGAGGAGAAGGACGGCGACGACTACCTCTACCGTGGACGAACCGGCACGCAGTTGACGGGCAAGGACAACGATCGCCAGTTCCGCGGTTTGGTGTCGCGCCGCCTTCGTCACAGATTTGGATGCGGTCAACGCTGACCTTTGGGAAGGCCTTGTCCCTTGTTCTATTGGGACACCCGCGGGCTGAACCGGTGGGCCGATGAGGGCGACGGCGAGACCATCACGAAGGAGATCAATGGCGGCTAAAACGGCCCGGCTGACCGCTGCGACCGCCGGGCGCGGATCTCGCTCGTTCTCGCGGCTATCGCGCCGACAGCATCCGACAGTGCCAGGCTGACCAACGACCCGACGTCGACGGTGACGTCGGCCCGAAGACGCGATCCAACATTCACAAAGCTCTCGTCGCGCTCACGCCTGCGTGGCTGCAGGGCCAGAGGTCAAGGTGGTACCGGTTGCCGAGGAGATTCCCGTTTTTGTGATGCCTCTCAGTCTCGATGCACCGTGGTGGAAGTCGAAAGAGGTTAGCGTCCCGGTCATCAGCGGCGGCGGCGCTTTGATCCTGACGGCGATCGGAGGCATCCCTTGGCAGAACCTGCTGATCATCATCATCATCGGACCCGTGGGCCTCGCAAGGCTTCCTCTTCTGCCGGAAGAACGCCGACCTGAAGTTTTTGGCGAAGCAGGTCGAGGGGATAGCTTGATATCCAGCCGTGTTTCTTTGGCCGCTGGCGCTGCGGCCGGTGGCCCTGTCGTCTCCGCCATACAGGCGATCAATGCCGTCTGGCTGGTGCTTCGCGTTGGCATCGGCGCCGACGAGTCTTTCTGTCGGACCGCTCGGGTTTCAACCGGTGGGCCGCCGAGGGCGATGCAGAGACCTTCACGATCAACGGCGGAAGGAACCGCCTGCCGATCGCTTCGATCAGTTGGCTCGGATCTCGCTCGTCCTTCTAGGCAAGCGCGCCGATAACGTCCTGCAGTTCCAAGTGGATCGAGCTCGATGTGACGTGGTTCCGAAGACTTGACCGGATATGCGTGAGGCGCTCGTCGCGCTCATCTCCCGGCGAGGCGGCAAGGCCTGAAGTCAAGGTGCCGCCAGCGGTCGAGGGCGAGCCCTCGGGCGTTTGGCTGCCTGGCCACGGCTTTTGCAACTATAAGAGGCATCGGAGGTGAGCTGCGTCGTTTTCACTTGGCAATCGACAGGGATACTTGCCACACGCGCTGCCCGTTTCTTCGATTACTGCGTGGGAGATGCGCTTGCTATCATGAGCTTTGTCCTTGTGGTGACAAAGAGTTTCAATCGCCGGATTTCAGCCTACCGCTGATGTAGCGGAATTCCTGCGTCTTGCCGCCATAACCATAGGCGGCAGCCGCAACTTCGTGGACGAGAACGTAGCTCTCGTGGTGTACCCGTCCGAGCAATTGTTCAAAGCGCCCGAAGATGGCTTCGAGATAAGCAGCCATTTCCTGCTTGGTGTTGGTGCCGTCGACGACCTTGATGTCGAGCCAGAAGCTGTTTGCATCCTGTTCGGCAAGCGACTTTCCGCCAGCGAACCAGTGTTCCGGATCCGCATAGGTGACGACGATTGCCGTGATCGTCGGATCCTTGCGCAGGTGCGCTGCCGTCAATTCGCTGACCGAAGCGGCGATCCGTGACGAGAGTGCGGTGTCCGGCTTGCCGCTGACGGTGACGTTGATGATGGGCATTGGGTGGTTCCTTTCGGCTTCCTGTTTCGTGTGTGAGCCCAATCTGCCACGTCCCTATCTTCGGAAAAATCGAATTGTTTAATATCATAACTTCGACTAAATTGAAGTAATGCAAGCCTTCGATCCCGATCTGCTTCGTACCTTTCTTGCTTTCGCCGAGAGTGGCTCTCTTACGAATGCGGCTGCGGCCGTTGGGCGGACGCCTTCGGCTGTTACCGCCCAGATGCAGCGCCTGGAAACGATGATCGGCGAGCCACTTCTCGCGCCCTCAGGCCGGGGGCGAATTCTCACGCCGGCCGGGGAGGAATTGGTCGTTCATGCACGCCGGATTCTCGAAGTTCACCGGGATGCATGGCTGAGCCTCAAGGGTGCCAGCACCGACGGCCGTCTGGCGCTCGGCTGCACCCAGGATTTTGCCGACAGCAATCTGCCGGATCTCTTGCGCCGCTTCGGGCGCACCCACCCGCGTGTGCGGTTGGACTTGAGGGTCGGCCGATCCCGCGAACTGACTTCGGCCTACGATCAGGGGCTGATCGAAGTACTGATCGTCATGCGGGAGGGGCCGACGCCCGACGAACTTGCCATTCTGCGCGAACCGATGCTGTGGCTATCGTCATCGGATGCTCCGCCCACGGCTGACAGCGAGTTGCCGATCGCGGTGCTGGATCCGCCCTGCGGTTTTCGCGCGGCCGCGACGGCAGCCCTCGATGAGACGGGTCGTCGCTACCGCATCGCGGCGACAAGCCCCAGCCTTTCGGGTCTGCGCGCAGCCGTGCGAAGCGGGATTGCCGTTACCGCGCGCACGGCGCGGTTTCTCGGAGAGGGGATCGCGGTCGCACCCCAGGCACTTTCGCTCCCGGCATTGCCGAATGCGGAATTCAGTTTGCGATTGAAGGCCAAAGCCGACAAGCCGGCGTCGAGCCTCGCTACACTGCTTGCCGAAGGCTTGGCGGCCGGTTCCGAGCGGTGGTGAAGACGATCAACCGGAAAGACTGCGGCGCTGCCGCGTCGATCTACAGGCATTCCCAACAGCGCCAAGGCGAATTCCGAAAGCAGCCGCTGCACGGGAAAAGGTCTACGATGACGCTCACATCTGCGCGGTCATGCCACCGTCCACCGTCAAGGTTATGCCATTGACGAAGCTGGCGGCAGGCGAGGCCAGGAACACGGCGGCCGGTGCGATCTCCTCCGGTCGGCCCCAGCGTTTCAAGGGAATTCGGATGTCGACGAAGGCCTGCAGTGCGGGATCGGAGGCGAGTGCGGCATTGGTCTCGGTTGCAAACCAGCCGGGCGCAATCGCGTTGACCGTCAGCGTCGCCGATCCAAGTTCCACCGCCAATGAACGGGTGAGGGCATCGAGGCCGCCCTTTGCCGCGGTATAGGCGGGGTCGCCGGGCCGCGCGACGGAGGCGGCGATCGAGGTGACGAAGATCAGCCGGGCGCACGAGGATCGCCGGAAATAGAGAAGTGCTGCCCGCGCCATCGCATAGGCTGACGTCAGGTCCGTGTTGACGAGGGTGGCAAAGGCGGCAGGATCCATGACGTCGGTGCCGCGCCGGTCGCGCTCGCCGACGGCGTGAATGAGGATGTCGAGTTGGCCGGTCCTGCCGGCGGCGTCAGCGACGATCTTTTCCGCATTCGTCGAAACGTCGCCGGGAACGATGTCGAGTGCGGTGCCTTCCGAGGCAGCCTGGGTACGGGCCGTCTCGAGTGCGGCGGAACTGCGGCCGTTGATCGCGACGGCTGCTCCTGCCCGTGCGAGCGCCTTTGCCATTTCAAAGCCGAGACCACGGCTGCCACCCGTTACCAATGCCGTCATTCCGCTGAGGTCGAACATGTCGGTCTCCGATGCATTCCGCCGATTCCGGGCTGACGCTACACCAAATCCCGGCAGGAGAGCTTTAGCGCCTGTCATTGCAGCCGCCAATGGCGCAAGGGCACGGACCGCAGGGCCGTCCTGAAGCGGTTACCGTAAAGCGCTTGTTCCGCCCGGCCCGGCTGTCTAGTTCGTCGAATGCAATGGCGCCCGATCCGGGCGCACAGGAAGAGAGAGGGTGCAAGATGACAGTCTCCAACGCCGTGCGCCGCTCGGCAGAAGCCGGTCTGAAACGGGACGACCCTCTCGTCTCAACTCTTTCTTCTGGCGGCAGGGATGGGATATCCCGCCGCAACAGGATTGCATTTCCATGCTTCTACTCGAACAAGCGGCCTATCCGGCTGCTCAGTTCCTTCTGAAGGACTTTTCCTCCACGCACGTAGCCATCGCTGCCGTACTCGACGGCATCATAAAAGGTGAAGTCTGGGTCGATCGTCCCGTCGAACCGCGCGTCGCGCTGCTCGCCAATGGCGATGCCTATTATCTCGCGGGCCTGCCCGACGAGGCGGGCGATAGCTTTGCCGACCTGAAGGAACTGATCCCCGACTGGGCCTATTTCTTCGTCGAAGGCCGCTGGTCCGATCGTCTCGGCGATATCTGGTCCAATGGCTTCGCCCGGCCGCATCCGCTCGTCAGAATGGGTTTGCCGGGAGCAAGTCATGGTCTTGCTGCGACGATGTTGCCTGACGGCTTCCGTCTCGTGCCGATCGACCAGCGCCTGCTGGATCTGGAATCCGGCAATATCGAGACGGTAACCGATCTCATGGAAGGCTGAGCTTCTCCCGAACTCTTCGTGGAAAACGCCATCGGCTTCTGTGTGCTTCACGACGGATCCGTCGTCAGCCATTGCGCAACCGACAGCGTAAGCGGTGCCCGTTGCGTCGGGACCGAACCTGCCTATCGGCGCCTTGGGCTTGGCAAAGCGGCAGCGGCTGCGACGATTACCGAGTGCATCAAGCGCGGACGTCCCGATATCGAGTGGCATACGCACGCCTCGAACAAGGGATCGATCGCGATTGCCAGGAGCATTGGCCTCATCGAAAGCGACCGGCACCTTGCCTATAGCGGTAACCTACCGGCAGAGAACGTCGGCGATCTCGATCTCGACACTTGGCGGGAATGGCGCTGCACTTGGAGCGGGCAAGCGATCACATCAACTGGTATCGCTTTCACGCAACCGGAGCCTGGACGCTTGCCGGCGACCGCACCCGGGCGCTTGCCACTCTCGGCCAGCTTGTCGATGGCGGTTGGGATGGCGAGGCCGAGTGGCTCGAAGGCTACTGGGCCGTGCAATCGCTCGTCGACGATCCCGAATTCAAGGCGATCGTGGCAAGGCAGCGCGCGATAAGAGAAGAGGAATAAAAATAAGATCCTGCCGTGCCCGTAGGACGCGGCCGGATCTTAAATTGGGTTGTTCCGCCCGTCTTCACGCGTCACTTCATCGTATAGACGTCGATGGTGAAGTACTTGTCGTTAATCTTCTTGTAAGTGCCGTCGGCGCGGATTTCGTCCAGCGCCTTGTTCAGCCGTTCGCGCAGGTCGTTGTCCTCCTGGCGCACGGCAATGCCGACACCTTCGCCGACGAATTTCTTGTCGGTGATCGGCTCGCCGATCAGTTCGCAACACGCCTTTCCATCGGCGTTTTTCGTCACCCAGTCGAGCAGCGGCAGCATGTCGCCCACCTGAAGGTCGAGGCGACCGTTGACCATGTCGAGGTTCGCCTCATCCTGCGTCGGATAGAGCTTGATCTCCGCGTCGGGGTATGTGGCGGTGATGTATTCGGCCTGGGTGGTGCCTGACTGTGCGCCGATCACCTTGCCCTTGAGCGCCTCATTGGTGAACTCGGTAAAGCCTGCACCCTTCGGGGCCGCATGCGTCATGGCTGCGAGGTAGTAGGGATTGGTGAAGGCGACCTGCTTCTTGCGTTCCTCGGTGATGAACATCGACGCGATGATCAGGTCGTATTTCTTGGCAATCAGACCCGGAATGATGCCGTCCCAGTCCTGGGCGACGACTTCGCATTCGACCTTCATGCGCTCGCAAAGTGCTAATCCGATGTCGACGTCGAAGCCGCCGATCTTGCCGGCCGGATCGATGAAGTTGAAGGGCGGATAGGCGCCCTCCGTGCCGATCTTGATCTTTTCGGCGGCCTGGGCCGAAACGGCCGTTGCCGCCATGATGGCGAGCACTGCTGCTGCAATCCGCTTCTTCATTCGCGTTCCCCTTGTTGTGCACCATTCTTGATGCTTCCGGGGAAGACTAAGTCGCGCTCGTCTATAAGCGAAATAGATAGGCGCGATAATCGGTATTGTTTTGGTTGATCTGCCTGGCAGCCAGGTCCTACTTGTAGCGACCGTGGCGCTGCAGCACTTCGACCTTGTAACCGTCGGGATCAACCACGAAGAAAAACCGGGCAAGCAGCGCGCCATCGCGGTTGAAGTCGACGATCTTGCCCGGATTGAGACCAGCGTCCGTCAGCCGCTGGTGCTCGGCGCTGAGGTCGTCGACCGACACCGCCAGATGACCATAGCCGTCACCGAGCGCATAGGGCTCGGTCCGATCTTTGTTGACCGTCAGCTCAAGCTCGAATTCGCTTTCCTCGTTGCTGAGATAGACCAGACTGAAGGTTTCGAACTCCAACCGTTCGGCGATTTCTAGCCCAAAGGCCACACGATAGAAATCGATCGATCGCTTCTCGTCGAGAACACGGATCATCGAATGGATCGCTTTGGCCATGGGCATCTCCTTCAAGCTTGGACCTCGGCGGCGTAGCAGAGTGTCGCCGATGATGGAACCCCGCCGAGTTGGTGGAGATTAGGCTTTTGCGCTCCGCTTCTTCAGCTGCTGTTCGCGGAAGAAGATGAAGAGGCCCGAGGCGACGATCAATGCCGCGCCGACGAGCACGGTCGGGCGCGGTGTGTCGCCGAAGAAGAACCAGCCGAAGACGACGGCCCAGAAGAGCAGCGTGTATTGCAGCGGGACGACGGTGGCGGCATCGGCGAGCTTCAGCGACCGATTGACGAGGATATGCGCAAGCATCGCGACGATGCCGAGCGCGCCGAGCTGCAATAGCGCTTCGCCATCGACCGGCGCCCAGCCGGAGGGATTGGCGGCAACGCCGACGAGCGAGAAGATGAGCGCGCCAACGATCTGCCAGAAGACCAGCGTCGTGTCAGGTGTGGAGCGGAGCGTGCGACCGAGCATGAGGGCAAATGCGAAGGCGGTGCTGCCGGCAAGCGCAATCAAGGCCGGAAGGCCGAGGCTTTCCTTGGAGGGCTCGAGCGCGATCAAGACGCCGGCAAAGCCGATGAGGATCGCCGTCCAGCGCCGCCAGCCAACCTTTTCGCCAAGCAGGAACGGCGAGGCCGCCGCCACATAGATCGGCGCCGCCAGCCAGTAGGTCATGGTATCGGCGAGCGGCATGTAGGCGACCGCGAAATAAAAGGCGGAAGCGTCGATGGCAAAGAGCAGCGAGCGAAGGGCCTGGAGGCCAGGGCGCTCGACCTGGAACATTGAGCGCAGGCCGCGCCTGAAAATGAAGGGCGACAGGAACAGAAGTGCCGCAACGCTTCGGATCACCATCAACTGGCTGACCGAGTAGGTCGCCACCAGCCATTTGCCCATAACGTCGTTTAGCGAAAACATCAGCATGCCCAAGAGCATGATGAGCACGCCGGTACGAGCGGCGTTCGGGGCGGTTATGGGAGCGGTGATCACGGTCATGTAAGTGCCTTCGATAAGTTGCCCACGCCATGCCACATTCATCGCGGCCGATCCATTGCCGAGTGCATATGGAACCATAAGTTTTGCGAATGAATCGGTGGCGACGCTTGGTGCGGCAGCCGGACTAAGACAGGGCTTGGTAACAACCGTTTGGCGATCCACCAGCAAAGCGAGTGGCGGCCCCCTTGACGTTCCGCCCGACACTGCTAATTAGTCAAGCGTGCCCGCCGTCCAGACATCGGATCGCGGGTCGAACACTGGTGCCGGGCCCCTCTGGCGAGAGTTTTTACGGCGCTCTCGTGATGTCGGTACCGCCAGCAAATTAGCCGGCGGATTAGCTCTCATGAAAACTGATCTCATGCCTCACGCATGTGCCCCTTCGGCCGTGCGCATTTCTGTTTTGAAACCTCATCTTTTCACCGAATCCGGCGTCGTCCGCGCGAAGGAGGCACGTCGATGAACCAGCCTCAATCGCATTCGAGCGCGCTCGGCTATTTCACCTGGGCCTTCATCGTCACGGTGGTCGGCCTTGTGCTCGGCGCCTGGCTCGGCTGGCAGTCGACCGGCACCATCGGTGGCATGGCCTCCGTCTTCTTCATCTGCACCGTGCTTGCGGTGCTTGAAATCTCGCTGTCGTTCGATAACGCCATCGTCAATGCCAACAAGCTCAAGGACATGACGCCCGAGTGGCAGCATCGCTTTTTGACCTGGGGCATCATCATCGCCGTCTTCGGCATGCGTATTGTCTTTCCGCTCCTGATCGTCGTCATCGCGGCGAAGATCGGCCCGATCGAAGCGATCGTTCTGGCGGCAAGCAAGCCTGAGGAATATGCGCGCATCATGAACGACGCGCATCTGCCGATAGCGGCCTTCGGCGGCACCTTCCTGATGATGGTGGGCCTGACCTACTTCTTCGACCATGAAAAGGACGTGCACTGGATCAAGTGGATCGAAACCAAGATGGCGCGCTTTGCGACCATCAAGGGTATCGAGATTGCGTTCGTTCTCGCCCTCATTCTCAGCTTTTCGACGCTGCTCGAACCGGCAGAGGTCCACACATTCGTGTATTCGGCGATCTACGGCCTCTTGACGTTCCTCGTGGTTGAGGTGGTCGGCGGTCTGCTTGATGCCTCGCAGCAGACCATGAATGCGGCGGCAAAGGGCGGTTTCGGCGCCTTCCTCTACCTCGAAGTTCTCGATGCCAGCTTCTCGTTTGACGGCGTCATCGGCGCCTTTGCGTTGACGCAGAACCTCTTCGTCATTGCGATTGGCCTCGGCATCGGCGCCATGTATGTGCGCTCGATGACGATCATGCTGGTTGAGAAGGGAACGCTCAACGAGTATCGCTACCTGGAGCACGGCGCGTTCTACGCGATCCTGGTCCTCTCGGTGGTCATGTACTTTCAGACGCTGGTCCACATTCCGGAAGTCATCACCGGCCTTGGAGGTGCTGCGCTCATCGGTATCTCGCTCTGGTCGTCCATTCGCCACAATAGGCGCGAACGCGAAATGGAAGAGGTGCAAACGCGGGATTCGCAGGAGCAACTGCGAGCCTGATCGGATCTCTTGACTTGATAATGAGCCCGGCGGGCATGTCCGCCGGGCCTATTCTTTATCGAGAGCAACTTCTCGAGGGGGATCGGTGGTTTTGCTTTGAAATGGCAAAATGACGGCGGGCACAGGACCAAGAAAAGCGTCATCCAACAAAAAGGCCGGGTTAAACCCGACCTTTCGTGATCGCACCATGCCGATGCCAGTACATCCGTGGTCAACGGCAAAGGGTACCTGTGCTCTCAATTCAGCCGTCGATCGCAATTTAAGCAAATCGGAAATCCTGATCGCCGTCCCAGTGATGCCGCCTAATCCTGCCGTCTCCCCACGAAGGCCATCTGAAGCGGTGGCGGGTTCTACGCCTGGCCGGCCCAAGGTTAAATAAAAGCACCGTAGATCAATCTGCCGGATCGAGCCCGTACAAAGCGTGCTGTGTCCTTCCAAGGTCAGCCTTGCGGCGGCTTATTTCCCACGCCGGCTACCTTTGGCTGCCGCCGATGTCTCTTCCGTTGGCGAGGGCGCCGGCAACGGTAAGCTCCGTCTAAAACCCAGAGGCGGGATCATCAAGTGTGCTCATTCCCGCTTCCGAGATCACAAGTCCTAACCGCCCACCGATAGCCTGACCAACCGCCCTGTGAACTAAGGTCAGTCGCTGAGGATGAAGGCCGGTGTTCGATCGACCGACTCCAAGGAATGCACGAAGCCATTGTGCGCGACAAGCGGCGCAAACACCGGTTCTTCAGGACCGCTGATGGGCCGCGGTAAGCGCGCTCAAGCCGGAGAGCGACACGGCGTGGCGGGTGGCCATCGCCCCCCGAGTTCCCTCAAAACGAAGCGCGCGCTGGCCGCTGTCACGCTGACGAGGCGGTGTTAACCAGGTGACGGAAAACTGTGCGGTGAAGGGGAATGCCACGGTCTCCACGCTCCCTTAGCGTTAGCGACGGCCTTTTCGGAGAGCCCTTAAAGAGTGCATCCGTGCCCTCGAAGCCGAACCACGGTCGCCCCTGCACGGGGCCAAGGCGATCGAAAATGTGGCCTCACCGCATGCGTGTAAGCACATCCATGTCCTGACATTGGAGGTCGCCGTAGGGCGCTATCGACATCGAGGACTTCCGACAGGCCCGGCCCGATCTCGTCGCCAGGGACGTCTCTTCAAGCGCTCTCCGCCAGACGAGGCCAGTTGATGTGGCGCAAGATCCCGGACTCTCCGCGTTCCGATCATGGTCGGTGTCGCCTTCAGCACGCCCGTCGAGACATGGCTCGGTTGTGGCAGACGCTGCCAGCCCATCAACCCTGTTCCGCACCAGCACCGAGAACAGGGTGTGACGGGCCGGCCTCCCGCGTCTGCCCCTGCCGCCTCGCCCTCGACGGAGGGGGCGAGCTGAAGGAGGCACCAATGACCACAGATCGCAGACGCCAAACACAAGTCGATATCTACGAGCGCGTCACTAACCAGATTATCGCCGCCATCGAGGCCGGCGCCGGTGACTACAGAATGCCCTGGCATCACGACGGATCGGCCATCACCACGCCCGTCAATATCGCCTCAAGCAGGACTTATCGCGGCGTCAACATCCTCTCACTCTGGGCTGCGGCGCACGCGGCCGGCTATCCCACCGGGATCTGGGGCACTTACCACCAATGGCAAGCGCTCGGCGCTCAGGTTCGTAAGGGCGAGCACGGCCACCTTGTCGTGTTCTGGAAGACCCACGATCGCGACAAAACGGATGACCAAGCCGACGATGCAAATCGTGACGAACCCGCCCGGTCCATATTTGCTCGCGGCTACTCGGTTTTTAATTGCGCCCAGGTTGACGGCTACACACCGCCCGAGAGCCCGGTCTTGCCGGAAGCGAAGCGGATCAACCGGGCCGAACGGTTCTGCGCGGCCCTCGGCATTGATATCTGCCACGGCGGCTCGCAAGCTTACTATCGCCCGGCTACGGATCAGGTACAGATCCCAAGGTTCGCGTGCTTCCGCGATGCGGTCGCCTACTACGCGGTGCTGCTTCACGAATGTGGCCATGCATCTGGCGCCAGCCACCGTCTCAACCGCGATCTCTCTGGACGTTTCGGCTCGGCCGCCTATGCAATGGAGGAATGCACGGTCGAGCTCCTGAGTGCAATGATTTGCGCCGATCTGGGCCTCAGTGTCGAGCCGCGTCCGGACCATGCCCGCTATATTGCATCGTGGATCGACGTGATGCATTCCGACAAGCTCGCCATCTTCACGGCTGCCAGCAAAGCGCAGGAGATTGCCGACTGGATGCATGCACAACAAGACACGCAAAATGAGGCAAGGGGCGCCGGCTAGGCGTCCCTTTCAAGAGAAAATGCCATGGATCATCACCTCGCGAGCGAAAATGCGAGGTGATGGGTGCGCCGACGGCGGCGGCAGGGGCGCGGTGTTTGAAATTGCCGGTTGCCGTCGTCGCGGCAATCGGACATTTGAGTTTTCTGAAGAAAGGCAGTCGGCAAAGCAAGTTATGCCGGCTCGCCGCATGACGGCATCTCTGTTGCTTAGCACCCTCTACCGATAAAAAGTTGCCGACAAGAAAGGGAGCTGTAGCCCATGGCGAAGTGCGCTTACGCTGTCCGCAGAATCTGGATTTGTTCGTGAACTCTGCGAACCGTCCGTTTCCCTTTGCGCCTTCCTTCATCATCTAAAAGCTTGCCACCTTTGTCCGAGCAAAGGCAACGCAGCCGGCATTCTGACGATCACGGCAACTGCGGCATGTCTCCCTCGGCAATGTACCAAATCCAAGGCGTCATCTCCGGTCGTGCCTCGATCATTTCCGTCAATGCCCGCTGGTAGTTCCCACCTGCACCGGCCGACACGATAAACATCGCAACCGGGCAGGGTCGCTGTTCCGGCAAGGTGACCGACACGATTGGTTGCTCGTGTGAGAGGTTGAAGCGTAAGCCTTTGACGAACTTGCGTCGCAGCCCTGCCAGTCTGTTCAGAAGATGGCGCTCATGGACGTTTTCGAGTGGGATCCAGTTCTCGTTCACCACCATCATCGCGACTTCTTCGACGGCTGCAACCCCGGATGCCGAAATCCCAAACGTCGCGATCATGACGAGGTGCAATTCGTCGTTCGCACGCCACAATTCAAGTTCCGTTTCGTATCTGGCGTTCAACCGCTTCCATGCTTGGTCTTCAAGCATGAAGGGAAAGGGCAGATGCCGCACCACGATCCGGTGTCCGACGCGTGCGGGGATGAACTCCTTTACTTCGGCAACAGCGATCATCAGTTTGCGCGGTCCTGTCCCGGACGCTTGCGCACCGCAAAGCGCGGTTACTCGGCGTGCGGCAATTGCTTCCTTGTCCTCCTGATGGAACGCCTCCGGCACAAACAGCATATCGCTCAGCTGTCCGCCGCGGGTCGTCATCTGCGACGCGGCATTCATGAGGCTCGTGCGAACCCGACCCCAGCCGCGCTTTCCAGTCCAGGAGGGCTGCCATTCGGTCAATTCTCCCATTTCCCACAGGTAGTGCAGCGTTGCGCGCAACGAGAGCTTCTGTGGCTCATTGCGGATGGCCGACTCTTGCGGACCTGCCGATCGAGATGCGGCCGCTCGTGGACCTTTCTTCGTCATCGAAAAATCGATCTTCAAGATTGCTCGCCCGTTCGCATCGACCTGGATCGCATTGCCGATCAAAGGCCCGAGCCCGGATAAATCATAGGGAGGTTCAAAGGATGGGCAAGCCGGGTCATGATTGCGCCCGGTAAGCGGCATGCGTTTGACGAGGTGTTGCTCATCGAGCCGCGCGATGTACATCGCAACCGGCGGTTCGTTGCACTGGCAATATGGCCGAAGCCCCTGTTCATAAGCACGTGGAAGAAGAGCCCGGAATTCGCTCGATGCCTCCTCGAACAGCCTGTCGCCGATCAGAAACCGTCGCACATTGAGCCTCCGCTTCCCATTCAATAGGCCCTAAGGGTCAGTGACGATGTAGCATGGATTTTTCGGTTATACGATCACAAAAACGATAGTATAAAGTGGATGGGATAGCGCCCTATGCTGTCGCCACGGAGATGAAGGCGGTGCCAAAAGTAAATTTCTCGCCGCAGCATTGGCAAGCGTCTTCATGGATGCGACGTCGATCCACCTTCACTTGGCGCTGGCTTTCATCCCATTCCCTGGAGCACGATAATTGGAAGGAAAGCATTCGTCGCTACTGAAAACATAACGATTCCTAGCGCTATCGGAGGCTCGGCGACTTGCCGGGTCGCCGAGGGCCCGTGCTGCTGGATCGCAGCAAGGCTTTCAAACGCGCTGCAATCGGAGCGCCATAGCGACCTTTGCGAATCGATGAGATTGGGCGGGGCCGAAGTCGCTCCAGCTCCGGGACATAATCGGGGAAGCAACCACAGAAATGGGCAATCGGCGATGTCACCCGGCCGGCAGCGAATCCGTCTGGCTCAGTCGATGTGGGGTATCCCGCTTCGTGCTGATTTCGAGGTTACGAGCGAACATGGGTCGATGAGCAACCTCGACGCAAAGATGGTTTCCTCACATGTCAAAAGAACAAGGAGAAATTTTTCGCCGGAGCGATCGGCTGCCTGGCGAACGCGAGGGGCGTGACCTCGAGCCGTAACTCCTGGCCGCGCGGTACGACGTCGGTCGCTCAGGACGGTGGATGGCAATTGGCGCGCGTCTGACGCGGCAACGCGGCTAGGGGCAGCATCGTTGAAGTTCGTTTGTCGATCCCGGCGATGGCCGGGTCGGGGACTTGCAATCCAGTTTGCGTGCGATGTGGTCACCGCGACCGCGCAATGTGCATCCGAGAGATCTGGCGGCAGTCCGTGCTGCTCGCTGCTTGCAATGGGCAGAGACCGGGACGGGCGTATCGTAGGGCGGCGTGCCCAGTTGAAATGTGCCGCGGTCTTATGAGGTGCCGGACGGGTGGCCTGAACGGTCTGTCGCCGCCGTCGGTTGCACTAGATCATTCCCTCTTCTACATCGCCCTTTAGCCGACCGCCTGCCTTTCCGGTCAACCCCTGAAGGGGTACGTCTCACCCGAATATTCTGCAAAATTCCATTTTTGGATCACTGGCTGGGCACCGGGTGCTTTCCTCCAGCAAGCGTGACAAACGCGCACGCGCTTTTTTGAGCAGAACATGGAATTTAGCAGAATATTTGTGCGAGATGACCGCAGCAGATCGGCCGTCTCCTCGCGCGCTATCGGGAATGGTCCCGAGCAACCGAAGGAGACAATACCATGGCCACCACGATCGCAGCTCTCACGCAGAAGACCGATGGCACTCTCGAAGGCGTTTTCGCCACCATCCGAGTGAACGCCCCGATCGCTATCGTCCCCAACGCCAACAAAACGAGCGAAGAGGCCCCTGACTATCGCGTCATCCACCGAAAGACCGGGTTCGAGATCGGCGCGGCGTGGAACCGTATCGCCCGCCAGACCGGAGAAGAGTACCTCTCCGTGAAACTGGAGGCTCCAGAGATCGGCGTGATCTTCGGCAACCTCGCACAGGCTCCCGGCGGCGATCCTAACCGCAAGGTGATCATCTGGAATAACCCAAACTAAGCCACCAACGCCGGTCCCGATCAATCGGGACCGGCACCCACTCGTTCTGAATGCGACCGATCCCGAGCGGGATGCCCACTTTCGTACCTAGAAGCAGGTTCGGGCATCGAGCCCGCACCTGTTCTTTTACCCTGCCACACGAGATGAAAAACTATCTGCTCAGGTCGCCAAGTCTGCCGCGAGAAACCGTGCCGCCTAAAGGACGAGCGGTCCCCCCGAAATGCTCCGCATTCCGGCTCCCCACTCGCCGGCTCCGCCGGTCGCATTCGCGATCCTTGACCCGGCCCAATTCTCGCGGCCGGCGGCGTCATCTTTCCCAACAGCCAAGGAGATGACGAAAATGACGGTTGCACTGGAAGCCCACATCGAGGAATTGCGCCGCGAGCTGAACTGCTGCGACCCGGCCGAACGCGCCCAGATCCAGGCCGAACTGGAACAGGCGTATGCGGAGCTTGAGGTCATCGTAGCCGAGCTCGAGGGCCGCGTCAGCAGCGAGCCTCCCTTCTAGGGAGGCTTTCGCCAGGCTCGCATTTACGGCAAATCCAAGAATATAGCAGATCGCCAACCCGCGCTCGGGTTCCTATGCGACGAGCGATTTTTCCCGGAAACTTGGTCAGTAACGATCACCCAGGGCGACAAGCCGCGCTCGGTCGGAACCATCGAAACCATTTCCAACAGCCTCTTTGCGGACTTCGTAAGTGCCGTCGACGTCTTTATGGTCGAGGACGAGCGCTTGCCTGAATAATTCGACGCAGGCAAACCTTGCCGATGGTTCGCTCTTCAGGCCAAACAGGTCCGCACACCAGTTGCCGAAAGATCGGACGTTCCGGGTTGGTGAACGGCTTCGAGAGCATCGGGTAGAGCAAGCGCGTTCAAGCGCAGCACACACTCACTGCGATTGCTTTAAGCTACATCCCGCTCGATTTTTCCACCGCGCTCGAACCCGATTTGGACCAGAGCGAAAATTGCCAGATGGGGAACTTGTGCGTCGACCTTAAGATCCTTGCCAAGGGCGCGGGGTCGGCAAGGACTTTACCGCTCGCGTCACGAAGACAACTCGGGCTCGTATCGGCGGTGCTGACGTCACTCGAGCCGGATGTCGGCCGGGGCAATAAGCACGGGTAATTGTTGGCTTGGCTTGGAAGGTTAAATCCGGACAAAGCGGTTTGCCTTGGCTGCCTGATCCATGTCCTTCCGCCGAAAATATATCGCGCGCCCGCAGCGGATTGGGCTATGACCTTGCACGATAATGATCTGCTCGTCTTTGCGCATCGACTGCGTGATCTCGTGCGGCATGATCAGCGGTCGGCGCTGGAGATTGACGCTTTCGGATAGGCGCGTTCCCGCGTTTTTTGGGCCCCAGCCAATGACGCGTGAGCCTGTCTTCACCTCGACGGTCATCTCGCCGCATTGGGCCGAGACGCTGCGGGCCGTGTCGAGCGCTTTAATCGCGGCATAGCTGGCAAAGGCGCAGCCGTCGATCCACGACGTCGCGCCATCCCTCCCGAAATGCCGCTCCAGTTGTCCGACCGATTGGTACATAAGCATCATGGAGATTCCGTACTTTCGGCCGCGATCACGCGCCTCTTCCAGCACCCGCATGTAGCCGAGCAGATCGACCTCATCGAGCATGAACAGCGCACGGCGCTTGAAGGTGCCATCGGCCTGCACCATTGCGTTGATCAGCGAGCCGATGATCACGCGGGCGATACCCGGATAGGAGCGCAGGATCGATGCCGGAATATTGATGAACACGTCATTCTTGCCCGCTACGATGTCGCTCGACCTGAACGCGTTCCCGCAGACAAGCGCCGCGTAGCTGTCGAGCGACAGCCATTGCGTGTCCTTAGAGGCCGTGGAATAGACGCCGCTGAAGGTCTGCTCAGTCATGTTGGTAAAGACGCCCAGCGTTTCGCGGATGAAGGCCGATCCCGAATGGTCCTGGATGTCGCGCAGCATGGCGAGCACAGAGGGTTCTGGCTCGGATACGATCTGCCGGAGACTGCGTAAGTTCCGTCGCCCATCATATTCGGGCGACAGCATGACATGGGCGAGCAGACCGGTCAGCAGATTGTGTGCCTGGTTCTGAAAGTAGGAGCCAGTCGAACTTTCAAAGCGCACGCTCTCCGACAAAAGCATGTGAGCAATGCCGACGATGTCCTCTTCCTTGTGCTTCGATTTCTCGATGCCGTCGAGTACGTTGAAGCCCATGATCGGGCTCGTCGGATCGAGCACCATCACCTCGCGGCCGAGCGCGCGGGTTCTATGCTCGACCACCATTGGCGCGACCTCAGTCGATGGATCGAGGCAAATCAGCGGCCCGGTGTAACGCAGCGCCGTGGGCACGACGTTGCTGGTGGTCTTGTATCCACCTGACCCGGCAAAGAAGAGCACGTGCGTTGAATCGAAATCCTGTTTGTAGGTCAGCAATGATGCCTTGCCGCCCTGGCCCCATGTTGCTGGATCGTTCGGATCGAAAGGTAATTGATGAACGACTTCCTTGTCGACCCGGTAACGCTCGCCAACGACGATCTCGCCATCAGGCGGAAACAGCTTTCCCGCCGCGGCCATCGACAGCCAGTTCGCGTCCCCGAAGATCCCGCGCTTGGCTCGCTTCACCGGTACTGGAACAACCGTGGAGATGCGCGCGCCCACCGCCACCGCCAGGAAGCCGGCCACCAAGCCAATGACGGCGACAATGTCGAGATAGGAGAGTGCCCGGTCCCACGAGACCGCACCGCTCGCCACGTACGGCGCGAGCCGACCGAACTCGCGCAGGACATAGAAGCCGGCCACGAGCAGAAAGCAGACAAGATTCACTATCGCGATCGACCTTCGCCGGTGCAGCGGCAACGCACAAACGGTCAATAATCCGACAACCGGCCCAAGCAACAACGCGGGCAGGGGCGAGGCTCGTAGGAACCAGTATGATGTTTTTCCAGATAGCTCGCCGGCAAGCTTCGGCCAGTGCCAGCCGACGATGTAGACGGCGAAGGCGGTGACGGCAATTGGCACCAGAACGAGCAGCAGGCTGGGATGCAGTCTTTCCTTTAGTGCCACTTCGCCGCCTCCTCGATGTGAGATGATCCTCTATCACGCGAAGTCGCCTTGAAGGCTTGCTCACCGATATCGCGCAGCCGCCGATGCTCGTCGGTGCCGGGCACGACGCTTGCCAGTTCCGTTAGGCCGCCAAGCAGAAACGCTCGGTCGGCCCCCGCGAGACCCGCTCTGACGACGATGCCACCGAGCAGGAATTTCTCGCGGGCCTCTCGTTTGCGATTATTCGTCATGAGAAACCTCCGCCGTCGTTCCAGACCCGCCACCTGGCTGTCGACGCGACGAAGCTGTTGCGCCAGCAGTCCCCTTCTTTTCCTCTTTGCGAAATCGCGCGGCAATCTGTTCGAAGACCGCGTCGAGTTCTTCCTCCGTGATCTCCATTTCCGCCAATCCCGTTTTTGTCGCGGCGCGCGCAAACCGCTCGGCGGATTTTACGATTAGCGTTCGTCTGCGCTCGCGCAGCTTCTCGATCTGGGCATCGATATCAGAGAGCGATGATTTTACGGCCATTCCAGCGTCCCTCGCGTCGGAGCAATCTCACGGCGATAGTTATACTATCTATTTCGTGATAGTAAAATAGGATAGGTTGCATCACCCTGAAAAAGCCGCAGCCGGAATTTCGGCATCGGCCGTCTTTACGGAAGAGCGGCATCGGCCCTCCGGTCCGATCGGTTTGAGGGCGCAATATACGTCGCTGGCGCGACGTGCTTGAAAGCTTCGGAGACAGTCGTGGCGATCATGTTCGTCAGAGCGCAGGTGATCAGCAGGGGAGGGGGGCGCAGCATCGTCTCGGCCGCCGCCTACCGCCACCGCGCCCGGATGACGGACGAGCAGGCCGGGACGTCCTTCAGCTACCGTGGCGGCGCGTCGGAGCTGGTGCATGAGGAGCTGGCGCTGCCGGACCAGATACCTCTCTGGCTGAAGAGAACAGTCGACGACAAGACCGTCGCGGAGGCCAGCGAGGTGTTCTGGAATGCGGTCGATGCGTTGGAGGCGCGGTCGGACGCGCAGCTTGCGCGGGAATTGATCATCGCGCTGCCCGAGGAGCTGACACGGGCGGGGAATATCGCGCTGGTGCGCGAGTTCGTCCGAGACAATTTGACGTCGAAGGGCATGGTCACAGACTGGGTCTATCACGATAAGGACGGCAATCCGCATATCCACCTGATGACGGCGCTCAGGCCTCTGACGGAGGAGGGGTTTGGGCCGAAGAAGGTGCCAGTCCTGGGCGACGACGGAAAGCCGTTGCGTGTCGTTACACCGAACCGGCCGAACGGCAAAATCGTCTACAAGCTCTGGGCCGGCGACAAGGAAACCATGAAGGCATGGAAGGTCGCATGGGCGGAAACGGTCAACCGCCACCTGGCGCTGGCCGGCCATGAGATCCGTCTCGATGGCCGCTCCTATGCTGAGCAAGGCCTCGATGGGATCGCCCAGAAACACCTCGGCCCGGAGAAGGCGGCGCTCGCGCGCAAGGGTGTCGAGATGTATTTCGCGCCCGCCGATCTAGCGCGGCGGCAGGCGATGGCCGACCGGCTACTCGCGGATCCTGCGCTTCTCCTCAAGCAGCTCGGCAACGAACGTTCCACCTTTGACGAGCGCGAAATCGCCAAGACGCTGCACCGCTATGTCGATGATCCAGTGGACTTCGCCAATATCCGCGCGCGGCTCATGGCTTCGGACGACCTCGTGCTGCTGAAGGCGCAGCAGATCGACACCCAAACGGGCAAGGTGACAGAGCCGGCGGTGTTCACAACGCGGGGGATCCTGCGCATCGAATATGACATGGCGCAGTCAGCCGAGGTTCTGTCGATGCGAAAGGGCTTCGGCGTCTCCGGTGCCAAGGCCGCCGCCGCCGTCCGAAGCGTCGAAACGGCCGATCCCAAAAAATCCTTCAGGCTCGATGCGGAACAGGTCGATGCGGTACGTCATGTCACGCGCGATAATGCCATTGCGGCGGTCGTGGGGCTTGCCGGCGCCGGTAAGTCGACACTGCTTTCGGCGGCCCGCGTCGCATGGGAAAGCGACGGCCGACGGGTGATCGGCGCGGCCCTAGCCGGCAAGGCCGCGGAAGGGCTGGAGGACAGTTCCGGGATCCGGTCGCGCACGCTGGCGTCCTGGGAGCTTGCCTGGGCCGGGGGGCGCGAAACAATGGAGCGCGGCGATGTGCTCGTCATCGATGAGGCCGGCATGGTGTCATCGCAGCAGATGGCGCGTATCCTCAGGGCTGTGGAGGACGCAGGCGCAAAAGCCGTGCTGGTCGGCGACGCGATGCAACTGCAGCCGATCCAGGCGGGTGCGGCGTTCCGGGCAATCACCGAACGGATCGGCTTCGCGGAACTTGCCGGCGTGCGGCGGCAGCGTGATGTCTGGGCGCGCGATGCTTCCCGTCTCCTGGCGCGCGGCAAGGTCGAAGAGGGCCTTGATGCCTACGCGCAGAGGGGCTGCATTGTCGAGACCGAAACCAGGGCCGAGGTCATAGACCGCATCGTTGCCGATTGGGCCGACGCCCGCCGGGACCTGCTTCAGAAATTTGCCGTGGGCCGGCGTCCGGGACGTCTTCGCGGCGACGAACTGCTTGTGCTTACTCACACCAACGATGACGTTCGTAAGCTAAACGAGGCCTTGCGCAAGGTCATGATCGACGAGGGCGCGCTTACAGATGCGCGCCAATTCCGGACGGCACGTGGGCTTCGTGAGTTTGGCGCGGGCGACCGGATCATCTTCCTCGAAAACGCCCGCTTCCTTGAACCACGAGCAAAGCGGCTTGCTCCCCAATATGTCAAGAACGGCATGCTTGGCACGGTTGTTTCATCCGGCGACAAACGCGCAGACGCGCTGTTGACGGTACATCTCGACAATGGCCGGGACGTCGTGATCAGTGAGGATAGCTACAGCAATGTCGATCACGGCTACGCCGCGACCATCCACAAATGTCAAGGCTCGACCATCGACCGAACCTTCGTGCTCGCCACCGGGATGATGGACCAGCATCTGACCTATGTGGCGATGACCAGGCATCGTAATCGCGCCGATCTCTACGTGGCGCGCGAGAACTTTGAACCGAAGCCGCAATGGGGGCGTAGCGCACGTGTCGATCATGCAGCCGGCGTCACCGGTGAATTGGTGGAGACCGGGTCGGCCAAGTTCCGGCCGCAAGATGAAAACGCCAAACACAGCCCCTACGCCGATGTGAGGACGGACGACGGTACCATTCATCGACTTTGGGGCGTGAGCCTGCCAAAGGCACTTGAGGAGGGTGGAATCTCGACAGGCGATACTGTGAGGCTCCGCAAGGATGGCGTCGAAACGGTCACGGTAAGGGTGCCCGTCACTGATGAAAAGACCGGCAAGAAGCGTCTTGAGGAACGTCAGGTCGAACGCAACGTCTGGACTGCAACCCAAATCGAAACTGTCGATGCGCGCAAGGCGAGGATCGAACGGGAAAGCCGGCGGCCGCTTGTGTTCAAACAGCTTGTTGAGCGCCTCGGACGATCCGGCGCCAAGACAACGACGCTCGATTTCGAAAGCAAGGAAGGCTATCGGGAGCATGTGCTTGATTTTGCCCAGCGGCGTGGCATCGACACGCTCGCCCGGGCCGCTGCGGAATTGGAGGAGGGCGCGGCGCGGCGGGTGGCGTGGCTTGCGGAGAAGCGGTCGCGGTTGGCGAAGCTCTGGGAGCGAGCGAGCATAGCGCTCGATTTTGCGATCGATCGGGAACGGAGCGTCTCGTATAGCGAGGAGCGCAGAGTATCCTTGGTTGCCGGCATCCCGGTGGGCGGAAACTATTTGATTCCACCGGCCACCGAGTTCGCCCACAGCGTTGAAGAGGATGCGCGTCAAGCGCAGCTCGCCTCGCAACCGTGGAAGGAGCGCGAGGAAATACTCCGGCCGGTGCTGCAGAAAATCTATCGCGACCCGAGTGGCGCGCTGTCGGCGCTCAACGCTCTGGTAGCAGGCGCAGACGTCGAGCCGCGCAAGATTGCCGAAGATCTTGGCCTTGCACCCGAACGCCTTGGCCGATTGCGCGGCTCTGACCGCCTGGTCGATGGCCGCGCCGCTCGAAACGAGCGCAACGAAGCCGTGGCCACATTGTCGGAGCTGCTGACTTTGGCGCGCGCGCAAGCAACCGAGTTCCGCAGGCAGGCGGAGCGCTTCGCCAGCCGCGAGCAACAGCGGCGCGTCCATATGGCATTGTCCATTCCCGCGCTTTCGAAAAAGGCGATGGCGCGTCTCGTCGAAGTCGAGGCGGTCCGAGAGCGCGGCGGGGTTGATGCCTACAAGACGGCCTTCGCCTATGCCGCTGAGGACCGTTTGCTAGTGCAGGAGGTAAAGGCGGTCAACGAGGCGGTGACCTCGCGCTTCGGCTGGTCTGCATTCACCGCCAGGGCCGATCCGATCGCCGAGCGAAATGTTGAAGAGCGGATGCCGGAAAATCTCGCCACTGAGCACCGTCAAAAACTGGTGCCCCTGTTCGAGGTGATCAGGCGTTTTAGCGACGAGCAGCATCTCGCAGAAAAGCAGGATCGCTCGAAAATCGTTGCCGGCGCAAGCATCGAGTTCGGAAATGAAGTAGTGCCCGTGTTGCCCATGCTTGCCGCCGTCACTGAGTTCAAGACACCCGTCGCCGATGAAGCGCGGGAAAGAGCGCTTGCCGTTCCCCATTACAATCATCATCGCGCCGCGCTCATGGATGCGGCGACACGCATCTGGCGCGATCCCGCCGGCGCGATCGCCAAGATCGAGGAGCTCGTCGAAAAGGGTTTTGCCGGCGAGCGGATTGCCGCAGCCATCACCAACGATCCGGCCGCTTATGGCGCACTACGCGGCTCCGGTCGCATAGTGGACAAGTTGCTTGCTGCCGGCCGGGAGCGGAAGGCCGCGCTTCAGGCTGTGTCGGAAGCCGCAAGCTGTGTCCGTTCTCTCGGAGCGTCCTATGCCGCGGCGTTTGAGGCCGAGACCAAGGCGATCGCCGCAGAGCGCCGGCATATGGCGGTCGCCATTCCCGGTCTGTCGCGGAAGGCTGAGAATGCGCTGCGGCAGTTGGTGGCGGAGAAGAAGAGGGAGGGCAAGCTCGAAGCCGCCATGGGTCTGCTCGATCAGCGCGTCGCCCAAGAATTCACCGCCGTTAGTCGGGCGCTCGACGAGCGCTTCGGTCGCAACGCCGTCCTGCGCGGGGAGGAGGACGTCATCAACCGTGTGTCGCCGGCGCAGCGCAGCGCCTTCGAGGCGATGCGAGATCGGTTGCAGGTCTTGCAGCAGACTGTGCGACTGCAACGCAGCCAGGAGACCGTTTCGGAGCGTCAGCGGCGCGTCATCGAACCCGTCCGCGGTATTACCGCAGAGCATTGAAGAAAGCACAGCGAGAAGGGCAAGGCTGAATAGGAACCCGCTTACGACGTGATCATCCGGACCTAGCTTGCCATCGAGAGGTCGTCAGGGATCAGATCGCCTTGGCCAGCGTTACGGTAACGCTGAAAAGATGACCGAGCCCGCCATGCACGGCGTCGGTGGCTTGGTTTAAAGCTTGCGGCAGAGGGGGCAGCGATATTTGGTTCAACTCTCCTAGTGCATTTGGCGCGCCTTCATTTCGTGCGGCGGCCGCCATCTCGCGATCCTCGCGCACATCGGCGCCCTTGTGCACTGGAATACGATCTATCTCGGCCGCACCACCGTCCGAGCACGGGGAGGGATATTCCGAATTGCTGTACATGTCTTGCCACTGAGTTGAGAGCATCAATCTCGCCGGCGGAAGTCACCACAAACGGCTAATATCCGGGAGCGTGTCGAAAACTTCGTCTGCTGAAATCAGTGGGATTCCAAGAGCGAGCGTGGTCGCCGCCAGCAATCGGTCGAATGGGTCGCGATGCTCCCAGGCGAGGGTTGCCCCTGTCAAACAGACTTCCGGCACCAATGCCGCAACTCTGCCACCCTGTTCAGCCAGCAAGCTCGGTAAGTCATTGATAAATGGTTCCATCTCCGGCCACTTGCCGATACGGACTTTCTGCCCGATCTCGAAGAAACTGATGGGACTGACAAAAACGCTGTCAGCCTCCGTTATGAGAGCGGTTGCCTTGGTGGACAGGCGCATATCGCCTGTTAGTGACCATGCCCAAGTATGGGTATCGAGAAGCACAGCTGTCACACCGCGCCTTCCCAAAGAGCGAGCTCATCTTCACTCATAGGCTTAAAGAAATCCGGTCCCTGCCCTGTGACCCTACCCTTCAGCAGCCCGACAGTGAACTTGCTTTGTGGAATAGCAACGATCCGAGCGACAGGGGTCTTGCCCTTCGCTATGACAACTTCCTCGCCAGCCTTTGCTGCCTCGATGAGTTTGGACAGATTCGTTTTGGCGTTATGGATTGTAACCTGCATGGGAATCCCGTTTAGCTAACTTGGCTATACTTAGTGCTTTTCCCTCTGGGAATCCAGTCTCATCGCGTGGGGGCGCGAGCGAGGGCTACGAATTCAATAGAGACCGATAACGTGCTCGTTATCTGTCGCAAAGCCCTTTCTCATCAATTGCCGTGTTCGCGTTACATCAGCGTGAGGCACTAATGCCATGATTTTGAATATTTCTCGATTTCGACGATCCCGCGGAAACGTCTGATGATGGCGAGGATATCGTCTGCCGTAGGGCAACGAAATGGGGCTAGGCGGGAAAAGCGCGTTGCCAGAACTGCGAACCCGTTGCGGAGCGACTAAAGGGTACCCGCAAAGATCCAGGGGGGCCACCATTTCCGAGGCATCCTTACATCACGCCGAATGGCACGCTGCCGGCCGGGTGCCATTTAACGTGCTCACCTGAAAACTCCGCAACGGCGCACAGGCTTCCCACCAGAAGTGTCCGGATACCATAGAAGGTGATGGTGTCCTGCGCGTCGATCCGGAAATGCAGGCCCTGATCTGTCGGCCTCAAGACAGCGCGTGCGTCACCGAAGTCGAGCAATCGGTCGACGCCCGTAGTGCCGATCGAGCGGCAATAGTCGCCATTCCGGGCGCAGACCTTTTGGGTGACCTGTAGTGCGTGTTGGACCGGGACGAACGCCTCGGCGGTATGCTTGTACATCGAAACTCCTTGCTGCCAATCCGCGTCATTGGTGCTTCTATTTCCCCCTCGGCGGCTCCGCCGCGGCACATTCGTGGCACAGCATCGATTCCGGTGTTTGCGATATAGTTCGCTCGGCATCGAACAACTCATGCGTGCGATATTCATGCACGCTTTGGTCGCGCCCTCGACTACTAATTCTATTAGTCGCCTGAGCGCCGAAACTCGTGTCCAGTGGTCTGAAGCAGGATTTATTCGGAGAATGGAGATGGAGATATTAGCTGTGCCGGCCGCAGCGCGCGGAGAATTTGCTGACTTGATCGACTCGATGCATCGGCTGCGTGCGCGGGTCTTTGGCGACAGGCTGGACTGGGATGTAGAGATAAGGGACGATCGTGAGGCCGATGCTTACGATCAATACAATCCGACCTATATCCTGGCTGTTTCTGCAACAGGTGCAGTGGCGGGCTGCGCGAGGCTTCTCCCGGCTAACGGACCGACGATGCTCGCCAATACATTTCCGCAGCTCCTCTCATCGCGACGGCTCGACGCTCATGCAGGCATGGTCGAAAGCTCGCGCTTTTGCGTCGACACGGCGCTCGACGAGGGCAGGACGCGGGGAGTTCTCCACAGGACGACGCTTAAGATGTTCGCCGGCATAGTCGAGTGGTCGATGGCGAACGGCTATTATGAGATCGTCACAGCAACTGACCTGCGTTTCGAGCGCATTTTGAAACGCGCCGGCTGGCCAATGCAACGCCTTGGTCGGCCGTGTCCCATTGGCAGCACGATGGCCGTAGCTGGAGTTCTTCCTGCCGACGCCGCGAGCCTTCATCGGATTCGCGCTGCTGCCTGTCACCAGGGACACGCCTGCAGCACAACTCCGCTGCTTGAGGCGGTCCTCACGAGGGATCAGATCACAACTGACGCTGTGCTAAAGAGGAGAAATCTTTGAATTCCGCGCGACCGCAGATCCTGATCGGTTCGACCGATGCGGATTACTATCTGCTACTCGTCCATATCCTGGAATCCGAGGGGTATCAGGTCATTCTTGGTTCCGGGGTCGAGGAGATCGTCCATTTTGCAGGCGAGTACGATGTCGGAGCCATCCTCCTTGATTGTCGATCGGAGAAGATTGGGCTCCCGCAGCCTGTGTAAAGCTAAAGCAGGAGCCGCGGACATTCGGGATCACGACGGTCGGATTGATTGGACCTGGTGCGGAAAGTCGGTTTATCGATCTGCTGAAGGCCGGTATTGACGAGAATTTTGTAAGACCGATCGCTCCCTCCAAGCTGCTCGGCTTCCTTCGCGACCGTATCCTCCTTCCAAACGCGTCGGGTCCCATGGCGGGCGACGGTCGCATCCTCGCCTATGCAGGAATCGAACTGAATACCAACAGGCACAGCGTCAAGTGTTTCGGCATCAACGTCCACTTGGGACCGATCGAATTCCGGTTGCTTAAGTTCCTGATGGAGAACCGCGAGCAGGCGTGCAGTCGCGTACAACTCATCGAAGCTGGTTGGCCCGAGCGTCGTTTCGTCGACGCCAAGACGGTCAATGTCCATATCGGTCGACTGCGCAAGGCGCTTAGCGCGGCCGGTGGCGCAGATCTTATCCGAACGGTTCGATCGTCCGGCTACATGCTCGATCGTTCCAGTCAGGAGCAATCGCAGAACAAGCAGCATCGGCCGAGCGAAGCGACCGGCGGCTAGGACAGCATTCGGGCTGTCGAGAAGGAGCAGCTGTCATGGATCTGGTAATCCGAAATGGAGGTCTCATCACCGGCGACGGCAAGACGTTTCACAAGCGGGCTGCCGTGTATGTCCGGAAGGGAAGGATCGCCGGTATCGAAGTCGCTGAGGCTGCCGCAGGCGCTGAAATCGTGGCGCGAGAAACCATCGATGCAGCTGGCGGCATCGTTATGCCAGGTCTCATCAATGCCCATGCGCATGGATGTATTCGCGGGCCTTCGATGCCGAGTGGCTCGAAGCCATTTGAAGGCGAAGATGTTGCCTATTTCCGAAACCGCCATGTTCTTCAGGGAACAACGACCCTTCTCAACGTCTGCGGTCTGGCCATGGGGGACGAAATAGATGTCGACGAGGCAGAACCTCATGCCATGGATATCCGCATTTCCACGGCTCACACTCCGAAAAACATTGAGGCGGCGCTTGTGGTCGACGGCAAGGGACTTTCAACACGGCACCTGAGCGCGACCATAGATGACCTGTTGGCCTCCGGCGCAGTCGCGCTTGGCGAGGCAGGTGGCGGGCAGACATTGGGTGGTGGCGCGCAAGAATACAGGTTCATCCCGCAAGCGTTCCTGCACGAGTTCGGGGTCGAGGTGACGCCCGCTGCCGCGAGGCGCTTGAAGAACGCCGTCCTTGGCCGCTATCTTGATCCGGTAGACGGCCTATCGAATTCGAAACTGACCGACGAGTTAGAGCATTGCGGTCTTTCCGGGGTCACCGAAGCGGATCGCGTTCGCGACATCATTACGCAATCGGTGATGCCTTCGGTTGCCCTCTCGCTGGCCGGATTCGATGAAATCGCCCGCGAAGCCGAGCGGGTCGGATATCCCGCGATCTTCCACAACGCGGCACCATCTGCAAAGCGTCTGATGGCCGTGGTCGAGAAATACCCCAAGGCACGTCTCGTCGCCGGTCATAGCAATCACCCGAGCTTCCTCCCGGACGAGGCAGTCTCGATTGCCCAGAATCTGAGAAGAAAAGGGGCCATCATCGATGTTTCGACATTGGATTGTATCGGGACACGCTGGCGCAACGATCCCTCCAACCTCGACGCGCTGATCGATGCGGGCTGTGTCGACACCATTTCGACCGATTTTGCCGGCGGGCATTGGGATGGAATTCTTGAAGCGATCCAGCGTATGATCAAGAAGAAGCAATTGTCTGTGGCGGAGGCCGTTGCCCTTGCGACCGGGAATGTCGCGCGCGTCTTCATACAAATGGCCGGCGACCGCGGGCTGATTGAAAAAGGCAAGCGTGCAGACCTGATCGTTGTCGACCACGTTAATCTGAGCCGCGTCAGGCATGTCGTGATCGCAGGCCGTATAGTTGTCAGGAATGGCCGGCTTACTTGACGTTTCAGCCGGGGCTTGGCTATCGCGCCGACGCCGACAATGCTTAGCCGCGGCCGTAATTACGCGATATTGTCGACGGATACGACTACCACAGCCAACAATGGTCGAGGTTTCAGTCGATCAGTCGCATCCTCAGGCGCTGGAGGAGGGGAACGGCATCTCCTTTTTTCAGTGCCCCAAAAGCCTGCAGGACGGTATTTAGTGCCTTGGGAGAAAACTTGCCACGCGTCGCTACCGAGAACTTATCGATGAGATCGTCCCAGGCTAAGGGGCGCGCCTTGTCGCCGCGGGGCGAGGTCACCTCGGAGGTAATCACTCTGCCATCGGTCATTTGCAGGCATACCTGCGAAAGGGTCTCAGTTGGAAAACGGGCGTCGATCTCAGGATTGACCGAGAGACGAACCTTGCGGGCGAATTCGAGGAGGTCCGGCCTGCCCAACTGAGCATTACCGACCGGGGCCAGCGCCGCAGGTCCATCCACAACAGCAATCGCCATGCAATAGGGCAGGCTGTATTGGATCTCCGTCAATGTACTGGGAGACAGGGTGTTTGAAAGTCGGAGAGCCCATTGAAAGGTCTGAACTTCAATTGATGCGATTTGTTCGGTCCTGATGTCCGCGACTTCCGGGAGCGCCACAAAGGCATCAAGAGCGGGTTGGATGTAGCGGCAGCAGGAATAGGGTTTGAAATAGACCCTCGAGATCTCAACTGGATTACCCAAGTCCGCGATGATGCTCGGCCGGTCGAAGTGCGACGCATGATCGAGCAAATCCTGCGGCCCGGTAAATCCCCGCTCCGCGAGGCGCAATGCGGTCAGGCCCGTCACGACACTCCAGGGAATACCCTCCTTGACGTCGTTCCCGGTGAGGTTGGCATAGCCGGAGCTGCCGTTCGCCTCCTGGTTTGGTGCGAGCACTCCGGCCACAGCGAGCGCGTGCGCGAGCGCCGGGGGATCGGTTCTGTAGAGGCGGCCTGCGGTGGCCGCAGCAGCATAGCCGGTCCAACGTCCCGATTGTCGGCTTTTGATTGCTTGCTGGTTCTGCGCCACGGCAATGCGAATTCCGATCTCGTATCCGAGAGCGATTGCGGTCAGGAGGTCATCGGCGGATGAACCAATCGCAGATGCCACGGAGAGTGCTACGGGTATCACAGCCGCGCCGGGATGACCGCGCGCGGCGCGATGGCCGTCGTCGAAATCGAGTGCGGAGGCTGACGCAGCGTTACAGACTGCCGCAGCAGTGACCCCGAGACATTCACCCGTAAACCAGACTGAAGCCCGTCCGCTTCCAAAATCTTGCCGGGCGACCGCGCGCATTGCGCGGGCACTCGGAACATCGCAGCCGACGACGTAAGCGGTGACTGCATCCACAATACAGCAGGCGGCACCTAGCCTCAGATCGGGCGGCAGAGCATCGGAAGGATAATTCGCCAGATAATCTGCAAGGATCTCGGTGACATACATCAGCCTTCTCCGTAAAGCTTAGGCTGCTTGGCGTCAGTTCCTGCTAGATGAGTGGACGGACGATGCCGCGCCCCATCTGGCGAGAACCAGGTTTCGTAAACATGAGCGGCGACGTAAAGGTCCAGCATAGGCAGGCCAACGCACGTGACGAGGATCGGGAATTCCGATCCGCCGGCCGCGTCACAGAAATCCTTTAAGTTCATGACACCGAGCGCTGGGCCAAGCTGCTCCAATGTCGATCCCTTGCGCGAGAAATAGAGCGCCAGGCTTTGCGAGTTTCGCCGCGACACCATCGAAACGTCATCACAGAGCGCCAGTCCGGACCGAAGAACTTTTTGGATATGGCCGGATGGAGTCTCGTCTCCCCCAAGATGCAGAACAACTGCGTTTGGGCAAACCTCTGCGCTCTCAAACACCGGTGCGCTGGCATTGGTAGCGGTGATGACAAACCGGCAACCACGCAGCCTCTTATTATCCGCGACAGCCTCAAGCCGAATTCGAGGTGACTGTCTGTGTCTTTTAACGAGTTGGCGCGCGGAAGCGCCTGAGCGGCTGCGCACGAATATCTTCGAGACGATGCCGGCTCCGAAATGATCGAGCACTCTGATGATCTGATCGGCAATGGGGCCCGCTCCAAAGAGGAAAACAGAGAGTTCTTCTGTTTTGGGGAAGAAAAGTTCAAGCGCCATTGAGGCATAGGTTGCCGTTCTTGCGGCAGAGATATCGGTTCCGTCCATCACGCAAAGCGGGCGCAGCGTGAAGCTGTCTAGCAGCAGGATCGTCGACGTCGAACGCGGCTGACCCAGTCGACGGTTTATCGCATTGGCACCGACCACCTTCACGGCCGCATATCTGGCCCCGACGCTGGAAAGCGCAGAGAGCTTCCAGCCCAATCGCTCGCCTTGCAACCTATCCCGGTAAGCTTCAAACTGGGGTTGGTTCCATAAGGCGGCTTCGGGAAAGGACAAAACAGATTTCAGGCCATGGGCTTGGCCCAAGCGGATGTCGGACCAAGCTGCCCTGGCGGCATCGTGGAGCGCGGATGCCTCGAGACGGACGCCGAGGCGCTTCATTTCCGCAAGTGAAATGTATCTGGGTGTGCTCTCCATCACCGTTCTCCGTGGAATTGTCGACGTCATGCGACCGGGAGCAATTTCACATCTGGAACGGAGGGATTAAAGGAAAGGTTCGGATACATTTTTGTCGTCTTTAAATGAACGACTTCCGCCGCTGAGGCGCTACTGAGTAGCAACTTAGGCTCAAAGAAGATAAGCCGATGAGTGTGAAATCGTCGATCTCGTTGACCGAGCAGCAGGATTCGTTTGCCCGTTCGCTGGTGGAGAGCGGTCGGTATTCCAGCATTAGTTCTGTTCTTCAACATGGCCTGGAACTGCTACGCCAAAAGACCGAATCTGAGGCCGTCGAAACCGCAGCGCTCCGCGAATTGGTCCAGCAGCGATTGAACGGGCCAATGATTTCTGCGACGGAAATAGAAAGCCGCGCCGCGCAGATCGAGCGGAAGCGACGGGTTGTTCGTGTGGACTCTTGAATATTCTGAGGATGCCGAACGCGATTTCGAGTTGATCTTCGATCATCTGGTCGACGCCTATGTCGAACTTGGGGATGCGCCTGACAGGCGGTGGAGCGTACTGCTAAACGGATCCGCAAAGTGCATGTCGAGGTCGATCGTCTCGTCGATAAGCCCTATATCGGGGTGCGCCCCGATATTCATCCCGGGATCCGGTTTCTACCGGTGGAACATAGCCGCGCAATCGTTGTCGCGGCAATTTTCTACGGCGCGTAGGACCACATCAGAAATATGCTCGCACGTATGCTGGCGGGTTAAGATTCTTACAGCCCCGAGGCCCTTGTCAGATTGACCCTAAATCGGTCGCGTCGGCGGTGGTAGCTGCGGTTCTGCACGTGGCGCTCGTCGACGTCGGCCGAGGAGGGCAAGCCGGCGCGCAGCGAATGACTGGAGAATTTGGCTGCCCGCACGTCTTCGCTGAGGTCGCTATGCAGGCCAGGGGGAAGGACCGTGGGGACGCCCGTCCCCAAGGCGTTGATCTGCGGTTGCAGGCTTAGCTTGCGAACAAAATGTGTCATGTCGGTATATGCCGGTATCAGCTGACCAATACGCGAAGGAGCGTCCGGAGCGATCCCGCCTTATCCAGCGCGTACACGTTATCAATGGCTTCGCAAGCACCGCTGTCTCCCACGACCGGACTCGCAAGTCGCAAGAACTTACCCTCGAGAGCTGATTTCGGCATGGGGTTACTTGCCTCTCCCTCCGCAACGTCCACGTGCCTTTCGAAGCTTTGCCCGTCGCGCAACCGTAACCAAGCGCTTGCGGCGTGAGCGCCTCGAGGCGAGGCGTGGCTGGTATGTGGCCTGAGCTCGATACTGTCTTGAAACCGCCCGGCGATCTCGTCATGAAGCCAATCATCCACGAACCAGTCGGGACCGGGCTCGACGCCGAATACGGCCATGGCTATGGCGTGCGGTGCGCTGAACTGTGCTGCCCACATGTCCCGTGGACGCACTTTGCTAAATGGCGGTTCGCACACGATCGGAGGCGCGGTCACGATCATCTTGGCATGCAAGCCGTCGGCAGGATCAATGCCGGCCATACGGATGACGTCGCGGCTGGCCTGGACACTGCTTAGGATAAGTCGGCAGCAACTGAATGGCTTGAAGCCAACCCGAAGAATTTCGTAGGCGGCCCCCAAACCTTTGGTCAGTTTATCGAAACGGCACTCGTCGGCGCCCGCCATCCGCCAGAAACCTGTCTCACCCTCGAAGACATCCAAAGGCCCCTCGTAGCCGGCAGCGGCAAGGCGTGCGGCCAAGACTCCCATTTGCGCGGCCATGCCGAAGTTGTTCTTCGCCATCGAAGGCGCGTCTCCGTAGACGGTCTTCATGACGGACGCTACTGGCGCATTCGCAGCAGCGATCGCGATGGCATGCGCCGCTCGTCCGGCGTCGAGACGCATGAGTCTCGCGGCCGCTGCTGCTGCACCGAATATCTGCCAAGTCCCATGGCCGTGAATCGCCTTTCTGGGCTGAACGTGAGCCAGTGAGATGCCAACGCGGCAACTCACCTCATAGCCGATGATCACGGCCTCGAGGAATTCTGTGCCTGAAGACTTCGTGTGCTCAGCGACCGATAAGGCTGCCGCAATCACGGTGGCTCCGGGATGGCCCTTCTCGTAGATGTCGTCGAAGTCGAGCGCATTGATCAAAGTTGCCTTGACGAAGGCGGCAGCCGCCGGTTCGGCACAGCCACTGACAGGTCCGCCGGAGGAGGGTGCGACCTGGCTGTTCACTCGTAGGTTTTTCAGCATTCCAGCCGTGGGCAGCTGGCGCCCACCGAACAAGCAGCCAAGGGAGTCCAGAAGGCAAAGCTTGCTCTTGTCGAAAACGTCGCTCGGAACACGAGCGAGTGCTTCCTCGGCGATATAGCTGCCGAGCGTTTGCGTGATGAAAGCGGTCATATCGGTGTCCGATTACCCGACGATGGCGATTGGCGGTCCATTTTCAGGTGCGCGTTGTCTACGTGCTACTATAAGAAATTGGTGCCCCGAAGGTCTGCGCAGACGAGCTGCAAGAGGAATTGCAACGATCACTGCGCCTGCAACCTCGGTCGACGCGTGCTTGATCGACAAACGAAACCTTGTGCGACGCGGCGGGAATGAGCTTGCGGACTACCGCCACACGCTCGAGATCGAGGTGTGCGGAAACCACACCGACCTGATCGACGGCGCGGGCTACAACCTGTCCCCAGGGGTCGCAGACGAGAGAGTTGCCGTAGGTGAAACGGCGATCTCCGTCCGCTGCAGTGTAGCCTCCCCACTGACCACAGGCGACGAAATAGACCTGGTGCTCGATCGCGCGTGCACGGCAGAGCACTTCCCAGTGGTCCTTTCCCGTCTGTAACGTGAAGGCCGCGGGCAGAATGACCACATCGACGCCGGCGTCTGCAAGCGCATCAAAGAGCCGGGGGAAGCGAAGGTCGTAGCAGATCGCACAGCCGATCCTGAAACCGCCGGATTCGTAAACGAACAGGCTTTCTCCAGGCGCAACGGTGGCGGATTCTCGATACATCTTGCCATCTGGCGCCTCGATGTCGAACAGGTGAACTTTGCGGTAGCGGCCGACCTCGTTACCTTCTGGGTCAAAGACGACCGTTGTGTTGTAGATCTTCGAACTTCCATCGACCCTTTCGAGCAAGCTGCCGCCGTGGATCCAGACCTTTTGCCGGGCGGCGAACGTCTGCAACATGCGATAGGCGTCGCCGCCCGGCATATGATCAGCCGCCGCCAGTTTCTCCGCCATCGTGCCGCCGGACCAGTCGAAATGTTCCGGGAGAACGATGAGATCTGGTGTATCGCGTGCGATTGCCTGCAGCATCAGGCTCTCGGCCGCGCGTAAATTGCTGTCGCGGTCGGGTTGGGAGTTCATCTGGACGAGGGAAATCTTCATTATATGATCCGATCCAGTTCGAAGATGGAATGGCCGGCCTCAAGGTAGGGCCGGAGCTTAAGGGAACGCTGTTGGCGCTCGAGGGCGACGTCCGCGATGCAGCGCATTTCGGAGGGATCGGCAACGAAGACACCCTCCGTATCTGCTAAGACCGCATACCCGGGCAGCACGGCCGCCCCGCCGCAGGCGATCGGGACATTGATCGCGCCACCGATCTGGTGCCGGCGGCTGGTCGTCTTGGACGAGACTCCGCGACACCAGATTGGGAACCGGCTGGCGCCGATCTCCTCGATGTCGGTGCAAGGACCATCGACGATAATGGCGACGGCGCCACGCGCTCGGGCAGCAGCAACGACACCGCCGCCGACGCAGGCAACGTCGTCCCGGTCGACCCGGGAGATGACGAGAACATCCCCCGGGCGGAGCAGATCGATTGCCGTATAGATGACGGCTCCATCGCGGCTGGGCGCGGCGACCGTGACTGCCGTTCCAATTGCCTTGGCCGGAAAGACCGGCGCAATTCCTGCCCCAACAAATCCAAGATATTCGAAGTGGCCGATGGTTGCGGTTTCGACTCCCTCAAGCAGGGTTCGCAGTGCGTCCGGTATTGCTTCCGGCTGTTTTTCAATCTTGTAAGGCTGGGACATCGATGATCTCCGATCTGCCCTGTTGTTCACAAATCAGATCGGGCGCTCGCCGGATGTCGTCGTCCGATGCATAATCCGAATCGTGTTCGGGTCGAATGAATCGCGACGGTGCATCGTGCAACGGTTGTCCCACATCACGATGTCGCCGACGCTCCATTTTTGGACGAAGACTTCCGGCGTGTTGGTGGTGTGCTCCCAAAGCCTTGAGATCAGGTCGTTGCTTTCATCGAGCGGCAAGCCGACGATCCACGCCCCTTCCGACGTCCCGCCAAGATAAAGCGCTTTGCGGCCCGTCTCGCCGTGGCTTCTGACCAGCGGATGAACGACGCCGCTCCACTCGCGAAAATCCGCGCTCGTCGGTTCGCCTTTCCCAAGGCGCAATTTCCCCGTTTTGTCGTAGACGTTCTGGAAGAAGATCTGCCGCCCCTCAACAGCACTGCGTAGCTCCTCGGGGAGCGTTTCAAAAGCCTGGTAGGTCGACAGGAAATACGTGTCTCCCCCGGCAGCGGGAACCTCGATCGCCCTGAGGATGGCGCCGGCGGGCGGGCGTTCGTAGAACCATGTGTCCGTGTGCCACGTCGCCTCGCTGTTGCCGAGCGCGCCGCTCGGCTTGCCGTCCTTCATCACATTGCTGATCACCAGGATTTCGCGATGGATCGGGTGTCCGCCTTCCTGTAATTGCTTGGGATGGATGACGAAATCCCCGAAGTGACGGGAGAAGTCGACCTGTTGCTGGTCCGTGATGTCGGTCGCCCGAAAGCGGATGACGCCATATTGCAGCCAGTAGGATCGAACCGCCGCAATGTCTGCGTCGTCGTAGCTGGAAAAATCGAAACCGATGATGTCTGCGCAGACGTTGCTGTCATTCTGGATTGCCGAAACGCTTGTTTTCATGTGTGTCTTTCGCCTCCGTGTGGAAAGATCCCGGACTCGGGATCACATAGAGCTTAGCGGAGTGATAAATCGACATTCCAATATCAATTATTTCGCATTGATAATGGGTGACGATGAATATCACTATTGCTCCAGCAGTTGGACAGCGGAATGGGCGATTGCGAGGTCTACGCGGCAGCCGGGCGAGAGCTTCTCGAGGCGGGTCGAGCGGATCATGGACTTCAAGGTGATCCCGCCATCGACGAGCATCCAGGCCTCGAGATAGGCGCCCAGATTGACGACCTTTTGGACGGTTCCGGTCAGGCGGTTTGCCGGTTCGTCGAGGGCCCCTGCCGCATCCGCGAGCCTGACGGCCTCCGGTCTGATACAGCAGAAGCGCACATTGTCAGGATCAACGTCCTCTCCCCGCGTGGCTGTGAGCACTATCTTTCCTGCGCCCAGGGATACCGTCAGCTTCCGATCGCTCCCGTTCTCTGCGGATGCCGGGAGGATATTCGACTTGCCGATGAAGTCCGCCACGAATGAGGTCCTCGGGTGGGCGTAGATGTCCGAAGGCGCTCCTTCCTGCGCGACCACTCCGCCCTGCATGACGATGATCCGGTCGGACATGGCCATCGCCTCCTCCTGGTCATGTGTGACATAAATGAAGGTCATGCCGAGGTCTTCCTGGATCTCTTTCAGCTCGACGCGCATCGCTTCCCGGAGCTTAAGGTCAAGGTTTGAGAGCGGCTCGTCGAGAAGCAGCACCGACGGTGAGGGCGCAATCGCCCGAGCAACCGCGACCCGCTGCTGTTGGCCCCCCGAAAGTTCCTTCGGATACCGATCCTCAAAGCCCTCGAGATGGACACTTTTCAAGGCTCGTGAGACACCGTCGGCGATTTCCTCGCGGGGCCGGCCCTGCATCTTTAGGCCAAAGCCGACATTCTGAGCGACCGTCATATGCGGGAAGAGTGCGTAGTTCTGGAAGACCAGTCCGATTTTCCGCGCTTCCGGCGGGACGCCTTGCTGATCACGGCCGCGAATTCGGATCTGCCCGCTCGAGGGCGCTTCAAATCCGGCGATCATATTAAGGGTCGTCGTCTTGCCACATCCGGACGGACCAAGAATGCTGACGAATTTTCCCTTGGGAATGGCAAGGCTGATGTCGTCGACGATGCGGTTTGCACCGAACTGCTTGCTGACGGAAAGGAGTTCAATATCGATGGTGGTCATTTGCTACCCCCGTGGAATTGGGCGGAGAAGCCGCCGATCTTTTCGAAAAGGATGATTACGCCAAGGATGAAGAGGAGCGATGCGACATTCACGGCCGCAAGCACCGGATCCAGGCTGTATTCGAGATGATTGATGACGGTAATCGGAAGTGTCGTCTGACCGGGTCTGACCAGGAAGACGGACAGCGGGATGTTGTTGAAGGAAATGATGAAGGCGAAGGTCATCCCCGAGAAGAGGCCGGAGCGGATCAGCGGCAACAGCACGTATCGGATCCTCTGCGTGACGCTAGCGCCCAATACGCGTGCCGCGCGGTCCAGCCGCTTGTCGAAACCAAACATCGCGGTGGCCGCCATGCGCACGACGTAGGGCAACGTCAGAATGATGTGAGCCATGACAAGGCCGGGTGTCCCTAGCAGGTCGTAAAGTCCAACCGAGGACAGGAATAGGACGACGGCCACGCCCTTGACGATTTGCGGGACCGACATGGGTGACAAGAGGAACGCCATGATGGCGGTATGCCCCGGACATTTTGCGTAGGCGACGCTGTAAGCTCCAAGGACGCCGAGCAGTCCGCTAGCGAGCGATACGATGACGGCAAGTTCGACGCTGAGTAGAAACGGATCGAGCCAGCGGCTAGTCCATAGTGCCGCGTACCATTGAAAGGTCCATTCGCTTGGGATGAACGTCACAGCCGAAGTTGGACTGAAAGAGGCCGCAACGACGACCACCAGCGGAAGAGTGATAAAGGCAAGGATGGCGACAAGCGCCATCCTGAACAGATATGTGAGCAGTCGGTTCATCGGAGCCTCCCGAGATTAAAGGTGAAGTTTTTGGTGGAGGCGCGACTCCAGCCTGGATCCGACGAAGCCGGCGGCCAGCATCAGGATGAGAAGAACGTTCGCCATGACCGCCGCGAAGGGCCAATCGAGATAGAACAGCACCTGCTCGTAGACCATTGTGGCCATGACTTTGAAACCAGCGCCGCCAAGGAGGGCCGGGGTCGCATAAGCGCTTGCGGCCATGGTGAAGCCAATCAAGAAAGAGCTTACGATTCCTGGCACGGAGAGCGGCAGGATGATGTGCCGGATTACAGCAAGACGTGACGCGCCAAGAATTTGCGCAGATTTTTCCAGACTTGGGTTGATACCCTGGAGGCTCGTCAGAAGGGACAGCACGCCAAATGGCAGGATGACGTGAGTAAGCCCAACCACGACGCCGAAAAGGTTTTTCGACAAAGGCAAGGGTTCCGTAATCAATCCGGTCCACATCAGCGCGGAATTGATAAACCCGCGATCTTCAAGAATTATGAGCCAGCCATAGGTGCGAAGCACGACCCCCGCCAATTCGGGCGCAATGGCAAGCGCGAAGATGACCGTTCGCCAGCGCGACGTGGCGCGTGCCAGATAGTAGGCGAGAGGATAGGCTAGGACGGTCACGCAGAGCGCAACAAGGCCGGACATCACGACGGTGCGGGCCAGGCCAGCAAGGACAAGGTCGTTGCTGAAGAAGCGGCTGTAGCTCGCAAGTGTCGGGCTGCCCTCCGCTTGACTTTGAAAGCTGATCCCGATCATCATCCCCATCGGTATCGCGAAGAAGAGCACCAGGACGAGTGACGGCGCGATCAGCGGCAGAAGTCCCTTGACAGGGGCTCCGGCGGGCGGGGGCTTTGTCGGAGTGGAGCAAACAATGACGGCCATGATCTACCTCACTTGGCCGCCGCGACGACATCACGTTCCCATCGTTCGCCCCAGGCGGAAAGCCGTGTTGCGACCGCCGCGAGATCGGGCAACAGAAGGGCCTTTAGATCGGCCTCGGTGGTGATCTGCTTGGCGCGGATATCGGCGGGCACCTCGATGTCGATCCTGCCGCTGCCGACCTTGTAGCCGGTGACCCATGCCTCCTGGCTGGTCTTTTCGAGAAAGAAGTTCACGAACTTGAGAGCTGCGTCTCGGTTCGCCGCGTGCTTCGGCACGTTCAGGGTTGCGACCAAGGGGATAGAGCCTTCCTTCGGCAGAACATAGTCGACCGGCAAACCGCTATCGACGAGCAGCTGCGCGCGCCCGTTCCAGAATGGCATCGCCCAGACGTCGCCCCCTTTGAGGTACGTTTCCATGACTGAGGATGACTGCTCAAAGCCGATCGACTGTCCGGCGAGCTTGGCCATGGCGGCAAAGCCGGGATCGACGTTCTCGAGCAGATCTCCACCATGGGCGACCGAGAAGATCTCCATCAGGTAGGCGGCCATCACGTTTTGGAATGTCGGCAGGATGATTTTGCCCTTGAGGCCATCATCCAAGAGCGCGTTCCAGGAATTTGGACGATCTGCCAGCTTGTCCGTCCGGTAAAGAAGCGAGAGATACTGTACTTCGTGAACCGCGCCGCAGGGACCAGCAACGCCGGCAATCACCGACGACAGACGCTCAAGATTAGGAACCTCCTCTGGTGAAAACTCCTCAAGCAGGCCCTCCTTGCACCCTTCGAGCGATTGGGAAGCGGTCATTACGACGACGTCGAAGCCAGGGCGGCCATTCGTCGCCTTGATCTTGGCGTAATCCTGGGAGGCGGAACCGACGGCGTCGTAGATTACCTTTATCCCGAACTTGGCCTCGAAAGGCTCAATGATCCGCTCCCGAATGATAGTTTCGTACGGCCCGCCATAGCTGTTGACGATGAGCGTTTCGGCGTGGCCGTTCGCAGCGATAACCATTGATACGATCGCGGGCGCGCACAGCGCAGTGTACTTCATGACGATCCCCTTTGTTGGTGTTGTCGGTACGGTGACATTGCGCCAGCCAGTCTTGCGATCTCCAATATCGATTTCCCGGTATTGATACTGAAATCATATCAATCGTGTTGCATTCGCTGAACTGGCCGACGGCTCAAAGCGGATTCGGTCTTGAGGGCCTCAAGCTCTATGAATCCGCGCTTGGGTTTAGGCGCGTTGCCACAGGCAGCCGCTCTGTCACCCCGGCTGGCAGATTTCGTTGATTAGGCGTGGATTGGCTTTCAGGGATTTGAAGATATGAAGCCAGAACCGGTAATGGCTTTCGCGATTGAGATCCCTGGCCTCGAATGCGCGCTTGGCCGCAGCGGTCACGGCGTCGCAGCCGTAAAACTCCATCGCAAGTTCCACAGCCGCCGCCACCGCGACGTCATGTTGCGCACCCGCCTCGTTTGACGGTTCCAGTACATTCTTCAAAGGTTTCGACATGGCGACTCTCCTGTGAGAGTCCGGCGAGGAAATGTGGCCGGACGGTCTCACAGCGAAGATCGCGTCGTCCGGAAGCACACGGTGCCGCTCATATCGAACAGGTTGAATCTTAGCTTACTTCCCGCCCTGGGAGAAGTCCAAAACTCTGCGCTGAAATCTTTGGTCGAGCTTCTTTGAAGTTTTCGGGCTGACGCCCGAGATGATCTGGCTCCTGTGCAAGCTGTTAAGCGGCACCGGCATTGCGGATGCTGGAGCCTTGCCTAACTTGATCATCTCTCAGTTGGAGGCACCCCTAAGTTGCTTTGAGGTCGCGTCCAGCCAGTTTTCAACCCGAAGGTTGGGAATGCGCGTGAACTCACGGGCATTGGCTGTGACGAGGACTGCGCCTGCGGCACAGGCATGAGCAGCGATCAATAGGTCATTTGGGCCGATTGGTTTGCCTGCAGCTTCCAACTCAGTGCGGATGTTGCCGTACTTGGCGTCGGCGGGCACGTCGAGCGCGAGCACCAGAATGCTTTCTAGAAGGGCTTCGATTTGGGCAAGCAGCTTTGGGGAACCCTTCTTGGCGCATCCATAACGCAATTCTGCCGCCGTTATGATGCTGACGCAGATTGCCTCCGACCCGACCGCCGCAATACGTTCAGCGACCTGCCCTCTCGGGTTCCGAGCCAACTCGGACACGATATTTGTGTCCAGCATGAAAAGGTTGCTCACAGGTCGATTTCCTTGGCGGGCAACAAAGTCTCGTCAATATCCGGGAACTGATCTTCAGGCCCAAGAGGATCCAGACCTGCCAAGACTTCCAGCAGGTTCTTGCGACGCAGCGGCTCTATTATGAGCCGATCCCCGTCGCGATGGATCATCACTCGATCGCCAGGAAGCTCAAAGTCAGCCGGGATGCGAACAGCCTGGCTCTTGTTATTCCGGAAGAGCTTAGCTTCCCTCGCAGGAGGTTCGTTGTGTCTAATCTGCGGCATAAAACTCTCCATTGCATATACATTTGCATATACACACTGACAAGTGAGGTTTCAAGTGAGAGCTTGACTTGCTCGGTGAAAGGAAGGTTTCCTCCAAACAGGATCGAGGCCGTGATAGCAGCCAAACTCGATCTCATGCGACCGGGGCAAGGTGGCAAAGTGTTGTTGCGTTCTGGTGCGGGAACAGATCGGTCTTCCGGTCGCGATCGAGGGATTTCGGAAAGCACTGCTGCAGCGCAAAGCCACGCTCGGCGACATTGCCAACCAGGCCGAACGTCGTGGTGTTGGCATCGTGATCTGCCCTATCTGGAGGCGCAGGCCTCCAATGTTTAGGGGAAGTCAAAGATGTTGGCGCTTCGGTGCACGGGTGCGCGCGCATATCAAAACGCTTGCAGTGGCACAATGTGACGGCGGTTGATGGTCGCGGGACGGCCCTTAATGGACAGAGTCGTATCGCGCTTTTCGCGTTCTGCCACGACCTTGCCCTTTGCGACGACACAAAGCCGCTCGGCACGCAGGCGCACCGCCCCGATGGGGTTGCCCGCATGGAGTACGACGAGGCTTGCGGATTTGCCCACGACTAGACCGAGATGATCGAGGCCCATAATCTCGGCATTGATCTTGGTGACCATGTCGAAGCAGGTGCGCATGTCTGTGGGCGAGGACATCTGGGCGACGTGCATTCCCATGAAGGCGACGTCGAGCATATCGGCTGTACCGAGGGAATACCAGGGATCGAGCACGCAATCCTGACCCCAACCGGTGCGGATGCCGGCCTTCAGCATCTCGGGCACTCGCGTCAGGCCACGGCGCTTAGGGTAGGTGTCGTGGCGCCCCTGAAGCATGATGTTTATGAGTGGATTGGGGATCACTGAGATGTCGGCTTCCGCAATCAGCGGCAGTAGCTTCGAGACGTAGTAGTTATCCATCGAATGCATCGATGTAAGGTGCGAGGCAGCTACCCGGCCTTGCAGGCCGAGCCTCTGGGTCTCATAGGCAAGCTGCTCGATATGGCGCGATAACGGGTCGTCCGTCTCGTCACAATGCAGGTCGACCATCAGGCCGCGCTTTACCGCGATCTCGCATAGTTCGGTAACGGAACGCGTGCCGTCGGACATGGTCCGCTCAAAATGCGGAATGCCACCGACGATGTCGACGCCCATGTCGAGGGCGCGGATGGTGTTTTCGCGAGCATTCGGCGAGCGATAGAACCCGTCCTGCGGGAAGGCGACAAGCTGGAGGTCGATATAGGGGGCGATCTCCTTCTTGACCTCTAGCAGTGCTTCCACCGCAAGAAGGCGGTCATCGCATGTATCGACATGGGTGCGGATAGGAGGAGACCCATCGAGACCGCCCAGTCGCAATAAGCTAGCGCCCGCTGCTTGACGGCCTCGTGGGTCAGGAGCAGCTTGAGTTCGCCCCACAGCGCGATGCCTTCGAGCAGCGTACCTGAGGCATTGATACGTGGCAGGCCGTAGGACAACGTTGCGTCCATATGGAAATGCGGATCGACAAAGGGCTGACTGACGAGGTCGCCCGAGGCGTCGACGACACGACCAGCCTCGGCATCGATGCGTGGCTCGATCGCGGCGATCCTATCGCCCTTGATGCCGATGTCGGCGACGTTGCCATCGGGTAGCGTGCCACCTTTTACGATCAGGTCAAAACTCATCTTTCGCCTTTCTGGTACGGGATCATCAAAGCTTTAGGGTATGCGGCACGACGTGCGACCAGGATCAGCGCCAGGATCGACAGCGCATAGGGCATCATCAGGAAAACCTGATAGGGCACGATGCCGCCCGAAATTTGCTGCAGACGAACCTGATAGGCATCGAAGGCGGCGAAGAGGACGGCGCCGATCAGTGCCTTTCCTGGCCGCCAGGAGCCAAAGACGACGAGTGCGATGCAAATCCAGCCGCGTCCATTGATCATCTGGAAGAAGAACGAGTTGAAAGCCGAGGTGGTGAGAAAGGCACCGCCGACCGCCATTAACGCGCTACCGACGACAACGGCGCCCATGCGGATGCCCGTGACCGAAATGCCCTGCGCTTCGACCGCTGACGGATTTTCGCCGGCAGCACGAACGGCGAGACCGATGGGCGTGCGATAGAGGATCCAGGCAACGGCTGCAACCGAGATGAATGCGAGATAGGTCAATGGCGTCTGGGTAAACAGCGCCTCGCCAACGACCGGGATGCTGGATAAGCCCGGGATCGGCAGGGGCTGGAACGGCTCGATTTTGGGCGGCGACGTCACTTCGGGCAGCGCAAGGCGATAGACGAAATAGGTAAGGCTTGTGGCAAGTAGCGTAACACCGATGCCGACGACGTGCTGCGAAAGGCCGAGTGGTACCGTAAGCGTCGCATGCAGCAGGCCGAACATGGCACCGAAAAGGGCAGCGACCAGCAAGCCGGCCCAAAGATCGCCGCCGGAATATACGGTAAACCAGCCGGCGAAAGCGCCTACCGTCATGATCCCCTCGATGCCGAGGTTAAGAACGCCCGCGCGCTCGCAGATCAACTCGCCCATCGTCGCGAAAATCAGCGGAGATGCTATGCGGATTGCGGCAACCCAGAAAGAAGCGGTGAAGAGGATTTCGAGCGCGTCCATGTCACCTCCACCTGATTCGGAATCGCGTCAGAAGGATCGCGACAACCATCGTCAGTAACGAGGTGGCGACCATGACGTCGGCTATGTAACTCGGTACCTTGGCCACTCGGCTCATGGCATCTGCGCCGACGAAGATGCCGGCGACGAAGATGGCAGAGGCGATGACGCCGAGCGGATTCAGCATGGCCAGCATAGCGACGACGATGCCCGCGTAGCCGTAGCCTGGCGACAGGTCGAGCGTCAGGTTGCCTTTGAGCCCGGAGACTTCGGAAAAACCCGCGAGAGCGGCCAGTCCTCCCGAAAGCAACGCCGTCTTCATCAGAGTGCGGTCGACCAGAATTCCGACAAAACGTGCGCCCTCGGGATTGATGCCGACGGCGCGCATTTCGTAACCGAGAACCGTCTTTTTCATGACGATCCAGATGAGGACGGCCGAAGCAAGGGCGATGATGAAGCCATAGTGCAGGCGCTTGCCCCGGATAAGGCGCGGCAGTTGTGCTTCGGCAATGACCTTCTGCGATTGCGGCCAGCCGAGCCCCATCGGATCCTTGAGCACACCTTCGAGCAGCATCGACACGAACAGCAGGACGATGAAGTTAAGCAGCAACGTTGTGACCACCTCGTCGACGCCGAAACGCGTCTTCAGCACGGCTGGGCCGAGCAGAAGCAACGCGCCTGCGGCCATGACGGCGACCATAATTACCGGGATTAGAACAACCGAAGGCAGGGGCAGTGCGCCCGTTCCCAGCGCCACGGTGACGACGCCACCGATGTAGAGTTGGGCTTCTGCGCCGATGTTCCAGAGCTTTGCCCGAAAGGCGACGGCGATCGCCAAACCCGTGAAGATCAGTGGCGTCGCCCGGGTCAAGGTCTCTAGGAATGCGAACTGTGAGCCGGCCGCCCCCTTCGCCACAAGATAGAAGACGGACAGTGGGGAAGCGCCGGCGGCGAGAACCAGTACCGACGTCAGCACCAGTGTGGTGCCTATGGCAGCCAGCGGAAACAGCAAGGTGATCGCCAGGGACAGCGCGGGTTTCGGTTCAAGCCGCATGATCGCCGCGCTCCCCGCTGTGGCCCGCCATCAGTTCCCCCAGTTCCCGAATGTTGCGTTCGCCCCTTGCAGAGGGTGTGGAAAGGCGCCCCTTGAACATAACGAAGATGCGGTCGGACAATGCCAGGACTTCTTCGAGATCTTCCGAAATGAGCAATATCGCGGCGCCCCGATCTCGCGCTAAGAGCAGCATGCGATGAACATAGGCGACGGCGCCGACATCGAGGCCGCGTGTCGGCTGACTTGCCAGAATGACCGCGGGGTCGGCATCAAGGGCCCGGCCGAGAATGAGCTTCTGCATGTTGCCGCCTGAGAGTAGGCGTATGCGTGCTTCGGGCGAAGGGCATTTGACGTCGTAGTCGGCAATGAGTTTCTCTGCGAAACGCCCGGCGGCTTTCCAATTCAGGAAGCCCATGCGGCTGAACCGAGGGCTTCGGTAGCGTTCGGCGATGACATTTTCCGTCACGCTCATGTCGCCGATGCTGCCGATAGCGTGGCGGTCTTCCGGAATGCGGGCCACGCCATGTGCGAGCGCGGCGCGCGGCGACCAGTCGGCGACGTCCCGTCCAGCGATGGAAATGCTGCCGCTGGTGGGACGCCGGATGCCGGCGATAAGGGCAGCAAGGACAGCCTGACCATTACCGGCGACGCCGGCAATTCCGGTGATTTCACCGGCTGTGAGGGTGAGCGATACTTTGTCGAGGCCCGCCCCGTTGTAGGCCGTTGCGGAGACCTGTTCGAGTGCCAGCAGCGGTGCTCCGAGCTTCAGCGGACTGACGTTGGCTGGCTTGACCTCTTTTCCAACCATGAGCGCTGCCAGTTCTTTGCGATCGGTCGAACCTGTTTCGCGCTCACCTACGAGCTGGCCGGAACGCAGAACCAGCACACGATCGCTGACGGCCATCACTTCGTGTAATTTATGAGAGATAAAGATGATCGACAGGCCTTTGGCGACGAGCAGCTTCAGCGTCCGGAACAGTGCCTCAGTCTCGGCGGGGGTTAAGACAGCCGTCGGCTCGTCCATGATTAGGATTCGGGCTTCGCGATAAAGAGCCTTTAGAATCTCGACGCGCTGTCGCTCGCCGACTGAAAGGCTGGAGACGGTAGCTGTGGGGTCGACGGCGAGGCCGAAATCGGCGGACAATCGCTCGATGCGCCGTCGCGCGGCGGCCCGGTCGAGCCGCAGGCGCCAAATGCTCTGCGTGCCAAGCGCAATGTTTTCCTGCACCGTCATGTTGTCAGCGAGGGTGAAGTGCTGGTGAACCATGCCGACGCCGGCATCTATGGCAGCGCGCGGATCTCCCGGCGGCAGCGGCTTGCCAAATGCCTCGACGGTTCCTTCGTCGGCGACGTAGTGGCCGAACAGAATGTTCATCAGAGTCGTCTTGCCGGCGCCGTTCTCCCCGAGAAGTGCTATGACTTCGCCCTGCTTGAGTTCAAACGAAATGGCGTCGTTAGCCCTGAGTGGGCCGAAGCGCTTGCTGATGCGGGAAAGACGAAGGGCGGTTTTGCTAGACACGTCGGCGACCGGAAGAGGAGTTGTGGGGACTTCCTTTCCCGTCCAAGGAGAGAATGGTCGCTGTTGGCGAAGTGTAATTCCTGGTCCGCCACAGCCGACCACTTCTCCCATGAACGCGAGGAAGGAAGGCTAGGTCGACTTCGGCTCGGCGTCGTTGATCTCGACGGCGAACGAACCGTCCTTGATCATCTTTTCCTTTTCCGCGACCTTGACCTTGATGGCGTCCGGAACCTTGCTCTCAAAGGTGCCGAAAGGCGCCAGTGAACAGCCGCCGTTTTTCATGAAGGAATAGATGCCATAGTCGTCAGCCTTGAACGCGCCGGCCTTCACTTCGCTGATCGCCTTGTCTAGCGTCGGTTCGAAATGCCACAGTGCGGATGCGACAACGGTGTCCGGATAGTCCGCCTGGGTATCGATGACATTGCCGATGGCCAAGACCTTCTTCTCCTTGGCGGCGTCGGACACACCAAAACGTTCGGCATATAGCAAGTCCGCACCCCCATCGATCTGGGCGAAAGCGGTCTCTTTGGCCTTTGGCGGATCGAACCATGAGCCGATGAAGGCGACCTGGAATTTGGTGTCCGGGGCCACTTCCTTCACGCCGGCCATGAATGCATTCATCAGCCGGTTAACCTCTGGGATCGGATAGCCTCCCACCATGCCGATGTTCTTGGACTTCGTCATTGCGCCGGCGACAAGGCCGGACAGATAGGATGCGTCCTGGATATAGTTGTCGAAAACTGAGAAGTTCGGAATAGCGGCGTCGGGCTTGAAGCTCGAGCCCATCAGAAAGGCGACATCCGGGTAGTCTTTGGCAACCGTGCGGGCCGCATCCTCGACGCCGAAGACCTCGCCCAGGATCAACTTGTGACCTGCCTCGCAATACTCACGCATGACGCGCTCGTAATCGTTGTTCGCGGTGTTTTCCGAATAGACATATTCGATGTCGCCGCGCTCCTTGGCTGCATTCGCTGCCTTGTGGATACGACTGACCCACTGCTGCTCGACCGGAACGGTGTAGATGGCCGCCACCTTTATCGGATCCGCAGCGAGCAGACGGCCCGGCAGACCCGTCGCCGCCACCACGGCGGAAGCGCCAGCAGCTTTGATCAGGGTTCTTCTGGAAATGGCAAAATTGAAGGAATCGCTTTGCATTAAGTTCCCCTCTGATTGATTGCGCGTTTGGCGCGCGTCTTTTTTACCACTTGGTCAATGTAGGGGAAGTTGGAGTTTGCAGCAATTGGGGTGTGGTACGCCATTCAACCGGATATGACGCAGCTTGCGCGACAAGCTCTGTGCAGTCTGAAGAAAGACGTGTCGCGTCTGAAGCCGCTAACCGATCATTCAACGCGACAAGTTGGAGGCCTCACTTGAAGACCGAGAGCCGTGCGTACTTTGGGCGCAGTTTCGAGAAACCGGTTTCTTGGTTGCGACCTGGGCGAACAAGTTCCAGTGCGACCGGCAAAGCAAGTGTGAGATCGGGCTGAAGTCGATCCACTGCAGCTGTGTCCAACGACGTCTTTCGCGCTTCTCTTTCAATAGCGAAGATGGTTTAAGGTCGTGGCTGGGAGACTTTTGAAGGGGCCAGGTCACCCGGATCATGCGTTGTCCAGAGGCATGAGCAGTGGAGCCGGAAACTGGAGCTTCTATCCTGATAAAGAAGCGGAGGCGCGTGAATGTTTCTGATCGACCGTGAACTTGAGGCGCTCACCGTTTTTCGGCGCGACCTGCACCGGCGGCCGGAAGTCTCGGGCGAGGAGCGGGAAACGGCGGAAACGATCGTGGCGTCGTTGGCTGAGACGAAGCCGGACGCGGTGATCACCGGCCTTGGCGGGCACGGGGTGGCGGCAATCTATGAAGGACGCGAGCCGGGTCCGACCGTCATGGTGCGGGCCGAGCTCGACGGGCTGCCGATCGAGGAGATTTCGGAAATCGGCCACCGGTCGCAGATCGCGGGCAAGGGGCATCTTTGCGGCCATGATGGGCACATGACGATCCTGGTGGCGCTGGCGAGGGGACTGGGACAAATGCGGCCGGCCAAGGGCCGGGCGATCCTGATGTTCCAGCCGGCGGAGGAAAACGGCGCCGGTGCTGCGGCCGTGCTTGCCGACCCGAAATTTGCTGACATCAAGCCGGATCTGGTCTTCTCACTGCACAATTTTCCGGGATTACGCTTTGGCCATGCGGCCCTTCGCACGGGGCCGGTCAATTGCGCCTCGCGCGGCATGCGGATTTCACTGTCCGGCAAGACGGCGCATGCCTCGACGCCGGAGGACGGCATTGCGCCTACCTTTGCTGTTGCCGCGCTGCTTTCCAGGCTGACGGCGCTGGGTAACAACGGGCCGCTCGACGAGACCTATACGCTGGTCACGGTGACGCATGCGCGGCTCGGCGAGGCGGCCTTCGGCATCAGTCCCGGCTATGCCGAGATCTGGGCGACGCTCCGGACCCTGACCGACGCGCGCATGGCCGATCTCGTCGCCCGGGCCGAGGCGCTGGCTGCGAAAGAGGCCGGTGCTGCCGGCTTGAGGGTGGCAATCAGCTACGAGGACGTGTTCCACCAATGCAGCAACGCGGACGCCGCCGTGACGGCGCTTGAGCGGGCCATGGACGAGGAGGGCGTCAGCCGTGACCGCGGCGAGGGCGTGCTGCCAATGAAGGGTTCGGAGGATTTCGGGCTTTTCGGGCGCGTGGCGCCTTCGGCGATGTTCTTTCTCGGCGCCGGCGAGAACCACGCGCGGCTGCACAATCCGGACTACGATTTTCCCGATGACCTGATCGGCATCGGCGCCAAGGTCTTCATGCGGGCGATCCGTAACGAACTGGGGTGAGGGCGCCGGACGGTCGCTTGCACGGCGGGCGCCGTGACGGCACTCTCTCACAGTGCGCAGTTCCGGAGAAGAGCCGTTTCACGTCGCGTCGGATGTGCATAGAGGAGGAGCAGGCGATGAGGCAGTCCAGCATTCGTGTCGCGCTTTGCCTGGCGCTTGCCATCGCGGGGATGACCGCCGCTCAGGCGGCGGATACGCCGGCTGCCGACGCTGTTCCTGAGCCGCAGCAGACCGAGAATGCCAGCCTGCAAGACTTCATCAAGGCCAATCCAGATTGCCTGGAATTCACCGATCAATGCTCGCACTGCGTTATCGTTAATGGCATTGCCGAATGCTCGACGGCGGAGATCGCCTGCATCAAGCGAGAGAACCAGTGCACCAGGCGGATCGCTAAATGATGCATCCTGCAAATAGGACGTCTTCACGAACTCGTCGCTCACTGATCCCTGAAGCGCGGCGCAAAGGACGCTGCGGAGACGGCGTGCCTCCGATTTCATCGGCGATGTCGAAGGTGGCTCGGGCATGGTCTGGGGCCCGTTGGGGTGGTACTATCCCGAGCTTGATCGCGCCTTGGATTCGTTTCAACGCAGGCCGTACGGAGTTGTAGGAATGTGGAAGCTAGGCTGAGCCCAATTCCGCCAGTCGCTCCTGACATACCAGCTCAACGAGTCGAAGAAGATGCTCCGTCCGCTCTAGAAGCCAACTGAGCCCTTCTTCGGTAATCTCAAAGTGCTTCGAGTAGCGGGCCTTCACATAGGCTTCGTTGAGAATGTTGTACCAGGCGGTAAAACGATGCTGGTCGCGCGGCCAGGCGTCGATCAGCCGCTGGTCGCGATCCTCGGCGAGACCGCGGAGAAACTTGATATTGTGCGACGGTGGGCTGTAATTGGTTAGTGTGAGGAGCAGGCAAGAATAGGCGGTCTCCACTGCCTGGTGCAAATTAAACGCTGCATGATTTCGCTGTTCGTCAGAAATGGCGTACCGTGCCAACTGACAAAAATACTTCGCGCTTGCACATTGTCTCTCGAAATGCTCCCTCGCCACCCTGAGCGCGTCGGCAGGCGAGAGTCGTTTCGGCTCGGCCAGAGGCCGGTCGTCGAGTTCGTAGAGCACGATCCCTTCGCGCTGGATATCAACGAAGAAATACTGTCCGTCCGCAAGGAAGTTGTTCACCTCCCGGGCGCCATGGACGATCAGCCCGACGGGCGTCGAGACTCCTTTGTCCCACATCAATCGGTCGGTCGCCTTCTCCCAGTATTCCGGTTCTGCGAGCTTCTTCGAATTGACGATGACGAGGATATCATAATCGGAGCGATAGCCCTTCATCGTATGCGGTTCGTCAACAAAGGTGCCGCGGCCGTAGGAGCCGAAGAGGATGATTTTCAGGATCCGACCGCGCTTCTTGAAATCGGCCGAGCCGCCTTGGAGCGCATCGGCAAACTCCTCGTGGATGATCTCCACGACGCGCGCAAGCTCGCGCTGCTTCTTCTCGGGAAGATGTTCCAGGCTCGTTTTCATACTCAACCGATAGGATAAAGACGATTCGCCGTCTACTGCAGGAATTAATGGTTTTTGCATTATTAAAAAATAACAGATTGATCTATATGGGAGATTAATGGATGATCTGTCTCCGTGTGGAATGATTTGCGCGGATGCAGAGGACAGGCGAATGGAATTCCGCCAAATGAGATGTTTTGCAACCCTAGCCGAGGAGTTGCATTTCGGGCGCGCTGCGGCGACGCTCTCCATGGCGCAGCCCGCCCTTAGCGTGCAGATACAAACGTTGGAAAGGGAGCTCGGCGTGCAGCTTCTCATCCGCTCTACGCGGCGTGTTCAACTGACAAAAGCCGGCGAAGTTTTTTACGAGCGGTGCATCAATGTTCTGCGGGAGATCGAAAACAGTTCCGCTGTCGTGCGGGCCGTTGCGGGCAAGAATGTCGATCGGATCACCATCGGAACCATATATCCCGCGACCTTCGGTGTCTTGCCGCTTTTTCTGAACAAGCTCGGCAAGCGATTTCCCGATATTCAGATCCACGTGAGCAGTGGTTCCACCGATGCAATCATCCGCGACCTGGAGAAGGGCCGTATCAACCTTGGCTTCATCCGGCCGGTCGAAAACATCGGATCGCTCCGTTGGCAGAGCATCGCCAACGAACGATATCTTCTGGCGGTGCCACTTGGCAGCCGGCTTGAGACGGCGGAGACCGTCACAATGAGCGATCTGAAACAGGAGCGGATCATCTCCTTTTCCCGCTCAAATCTATCTTACACGGAAAAGTACTTCTTCGAGCAGTTCAGAAAATTTGGCCTTCTCGATCAGGTTGCCTGTAGTTGCGACGACACGCTCTCCTTGGTTTCGCTGGTCGCGGCCGGGATGGGAGTAGGTTTCGTGCCGGAATGGACCAGAGATTTGCCCCACCAGTCGTTCCGCCTTCGGGAAGTGGAGGGGGTGGATTTCACGATCGGCATGGGGCTTGCCTGGAACAAAGAGGACCCTACCGCGAACCGTGAAGAGATCGTGGAAATTGCCCGCACGCTGGCGGCATCAAGATCGCTTAAAGCTGTGGGCGACCATTCCGGAAGAAACAACACCAAGCGCCCTCTGCCGGCGCATGGCGAGTAGATAGGTAGGTGGCAACGTAGGCCGCCAGAGTTTGGCGACGATGGCGCTTGGACCTTCAAGGCGAGTTTTGGCAAGCACAAACTCGCCGGCTGCTTCCCAAACAGTCCAGAGCGTCGTGGGCCGAGTATTGTTTGAGTAAGACGAGAGGGCAGAAAAGGAGGAGAAGGTGAAGGGCTGGTTTCAGAAGCTAACCGATGTTTCCACCGTGGCGCGCACCAAGGAGATGTTCAATGAAGCGCTCACCGAGCTCGCGCAAGAGCTCGGCTTCGAGTATTACGCCTACCTTAATCTTCAACCAATCGGAACATTCGCCGTTTCGAATTATCATCCCGAATGGCAGGATTGGTACTTCGCCAAAAGCTTCAACGAGATCGATCCCGTGATCCAGATTGCAAGGTCGACGATGAAGGCGTTCACCTGGTCTTCCGCAAATTCAAGGACTGTCCGATCGAGGCGCGTTCGGCAGTTTTATCTGGATGCCGCCGGTTTCGGTATTCGGTCGGGGATCACCATGAATAGCACCGAGATTTGTAGACGCCTTCTTTCCTAATTTTGAGGCAAGAAGAGCATCATGAGCAAATCGAATTTCAGCGAAGAGTTTAAGCGTGACGCGGTGCGCCAGATCACGGAGCGAGGCTATCCGGTTGCTGAGGTTTCGCAGCGTCTCGGCGTCAGCCAGCATTCGCTCTACGAATGGAAGAAGAAGTTTGCTGCGTCGAACGCCAAGGGCAACGACGAGACCGAGGAGATCAGGCGGCTAAAGAAGGAACTGGCTCGCGTTACCGAGGAGCGAGATATCCTAAAAAAAGCGGCCGCGTATTTCGCCAGGGATGCAAAGTGAAGTACGCGTTCATTGCTCTGCATCGCTTGCAGTTTTCGGTGCGGACGATGTGCCGCCTTCTGCGGGTTCATCCCAGTGGATTTTACACCTGGCTGAAGAACCCGCTGAGCAGGCGAGCCAACGAGGACAAACGACAGACCGATCTGCTCCTGAAGGCATGGGAAGAGAGCGGGAAGGTCTACGGTTATCGCAAGCTGCACGACGACCTTCTCGATCAGGGCGAGATATGCTGCCCGAACCGGGTTGCGCGTCTGACCCGTCTCGCCGGGATCAAGGCGCAGATTGGCTACAAACGCCGTCCCGGCATCTATGGCGGCAGGCCTGCCGTCGCTATCGACAACACGCTCGACCGGCAGTTTGACGTAGCGGCTCCGGACAAGGCCTGGGTCACGGACATCACCTATATCCGGACCTGCGAAGGTTTTGCTTATTTGGCCGTCGTCATCGACCTCTATTCCCGCCGGGTCATCGGCTGGGCGATGCAGAGCCGCCAAACCACGGACGTCGTATTGCAGGCTCTGCTCATGGCGGTGTGGCGACGCAAACCGAAGGACAAAGTGCTGATCCACTCCGATCAGGGCTCGCAATTCACCAGCATGGACTGGGCCTCGTTCCTCAGGCACCACAATCTGGTTCACTCGATGAGCCGACGCGGCAACTGCCATGACAATGCGGTGGCCGAGAGCTTCTTCAATCTTCTGAAGCGAGAGAGGATACGTCGCAGGGTCTACCGTTCACGCGATGAAGCTCGCCAGGACGTGTTCGACTACATCGAAATGTTCTACAACCCGAAACGCAAACACGTCAGGAACGGGATGCTGTCACCCGTCGAGTTCGAGAAGCAGCAGAAAATCTAACCCGAGGGTGTCTACGAAACTCGGGGCTATTCACCATTCCAGTCGCGACTGCGTTCAGACGTATAGCAATGCTGACCATGGCCTCACACAAGCCTTCCCTCTCGCTGAAAGGTGATGTCGATCCGGTAGCGGCCGCCATGGCGGTCGCCCAGCTTCATGTGCGGATCGAGCAAACGAACATTGAGCCTACAGCAAAACCGACCATCGCTTTGACCACTAGACAGGCGCTTATGCTCAAGTGGGCGTCCGAGGGCAAATCCATGAGAGCAATCGCCGACATCGAGAACATGAGCTACTGGAACGTCAACTTCCACATGAATAATGCGCGCAGGAAGCTAAATGCCTACTCGCTTCCGCAGGCGACGGCTCTGGCGACGAAGCTAAAGCTGATTTGAAGCCAGGCGCATCGCTGCCAAGCATCTGAAGTCGAGGTTTTGAGGAGTACAGATGGAACAGGTGGTGAACAAGCGTCCGGATCTTCTACGGACGCTTTCGCGTGAACGGCTTGAGGCACTCGTGCTCGAACGCACCGAGAGCGACGAGGGTTTTGCCCTTTGGCTCGATGCCAGATTTGCGGTTTTGGTGGCTGACGAGGCAAGCACGCTGCTCGATCCTGTGCCGTTTCGTCGTCGCGCCGAAGCGGTCTTCTCTTCGACCGGTTCGGGGCGCCATCGGCATAGCTGGGGCGAGCGGACTGCGGGTATCGATGAAGCGGCGCTCGAACAACTGATTGACGAGGCTGAACCTTTTTTGCCGTAGGGCGCGGCGACCATGCATTGACGATCTTGAAACCCGTGGCCGCGGGGCTGGCCGCATGTTGGCCGGAAAACGCCGATTGGGATGAACCCCTGAACGAGTTTCTTCCACGGCTTGATCAATTGATCGCGCAAGCCGCCCTCATGAATGGTGTCTCACAGGAGGCGCGCGATGACCTCGCCGGCGAACTGGCCGACTGGCAGGGCGAACTCGCAAAATTTGGCGCCGACGATGCCTTTGCTACTGCCATTGCAGCTTGCATGCAAGGCTGGGACGAGCCAGGCCTTCAGGCCACGCTCGCAGGGCTTGGGCAAAGCTGGCCGCCTGGGGGAAGTAGCGATCCGCTCGAGGAAGATCTGACACGGGTCCGACTTGCCGCGCTCGAAGCCATGGGGCGCGGTGAGCATTTCCTCAACCTGTCCCGTGCGGCGGGTTTTCATTGCGACCATGCCGTGAAGCTGGCGCAGACGGGGCGTGTCGATGAGGCGGTCGCGCTCGCCCATGTGCGCCTGACTACCCATGGTGATCTCTTGCGGCTTGCGGAGGCCGTCGCGGCTGTCGGTCGGGTGGAAGCCGCGATCGACGTTGCGGCCTGGGGACTGTCGCGAGACGGGTGCGGCGAAGGCGAAGAAAACTGGCATCACAGAACAGGCAGGGCAATGCTGGCACGCTGGCTGCGCGAAAAGGCGCATGAGGCGGGCAATCGGGATATGATGTTCAAGGCAACGCAAGTAGCCTTGGAAGAAAGCCTTGCACGGGAAGATTTCCGCGTGGCCAAGAAACTCGTTGCTCCGTCGGATTGGCCGAAGTTGCGGGAATTGCTGCTTGCGGCGCTGACGGCGGCACCTTACGCCTATGAGCGGATCGAAATCCTGCTCGACGAGGACTTGGTCGCCGACGCCGTTGCTTGCATCGACCTGCAGGAAACGCGTTTCTTCAGTCCACGTCACCCTACGCTGGGTCGACTTGCTGAACGGGCATTGGCGGATCACCCCGATTGGGTGATTGTCCTTGCATGCCGCATGGCCGACCCGATTATGTCTGAAGGAAGATCAAGCCGCTATGAGACGGCCGCATTGTGGCTCGGGATTGCCGCCCGCGCGTATAAGGCTTGCGGGCGGTCCGGCCAGTGGCTTGCGCACCTTGATGGGCTTATCGAGCAGCACCGGCGCAAGCACAAGTTGCGACCGCTACTGGAAGAGCTGCGGCGCACGGCCAAGTGAATAAAGTACCTCTTGGGAAGCTGTCCTGTAAGTGAATATCAGATGCAGGTATTCGCCTGACGGCCGTCGAAAAGCAGACCTGGATGGCCGAGTTGAAGTTTTCGGCCCCAAACTAACGCCTACTTGGAAGGTCACGAAGCTGCTCGAAGGTGCTGCGCCGAGTGGTCAGCGTGCGGGCCGGTTCAACGCCGCCGTCGCGTGCCGTTGTTAGTGTCGAAAAAAAATCACTAAGTTCCGGGTTTTTGCTGCTCCGGACTTAACCTCAGGCGATCGAAAACGTCCGGGCAGAACTCAAACTGCCTCGCGGTTCCTCGTCCCATCGAGTTCTTCACGATCGTTTCGGTCAATATGCCCCGCTCAATGAGAGGATCGATCGATTCCGCCACAGCATTGCGGGTCAGTCCCGTAATTTTAGTTATATTCGAGAGGGTTAGCTTTTCGTGATTTTGATGCATCATGTAGAGCACTGTCATCATTCCGACCTGCTTCAAACGCGATTGCGGCGTCTCTCCCTCAACTGGTTTGTCGAAAACTTCCTGCAGAGCATAAGCCGAAAACAGCTGGCTCTGCCAATGGGCATTAAGTGCGCTTGTCATTTTTTATACTGTCAGATATATGATTGTAAAACGCGTCGCGAAATCGCGCCGCTATTAGGATTGCGCACAATCGCGTTAGTGAAGGTGGTGGCCATGAACAAGTCTCTTACACGGGCATTTGTCGCTGCAGCCAGTTTAGCGCCATTCTATCTTGTTTTCGAGAGTAAAGCGCAAGCGGGCGAATGGGGGTGCCAGGTTATCCTGTGCCTTTCCAATCCGAGCGGTCCGACGCAATACGCGGAATGCCGGGCGCCAATCCACAGGCTCTGGCGCGCGCTTGCAAGAGGGCGCTCCTTTCCCACTTGCGGCAGCGTTGGGTTTCAGGCCTCGCGCCCTCGATACGACCCCTATTATTGCTCTGACGGTTATCGCCTGACAACGCGGTATGGAAACCATGGGCTCGAAGCGAGTTGTATCTCGACCACGCCACAGACCGTCTCGAACGCTGAATGCTACTCCAACGATGATCGGAGGAACTCATCGGCAGTGTGGCGGCGGAGAGACGGCCGTACGTGTCAGCGCTATGTAACGACACGACCGAACGTCCGGCCGCAACCCCATTACATCGACGTGATCATCGACGGGGTTGGCAAGCAACGAGTGTGGTACTGAGCATGCCTGTAGCCTTCCTCGATTTGGCGCAAACGTGCGCACCCACAATTGCAAGCGAGACGCTCGCCGCCATCGTCAGCCTTGAAAGCCGGTTCGAACCCTTCGCCATCCGGGTCAACAGCGGCGCAACACTCTCGGTGCAGCCCACGACTAAGGTGAAGGCGATCGCAATCGCCACGTCATTGGCAGCCGAGCGGCACGACATACAGCTCGGCCTCGGCGGCATCGGCATGGAAGAACTCCGCAAGCTCAACCTTTCGATTTCAGATGCCTTCGACCCATGCCGCAACCTCCGGGCCACGGCGACCATTCTCGACGGGTACTACCGGCTGGCGGTGAAAGCGGGCGCGGACCCGAGCCGGGCCGAACAGGTGATGCTGCACTCCTACTACGGACGGAACGATCCATCTGTCGGCGCGATGGTCAGGTACGATGAGCAGGTCCGCCAGGAAAAAAGCCGGCTCGCCAGCACCATCACGACGCGCATGATCGAAGATGATGGACGGGAAAGGGAGCTCAACGAAGCGCCTCTTGTCGAGGCGATCGGCGATGCCCGCAAGGACGAGGCCCTGGCCGATCAAACGGTGTCGGTGCCGTCCTGGGACGTTTTCAGATCGAGACGGAGGTCCTCCGTCCTCGTGTTTCAGAACAGTCATATGGAGGAGAGTGAATGACTTTCAGCGCCCGTATCCGCCCGATCGCCGCATCCGCCGTAATGGCAACGGCCATCCTCGCATCCATGGTCGAACCTGCCTTCGCGCAGGCGGCCGGCATCGAGACCGTGCTGCAGAACATCGTCGAAATGCTGACAGGCAACATCGCCAAGCTTCTGGCCGTCATCGCGATCATCGTGATCTGCATAGCCTGGATGTTCGGCTACATGGATCTGAGGCGCGCAGGGTTCTGGATCATCGGTATTGGCGGCATCTTCGGCGCTACCGAACTCGTGAACACCATCGTCGGAAGCTGACGCCATGGCGAGTTCGCGGCAAATCCTTGAGGAAGACACGCTGTTCATCGCTTGCACCCGTCCGGCGATGATCGCCGGCGTGACGATGGAAGCCATGGGCATGAACATCATGCTGACGACCATTCTTTACATCGTCGCCGGCTCGATCGCCTACTTGGCTGTTGGCGTCGTCTTTCACCTCATTTTCCGCGCGCTCGTCAAACACGACCACAACATGTTCCGCATCTTGCTGGCTTGGGTGGACACACGCGGCCGGTCGCGCAACAGCGCCTTTTGGGGCGGAGCGACGCTTAGTCCCCTGAAGCTCGCCCGCAAATACGATGAAAGGGACCTCGGATTTGCCTAGCCTGACCACACTTAGATCTCGCGAACTCGGTCCGGAGACCTTCATCCCTTATGTCCGCCATGTCGACGTGTCGACGATCGCGCTCGATTCCCGGGCGCTGATGGTAATGATCGCGCTCGAAGGCGTCTCTTTCGAGACCGCGGATGTTCTCGACCTGAATACTCTCCATCGGGACCTCAACACGCTCTATCGGAACATCGCCGACGAGCGGCTTGCCTTGTGGACTCATCTCATCCGCCGTCGCGACAACAGCTATCCGGAAGGCACGTTCACCACACCTTTCTCGGCGGCGCTCAATGATAAGTATCGCGCGCGCATGGTTGGGGAGGACCTGTTTCGCAACGACCTCTATCTGACGATCCTGTGGTCTCCGGCCCGCGATCCGTCCGACAAGGCGGCAAGGCTGCTGGCGCGCTTGCGTCGGGCACGTCAGGCCGGGGCCGAACTCGACGAGGAGGCCCTCAAGCAGCTCCGCGACAAGGTCGTCGATGTCACAGCGGCGTTGAAACGCTTCGAACCGCGCGTGCTGTGCCTCTACGAACGTGACGGCCTGTTGTTCTCGGAGCCGAGCGAAGTGCTGCATCAGTTCGTCGGCGGCCGTCGGGAGCCGATCCCGCTGACGGAGGGGCGTATCGCCTCGGCGATCTACTCGGATCGTGTCATTGTCGGCCGCGAGACAGTCGAGATCCGGCACGAGGCCGAAAGCCGCTTTGCCGGCATGCTGAGTTTTAAGGAATATCCGGCCAGAACTCGGACCGGCATGCTCGACGGTGTGCTCACTAGTCCTTTCGAACTGATCCTGGCGCAATCCTTCTCCTTCGTCTCGAAGGCGGACGCCCGCGTGATCATGGGCCGCAAGCAAAACCAGATGGTCAGCAGTGGGGACAAGGCGGCCTCACAGATCGAGGAACTTGATGGGGCGATGGACGATCTGGAGTCCAATCGGTTCGTGCTAGGCGAGCACCACCTGACGCTTTCCGTCTTTGCCCCATCGGTGAAGGAACTGACCGACAATCTCGCCAAGGCGCGCGCCGGCCTAACCAGTGGAGCCGCCGTCGTCGCGCGCGAGGATCTCGGCCTCGAGGCGGCCTGGTGGGCGCAACTACCAGGAAACTTCCGCTATCGCGCCCGGTCCGGCGCGATCACGTCGCGCAACTTCGCGGCGCTCGCACCATTCCACTCCTACCCGATCGGTCGGAAGCACGGCAATGAATGGGGACCTGCCGTCGCTCTTCTCAAGACGGCGTCGGGGTCACCGTACTACTTCAATTTCCATTATGGCGATCTCGGCAACACTTTCGTGTGCGGACCGTCCGGTGCCGGCAAGACCGTGCTTTTGAACTTCATGCTGTCGCAGCTGGAGAAACATGACCCGCATGTTGTGTTTTTCGATAAGGACAGGGGATCTGATCTCTACGTGCGCGCCGCCGGCGGCACCTATCTGCCGCTGAAGAATGGTGCCCCGACCGGGTGCGCTCCCCTGAAGGCACTGGAACCGACGCCGGACAACAAGGTGTTTCTCACGCGCTGGGTCGGCAGGCTTGTCGGCTCGGCAACACGGGAACTGACGGTGACCGAACTCCGCGATATCGCCGTCGCCATCGACGGCCTTGCCGACTTGCCGGTGGAGCGCCGGACGATCGGCGCGCTCAGGACCTTCCTCAACAACGCCGATCCCGAAGGCATTGCCGCGCGACTGCGGCGGTGGGAGAGAGGGGGGCCGCTCGGTTGGGTGTTCGATAACATCATTGAGGACATCGGCTTCGACGGCAAATTCGTCGGCTATGACATGACCGATTTCCTCGACAACGAGGAAATCCGCACGCCGCTGATGGCCTACCTCTTTCATCGCGTCGAGCAACTGATCGATGGCAGGCGCATCATCATCGTTATCGATGAGTTCTGGAAGGCGCTCCAGGATGAAGGGTTTCGCGATCTCGCACAGAACAAGCTCAAGACGATCCGCAAGCAGAACGGGCTTATGCTCTTTGCTACGCAGAGCCCGCGCGATGCGATCGTATCGCCGATCGCTCATACGATCATCGAGCAATGCCCGACGCAGATCTTCCTACCGAATTCCCGCAGTAACCACGCGGACTATGTCGACGGCTTCAAGCTCACCGAGCGGGAGTATGAACTCATTGCACGCGAGCTCTCCGTCGAGAGCCGCCGATTCATATTGAAGCAAGGACACAATAGCGTTGTCGCCGAACTGAACCTAGGCGGTTTCGACGACGAACTTGCCATCCTCTCCGGCCGCACCGCGAATGTCGAACTCGCCGATGCCATCCGCACAGAAGTCGGCGACCAGCTCGCGGATTGGCTTCCGATTTTTCAGCAAAGAAGGAGTTTGAGCTAATGGCTTCTAATCGAATTCACGGCGCGGCAATAGCCGCGGCGCTCATTCTCTCCGCCGGCACGGCAGCCGGGCAGGGGATCCCGGTGATCGACCGAACCGCGATCGCCAAGCACCTCGAGAGTATCGCCCAACTGAAAGCCCAGCTTGATGCGCTCAATCAGCAGATAGAGCAGGCGCAGCAGCTTTACGGCTCGCTCAACAAGATCACCGACATGGCGGATGTTGCCGGCGTCTTGAACGATCCTGCCGTCCGCAAGGCGCTGCCTGGGGACTTTAACGTCATCGAGGGGCTGTTCAAGGGAAGCGGAACGGGCGTGTTCGGCGATACGGCCACGAAATTCCTTGATGGTAATTCGACCTATCGGACCAGCGCAGAGGACTTCTACGCGCAGGAGCTTTCGCGCATTCAGAACAAGAATGCCGGGCAGATGAGCCTAGCGCAGCATATCTTCGATGCCGCGGCCAAGCGCGTCGATGGCATTGACCAACTCCGCGAGAAGATTTCGACCGCGGCTGACGCCAAGGACATAGCCGACCTTCAGGCGCGACTTCAGGCGGAAACAGCTTTCCTCCAGACCGATGTACTGCGCATGGAGGCCCTCCGAATGGTCCAGCAGGCACAGGCCCAAATTGACGAGCAGCGCAAGGCGGAAGACTGGCGCCGGCGCCTCGACGCGATGGGGGCGGCACTGCAATGAAGAGGCATGTCGTTCTTCTCGCTGTCCTATTGGTTAGCTGCTCCGAGCAAGCCGAGCGCACCTACACTGTCGACGAACTCATCGCCGACGAGGCCCTGCTGTCCGAAATCATCGCGACGTGTCGCAACAACCCTGGTGAATTAGGCAATACCCCGAATTGCCAAAACGCCGCGGCCGCAGACTTTAAGGCCCGTCTTAAGCGGATGTGAAAGGCACCTGGAGGTTGAGGGCATGTATCAGGTCTTTGCCTTCGTCGACGAGCAGTTCAAGGCCCCGCTGGAGACCTTCATCTCCGACGGGACCTCGAACATCTCAGAGTGGATTTCGGGCCCCCTGACGGCAGCGGTCACGCTCTATGTCGTGCTTTACGGCTATCTCGTGCTCCGCGGCTCGGTCCAGGAACCGATCCTCGACTTCGCATTTCGGACGATCAAGCTCGCCATCATCGTGATGCTGGTGAGGGACGCCGACGAATACCAGACCTACGTCACCGACATCTTCTTCGAGGGATTGCCGCGTGAGATTTCGCAGGCGTTGAACACCGGCGCAGCACCAAGTGCCTCAACCTTCGACAGCCTGCTCGATAAGGGGCACGCGTGTGCCAAGGAGATCTGGGCCCGCTCCTCTTGGCCGGTCGATTTCGTGACAGGCATCGGCGGCATGATGGTCATTGGCGCGAGCTTCATCGTCGCGGCGATTGGCTATATCGTATCGCTCTATGCCCGGCTGGCGCTCGCCATCGTGCTCGCCATCGGTCCGATCTTCGTGGCCCTGGCGATGTTTCAGGCGACGCGGCGCTTCACCGAGGCGTGGCTGGGACAGCTTGCGAACTTCGTGATCCTCCAGGTGCTCGTCGTCGCCGTCGGCTCACTGCTGATCACCTGCATCGATACGACCTTCACGGCAATTCAAGGATATACCGACGTGCTGATGCGTCCAACCGCGCTCTGCGCCATCTGCCTCGCTGCCCTCTATGTCTTCTATCAGCTTCCGAACATCGCTTCGGCGCTTGCCGCCGGCGGCGCGTCGTTGGCCTACGGCTACGGCGCTGCACGCGACGCCCACGAAAGCACGCTCGCTTGGGCGGCGTCCCATACCGCCCGTGCGGCCGGACGCGGTGTCCGGGCCATTGGTCGAACCTTGAGCCCGAAAGGCTCGGGATCGTGACGCTTTTCGCACGAACAAGAAAAAGGCTCTTCAGGAATGATCAGAACATTTCCGCTGCTGTGCATGGCGGCTGCCTTAAGCGGCTGCGCATCGCTGACGTATCCGCTCCCGAATTGCGATGGCTATTCGCGCCGCGCCCTCAATCGCTCGATGTGGCAGTGGGAAGACAATAGCAACGTCAAACAGAAACAGTCCTATGCGGGACCGGCGACCTCTCAGTCCGTCGCCACCGCTTATGTCGAAGAGGGCAGGGAACCTTCCGCCTTTGCTCAGTCCGACGTTGACGCCTCCTATCGTCCATGCGGGGGCTGACGCGATGGTCTCCGGCGACGAACTCAAGACATACTTTGACAAGGCGCGGCGCTTCGACCAGGAACGCATGCTCCAGGTCGAGCGCTCTTCACGCGTTGCCTGGTCCATTGCCGTCGCGGCAAGCATTCTCGCCGGCGCTTCGATCCTTGCCGTTGCCGGCCTCACGCCCTTGAAATCGGTCGAGCCGTTTGTCGTGCGGGTCGACAATTCGACAGGTATCGTTGATGTCGTCTCGGCGCTGACGTCGACGCCCGGCACCTATGACGAGGCCGTGACCAAATACTTCGCCGCGAAATACGTCCGCGCTCGCGAAGGCTACGTCTGGAGCGAGGCAGAGGAGAACTTCCGCACAGTCGCGCTTCTCTCGACGCAGCCGGAGCAGGCTCGGTTTTCGGCCCTCTATCGCGGCAGCAATCCGGAGTCGCCGCAGAACACCTATGGGCGCGGCGCCACCGCACGCATCAGCATCGCCTCGATCTCGCTGATAAATTCGCATGTCGTATCCGTCCGTTACATGCGCACCATCATCCGCGGGGAAGAAGTCCGGACAACCCATTGGGTTGCGACGCTGACGTTCTCCTATGCAAACGCGCCGATGTCGTCGACGGATCGGCTGGTGAATCCTCTCGGTTTTGCCGTCAGCGAATACCGAGCCGATCCGGAGGCCATCAACTGATGCGGACTATTTTCATTGCTACTCTCCTCCTTACGACGTCCGCCAGCACCGCATCTGCACTCGAAATTCCGCGCGGCGCGGCGCAGGACAGTCGTGTCCGCTTTGTCGATTACCAGCCCTACAACATCACTCGCATCATCGGCTCATTGCGTTCTTCGGTGCAGGTGGAGTTCGCGGCCGACGAGGAGATCGCCCATGTTGCGCTGGGCAACAGTGTAGCTTGGGAGGTGGCGCCGGCAGGAAACATCCTGTTTCTCAAACCGCGGGAAAATCAGCCGGTCACCAATCTCTCTGTCGTCTCCACTCGGCGCGACGGCTCGACCCGAAGCTACCAAATGGAACTGATGGTGCGGGACGGAAAAGTGGAGGTGGGTCATAACACCTACTTCTACGTCAAGTACCGCTACCCGGCCGATGAAGCGCAGCGGCGCCGCCAAGCTGCGGCGGCGCGAGCGATCGCTGCTCAGTCGAAGGAGGCCGACAATGTCTTGGCCACTCATGAGGGCTATGGTCCTCGGAATTGGCGTTATTCGGCGCAGGGCTCCCAGGCGCTGGAGCCGCACTCGGTCTACGACAATGGCAAGGTTACGACATTTGCCTTCGTCGGCAATCAGGAAATACCCGCGATCTACATCGAGAACTCAGACGGTAGTGAAAGCCTGGTGCCGAAATCCGTAGACGGCAATCTTGTCCTGGTCCACGCGATTGGCCGGAAGTTCATCCTGCGGAGGGGACGGGACGTGCTCTGCGTCTTCAACGAGGCCTATGACCGCGTCGGTATCAACCCGGACACCAACACGACCTCGCCGTCGGTCGAGCGGGTCGTTCGGACTGAAGCCGGCGCGGCGCAATAGGAGACAGTCATGCTTGAGGAAGATGAAAACCGGATACCGGGGGAGCGTGGCGAAACGGTTCCCGGGGGGAGGGTCGATAACAATCCTGTCTTGAAGCGCGGCGCGGTTGCGCTGGCTGTTGTTACCTTTGTCGCTTTCGCCCTGTGGTCGATGAGCGGTGAGCACACTCCGACGGACACAACCAGACCCGAGCGGGTTGTCATCCGGCAAACAGCGAATTTCGAGCCGGTCAAGGAGAAGATGGAGCCGGTCCAAGCCGTGCCGGAAGTGAAGCTGCCGACCCCGCTCGCCGCAGAGGAGGTGGAGGACGAAGATCCGCTGCTTGACTCGGCGCGCCGGGCGCCGGTCATCGCCTTCAGCGGTGGACAGAAGAACACAACGTCGCACCGCGAGATCGCGGATCCGGAGGTGTCCGCGGACAGCCATTTCGTGCCGCTTGATGGAAGCAGGGTGGGTCAGAACTCCGCCAACGCCGACGAACAGCGGTTCAACGGGCTGCTACGGCCGACCAGGCTTGAGGGCTCGCGCGCCGGCACGCTCGGCAATCGAAACTTCGTAGTTGCAATGGGATCGTCAATTCCGTGCGTATTGGAAACTGCCATGGCATCCGATCAGCCCGGCTTCACCAGCTGCGTAATCGACCGGGATATTCTATCGGACAATGGCCGGGTTGTGCTGATGGAGAAAGGTACGCAAGTTGTTGGCGAATATCGGGGCGGCCTCCAGCGAGGACAGAAGCGTCTCTTCGTGCTCTGGAACCGCGCGAAAACCCCGAACGGCGTCATCGTCACCTTGGCCTCGCCGGCAACGGATGCGCTCGGCCGGGCGGGCGTGAATGGCTACGTCGACACTCACTGGTGGGAGCGGTTCGGGAGTGCGCTTCTCCTGTCCATCGTCGGCGATGCCACGAGCTACGCCAACAGTCGCCTGCGTAACAGCGACGTCGACACGGAGAACACCACAAACGCAGGCCAGCAGGCGGCAGCCATCGCTGTCGAGCAATCGATCAACATTCCGCCAACGCTCAATAAGAACCAAGGCGAGCTTGTCTCGATCTTCGTCGCACGCGATCTCGACTTTTCCGGTGTTTACGGATTGCGCGTGATCGGGCCGAAAAACAAAATCCTTGACCGCGCGGTGCTGGGAGATGTCCGCCCGCGGTCGACGCGCGTGACGAAGTAGGGGGTGGGTGATGACCGAAGGTCCTGATGCGACAGTCGTTCGTGAACTTCTGTCTCCGTTCATGCCGTACCTTGACGACCCCTCGCTCTACGAAGTGATCGTCAATAGGCCAGGGCAGGTGCTGACAGAAGGCTCCGGTGGATGGCGGACCCATGATCTGCCGGAGCTATCCTTTGAAAAGCTGATGCGCCTCGCCAGGGCCGTGGCTAGTCTTTCCCATCAATCCATCGATGAAACGAGACCGATCCTGTCGGCAACACTGCCGGGGAATGAGCGAATCCAGATCGTCATCCCGCCTGCGACCACTCGGAACACGGTCAGCATCACCATCCGGAAGCCCTCGTCTGCCGCATTAAGTCTTGGCGACCTTGAGCAGGGTGGCTTGTTTACTGACATGGCGCCCGGCAGTCACATGGCCGGTGCGACGGACCGGAAACTCATCGATCTGCATCAAAGGGGCGCGTGGGCCGAGTTCCTTCGCCAGGCGGTGCTGGCCCGGAAGAATATCGTTATCTCAGGAGCGACGGGGTCGGGGAAGACAACGCTCTCCAAGGCACTCATTCGTCATATTCCGGATGATGAGCGGGTCATCTCTATCGAAGACACGCCGGAACTCGTGATTCGTCAGCCGAACCACGCGCGGTTATTCTATTCCAAGGGAGGTCAGGGGCTCGCCAAAGTTGGCGTGAGGGAGCTCCTGGAATCCTGTCTGCGCATGCGGCCCGATCGAATCCTACTGCAGGAACTGCGCGATGGGACGGCTTTCTATTACATCCGCAACGTGAACTCTGGGCATCCCGGCTCAATCACAACGGTGCACGCTGACTCCGCGAGATTGGCGTTTGAACAGTTGACCCTTCTGGTAAAGGAATCGGAGGGCGGACAATACCTGCAGCGCACCGACATTCGCGAACTCTTGAAAATCGCCATTGACGTCATCGTACAATGCAAGCGCATCGATGGGCAGTTTCGCGTAACGGAAGTCTATTTCAGGGCCCATTGACGAATAGATGTTTAGGAACGGCACTGGAACGACGATCTATCTCCTTAGGTCGTCGTGTCGCACATTGCCAAACCGCACGCTGCGCGCGATAAAAATCCGATGCTGGCTAGTGATTTAAGGAACGTGCTTGAGGAGCTCTACAACGCCGGCGCCTATCGGGTGCCGGGAGATGAAATCTACTGGCCACCGGAACTGCACCCGACGGTCTTTCGCGCCCTGAACATGCAATACATCACGCGAAGAGAGGTAGATGACGGTCGCGTTGAATTCTCGCTGACACAAGCTGGCTACCAGGCGATCAATGCCGAGGTGCCTTGGTCCGTCATCCTGCGGCGGCGACTGCGACATTTTTTCCGCTTCGACAAAGGTCGCTAAGTATTCGCCTCCCTGCTGAAATCCGGAACGTTGATCGGGATCAAAGGAATAGGCCGCTCCAGGCACTAAGCTTCCTCTGGAGCTTGGAAGAGGAGGATCCCATGTTTCGCAATATTCTTATACCCACCGACGGCTCGCCCTTAGCAACAATCGCTGTCGATGCAGGCATAACCTTTGCAAAGGACGTCGGCGCACGAGTGAACATCCTTGCCGTTACCGAACCATTCGACCTCTATTCGGTCGATCCCGAGCAGTTGTCGAGCACGCGCACCGAATACGAGGCGCTGGCCAGCAAGCATGCCGCGGAAATGCTCGCGGCTTTAGCGCGCAAGGCTGCGGCGGAAGGCGTGGAGTGCCAGACGGAGCAGGTCCGCAGCCACGAGGTCTACCGCGCAATCTGCGACCAGGCGATATACAAAGATGCCGATCTCATCATCATGGCGTCCCATGGTCGCAGTGGCGTCGGAAGCCTGATGCTCGGCAGCGTAGCTGCCAAGGTGCTGGCTCACTCCACGATACCGGTATTGATCTATCGCGCGAAGAAGTGAGGCGACGTCGCGCGACGCCTCGTTGATGTCCTACATACGCCGCCAACGCGTTGTCGGCGTTCGACGAACCCCGACGAGGAGGGACGCGCTTTTCCATAATGGCAACGGCCCGGTGGTCTCTCGACCCCGAGCCGTTCTTCATCATCCTTGGAAGGATAAGGCGCCCTCGTGGGCGCTGGAATTTGTTAGCCGCGGCGCGTGTCGGGGAAGTTCGCCGGATCAATGCCCAGCGTGTGCAGGTCGCTTGCCTTCGGGCGGCGGTGACCTTCGACAGCGGCGGCGGCAGCGCTAGCAGCGCCGAGAACTGCGAATGCACGACCGATGAAACCCTTGTGATAGGTTGTGGTAGTCATCTTCTTGCTCGCTTTCGTTTTCTCTTTGATGAGCAAAAGATGGGGTTTGGTCGGTCTTATTGCAATGCACAATCGGACAGGCCAGCCATGCAACGGAAGCACGCTGCTTCAACTTGGGACGAGTGGGCGTCGGACCGTCTGCCCTCTTGAGCCGGGTCTATGAAGTGGCGGGGGCTGAAGATGCCGGCTGCCGGAAAAACAACGGCTCGGTGGTCTCTCGACCCCGAGCCGTTCTATCCTTGGGAGGATAAGGCGCCCCTCGGGGCGCTGGAATATGTTAGCCGCGGCGCGTGTCCGGGAAGTTCGCCGGATCGATGCCCAGCGTACGCAGGTCGCTTGCCTTCGGGCGGCGGTGACCTTCGACAGCGGCGGCGGCAGCGCTAGCGGCGCCGAGAACTGCGAATGCACGACCGATGAAACCCTTGTGGTAAGTTGTGGTAACCATCTTCTTGCTCGCTTTCGTTTTCTCTTTGATGAGCAAAAGATGGGGTTTGGTCGGTCTTATTGCAATGCACAATCGGACAGGCCAGCCATGCAAAGGAAGCAGGCCCGGTCGGTTTTCAAACCGGCCGGGCCTTCGGATAGGCCTTGGGAGGAGGCGCTATGTCGATCGGGTCCGAAAGGGGTTCCGGACCCGATTGTTTTGGGGCTTAGTCTTCGTTGGCGGCGAGCTGCGCAAGGACTTCGCCGCGGCCACGGGCCCGAAGGATGAGCGGTACGATCAGCGCTGCAGCTGCGATGATCAGGAGGCCTGCGGCAATCGGCGAGGTGAACAGGACCGAGTAGTCCCCCTGGCTGATCGCGAGCGCGCGGCGCAGCTGCTGTTCGGCGAGCGGGCCCAGGATCAGGCCGACGACGACAGGCGCGATCGGATATCCAAAGATGCGCATCGCGTAACCGAGCAGGCCGAAGGCGAGCAACATGCCGAGCTCGTAGACCGACGGGTTGGCCCCGATCGTGCCGAGCGTGGCAAACAGCAGGATGCCGGCATAGAGCCAAGGCTTCGGAACTGTCAGCAGCTTCACCCAAAGACCGATGAGCGGCAGGTTCAGAACCAGCAACATGAAGTTGGCGATCAGAAGGCTGGCGATCAGGCCCCAGACGAGCTGCGGATTGGTCGCAAACAGCAGCGGTCCGGGCTGGAGGCCATACTGCTGGAAGCCGGCAAGCATGATCGCCGCGGTTGCCGTGGTCGGCAGGCCAAGCGTCAGGAGCGGCACGAGCGTGCCAGCGGCCGAGGCGTTGTTGGCCGCTTCCGGACCGGCGACGCCTTCGATCGCGCCATTGCCGAATTCTTCCGGATGCTTCGTCAGACGCTTTTCGGTGGCGTAGGACAGGAAGGTGCCGATCTCAGCGCCGCCAGCCGGCATGGCGCCGATCGGGAAGCCGATGAGGGTACCGCGCAGCCACGCCTTCCAGGAGCGTGCCCAGTCGGCCGCATTCATCCATACAGAGCCACGGACGGCCTCGACCTTGTCGGGCCCCTTGTCGCCCTGTGCAGCGATGTAGAGCGTCTCGCCGATGGCGAACATGGCAACGGCGAGCGTCGTGACTTCGATGCCGTCAAGCAATTCGGGAACGCCAAAGGAAAGACGTGCCTGGCCGGTCAGTTGGTCGATGCCGATGACTGAAAGCGCCAGGCCGACAAACAGCGATGTCAGACCGCGAAGGGTGCTGTCGCCGAAGGCGGAGGAAACGGTGACAAAGGCGAGAACCATCAGCGCGAAATATTCGCGCGGACCGAAAACCAGGGCCAGCTTGACGATGTAAGGCGCGATGAAGGCAAGAGCAAGCGTGGCGATCAGGCCGGCGACGAAGGAGCCGATCGCGGCCGTTGCCAGTGCGGGCCCGCCGCGACCCGCCCTCGCCATCTTGTTGCCTTCGAGCGCAGTCACGATCGAGGCGCTTTCACCGGGCGTGTTCAACAGGATCGACGTGGTCGAGCCGCCATACATGCCGCCGTAATAGATGCCGGCAAACATGATCAGCGAGCCGCCGGGATCGAGACGGTAGGTGACCGGCAGCAGGAGCGCCACGGTCAGTGCCGGGCCGATGCCGGGCAGGACGCCGACCGCCGTGCCGAGCGTTACGCCGATCAGCGCGTAGAGCAGGTTCATTGGCTGCGCAGCAACCAGCAATCCCTGCATCAGGAATTCAAAAGTAGCCATGGTCGTCGGCCCTCTTAGAAGAACAGGCGTTCAAGCGGCCCCGCGGGCAGCGACAGGAGCAGCAGCTTGGCGAAGATCACCCACACGACAAAGCAGATCGCAATGCCGACGGGGAGCGAGAACCAAAGCTTGCGCTTGCCGAAACCGCGTGCGGTCAACGCGAACAGAATGCCGGTGGCGATCGAGAAGCCTGCAATGTTCAACAGCAGCATCTGGGCGGCAAGACCACCGACGATCCAGATAACCGGAGCGACTTCCTGGTGCTCACGCTCTGGAAAATCGCCGCGAAACGCTTCGATCGCGGTCCAGATCGCAAGGCCGAAAAGACAGCAGGCGATCGCATAGGGGACCGTCGTCGGCCCGACCTGGGAGTAGCCGGCAGCGCCCGTCAGGCGCGACACATCCCAGAAAATGAGTCCAGCGATAGCGGCGAGAACCACCGCGATGAAAAGCGCCGCCCGATCCGGGCGACGCGTTGCAGTTGAAGGGTGATGCCCCTTGATCATTTCACCAGTCCAATGTCCTTGAGAACGCCCTCGGTCGCCGCAACGTCCTTGTCGAGCTGGGCTTTGAACGCATCGCCGGCGAGATAGCTGTCCTGCCAGCCCTTGGTCTTCAGGACTTCCTGCCAGCCAGCGGACTTCGCGAGCTTCTCGATATCGGCCGAAACGGCGGCCTTCTGCTCGTCCGAGAGGCCAGGAGCGGCTGCGACCATGCGCCAGTTCTCGACGACGACGTCAACGCCCGATTCTTTCAGCGTTGGAGCATCGACGCCGGCAATGCGCTCGGCGCTGGAGACGGCGAGCAGGCGGAGCGTGCCGGCCTTGACCTGCGATTCGAACTCGCCGTAGCCCGAGATACCTGCGGTAACCTGGCTGCCGAGGATAGCAGCAAGCGCTTCACCGCCGCCGGAATAGGCGATGTAGTTGATTTTGGTCGGATCGACGCCGGCCGCCTTGGCGATCAGGCCAACGGCGATGTGGTCGGTACCGCCGGCCGAGCCGCCAGCCCAGGACACGGCGCCCGGATCCTTCTTCAGGGCTTCGACGAGGTCGCCCATGGTCTTGATGTCGGACGAGGCCGGAACGACGACCGCTTCGTATTCGCCGGTGAGACGCGCGATCGGCGTGACGTCCTTAAGAGTGACCGGGGACTTGTTGGTGAGGATTGCACCGACCATGACGTAGCCGCCGACGATCAGGGCGTTCGGGTTGCCCTTCTGCTGGCTTGCGAACTGGGCGAGACCGATGGTGCCGCCGGCGCCCGGCACGTTCTGAACCTGAACGTTGCCGGAGATGCCTTCCTGCTGCATGACCGTCTGCAGCGAACGCGCCGTCTGGTCCCAGCCGCCGCCCGGGTTTGCAGGTGCAATGATCGTGTAATCAGCGGCAACAGCCGGGAGCGACATCGCACCGGCGAGAATCGTTGCGAGGAAAATATGTTTCAAGGTCAGTCCTCCGTGAGGCGCGTTTTCACCGCGCACGTTGTTGCTGTGTGCGAACGGGAAGACGGCGACGGGCTCTTTCGACCCTTATCGCTTGACCGGATTGGTGGCTTCCTCCCAGTACGCAACCGGCGGCCCGCCTCCACGGGTGCCAGTGACCTTAAGGCACCATAGAAAGCTGACATTTAGCTGACATCAAGCCCCGAATGCGAAAATCCTGCCTCATCGTTTACGGAATTTTAGGTTCTCGCATGCGCTGACAGGCGATGTTGCCGGTTCCCGGCGTTCAAATTGAGCCAGGTCCCGACCGGATTTCGCGACGGTACCACGAATCGTTGCTCGGATATTGCCGCCAGCCGGCCCGAGCCTAGGTATGAGGAGCAACGCCGACAAAGGCGAAGACGGTTTGCACCGGCCCCGCCTGAAGGCGAGCTCCGGCAAGGATGATGGGAGAGTAAATACGATGGCAAAAGCGACGACCAAGGCGAAAAACGACGATGCGGCAGAAGCCGCCGCTTCTGCCTCCGGGCAGATTGACGCGAGGATCGCGGAACTTGGCGACTGGCGCGGTGCGACGCTTGCGAAGATACGCAAGCTGATCAAGGAAGCGGATCCTGACGTCGTCGAGGAATGGAAATGGCGAGGCGTCCCGGTCTGGGAGCATGCCGGCATCATCTGTACCGGCGAGACCTATAAAGCGGTTGTGAAAATGACTTTCGCCAAGGGGGCAGCACTCGACGATCCGGCAGGTCTTTTCAATTCCAGCCTTGACGGCAATGTCCGGCGCGCCATCGATATCCACGAGGGCGAGGCGATCGACGAAGAGGCGTTGAAGGCGTTGGTGCTTGCTGCCGTCGAACTGAACCTTTCCGCGCAGGCCCTACGGTCCGGGCGTACGCGGAACAAGGCTTAAGCCTGAAGGTGGCGGGATTTGCGATCGGACCGGGAGCGCCGCGCTTCCGGTCCGTCGTCTTCAATGGAGCCTCAGAACCTCGTTCCATTTGGCAATCAGCCGTGAGCGCTTTACCTGATCGAGATAGACCATCAGTCCCGGGCTTACCGGGACGGGGCGCAACTGGCCGCCAAGCATCTCCTGCATGGTGTTGGCGGTATTTTCTCCCGCCACCTCGGGGCTGACGGCCGGGATTTGCAACTCCCGGGCCATAATCGTCTGGCCTTCCTTCGACATGAAGAATTCAAGATAGCGCCGGCCGAGGTCGGGGGAGGCGGCAGCTTGCGGGACGAGGCCGATGCGCGACATCACCACGGTATAATCCTTCGGCAGAACGATGCCGACATCCGGATGCCGTGCCGCCCAGTCCGCCGCATAGGATCCGAGGATGTTGTAGCCGAGCACGAAGCGGCCGTCGGCGACACGCTCGAGGATTGCTTCGCTCGTCGAGTAGAGTTTGACGCCGGCCGCCCCCATCGCCTGGATGACATCCCAGATATCGCCGAACTGTTCCTGGTCGCGCGACATGAAGAGGAAGCCGACGCCGGACCGCTCGATGTCATAGGTTCCGATCCTGCCGAAGACGGCCGCGCCCTGGCGCTTCAGGTAATCGACGAATTCCGCGCGCGTCGACGGCGGTTTCTCCTTGGTGAAGCTCGGCTTGTGATAGACGAAGACGGCAGGCTCGAAGGTCAGCGCATAAGCCGTGTTGCGCCAGTTGGCCCAGGCGGGCCAGCGGTCGCTCATCGGCAAATCGCTGCGCTGGGCGTAACCGTCGTTGCTGAGCTTGACTTGCAGGTCCATGGCGGAAGAAAAGGCGAAGTCCGCCGTCTTCATTCCGGCGTCGGTCTCCTTGATGATGCGGTCGTAGATTTCTCCGGTCAGCATGTCCTCATAGCGCACGGTAACGTCCGGATTGGCCCGCTGGAAACCGATGATCATCGGCTTTGCGAGCGGCTCGTCGAGTGATGAATAGACGACCAGCGTGCGCACGTCCGCTTTGCCGGAAAGGGCCGGGAATATGATAGGGGCCGCAAGGAGCAGCTGAGGACAAAGGGCAAAAAAAAGAAAAGAAATCAAGAACCGCATGAATCCACAATGCCTCAGTGTCGTACCGTTCACAAGCAAGGCGTCGGCGGATAAGGTGGTCGGGGGAGTGATGATAGTTGCGTATCTTGCTTGTTGAGGACAACCAGGACCTGGCCGAGGGCCTGTCGGCTATCTTGCGCGGCAGCGGCTACGCCGTCGATGTCGTCAGTGACGGTGCGTCGGCGCATGCGGTGGCCGCCACCGAAACGTTCGATCTTGTCATTCTCGATCTCAATCTGCCTGAAATGGATGGCCTCGATGTGCTGAGGGCGATGCGTGCTCGCCAGAACCGCGCCGCGGTCTTGATCCTGACGGCAAGGGGCGCGCCCGAAGAGCGGATCAAGGGGCTCGACCTCGGCGCCGACGACTACATGATCAAACCTTTCGACGTCGGCGAGCTCGAAGCGCGCGTGCGCGTGCTCTTGCGCCGTCAGGCGGGCCTCAGGGCCTCGACCGTCAGTTACGGCAATGTGTCACTCGATCTCAACACCCGCAGCTTCTCGTCCGGCGGCGCGCCGATCGAGATCCCGGCGCGCGAGCTCGGACTTCTGGAGCTTCTGTTCATGCGTGCCGGCAAGGTGGTCGCCAAGGATGCGATCATGCAGTCGCTGACAGGGTTCGACGACGACTTGAGCTCCAACGCGATCGAACAATATGTCAGCAGGCTGCGCAAGCGGCTCGCGCCGCATGGGCTGACCGTGCGCACCGCCCGCGGCATCGGCTACTATCTCGACAAGGCGGCCGGGCCGGAATGAGGACGACGGTCTATTCCCTCCGCCGGCGCCTGCTTGGCTGGCTGTTGATCTCGACGGTGGTGATCGGGGTCATTGCACTGATGGATACCTATCGGGAGGCCGTGACGACCGCCAACGTCGTTTCCGATCGGGTGCTTGCCGGCTCGGCGCTGGCAATCGCCGAGCGCGTGGTCGTGGCGGAAGACGGGTCGCTCGAAGTCGACATCCCCTATGTCGCGCTGGAAATGCTGACGTCGGCCGCGCAGGACCGGGTGTTCTACCGGGTCGATGGCCCGCCCGGCCAGTTCATCACCGGCTACCAGACGCTGCCGTCGCTGGCGGAGGAGCCCGGCGCATCGACCACCTTTGCGGATTCGATCTTCCGCGGCGAACCGATCCGCATTGCCGCCCTTCGCCGCTCCGCGTCAACCGGCATCAATTCCGTGCCCTTCGTGGTCACGGTTGCCGAAACGACAATCGCGCGCCGACATCTGGCGCAGACGATCCTGGTGCGCTCGGCGCTCCGCCTCGGCATGATGATTGCCGGTGCGGCGATGATCGTCTGGATCGCGGTTACGTTTTCCTTGCGGCCGCTCTACAGGCTGGGTGACGCGATCTCGGAGCGCAGTCCGGACGATCTGCATCCGATCGGCGAGCGGGTTCCGAACGAAGTCCAGGGCCTCGTCGACACGGTCAATTCCTTCATGGGGCGCTTGCAGTCGGCGCTCGATGCGCTTCGCAATTTCACCGGCAATGCCAGCCACCAGCTGCGCACGCCGCTCGCCATCATCCGCACGCAACTCGCCCTGGCGCAACGCGCCGGCTCGATCGAGGAGACGAGAAGTGCTGTGAAAAAGGCCGACGAGGCGGTCGCCAATGCCGAGCGCATTCTGGGGCAGCTGCTGCTGATGGCGAAGATCGATGCTGCCGGCAAGGATGAGGCACGTTCGCTGGAGCGCATCGATTTGGTCGAACTGGTGCGGGAGATAACGGCAGAGCATGTGCCGGCGGCCGGCGACGCGGATATCGATCTCGGCTTTGACGGTGGTGGTGAGGCTTTCATCCGTGCCGAGCCGTTGCTCATCGGTGAACTGCTCAAGAACCTGATCGGCAACGCGCTGCTTTATGCCGGTCGCGGTGCAGAAGTGACGAGCCGTGTCTTTGCGCGGGACGGTTCGGTGTCGCTGGAGGTGGAGGATAACGGACCGGGCATTCGGCCGGAATTGCACGAGACGGTGCTCAGGCGTTTCGAGCGTGGCGGCAGTGACGCGCCCGGCTCAGGGCTCGGGCTGCCGATCGTCGAAGAGATTGCCGAGCTTTACGGCGCGACAACCAGCCTCAGTGAGGGGGCTGACGGCCGCGGCCTCAAGGTGACCATCCGCTTTCCAGAGGGCTAAGCATGAATAGGCTCAGCCCAGCGCCGCCAAATGCGGGCCGGTTGAGCGAAAGCCATCTGCGAGCGGTCGGGCGACACGCTCACGCGGCTGGGGCAATTCAGGTTTTTTGGGGTCTTGCTTAGCGGCCGCGGTGGCCGAAGAAGGAAGCTGTCTCGCGGGTCTGTACCCGCAGCATCGCGTTCCAAAGCTGAAGAACGAAACGCGGCTGAAACTGGCTCGCAAGCTTGCGCTGCGACAACATGGGAAGTCTCCAATAGTTTTGAACGCCTGTCTTATAGTGCATCGCCAAGGACTTTGCCAGAGCGTGTGCGCCGGGGCAGCCCTGCGCGCCAAGCATATGTGGAAAACGGCTTGAGCCTGGCGATATAGCCTTCTGAACAAAATAAAATGCCGGGATGACTTTCATCATCCCGGCCAGTTGGCTTCACTGGGAGGAGAGTATTGCTTTTGGGACTCAGGCCTTCTTGCGGTTCTTCTGTCGATAGACGTCGATCACGACAGCCGCGACGATGATCAGGCCCTTGACGATTTCCTGGTAGTAGGCGTCGACCCGAAGGAAGGTGAAGCCTGAGGTCATGACGCCAAGGATGATGGTGCCTATGACCGTGCCGGTGACCCGGCCGACGCCACCCGTCAGCGAGGTTCCGCCGATAACGGTCGCGGCGATCGCGTCGAGTTCGTACATGACGCCCATGCCGGCCTGTGCTGTCTGCGCACGGGCAGCCGTGACGACACCGGCGAGGCCCGCCAGCATGCCGGCGATGGCATAGACCTTGATCAAATGCGCCTCGACATTGATGCCGGAGACACGGGCTGCCTGCACATTGGCGCCGATCGCATAGGTGAACTTGCCGTAGCGAGTGTAGCGCAGCGCGATGTGGAAGATGAGCGCGACGACCAGGAAGACGATGACGGGCCAGATGCCGGTTCCGATGAAGTTGAACTGATCGGTGAGACCCGAGACCGGCTGGCCCTTGGTGTACCACTTGGAAATGCCGCGTGCCGAAACCATCATGCCGAGCGTGGCGATGAAGGGCGGGATCTTCGTGCGGGCAATCAGCTGGCCGTTGATAAAGCCGGCGAGTAGCCCGATGCCGATGCCAAGCCCGATCGGGACGATCGCCGGCATATCGGTCAAGGACGGATAGAGCGCGCGCGGCCAGGTGGAGGCCTGGGCGACGCTTGCCGAGATCATCGCCGTCATGCCGACGACGGAGCCGGAGGAAAGGTCGATGCCGCCCGTTATGATGACCTGGGTGACGCCGACGGCGATGATGCCAATCACGGACACTTGCAGGATCATGATCGTCAGGCGCTGCGGGTTCATGAGGAAGCTCTGGCCGACGAAAATCCAGCCGAGGATCTCATAGACCAGCGCGATGCCGATCAAGACCAGGAAGATGTTGAATTCAGGCGGCAAGCGGCGCCTTGTTCCTGAGAGCGGTGCGCTCGCTCCCTGTGCGGCGACATTGGTATCCATTTTCAGTCCTCCCTTTGGGGTCGTTTCCCGCTCAGCTCGCGGCGAGCTCCATGACCTTGATCTGGGTTGCTTCGGCCCTGTCGAGGAAGCCGGTGACGCGGCCCTCGTGCATGACCATGATGCGGTCGCTCATACCGAGCACTTCGGGCATCTCCGAGGAGATCATGATGACGGCGACGCCGTTGCGCGCGAGTTCGGTGACGAGACGGTGAATTTCCGCCTTGGCGCCGACATCAATGCCGCGTGTCGGCTCGTCGAGGATCAGGATGCGCGGATTTGTGAGCAGCCAGCGGCCGATCAACACCTTCTGCTGGTTGCCGCCCGAGAGGTTCTCGATGCGCTCCTGCAGGTTCGGCGTCTTGACACGCAGCTTGCGGCTCATTTCTTCGCAGGCCGCCGTGACCTGTTTTTCGGTCACGAAGCCGCCCTTGACGAAACGATCCTGGAGCACGGCAATCTGCATGTTTTCGAGAATGTCGAGGATCAGGAGACAGCCGGTGTCCTTGCGGTCTTCGGTCAGAAACGCCATGCGGTTGCGGATCGCCGTGTTCGGGCTGTCGATTGAAAGTGTCTTGCCGTCGATTGAAATCGTGCCGGAGCTTGCAGGCGTGACGCCGAAGAGGGTTTCGGCGACGTTCGAGCGCCCGGAGCCGACGAGGCCGGCAATGCCGAGGATTTCGCCGGCGCGGACGTCGAAGGAGACGTCGCGGAAGACGCCGTCAAGCGCGAGGTTCTTGACCGACAGGACAACGTCGCCGATCGGCACTTCTTCCTTCGGAAACATCTGGGTGATCTCGCGACCAACCATCATGCGGATGATGTCGTCGCGGGTAACGTCGCTTGAGGCGTGGGTGCCGATAAACTTGCCGTCGCGGAAAACCGAGAATTCGTCGGCGATCTCGAACAGCTCGTTCATTTTGTGGGTGATGTAGACGATGCCGATGCCCTGTTCGCGCAGATCCCGGATGATTTCGAAAAGGTGCGCGACCTCGCGCTCGGTCAGCGCAGACGTCGGCTCGTCCATGATCAACACGTCGGATTCGTAGGAGACCGCCTTGGCGATCTCGACCATCTGCCGGTTGGCCACCGAGAGGTGGCGGACCTCGATCTCCGGATCGATCTTGATCTTCAGGCGATCGAACAGGCGGGCGGTGATGCGCTTCATCTCGCCGTGATCGACGAAGCCAAAGCGGTTCTTCGGTTCCCGGCGGATCCAGATGTTTTCCGCGACCGTCATGAACGGCATCAGGTTCAGCTCCTGATGGATCATGGCGATGCCGTTTTCGAGGGCGTCGAGCGGCGACTTCAGCCGGATTTCGGCACCTTTAAGCTTCACGTCGCCTTTGTCGGGCGTGTAGATGCCGGCGAGGATCTTCATCAGCGTCGATTTGCCGGCGCCGTTTTCGCCCATCAGCGCATGTACCGTGCCGCGCTTCAGCTTGAACTCGACATCGTCGAGCGCGACGACACCAGGGAATTCCTTGCGGATGCCTTCTGCAGAAAGAAGATATTCGGCTTTGGGTACCGCGCCGCTGGCGCGCACGGCTGCCATCGTTGTCGGACTGAGCGTCATGTTCCTTGCCTCCCCGTCGTTTCCGGCTGTCGCGGAAAGTCCTCGTCGCTGGCGGGTGACCAGCCCATCTTACCGCATGCGGCATCCATTGGACGCAGGCATTTGCGGACGGACCTGCATTTTAAAGGGGGAGCGCGGGTTTGCCCGCGCTCCCGACTGTGGCGATCAGTTCTTCGCCTGGTACTTGTCGAGGTTGTCCTTGGTGACGAGCTCGAAGGGAATGTAGACCTTCTTGTCCACCGGCTCGCCCTTTGCGAGCTTCAGTGCGGCGTCGACCGAGCCCTTGCCCTGGCCGGCGGCGTTCTGGAACACCGTGACGTCAAGGTCGCCGGCAGCCATCGCAGCGAGCGCATCCTGCGTAGCGTCGATGCCGCCGATGACGACGCTGTCCATCGAACGACCCGCGGCCTTCAGCGCCTGGATCGCGCCGATCGCCATTTCGTCGTTGTTGGAGATGACGGCGTCAAACTCAAGACCGGCCGAAAGCCAGTTCGTCAACAGGTCCGAGCCCTGCGTACGCGACCAGTTGGCGGTCTGCTCCTCGACGATCTCAATGCCCTTGCACTGGTCGGTGGCAAGTACGTCGTGGATGTCCTTGGTGCGCATGCGGGCGGCCTGGTTGGACAGTTCGCCCATCATCACGACGGCCTTGCCCTTGCCGCCGAGCATCTTGCAGATTTCCTGCGTCTGCAGCGTGCCGGATTCCTGCTCGTTCGATGCCACGAAAGCCTGCTTATCCGGCAGCGTGTCCACGTTGACCGGTTCGCGGTTGACGTAGACGAGCGGGATGCCGGCATCCGCTGCGATCTTCGACATGGCAGCCGTCGCATCCGTATCGACCGGGTTGACGATGATCGCGGTCACGCCGGCGGCGATGAAGTTCTGGATCTGGCTCTGCTGCTTGGAGACGTCGTTCTGCGCGTCTTCGATCTGCAGTTCGACCCCATCGAGCGTCTTGGCGTAGTCGGACATGCCGTTGCGCAAGACCGTCAGGAAATTGTCGTCGAAAAGGGCCATGGATACGCCGATGGTCTCGGCATGGGCTGCCGTCGACATCATCATCGCCAGCGCTGTGCTGAGCACAAATTTCTTCATTGTCTTTCTCCTCCACAATGGTGCCCGGCGCCACCTTCTCCTGCCGGGGACGCAATGGCCGATTGCGCTCATTCATTTCGAAAGCGGCACTCCCGCTGCGCTTTCGAACAAAACGGAATAAACGAACCAGCAAATTGCGATTACGGAATATGTATTCCATTTTATACGGACGCCGTCAAGGCCTGATGCGGCGCCCGCTGCTGATTTGCCCGCCTCGCGCCGGGGGAGCTTAGATATGGCCTCGGATGTAATCCACGCTCTGTCCCACCGCGGCGGCGGGATCCGCCAATCCGTGGACTTCGGCGGCAAATGGCTCAAAGGAGAGTGGCCCTGCATAGCCCGCCGCGCGCAGGCGCCGAATCTGTCCGACATTGTCGAGCAGGTCGCTCCGATCGACGAGAACGCGGTGCGAATCACGCAGATCCGCCACCGCGACACGTTCATCCGCGACCCCGGAAATGTGGATGAGGCCGGTCATCTCGGGAAATATCGCAGGCTCGCCGGCGAGGTGGTGGTGAAACGTGTCGTGCACGAGGTGGAAGGTCTTCTCACCATCGACGACCTTGATTGCCTCGACAGCCTCCGTCTTCGAGCGCAGTGAGCAGATTTCGAAGCCGAGTGGTTCGACGAGGCCGATGATCCCGGCCTTTTCGATCATCGGCTTCAGTGCCGAAAGAGCTTTGCGAAGATTTTCCTGGCGTTCGCCATCGGCCTGGCCCGTGCCGTCGTTTACGGGAACGAGGACAAGGGCCTTGGCGCCGCAGTCGCGTGCATAGGCGATCAGTTCTTCGGCTTCGGCCTGACGGGCCTCGTTCCATTCGTTGAAACGTTGAAGTGCATTGATCGAGATGATCGTGATGCCGTGACGGCCGGCGAGGGCGGCGACATCCTTCGCCGGCGTGCCGTCCAGGATGGCGTTACCGGTGAGATCGTTGCGGATTTCGACAGAGGTCATGCCGAGCGATTTGGCGAGTTGGAAAAAGTCGCCAAGCGGTAGATTCGGCGTCGTCATGTGATTGAGGGCGAAGGGCAGGGCGGTCACGGGAATGTCTCCTCCAGTGGGGTGGCTATGGGTTATAAATGGAACGTTCATTCCATTTATAACCTTGCGGACAATTCACCAACTGTCGGAGCGCAGTCAAAGAGCACAGCGCGAAAAGGCCTTGCATTGCTGCAAGATTGTCCTTCGTCAGTGATGGAATTCTTTCATTCCTGCGTGGGTACCAAATTCTCTCTGACATGCTTCCCAGTGGTTAAGAGATCTCCGATCGCTCCTGCTTCAAGTTGGCAATTGCATTTCTGAAGGGGAGATGGTTTTTGGCCGGACGAAGTTGAGAACTTTAGCGGCTTGAGACAAAGGGATGAACGAGCTGGACGAAGTATCGCCAGAAACAACGCGCCCCTGGCACCCGAGATGGGGTTCCAGAATAGGGGCATCCTTTTTCGTGCAGCAGGCATTCCCCTGGCTGCGGAACTACTTCGGGGATGCGCCGCTTCATTCGACGCTGTCATCTTCACTCGACGGGATCGTCTCTTGGGGCGGTCGGTTGCCGGCAAAGACAGCTATCCGCATTGCACGCCTCAGAGGTCTACCGCATTGGCACCTCGAAGATGGCTTTCTACGCTCCGTGGGTCTGGGTAAGGAAGGCAGTGTGCCGATTTCGATTGTTATCGACGACAAAGCGCTTCCGGTCGAAGCGGGTCGTGCCTCGCGTCTAGAGTTGTTGATCGCCGAAGCGGGTCGTGCGGAGTTCACAAACACGGGTGCCACCATCCGGGAGGCCCTGGTGGCGAACAAGCTTTCTAAATACAACAGCTTGCCCCACCATAGTCCGCGCATTGAACGCACTAACCGGCGCAGGGTGCTGCTCGTGGATCAAGTGTACGGGGATGTTTCCGTTGCAAAGGCGCTCGGATCGCCGGCGTCCTTTCATCGGATGTTGGATGATGCCCTCGCTAGCGGCGCTCAGTGCGTTGTTCGGACACATCCAGATGTGATCGCCGGCCATAGGCGCGGCTACATGACAGAGCGGGCTGCCAAAACGCCCGGGATCATCTTGATGGCGGACAAGGTCTCTGCCGCCTCAATCCTCGAAATCGTCGATGAGGTCTGGACAGTGTCCAGCCAAATGGGCTTCGATGCGCTTTTGCGGGGATTGCCTGTCCGTTGCTATGCAACGCCGTTTTATGCAGGCTGGGGTCTTACCGACGACCGATCGGGCAAGGCTTCGCAAAGCACCTTGCGTCGCAGGTCGGGGGCGCGCCCGACGCTCGATCAACTCACCTTTGCGGCTTTGAGTCTCTATCCAGTGTATCGCCATCCTGAGACATGGGTGCGGTTGGATACACTGGCGGCCATTGAATACCTTGTGAAAGAAATTGCACAGACGCGGCGCGAGGCGTAGCGCCGTCATTCTCACGAACCACCATCTGCCTAGATATTTTCCGGTGTGAAGAGGTCGAACGGCAAGAAGGTTTGCCCCGGCGCTCCGGTCGGGCCCTTGTCTATCGCCTGGATCATCAGGTTGATCGTTTCGCGCGCGAGGGCGGCCGTCGGGGTCGATATCGCCAGGGTCACGACATCGTCGCCAAGGGCCGCACGGGAATCCGGCGTCAGCTCGTTGACGACCGCGATCAGTTTTCCCTCAAGCTTCTCCTCGCGGATCGCCGAGATCGCCCCTTCCATGCCGCCGCCGCAGACATAAAAGCCAATCAGGTCCGGGTGGCGCTGCAGCAGATTGAGCGTCGCTTCATGGGTGATCTCGGCCGTGTCGAGGTTAACCATCGTATCCAGCACCTCGAAATCCGGCGCGTGCTCACGGAAATAGGAGCGAAAGCCAATTTCCCGAAGCTCGTGGCCGAGAAAGCGATGGCTGCCGACGAAGGCAGCGACCTTGCCGGGGCGTTTGGCCGCCTTTGTGATCATCCACGCGGCTGCGCGGCCGACCTTGTGATTGTTGAGGCCAACGTAGCCCTCGCGAACGCCTGCGGCAAAATCCGAAAGCAGGGAGAAGACCGGAATGCCGCGTTCCTTGAGTTCTTCTATCGCGGTGGTCACGGCCGGGTAGTCGGGAGCGACGAGCGCAATGGCCTGGTTCCGCGCCGCAGCGGCCCGAAGCTTGTCCGTGATGGTCGATGGGGTGGAATTTGCCACGAAATCGATCTGGGCGAAGACGCGGGCATGCGAGAGCGACAGTGCCGCGATTTCGATTTCCTTCGCAACGGTTTGATAGAAGGCCTGCTCCGGCTTTTGCAGCACAAAGCCAAGCCTGTATTGCGGCAGGTCTTCAAAGACGCGCTGCCGGATCAAGCCCACGGCGTGATAGCCGATTGATTTAGCAGCCTCATAGACCCGACGCGCGGTTTCCTCGCGCACGGGATGGCGCCCGTTGAGTACGCGGTCGACGGTGGCGACGCTGACGCCGGCAGTACGCGCAAGGTCGGCAATGGTCGGACGGTTGCTCATCGTGGCTCCTGATAGGTTTGTATCACGCGTGAAATGCGGCTTATGACATCATTTGAGAGAATATATCATTGCTGCATTGAGACCTGGCAAAAGTCAACCTATCGTCATTGCACGACATGAGACGTCGCCGGCCAGATCGGGTCGGACCGCGGGGAGGAGCGCAAATGACGATGATGCCGACGAAGCGAGACTATAGCCTGCTTGGCCGGGATGCCCAGGCGGCGGTCGCCAGCGGTCTCTCGGCCGCAGAGTGGTATCACACCGACATTCCGCGCAAGCAGATGAAGGAACTGATGAAGCGCGAGGATGGTCCGGCCATCCGCGACACTGCGATCTGGCTCGGTTGTCTCGTTCTGTTCGGCGCACTCGGCATCACCTTCTGGGGCACCTGGTGGGCCGTCCCGTTCTTCCTTGCCTATGGCGTTCTCTACGGATCCGCCTCCGATAGCCGCTGGCATGAATGCGGCCATGGCACGGCCTTCAAGACGATGTGGATGAACGATGCGGTCTACCAGATCGCCTGCTTCATGATCATGCGCAATCCGGTCACTTGGCGCTGGAGCCACACCCGCCACCACACGGATACGGTGATCGTCGGCCGGGATCCCGAAATCGCGGTCATGCGGCCGCCGGATCTGCTGCGCCTCGTCCTCAATTTCTTCGGCGTGCTCGACGTTTGGCACGCGATGATCGATATGGTGCGCAACACGTTCGGCATCATCAGCGCCGAGGAAGCGACTTTCATCCCTGAAATGGAGCAGCCGAAGGCGATCCTGGTCGCGCGCATCTGGTTTGCGATCTATGCCGCGACGATTGCCGCCTGTTTCTATCTCGGTTCGATCCTGCCGCTGATGCTGATCGGTCTGCCGAGGCTCTATGGCGCCTGGCACCATGTGCTGACTGGGTTGCTGCAGCATGGCGGTCTTGCCGACAACGTGACCGACCATCGGCTGAACAGCCGCACAGTCTACATGAACCCGGTGAGCCGCTTCGTCTATTGGAACATGAACTACCATGTGGAACACCACATGTTCCCGATGGTGCCTTATCACGCGCTGCCGAAGCTGCACGCCATGATCAAGCATGATCTGCCGGAGCCGAACCCGTCGATGCTGGACGGCTACCGCGAAATGATCCCGGCCTTTCTGCGACAGTTGCGGAACGAAGATTACTTCCTGAAGCGCAAGTTGCCGGCGACCGCGAAGCCCTACCGGGAAGAGTTTCACAGGGATGCGATCGTGCACGCAGCCGAATAACCAACGAATGCCAGGAAATGGGAGGAAGTCATGAGCGGAAACTGGGTTGAGGTCTGCGCAGCGGACGAAATCGATGAGGAAGATGTGATCCGTTTCGATCACGGCGGACGCACCTTTGCGGTCTACCGCAGCCCCGACGACGAATATTTCGCGACCGACGGGCTTTGCACGCACGAGCACATCCATCTCGCCGACGGTTTGGTCATGGACGACATCATCGAATGTCCAAAGCACAACGGCCGCTTTAACTACAAGACCGGCCAGGCCAAGGGCGCTCCCGTGTGCGTCAACCTGAAGACCTATCCCGTGAAGGTCGAGGCCGGAAGCGTGTTCATCGCGCTCGGCTGAAGCCGCTCTCGATAGGATTGGGCTCGCCGCGGCGGGCAGGGAGGTTGAGATGGGTTCCATCGTCATCGTGGGCGCCGGCGAATGTGGCGCAAGGGCCGCCTTTGCCCTCAGGGAAAAGCAATACGACGGTAAGATCACACTGATCGGCGCGGAACCGCATCTTCCCTACGAGCGGCCGCCTCTTTCGAAGGAAGGGCTCAAGGCAGAGGTCGCGCCGAAATATGTCGCTGATGCCGAGCGCTATGCGGCAGCAGCGATCGAAGTCCTGACGGATATCCCGGTCATGGCCATCGATCGCGCAGAAAAGCGCGTGACGCTCGCAGACGGAAGCAGCATCGCCTATGACCGGCTGTTGTTGACGACCGGTGCCCGGGCGCGAACCATCGCCGGTATAGATGAGGTGTCACGCCGCATCCGCACGCTTAGAACCCATGCCGATTCTGAAGAGATCCGCCGCGAACTTTCGCCCGGTCGCAAGCTTGCGATCATCGGCGGTGGCTTCATCGGTCTGGAGCTTGCCGCAACGGCGCGCCGGCTCGGTGCTGCCGTGGCGCTTATCGAAGGGTTGCCGCGCATCCTTTCGCGCGGCGTGCCGGAGGAGATCGCCGCAATCGTTGCCGCGCGGCATCGAGCAGAAGGCGTCGACATACGATGCAACGCGAAGATCGAACGTATCGACGCGGACGAACGCCGTGCGCGCGTCGTTCTCGCCGGCGGCGAGACAATTGAGGCCGATCTCGTCGTCGTTGGCATCGGCGCGGTCCCGAACACGGACCTTGCAGCCGTCGCCGGCCTTTCGATCGAGAACGGCATTGCGGTCGACGCAACGCTTCAAACCAGCGACCCGGATATCTACGCCGCTGGCGATTGCTGCTCGTTCCCGCTCTGTCACTATGGTGATCGTCGGATACGTCTTGAGGCGTGGCGCAATGCGCAGGATCAGGGGACGCTCGTTGCCGGCAATCTGCTCGGCGGGGGCGAGGCGATCACCAGCGTGCCGTGGTTCTGGTCCGACCAGTATGATCTGACACTGCAGATCGCGGGGCTTGCTGAGGGTACTGCAACGACCGTGCGGCGCGAACTTACCGACGACGCCTTCATTCTTTTTCATCTCGACGATACCGGTCGGCTGCTTGCGGCCTCCGGCATCGGACCGGGCAATGCGGTCGCGCGCGACATTCGGCTTGCCGAAATGCTGATTGCAGCCGCAAAGCGGCCGGACCCGCAAGCGCTCATCTCGCCCGATACCAAGCTCAAAGCACTCCTCGCCGCCTAGCGTGAGCGGCAAATCTCGTCCTGTTTCCAACCGGAGCCTTCTCATGAAAAGCCACCGTCCGACCGTTGCCGATCTCTTGTCGATGAAGGGCAAGCGCCAGCTCACCATGCTGCGCGTCGAGACGCTGGATGAAGCCGAAGCGGCAGAAGCCGCCGGCATCGACCTCGTTTCGGTTCCCCCGACGCTCTTAGGACCGGAGTTTCGCGAGGTGGCGCCCACCTGCTTTGCCTTTCCGGGGCTCGAATATGGCGACTACGTCACGGCGGAAGAGTACATGCGTGCGGCCTTCAAGGCGCTGAAGGCCGGCGGCGATGCGGTCTACTGTGCTGCCGGGCTTTCGACCGTCCGGCTGATGCGAGAGGAGGGCATTCCCGTCTGCGGCCATGTGGGCCTCATCCCATCCAAAGCCACCTGGACCGGCGGCTTCCGTGCTGTCGGCAAGACGGCCGCGACTGCACTCGAGATCTGGCGGCAGGTCAAGGCGCTCGAGGAAGCCGGCGCCTTCGCTGCAGAAATCGAGGTCGTACCGGGAGAAGTTGCAGCACCGATCAGTGCCAGAACTTCGATGCTGATGCTCTCGATGGGGGCAGGCTGCGGCTGCGACGCCCAATATCTGTTTGCCGCCGACGTGCTCGGCAGCAATCGCGGCCACGTGCCACGCCATGCCAAGACATACCGCAACTTTGCCGCCGAATACGACCGGCTTCAGCGCGAACGGATCGCCGCGTTCACGGAGTTTGCCGAGGATGTGCACTCGGGCAGGTATCCGCAGGAGGGCCACCTCGTCGGCATTGACGGCGCAGAATTGCGCGCATTTCTGGCCGAGTTTGAGCGCGGCTAAAGCTGTACGCCTTGCGCGGAAGAGGGTGCTTGATATAGTCCACACACCAGTTCAACTTTTCTTTCCGCGACGGATCACGATTTGAGCGCCCTTCTTCAGGACAGTCTCACCTTTGTCGGCTTGCTGGCCGCGATTTATGCAGCGACGGTGGCGCTGTACTTCATCCTCGGCTACGGCATCACCTGGCTCAACGACCGCAACCCCGAGCGCCGCATCCAAAAGGGGCGGCGCGGCGAGAAGCGCAAGGCCATCGAGATCCGCCAGAGCATGGCCTCGATCCTCGTGACCTGCACGTCGGTCGCGATAGGGCTTTTCGTCCAGTACAAGGGATGGACGCTGTTCTCGCCTTGGGAGTTCAGCTGGTGGACGGCCATTCCGCTGTTCGTGCTCTGCATGGTGCTCTTCGACGCCTGGTTCTATTTCGCCCACCGGCTGCTGCACACCAAGCTCTTCTATAAGTACCATCTCCTGCATCACCGCAGTGTCGCGCCGACGGCCTGGAGCAACGACTCGATCGGCTTAGTTGATACCGCTATGAGCCAGGGCTACTATGCCGTCATCACGTTTCTCGTGCCGTTCCCGCCGATCATCCTTCTGACCCACCGCCTGTTCGATCAGATCAACGGCACCTTCGGCCACGCCGGCTTCGAATATTTCGCCTCACGCACGGCGCGGTATCCTTCGCCAATGCTTTGCACGACCTATCACGACCAGCACCACGCCGAATTCAAGTACAACTACGCGAACTATTTCTCGTTCTGGGACCGCGTGATGGGCACGGTCGCGCCGAACTATGATCGGCGGGTGGAGGCTTTTGAGGGCGAGGCACCGGCGATCAGAATGTCAAAGGTTCCCGGAATTCATGTTGTCGAATGAGGAGCCGCGCAACCCAGAGTCGCACTGCTCCCACTTAGAGAGAATGCCAATTGGCGTCTGTCTCATCGGTTTGGGATCGATCGGGCCTTGAATTCGCCAAACGGCTCAGGTTCGGTAACTCCAACGACGTACCTCTGACCACTCGTTTTTAGTTCCGGATGAATACTTTGCGTCCGGCGCCCAACAACAAGACGTATTGTCCTCTGTTCGAGGAGGGACGCGCGAATCGACGGAGATAACAGCTTTATTATGCCGCGCAGAAAAGCCTTCTTCTTCGGCTTCAAACCTTGGAAAGATGAGGTTCCGAATTGGTTTCCTGATCTTGAATGCACTGTGCTAAGCCGCAAGGCGCCCACAATGCTGATCCACGGTTGGCCTTTTCGATTACTTCTCTACAAGAAGCCTGAAGTCTATGTTTGGGGTTTCAAATATTGGCCGTTTTTGAAGATATTCTGCGGTATCTGTGGAATTCCATTTTTTCATGTTGAGGATGGCTTCCTTCGCTCGGTGGCGCTCGGTGCCCATAGATCTCCACCCGCATCGCTCATTGTTGACTCACGTACCATGCACTACGATGCGCGGAATGCCTCTGATCTTGAACTTATCCTCGAGACATACGATTTCGCTTCAGACAAAGCCCTAATGGAGCGAGCGGAAAAGTGTATAGAACTGTTGCTCAATTTTCGAGTGAGCAAGTACAACTTGGGCAGACGCCTGACTCTCGATGCTGTTCTCGGGAAAAAGGAGAGGCCGCGTATCTTGGTTATTGGACAGGTGGAAACTGATGCCGCAGTAAAGTACGGTTGTGATCGGCCCCTAACCAATAACGATCTCGTTCGGCTTGCCGCAGCCGAAAACCCGAACGCGCAGATCGTCTACAAGCCGCACCCTGAGGTATTGCATCGCACCCGCGCTTGGGTTTCAGACCCGGCGGCCGTCGCTGACATCTGTGAGGTGTTGATTGATGACATAGCGCCAGCGGAAGCGTTCGAGGGAGTCGATCGAGTGTATACAATCAGCTCGCTTATGGGGTTTGAAGCCCTTCTTCGTGGGATCGCGGTGACGTGCTACGGTTTGCCGTTCTATGCTGGTTGGGGCGTAACCGACGATAGGCTGCGCACTTCGCGCCGAACCAAGCTCCGCTCTGTGCAGGAGATATTTGCTGCAGCGTACATACTACGATCTCGCTACTTCGTGAGTTCTCAGCCCTCCGAAATGGAGGCTGTACTCCAATGGTTGCATGACGCAACTGAAGCCGCCCGGGTCCGAGCTTTGACGGACAATGAAGGTCCAGGGCTGAGTTCTTTGTCCACCAACTGATCTCTTTACTGACGCAGCCAATTGCCTTTGATGCCGCAAATGTCTAAGGACAGCGTAGCGTCATTACTGGCAAGTGCATCGGTGTGGCCCAATCCAAGTACGGCATACGCCGGAGTAACCGAAGACCAACAGGATCCTGAATATGACAAACGAAATTAAAGTGATTGCGGAAATCGGCTGCAACCACATGGGTAGCATGGACATTGCCAAGGAACTCATACGTGTTGCCGCAAAGATCTGCGGCGCCCACGTCGCCAAATTTCAGAAGCGTCACAACCGAGAGCTGCTGACTCCGGAAGAGTATGATCGGCCGCACCCCGTTCCTGCCAATTCGTATGGTGCGACCTACGGCGAGCATCGTGAGTTTCTTGAGTTTTCTGTTGGTCAGCATCGGGAACTGCGCGAAGAGTGCCAGGCGATGGGGATCGACTATTCAACTTCCGTGTGGGATCTTACGTCTGCGCAGGAGATCGCCGCTCTGAAACCTAATCTGATAAAGTTGCCGTCCGCAACAAATCAGCATTATGTGCTTCAGGAGTTCCTCTGCAAGAACTTTGATGGAGAGATCCATGTCTCTACCGGAATGACCACGCATGAAGAAACTGACCGGCTCGTAGAGTTTTACGAAAAGCGTGGGCGCGCCAAAGATCTGGTTCTCTATGCGTGCACGTCGGGCTATCCGGTGGCCTTTGCCGATATTTGTGTGCTTGAGATTAACCGATTGCAGGAACGCTACGGTGACAAAGTTAAGTCGATTGGCTTTTCTGGCCATCACCTGGGGATCGCCGCAGACGTCGCCGCGATGACGGCGGGGATCATTGGTCGAAATGTTTATGGCAAAGGGGACTTTGAGTACGTAGAGCGTCATTTCACGCTGGACCGCACTTGGAAGGGGACCGATCACGCCGCAAGTCTTGAGCCTGACGGGTTGCGCCGTCTCTGCCGCGATTTGAAGAATGTGAGCAAGGCGGTGACGTACAAGGGAAAAGAAATGCTCGACGTCGAGCTGGTCCAACGTGACAAGCTGAAATGGCGCGAAGAAAAGCACGGCGGGCAAATTCGGCAAATTTCGTGATGCAAGTTGTCGCCGTAATTCCAGCTCGGGGAGGTTCTGTTGGCCTCCCTGGCAAGAACACACGATATTTGAATGGGGTGCCCTTGGTAGGGCGCGCCGTTTTGGCTGCTATTGAGTCGAAATTCGTGTCCAACGTCTACGTTTCATCCGACTCATCGGAGATACTCGAGGTAGCGAAACGTTTCGGCGCTACTGCTATCACCCGCCCGCCCGCGCTATCAAATTCCACCGCAAGTTCTGAATCGGCACTAATACATGCCTTGCGTGAGATTGAAGGCATGACGGGGACGATGCCGGATGTGCTCGTTTTCATTCAATGCACCTCACCGTTTACCACTCCCGAGCAAATCGATGCTGTTGTATCGGAACTTTTAAATCGCGGGGCTGCGAGCGCCTTCGCCGCGATTGAGGATCACGGCTTCATTTGGCAAGTAGCTAGCGATGGAACAGCGATCGGTCTTACACACAATCATGCGGAACCGCGTCAACGGCGACAGGATATGATACCGCGCTACAGAGAGACGGGAGCCATCTATGCTGTTCGCGTACCTGAGTTCTTGGCTACCGAGCAAAGGTTCTGCGGCGTAACAGTTCTTGTCCCGGTCGCTATGCCGCCAATTGAAATTGATACGGCTGAGGATTGGGTAATCGCTGAAGCCTATGCCGAGATCCATGACTTGCAGCGAACCATACCGAAGAGGACGATTAGGGCGCTTGTCACGGACTTCGACGGCGTACATACGGATGACCGAGTGCTTGTTAACCAAGACGGTACGGAGGCGGTTCGTTGCAGTCGTAGTGATGGTATGGGCATTGAATTTCTTCGGAATCGGGGAGTTAAAACACTCATTCTGTCTCGTGAGAAAAATCCCGTAGTGAGCGCACGTGCGGCCAAGCTTCAGATGGATGTTTTGCATCATGTTCACAATAAGTTGCCAGCGCTTGACGCTTGGCGCGCTGAAAACCGCCTCGAGTGGACGGAGATAGCGTACGTCGGCAATGATGTTAATGATCTGGATTGCATGAAAGCTTGCGGGCTAAGTTTCGCTCCATCTGACGCCCATACTGAGGCTAAGGCTGTAGCAACACTCGTGCTTGGAAAGGCTGGTGGAAACGGCGCCCTGAGGGAAGTTAGTGAGTTGCTCACCTCGCAAAAGCTGATCGGGTAATCGCATGCGTGTCCTGGCGCTTGCGTCGTACGATTCATTTCTTAATACTGCTAGATTGATCTCGCCGTATTTTGAGCGTTCAGGTTGCACCGTAGAGCTGGCTTTGGTGCAAGCACGGCGACAGACCCAGATTAGCGGTAAGCAAGTCGAGCAGTATGTTGGCGGGACGAAAGTCCGTTGGATCGACATTGAAAGTTTCTGCGTTACCCACGAGGTCGCCGACTACGACATTCTCCTTTCCTGTCTGGAGGGCTTATCGACTAGGCGGCTCATGCACCACCTGGTCCAGCTAGGTGACCGACGTCCATTGGTAATTTCTTGCTATCCTGGTCTCGTTCTTCGATATGCGCTTGATGGCTTTTCCATGCGCACCGGGAGCGACCTGCTTTGGCTGAATTGTCAAGCAGATGCCGAATCATATGCTGCAATGTGTAGTTCCTTTCGTGTCGATGCCAGCAATGCGCGAGTTTTCGGGCTTGGCGCTTTGCTTGAACCTGTGACGCGGCCACTACTGGCGTCCGGACCAGTCGTCTTTTTCGAGCAGGCGGTCATACCGCGATATCATGCTGAAAGAGAATTCTTGGCTGCAGAACTAGTTCGATTGGCCAAACGTTTCCCGAAAACGAACTTTGTCGTAAAGCCGCGCACGGCGACGAAGGAAGCAAGTTTGCATCGATCGTGGCATCCGATCGAACCACTTCTCAGGGCGGCCGCACAGTCGCAAGGGGGATGGCCTAGCAATCTCGCGCTCACTAGTGAAAAGGCATCGACGCTCCTCGCGACGGCCTCCCACTGTCTCACCGTGTGTTCCACCGTCGCAGCTGAGGCGATACACGCGGGAATTCCAACGGCTGTGATCGGTGACTTTGGGGCGCACGAGGAGTACGGCCTACAATACTTCTTTGGCTCGGGCATAATTCGAACTTTCACCGAACTGCAGTTCCCGTTCGTCAGCAAGCCTGACGCGGAATGGAAGGCACGCTTTATTGCGGATCCCAATACAGTCATTGACCGTCTGGTGAACGAGGCGATTGGTTTGGCTGCTGCGCCTCGAGTTCCCCTGATGCAGAGACCTCAACGCGCTGAGATGTCGCCAGAGTTAAGGGCTCACCTCATGCGACGAGAAGGTACTTCGGGTGTACTTGCGCGTACGTTCAAATCTCAAAGGAAACCTTTGGGGTCGGGGATGCTTGCGTCCATCGCCAAGTTTTGGCAGCAGTTGCTTTGCTTGGTTACCTAGTGTGTCCGCCTACTGACGCGAGCGTCAGAGACCGAGTCCGATCAGTTTGGAGGATTCGATGCTTGTCGAATCCAAAGCACGGACGGGCGTTGGGCAGCGTTCTCGTCGCTAGATCAACAGCGAACCTGTGCGTGGCCGGGCCAGATCTGATGTCATCAGCCTATGCTCAACTGCTAGTGCGGCAGCGGCCATGGACTTAGAACACGCACGAGGGGAGAAAAGGGTGAAGTTATGCTGTTCGAGCAAACGAGTATTCCGGAAGTTGTCTTAATCACGCCTAATAGAATGGAAGACGAACGCGGCTATTTTTCTGAGACGTTCCGCTCCGACCAATTTGAAGCCAACATTGGCTCGTTCGCATTTGTGCAAGAGAATCTCTCGTACTCGCGAAAGGCTGGTACGGTGCGCGGTTTACATTACCAACTCGCGCCGCATGCTCAAGGAAAACTCGTTTCTTGCCCGGTAGGTGCGCTTTGGGATGTGGCAGTTGATTTGCGCCATGGATCGCCGACGTTCGGGCGGTTTGTAGCCGCTGAACTCTCTGACGAAAACGGTCGCCAACTTTGGATTCCGCCGGGATTTGCTCATGGCTTTTGCACGCTCAAACCCGAAACCACAATCTGTTACAAAGTGACCGCATATTACAAACAGGAGGTTGAGCGCGGGCTATTTTGGAATGATCCCGCACTCGAGATTACGTGGCCAACATCGATTGCCGAAGCTGTCGTGTCAGACAAGGACAAGAAGCAACCGCGGTTGAACGAGCTATATGCGAACTTCGCATAAGTCGCATGGAACCTTTATTACAATCGTCTGTCAAAAAGGATCGTGATAACGCATGCGTATTCTTGTTACCGGAGGAGCAGGTTTTATCGGATCTGCGGTCGTTCGCCATCTTATTGTCGACAAGGGATACGACGTACTCAATCTCGACAGTCTAACCTATGCAGCAACGCTCGGCTCGCTTAAGCCAGTAAAAAACAATCCGAGGTATCGTTTTCAAAAAGCTGATGTACGCGACGGCCTTGCGATCGCAAGCGCGTTCTCCGAGTTCAGGCCAAATCGCGTCATGCACCTCGCGGCAGAAAGCCACGTAGATCGCTCAATAACCGGGGCGAGAGATTTTGTCGAAACGAACGTCCTCGGTACCTTCAATATGCTGGAGTGTGCGAGGAATTATTGGGAATCTCTGAAGCCCGCAGAGCGAACCGAGTTTCGGTTCATTCATGTCTCTACCGACGAAGTCTACGGCTCATTAGCCGATGGCGACTTGTTCTCTGAGACGACCCGCTACGATCCAAGTTCTCCTTACTCCGCAACTAAGGCAGCATCTGACCATTTGGTGAAGGCGTGGGCGCGAACCTATGGCCTGCCGATATTGATATCCAATTGTTCAAACAATTTCGGACCCTATCACTTTCCCGAGAAGCTCGTTCCATTGGCAATCTTGAATGCGATCGAAGGAAAGCCAATTTCCGTCTACGGCGACGGTCGACATGTCCGCGACTGGTTGTTTGTTGAAGACCATGCTCGCGCGCTCGACCTCATCGCCGGGCGCGGCCGAACAGGAGAATCCTACAATATTGGCGGCCGCAATGAACGGCAGAACATCGATGTTGTGAGATCCATCTGCTCCATAGTAGATTCGCTCATTCCCGCACGCCGCCCGCGCGAAGAATTGATTCGCTTTGTCCAGGACAGGCCCGGCCATGATATGCGCTACGCGATCGATGGGTCTAAGCTGCAGACGGAGCTCGGTTGGGCGCCACTGGAATCTTTTGAGAGCGGGCTCAGAAGAACCATAGAATGGTATCTGGGGAATGAATGGTGGTGGGGGCCACTGCGTAAGAACTATGACGGTGCGCGCCTTGGTTTGACCACGCCAGGAGATGCCACATGAGCCCGCCCATTCGCTTTCTCGTGACAGGGTTGACTGGTCAGGTGGTCCAGGCGCTTCTCGAAACTGGACGCGAACAACCAGAGATTGCGATTATTGCGCTGGGTAGGCCGCAGCTCGACTTGATGAATACCAAAAGTATAGTGGGTGTCCTGAAAGAATGTTCTCCGGACATAGTCGTGTCCGCCGCCGCCTACACATCGGTTGATCTCGCCGAGAGCGACCGCGTAGCGGCTTTCAAGGTGAATTCGGAGGCACCGAGAGAGTTGGCTGTTGCTGCTAGCGATATGCGGGTCCCGATAATCCATCTGTCCACCGACTATGTATTCGATGGGACCAAAAATACGCCATACGTCGAAACCGACACTGCTGTTCCGCTAGGGGTCTACGGTCAGAGCAAATTGCAGGGCGAGAAACTCATCAGTGCCGTCATGGATGATCACGTGATTCTAAGGACGGCCTGGGTGTATAGCCCTTTTGGCAGAAGCTTTATGCGGACAATACTAGACCATGCAAGAACTCGAAAAGAGCTGCTTGTTGTCGACGATCAGGTGGGCAATCCAACATCTGCTCTCGATCTGGCGAGGGAGATATTTAGGGTCGGAAAAAACCTGCTGAACTCCCGGGACCGTGAGCTTAGAGGTACATTTCATTTGACCGCGACAGGTGATGCGAGTTGGGCAGACTTCGCTGAGGAAATCCTTAAGGCGTCCCGAGCCATTGATGGGCCGTCTGCGGAAGTCAGGCGCATCTCAGCTGCGGACTACCCTACGCCGGCGCGTCGTCCCTCTAATTCTCGCCTGTGTTCGAGGAAAATACAGGATCATCATGGGATTCGTTTGCCAGTTTGGAGTGCTTCGGTAAGTGCGTCAGTATGCCGTCTATTGCAGCATGTATAGAACGAAGAGGTTCAAATGAAGGGTATCATTCTCGCAGGCGGAAGTGGAACTCGGCTGCATCCAATGACGTTGGTTAGCTCGAAACAGCTCCTCCCGGTTTATGATAAGCCCATGATATACTATCCGTTATCCACATTGATGCTGGCTGGTATCCGAGATATACTTATCATTACGACACCGCGGGACCTGCCGCTCTTTCAGAGCTTGCTAGGTGATGGGGCAAAGTGGGGTATTTCGCTTTCATACGCGGAACAGCAGTCACCTGATGGGCTAGCGCAGGCTTATGTGATCGGTGCAGATTTCGTTTCCGGCCATCCTTCGTGTCTGATTCTAGGAGATAATATTTTCTATGGGCACGGGATCACGCAACTCTTTAAAAGCGCCATGGAACGTCAGAGCGGCGCAACGGTTTTTGCCTACCACGTGAGCAATCCTGAACGGTACGGCGTTGTCGAGTTCGATGGTGCGATGAAGGCAATTGCGATTGACGAAAAACCCAGTCGGCCCCGTTCTAACTGGGCCGTGACAGGACTCTATTTCTACGACAACGAAGTCGTAGACATAGCGGCAAACCTGCGTCCCTCCCTCCGAGGCGAGCTCGAAATAACGGATGTAAACCGAAGCTACCTAGAACGTGGAAAGTTGCACGTTGAGCGAATAGGGCGAGGCTACGCTTGGCTGGATACGGGCACTCCCGACAGTCTGCTGGAGGCATCGGAGTTCGTAGCAACATTAGAACGTCGACAAGGTTTCAAAGTTGCGTGTCCAGAAGAGATTGCTTATCGGTTAGGCTTTATTAATTCGCGAGAACTGACGTCCCTTGCAGATCGCTACGGGAACAGTGCGTATGGCCTGTATCTGGCGAACGTGGTACAAAATATCTAAAAAAGCGCGCTTTCTGGCGGTTCAGTTTCGGCGTCAGCCCGGGGCCTTGGAGTATAAAGTTGGTGATTGGATGGAAGAGACCAGCAGTCCAGCAGCATGCGGACGCAGTTGACCTTGCAACCGGTCTGGCGTCCGAGGTCGGCCTGTATACGTTCGCGTTTCGAATCACTGACTGGAAGAAGCCTTTTCTAAAGCGCTATTTTCCTGACCGCTGTTTTTACTTTGTTTCAAGTGATTCCAGCGAAGCAGATTTGGCCGCGGCGTTTGCGATTTATGCGGTCAACAGGTCTGAATTTCTCGTTTGGGGGGGCGAGCTCCCCGAGGCAGCTAAAGCGATCGCAAAACGGCACGACATCAGTGTGACTTTCATCGAAGACGGCTTTCTTCGCTCAGCGCGCCCGAGTGCCAGCAGAAGTCATCCGTTGTCCCTGACGCTCGACAGCAAGGCTCCTTATTTTAGTTGTCGCGAAGCTTCGGATCTTGAGATCTTGTTCAAAGAGTATGACTTTGAGGGAGATGAGGCGCTCTTGGCCCGTGCACGCGAGGGGATTAAGCTTCTGTGTAGAAGCGGCGTCAGCAAATACAACGGTCGGAAGCAGATGAGTGCGGAGGACGTGTACGGAGAAAAGACTCGCAAACGAGTCCTTGTCATTGGGCAAGTTGAGGACGACGCGTCGATCCGAGAAGGTTGCTTGAGTCCCATAACAAACCACGACCTGGTACGGCTTGCTGCAGTTGAACAGAATGGTGCCCAGATCCTATACAGGCCGCATCCTGACGTCTTAAGCCGCGTCCGTGTTGCTAAGTCCGATCCTGCTGAAGTAGCGCATCTGTGTGAGCTTGTCACAGAAAGCCTGCCGATCTCGGAAGCTTTACGCACCGTAGATCACGTTTATACAATCACGTCACTCGTTGGGTTCGAAGCGTTGCTGCGCGGTGTTCAGGTGACGGTCGCGGGTTGCCCCTTTTACTCCGGCTGGGGCTTGACGGATGATCGCCAACCAAGTCCGCGTCGCGGGCGGAACCTAAGTATTGAGGCACTCTTCGCCGGGGCCTATCTGCTCTACCCTCGGTATTTTGATCCAGAGACTGGAGAGCAGACCTCCTTCGAGGCGACCGTCGAAGGAATAAAGCAGCAGCTTAGCTGTTCGAGCCGACGATCTGCTTCCGGTTCTCGGTGGCGTGCTTGGGGGCCTTACGGAATGCTAGGTTGGCGTCATATGTTGACCCCATTCGTGGCCTCGCTTGTGCGTAAATTCGGGAGTGATCGTGATTTCGAAGATTTCCGCGCCGACCCGATTGGCTTCTTTCGGAGCCTCTCGGACCCTAGATTGAGAGCAGTCGGTCGCGTTCTGTATCCTTTCGGGTGAACGATAAGATTGGGGCGTTTGACGCAGCCTCGACATGAACCGCACTATGAAGTAAGCCTTTATATGAGAACTTTGTGACACCTCTGGGTTCACACCATTCAAATGAAACTGAGAAGCGGGATGATTCGGTTCGAACACGCGACAAAGTATGCCCGCGCGAAGGGAATCAAGAAACCTATCATTAGGGATGCTTCGCTTACCCTCCACCGCGGCAAGAGCGTCGGGCTACTCGGGCGCAATGGAGCGGGAAAGTCGACATTGTTGCGCCTAGTTGCTGGCGCGATCAAGCTTGACCAGGGGCGAATTGTGCGACAAGGGAAAATCTCATGGCCGCTAGGTTTCGCTGGCAGTTTTCAAGGTTCTATGACCGGTGAGCAGAATGTCCGGTTCGTGGCCCGCATTTACGGCGTGGATTCCGCTGAGTTGATCGACTATGTCGAAGATTTCGCCGAGCTCGGTTCATTCTTTAAAGCGCCAGTCGGAACGTACTCATCGGGAATGAAGGCACGGCTCGCTTTCGGCCTGAGCATGGGTGTTAATTTTGACTACTATCTTGTTGATGAAATTACGGCCGTCGGTGACTCAAACTTTAAGAAAAAGTGTCATGCTGTCTTTGAAACGAAGCTAAAAGGGGCAGATGTGATCATGGTATCGCACAGTACCGGCACGATCCGCGACTATTGCGATTGCGGAGTTGTCCTGGAAAAAGGCGCGCTGAGCTACTACGACGATGTCGAGGACGCAATTCGCGCGCACGACAACAACATGAAGGGAAATTAAATGGCGGCCAAAGACGATGCTATCGCGAAACCTCAACTCGCACTAGCCGCTAATCAGTCTCCTACTTCGATGCCATCCCCGAAAACTGCCGAGAGGAACAAGGGGATAGCATTACTTGAAGGACTTCTGCGCGAACAAAGTGTGCCGACGACGCGACTTCCGGAAGGCCGCGCGCGATTATTGCCACTTGATGAGTCTGAGTTGCCGCTGGGGTCGAATTGGGCCTGGTTCAAAAAATATCAGCTTCGGCACACTATACTTGGAATTTCGTTCCTTCTTCTTGTTGCGCTGCCATCAGCGATGGTATCGTTGTACATGGCTTTCTTTGCTGCCGATCAGTATCATAGTTCAGCATCCTTCTCTGTGAGAAGCATTGATGCAGGCGGAGCCACCGATATTTTAGGGATGTTTACGCAGGCTTCGAGTGGCAGCACCGTTTCCGACAGCTATATCCTAATGGACTATATAATGAGTGAGCGAGTTGTCGCTGCGGCGGATCAGAGATTTAATCTTGAGAAGATCTACGCCACTCGAGGTCTCGATTACTTCTATGGCATTGGTTCCAATTTAGCTGTCGAGGATAAGCTCGAGTATTGGAAAGAAATGGTCGCGGTCAATTTCGATCACGCCTCAGGCATTATTCAGGTCACAGTCAAAGCATTCGAGCCAAAACAAGCTCAAGCGATCACCCAGTTTATTGTTGAAAACAGCGATAATCTAGTAAATGGACTTTCGCTTGCAGCTCGCAACGATGTCCTCAGAGCCACGCAAGACGAAGTGTTAGCTAGCGAGGCACGGCTTGGTCGGGCGCGTGTTGCTCTCCGTCACTATCGGGACAAGTCACAGGAAATTAGCCCGGAAGAGGAGGCGAAACTCGCTGTCCAGCTTATAGCTTCCCTAGAGCAACAACGGACGCAGCTTAACGCCGATCTAGTCACCGCAAGAAATCAAATGGGCGAGTCCACACCGAGGATTCGACTTCTGAAGACGCGAATCGGTAGCATTGAACAGCAGCTTTCTGTTGAGCGGCAGCGGTTGGGAACAGGTGAGGAACGGGTTGGGGCGGATGCCTTAAGCGCTCACGACGTTGCGGGCCGGATTGCCGAGTTTGAAGAACTGGAAACGGAACGCGAGTTTGCTGAGCGCGCCTATACAGCCTCGTTGGCTTCACTTGAGAAGGCACGGATTGAAGCAAACAATCGCCAGCGCTATCTTGCGTTGTTTATCGAACCAACGCTTTCCGAACTGGCGCAGTATCCTACACGGTTCATGAGCGCTTTGCTTGTCACACTTGGATTGCTCTTCGCTTGGGGGATTGGTGTGATGAGTTATTACAATATTCGTGATCGTGCTTGAAGTACTAAGGCGTGTTGTGTTTCGTACGGCTCCGTACACGGAGCCTTGAAGCAGTTTCTGCATTCTGCGAAGGAAAACAGCGTTTCCCTTCGCTAGCACCTCATGAATATGAACGGGCCGCCCAACGAGGGATGCCATGGATAACACAGTTCGCGAACTTGCGTCATCTAAACTGGCCTACCGTTTGCTTTCGCGGCAATGCAAGGACCGCGCGTCCCTCCCAGCCCGACGTTTGTTGCTTTTGAGGCGACCGGGCGGTATTCCAAGGAGGCAAGCCTCGTACCGGCGCCGGTACAAGCGACAAGGGACTTATTGAGTCAAGTCAAAAAAGCGGGTATCTGCGGGCGGACTCTTTCTGATAGGCCCAAGAGCATGCGGGGATTGTATGAACATAGATCAATTGATCGCCAAGCTCGAACAAGCTGAACAAGCCGAGCGGGTATTTGACGCGGCGATTGGCTCCATCCTGGGGTGGCGTCAAAAAGTCGAGTACGTTAAAACAGACCCGAACGGCGAGCCTGCCAAGAAAGTCTTTTGGGTCGTTCCGTCGGGCGAAAATCCAGGAATTGTACCGCCTTTCACAACATCGATCGACGCCGCTGTCGAATTGATGGAGGCGGTCGCGCCGAACGATCGCTGGGGTGTGAGCACTATTGGCGGAACTGGTACCGCGTTTGTGGGCACAGGCGCCTATTGTCATGCCCCGACCGCCGCAATGGCTCTTTGTATAGCATCGCTGAAGGCGAAATCGAACCTTGACAATCAGGTCAAATCCTGAATTTGGGGGGGGGCTAGCGCGAACCTGATAGGATCGATCATTCTGGTTGAACGGCAAGGGAAGGGGCCAGCTTGGAGAGGGGCGTGCGTGTGAGGGGCTGACACCGGCCACGGCGCTGTGCATCGCCGCACTCAGGTTACTACGCCAGAACAGAAAGCAGTGGCAGTTGCCACAGCTCGGACGTTCAATTGCGCTTAACTTCTCCCTATCACAGAATACTTTTTTGGATCTGCCTGGCGCTTTGAGATATGGCCAGTCAGGAATTGTGATGGCTTCACAGATTGGAACGACAGTGGAACTTGTCAAGCAACATATTCGATCGACATTTTCCCTTATGGTGCGTGAAATGTCTACACGATATGGAGGCAAGCCTGGTGGATACCTTTGGGCCTTGATTGACCCCGTTGCCCATATCGCTTTGTTAAGCGTTGTTTTTGGTACGATCGCACGCGCGCCTGCACTTGGCAGCAGCTTCATGTTGTTCTTTGCAACAGGCTACCTGCCACTTTTGGCATACAATAGCATGACATCGTTTGTTGCCGGCGCCGTCCGTGCAAATCGCGCCCTGCTAAACTATCCAGTGGTAGCGCCAGCGGATACAGTTGCTGCGCGATTTATTGTCCAAGCGCTCACGACCGCATTCATTTGTTTCCTAGTGCTGGGATTGATCTCTGTCGAGGATCATCGTTCAGTGTTCGCCGGATTGGAATACTCGATTGTATTCTTTTCTATATTCGTAGCAATGTTATTGGGATTGGGAGTTGGTATGGCAAACATCGCCTTGTTCGCTCGATCGCCCTTGTATGAGCAAATTTACTCCATTGTCACAAAGCCACTTTTTCTTATTTCGGGTGTCTTTTTCTTGGCGGACTCCATTCCGCAACCGTTTCGAGGAATACTGCTGCTGAACCCGATAGCGCATATAATAATGTGGTTCCGATCCGGTGTTTACTCAGAATACCGTGCTGTTAGCCTTGACGTTTCATATGCGCTGCAGTGTGCCTTTGTAGCATTTTTTCTGGGGGTCTTGCTTTTCACCTTTTCAGCATCCCACCTCCGCGAAGAAAAAAACTGACACGATGTACGTCGGTGATAGGACGGTGGCCTAGCGGCAAGCTCGCCTTTTGGGTGGAGGAGGCTATTGCGAGGAGCCTAGTCCACAATTCACGGGCTCGGGCGATCTCCGGGCGTCGATGCTCGCTTGTCCGCATGCAGCTTCTTCTCCGTTGCAGGATGCAGTAGATACTTCAAGGCTGCCGGATATGAGACGTACCCCTCCGGTGACGGCCGCCTTGCTGAGTTAGGCTGAAGGCTGCAAGTCCTAGTGCAATCACTAGGGGTAGTCCTATGACGAAGCATCAGATTGAGGTCATTACGCCGGTCAAGCGGCGCCGGCGCTGGACCCGGGAGGAGAAGGACCGCCCGATCGGCGTCGGCGATCCCGACCGAGCCGCCGGCCCCTCGCTCGCGCGAGAAAGCAAGCATGGTGATGATCGAACGATCGAACTCGGCGGTGGCCGTCACCTGCGGGTCGAGAGCGACATCCATACCGAAGCCTTGGCCTGGATCCTCGATGTGTCGGAGCGGCGATGATCCGTAAGCGATGATCCCGGTCCCGCGCGGGGTGAAGGTGTGGCTGGCGACAGGCTATACAGAGGTGGCTCGGTTTGTCTGAACAGTTTCGGGCGTTTTTCTAAGTGGATTTCCGCCTCGATTATGCTGCCACCATCATTGGTGCCAGCGCGTTGAAGTAGGCCTGATCCGGTGTCTGCCGGTCAAGGGATGAATGTGGGCGTCGGCTATTGTAAAAGCTGAGATATCGGCCAATGCCGACGCGGGCCCCGGACACGGTCTTGTAGGCGTGGAGGTAGACCTCCTCATATTTGATCGAACGCCAGATCCGTTCAACGAACACGTTGTCCCGCCACGCACCCTTGCCATCCATCGAGATGGCGATTTCGGCCCTCTTCAGCACCGCCGTGAAGTCTATGGATGTGAACTGCGATCCCTGGTCCGTATTGAAGATGTCGGGTTTGCCATAACGGACCAGAGCTTCCTCGACTGCTTCGATACAGAAGGCCGCTTCCATCGTAATCGACAGCCGCCATGAGAGAACCCTCCGGCTGAACCAGTCCACGACGGCGCAGAGATAGACGAAGCCGCGAGCCATCGGAATATATGTCAGGTCCATCGCCCAGACCTGGTTGGGCCGGGTGACCGCCAACTTGCGCAGGAGGTAGGGATAGATTTTGTGTCCAGGCGCTGGTTTGGAGGTGTTCGGCCGACGGTAGATCGCTTCGATGCCCATCTTTTTCATCAGCGTGGCGACGTGCAGCCGCCCAGCCTCCAGCCCTTCTCCCTTCAAGAGCCCTTGCAACATCCGACTTCCGGCAAACGGGTAGTCGAGATGCAATTCGTCAATCCGGCGCATCAGGGCCAAATCCCCGTCAGACATCGGACGAGGCAGATAATAGACGCTGCCCCGGCTGAAGCCGAGAAGCTTCGCCTGGCGCACGACCGACAGTTTATGCTCGCGGTCGATCATTTCTTTCCGCCCAGCAATCCCGCCTTGCCGAGCGCACCGGATAAAAAATCGTTCTCCAGTGTCAGTTCGCCGATCTTGGCATGAAGGGTTTTGACATCGACGGTTGGTCCCGCCGGTTCCGCCTTGGTTTCATCGCCAAAAACGCCTGTCGCCCCCTCAAGGAGCTGGTCTTTCCACTGTTTGATCTGGTTGGCGTGCACATCGAACTGCTGGGATAATTCCACCAGCGTCTGCTCGCCTCGGATGGCGGCAAGTGCCACCTTCGCCTTGAAAGCCGGGCTATGGTTCCGGCGCGGTCGTCTCGTCATGGCATCTCCTGTTCCCGGCATCTAAGCCGAAGTCAGGCAGAAATTCCACTTATCCCCGCTGTTCAGATTTCCCGAGCCACCTCTATACCGACATGCAGAGAGGCTTTCCTGGCATGTCGTTGATGGGGCAGGAGACGTTGAAGCGCGATCCGATGAGCGGCCATCGAATCTGGCAGGGCGACGGTCGAGCGTATGGCGAGGCTCTGGGAAATCGAGGAAACCGTCCGCGGCCAAAGTCCCGAAGCTCGTGTCGCAGCGCGTCAGGAAAGTCCGGCGGTGATCGTCCGTGACCTCTTCACAGTCTGGCAGGCGACCCTGGCGCGGTGTCGGGAAAATCCAAACTCGCGGAAACCAACACTCAAAGCCCGTTGCTTACCCTCGATCCAGTCTGGCAGCCGTTGAGTGAAGCTCGCATAGGCGAAGGTGTACAAAGAGGCCGGCAGAACCGCGACGAAGATCTGCGCCGGCCGGATCTCGCCCGTCGCCGGATCAATGACGGGGACGGTGTGACCAGCATAGTCGGTCTGCATCGCCGCGCCGGCGGTGTGGCGATTGCGGAAAGTGGCGCTGGCGCGCTGTTCGAAAGCGGCGAAGCGCTCACAGAACCAAGTGTATCCATAACCGTTCGGGTGCCGCTCGCGATATTCCTGCCACAACAGCGTCAGCGTCACGCCCTTTCGCTTCAGTTCACTGGCGATCTGGCTCCAGTCAGGCGCGTGCATATCCTGGGGCGGGCGGCCGCGACGATGGAACAGGCGACGCTGCAACACAGCGTCCTCGTCAAGGCCAGGCGGCAACGGCCAGCCCGTCAGCCCGGCCTCACGCGCCCGCAGCAGGTAGGTCGAAATGGTCGTTTTGCTGATCTTCAGCCGTTCCGATATCGCACGAACCGTATCCGTCCGGTGAGCACCACAGGTAGCTCGAAGGTGACTTCCGCCTAGCGGTTTGATCGTAGGGCCACGATTGCTGCTGCGGCTGTCTCGGACAGCTTCGCCATCTCGCGATTGGGCAGCGCCATGTGCTCTGTGGCTATCTTGAAGAGGTAGTTGGCGATGTCTTCTGCCGTTGCGTTCTCGTTGATGAGCATACCGAGCACGACGTCGGCGTAGGCGTCGTATTCGTCCTTCACTTCGGGAATGTCAGATATGCCGATCGGATCCCAGTCGCGGAGCAACACATCGCGAACAAGAGCGCGGATTTTGTCGATATCGTAAGTCATCGGTACTCCTACGCAGCAGCGGCTTTTGCTGACAATGCCGTCCAATTCCACGGGAGCAATTGCTCGAGCCTGGTGATCGAGGTGTCGGCGATGCGAGCGAGCACATCGGCGAGCCACGCTTGTGGATCGATGTCATTGAGCTTGGCGCTCATGATCAGCGTTGCCATGAAGGCGGCGCGATCAGCACCACGGTCGGAGCCGGCAAAGAGCCACGCCTTCCTGCCCAGAGCAATGCCCCGTTCATTCTGCCCATGTCGGCGATGAAGTTGAGGTTGTTTATCGCTGGCATCCTTATTTTGGCCAGAGGTGTTGGTTTCCACGCGGAACTGAGCCGGTTTTTCCACCGAGAAGTGAGCCACCTCTAAGTATGGTTTTCTGATCAGAGTTTGGTCAATGGGCTGGCTTTTTCTCCTCTCTTTTGTGCCGCAGCGGCCGAGCTGGCCTTGAAGCGGAAGCTGTCGTTTCCTGTTTCCAGGATATGGCAACGGTGGGTCAGGCGGTCGAGCAAAGCGGTTGTCATCTTGGCGTCGCCGAAGACGGTGGCCCATTCGCTGAAGCTGAGGTTGGTGGTGATGATGACGCTGGTGCGCTCATAAAGCTTGCTCAGCAGGTGGAAGAGCAGCGCTCCGCCTGAAGCACTGAACGGAAGGTATCCAAGCTCATCGAGGATCAGCAGATCGAGGCGAACCAGCGTCTCTGCGATCTGGCCTGCCTTGCCCTTGGCCTTTTCCTGCTCGAGCGCGTTGACCAATTCGATGGTCGAGAAGAAGCGGACCTTGCGGCGATGATGCTCGATCGCCTGAATGCCGAGAGCTGTCGCGACATGTGTTTTTCCTGTGCCCGGCCCGCCGACGAGCACGATATTCTGCGCGCCGTCCATGAACTCGCATCGGTGCAGTTGGCGCACGGTCGCTTCGTTGATCTCGCTGGCGGCGAAGTTGAAGCCGGAGAGGTCCTTGTAGGCCGGGAAGCGGGCAGCCTTCATGTGGTAGGCGATGGAGCGAACCTCGCGCTCGGCCATCTCGGCTTTCAGCAACTGGGACAGGATGGGTACGGCCGCATCGAACGCTGGCGCTCCTTGCTCGATCAGGTCCGTGACCGCCTGGGCCATGCCATACATCTTCAGGCTACGCAGCATGATGACGACGGCGGCGCTGGCAGGATCATGACGCATGACGACCTCCCACGATCCGGACACGCAGACCGTCATAGCGTTCGACGTTGGCCTTAGGCTCGCGCAGCAAGGTCAGCGCCTGTGGCGTATCGATATCGGGACCGTCGGTCGTCTTGCCGTCGATCAGTCGATGCAGCAGGTTCAGCACATGCGTCTTGGTCGCCACGCCCGCATCCAAGGCCAGTTCCACAGCCCTGACGACGACCTGCTCATCGTGATGAAGGACAAGGGCAAGGATATCGGCCATCTCACGATCACCACCGGGGCGGCGAAGCATCTGGTCCTGCAGTTGCCGAAAGGCCAGTGGCAATTCCAGGAAGGGTGCGCCATTGCGCAGGGCACCGGGCTTGCGCTGGATGACGGCAAGGTAATGCCGCCAGTCGTAAATCGTTCGTGGTGGCTTGTCGTGACTGCGTTCTATGATCCGCGGATGTTCGCAGAGGATATTGCCCTCGGCTGCAACGACCAGTCGCTCGGGATAAATCCGCAGGCTGACGGGCCGGTTCGCAAAAGACGCAGGCACGCTGTAACGATTACGCTCGAAGGTGATCAGGCATGTCGGCGAGACGCGCTTGCTCTGCTCGACGAAGCCGTCAAAAGCGGTAGGCAATGCCATCAATGCTGCCCGCTCATCAGCCCAAACATCCGCGATCGTACCGGACAAGGTGCCATGCGGCGTCTCCCGCCACAGGTCCTGGCAATGCTGTTCCAACCAGGTATTCAACGCCAGCAAATCCGGAAAGTCCGGCATCTGCTGCCACAGCCGCGGTCGGGCATCCTGAACATTCTTCTCGACCTGGCCCTTCTCCCATCCTGCGGCGGGATTGCAAAACTCAGGCGCAAAGACGTAGTGGTTCGTCATCGCGAGGAAGCGGATATTGACCTGTCGCTCCTTGCCGCGGCCGACGCGATCGACTGCTGTCTTCATGTTATCGTAGATGCCGCGACAAGGTACGCCGCCGAACACACGGAAGCCGTGCCAATGGGCGTCAAAGAGCATCTCGTGCGTTTGCAGCAGGTAGGCTCTGACCAGAAAAGCCCGACTGTGCGACAGCTTGATGTGCGCGACCTGAAGCTTCACGCGCTCTCCGCCTATGACGGCATAGTCCTCGCTCCAATCGAACTGGAATGCCTCACCTGGGCGGAAAGACAGCGGAACGAATATGCCGCGGCCCGTCGTCTGCTGCTCACGCTGCCGATCAGCCCGCCAATCACGGGCGAAAGCGGCCACCCGGCCATAAGAACCGGCAAAGCCAAGAGCCACCAGATCGGCGTGAACCTGCTTCAACGTTCGACGCTGCTTGCGCGACTTCCCGGCCTCGGTCTTCAGCCAGCCGGCCAGTTTATCGGCAAAAGGATCGAGCTTGCTTGGTCGCTCTGGTATCGCGAACTTCGGTTCGATCGTGCCAGCGCTCAAGTACTTCGCGATCGTGTTGCGCGACAATCCGGTTCGTCGGCTGATCTCGCGAACCGACAGCTTCTCGCGCAGTGCCATCCGACGGATGATGTTTAAAAGTCCCATGTGGATCACTCCGTTGCCCCCGTCGCTCACCGCGTTGAGGGGAAGGTTCACATGGCTCAATTCTCAATGGAAATTATGCGCCTAACCGGCTCAGTTCCGCGCGGAAACCAACAGCCAGAGGGTTTCCATTCGCCGTGTTGAAGAACGAGCGACAGGCCGGTTTTTGAAGGTTCTGGGGCCGACAGGTGTCGTCATCGCGATCTCAGGGTGGATGATCGATCCCTTGGTCTGCCGCGGCATGACCATGGGAACGCCACGCGTCGATCTTGCGACGCTAATCGAATTGAACAGGCTGGTCTCTGGCGGCACCAAAGCGGCACCCTTCCGAAGTGGACGTAGAATCACTCAGGAGGACCATGATGAGATCCCGCAATACGCTGGTGCCGGCGTCGGGCCGGCAGCTCGACCTGATATTCAAAACCCGGATGCTCGACGGACTGAGCGACAAGGATCGCACGAAGGCGATTTCAACGCTGGCTTGCCTGCTGATGCAGGCCGCAGGCCTCGTCGTCGAGGAGCTCAACGATGAGCAACACTGATTTGATTCCGACAGCGCTGCTCGCGCGCAAAGCCATCGTCTACGTACGGCAGTCCTCGCAATCGCAGGTCATGACAAATCTGGAAAGCCAGCGACGGCAGTATGATCTTGTTGACGTTGCGCGACAACACGGCTTCAGCGACATCGAGACCATCGACGACGACCTCGGGCGCTCTGCCAACGGAACTGTCGCGCGCCCTGGTTTCGACCGTCTTGTCGCCCTTTTATGCGCTGGCCAAGTTGGTGCCGTCTTATGCTTCGATGCTTCACGGCTTGCGCGCAACGGTCGGGACTGGCATCACCTGCTCGAACTATGCGGCCTGGTCGAAGCCCGCGTCATTGACCATGACGGCGTCTACAATCCGTGTCGACCCAACGATCGGCTGCTGCTGGGAATGAAGGGCAGTATCAGCGAGTTCGAACTGGGCGTGCTGAGAGCCCGGATGCTCGATGCCGCCAGATCGAAGGCGCGCCGTGGCGAACTGCGACTTTCCGTTCCGTTCGGGTACATTTGGCATCGAGAGGCGGGGCTCGGGCTTGATCCGGATTTGCGGCTGCAGGACGTGATCCGGTCCATCTTCGCACGCTTCCGTGAGCTTGGAAGCGCACGCCAGGTGCTATTGTCGATGACACGGGACAATATCCACTTCCCGCGGCCGTCGGACGAAGGTCGCATGACCAACTTTGTCTGGACGCCAGTCCGTTACCGGAATGTCATCGGCATCCTGAAGAACCCCTTCTATGCCGGCGTCTACGTCTATGGAAAGAGCGAGAAGCGGACAGCCATCGTCGATGGGAGGGCGCGGCGCAGCTACGGGCACGGCAAGCCGGCCGGCACCTGGGAAGTGATGATCCGGGACCATCACGAAGGTTACATCAGTTGGGAAGAGTACGAGCGCAACCAACAGCAACTGGCGCTCAACAATTATGGCCGTTCGGGCGGAACCAAATCGGGCCGCGGCGGCAAAGCGTTGTTGTCGGGTCTCCTGACTTGCGGACGGTGTGGACGGCGACTGAGTGTTGCCTATACGGGAAATCCACAAAATCCTGTCTATCGCTGCTATAAACAGAACCTGATGATGGGCTTGCCCCGTTGCATGACGTTCGGCGGCTCGAAGGTCGATGCGGCGGTTGCGCGCGAGTTGTTGCGCGCGGTAGAACCACTAGCGATCGAGGCGACTTTTGAAGCAGAGCGGATGCACCGGGAGCGACAGGAAGAACAGCGCCACATTCACGATCTGGAACTGCGGCAGGCCCGCTACGAGGCAAGCCTCGCCGAGCGCCGCTATGCGGCATGCGATCCAGACAACCGCCTGATTGCTGCACAGCTTGAGAAGAATTGGGAAACGGCGCTACGCCGCGTCCGTGATCTGGAAGTGCGCAAGCCTGCAGATAGTCCTTCAACCATCGAAGTTGACACAGGCACTTTCGCAAACCTCGCCGACAATCTGCAGGCGGCCTGGGAGTCGCCGGATGTCACCATGCGCGTGCGCCAGCAACTGCTGCGTACATTGATCGCCGACATTGTTGTCGATGTTGACGATGAAGTGCGCGACGTGGTGCTGACAATCCACTGGAAAGGCGGTCAGCACTCGGAACTGAGAGTGCGCAAGCCTCAGAGCGGTGAACACGGTTGCGCCACAACGGAAGATGCTTTGGCAGTGATGCGGAGCATGGCAGGACGCTGGCCCGATGAACATATCGCCGCGTCGCTCAATCGAATGGGTATGCCCACGGGTCAAGGAAAAACCTGGACCGCACACCGTGTCGCTTCCGTAAGGCGGGTCCGTGCCATTCACGCGTACAAATCAGCCGATAAAGAGGGCGAATGGCTTACCATGACAGAGGCGGCGGCGACTTTGGGCGTGACGAACCACAGAATACGCCACCTTATCAAGACGAACGTGTTGTCTGCCGAGCAGGTGGTTCCCGGCGCGCCGTATCAAATCCGCGCCAGCGACCTTACTTCCGCGACGGTTCAGGCCGCGATAGCCCGAAAGGGTCGCCCGTGTCGCACCACTGACACGGAGACGCTTCCAATGTTTACAGACACTTAGAGAGGGAGTGCACAATGACTCAGGTCCGGCGAAGCCGCGCAACGCCCGTTCGGCGGCGTTGTTGGTGAGGCAGATCCGGCCATCGCCGAGGAAGGATGTGAAGCCGTCCCAGCGCTTCAGCATGTAATCGATCGGCTCGGCGACCGGTGAACTGCGCGACAGCTTTGTTCGCTCAGATCGAAGCCAGACCTCAAGCTCATCAACGAGCGGACGGCTGTCCTGCTGACGTCGTTGCAGCCGGTCGTTGGCCAAAAGTCCGTTGATGTCGCGCTCGATGTCGAACAGCGCGTCGATGCGCTTGACCGCCTCGAGGGCAACCGGCGAGATCGCGGCAGCATGCTTTCCGCGTTTGGCGTTGGTGGCGATGTCGGCAAGCACGAAGAACTTGCGCCGCGAATGCGCCCAACACAGTGCCTGGGTCAACGGACCAGGATCACGATCCACCTTAAACAGCGGATTGTAGCCGCCATAGGCGTCGGCCTGCAGAATGCCGGTGAAGCTCTTGAGATGACGCTCGGGGTGCTCCTGTCGCCGATCGCGCGAGGCATAGTAGAGCGCCGCCGGCGGCGACTGCCCACCGAACGGCCGGTCATCCCTGACATAGGTCCAGATGCGTCCCGTGTCGGTCTTGCCTTTGGCGAGGATCGGCACGGTGGTGTCATCGCCATGCAGACGCTCGGCGGTCAGTACATGCGCCTCGATCAGCCCATGCAGCGGCTTCAGCGCCACGGCGCAGGCCCCGACCTGGTCGGCGAGCGTCGAGAGGCTGAGGTCGATGCCCTCGCGGGCATAGCGCTCACTCTGCCGGTTCAGCGGCTGATGTTGACCGAACTTCTCAAACAGGATCATTGCCAAGAGGTTCGGCCCGGCAAAGCCGCGCGGCGTCACATGGAAGGGTGCCGGCGGCTGGGTGATCTTCTCGCATGCGCGGCAGGTAAACTTCTCCCGCACGGTCTGGATCACCTTCCACTGACGCGGGATTACCTCCAGCGTCTCGGTGATATCCTCACCCAGCTTCGCCAGTTTGGCCGAGCCGCAGCACGGGCAGTTCGCGGGTGCGGCAATGACGACGCGCTCGCGCGGCAGATGCTCTGGAAAAGGCTTGCGAGATGGACGCTTGCGCTCGAAGGCCCTGACCGCCGAGGAGCGTGCCGCCATCTCCGCCGCCAGTTCGTCTTCGCCGGCGTCCGCTTCCAGTTCCTCGAGCTGCAGCTCCATCTGTTCGAGAAGCCGGGCTTTACGCTCCGAGCGGCTGCCATGGATGTCGCGCTTCAGCTTCTCAATCTCCAGCCTGAGCCGGGCGATCAGTGCATCCGAATGCGAGTTCACGGCCTGGGCGCGAGCAGCGAGCGCCTCGGCTTCACGGCGGGCCGCACGCTCGGCGAGGATCATCGCGTGCGCACTGGCAAGGTCGTCGGGAAGCTGATCGGCCGCATCGGTCATGGCGGGATGGAATCATATTCGCTCCCGCCGTGCCAGCGGTTTTGCTCATCCCGCCGACGTCGGACGCCAGGTTTTTTGCGGCATTCGCCAGTCGATGCCTTCGAGCAAATAGCCGAGCTGCGCGGGCGTGATCACCACCGTGCCGTCGGCCGCGGATGGCCATATGAACCGCCCGCGCTCGAGCTTCTTCGTGAACAGGCAGGCACCTTGGCCGTCGTGCCAGATCACCTTGATCAGGCCGCCGCTCCGGCCCCGGAAGACGAAGAGATGGCCGCTCATCGGATCGCGCTTCAACGTCTCCTGCACCATCAGCGACAGGCCGGGAAAGCCTCTGCGCATGTCGGTATAGCCTGTCGCCAGCCAGACCTTCACACCGCTCGGGACCGGGATCATCGCCGCTCCAGAACATCGAGGATCCGGGCCAAGGCTTCGGTATCGATGTCGCTCTCGACCCGCAGGCGACGGCCACCGCCAAGCTCGATCATCACCATGCTTGCTTTCTTGCGCGAGCGGGAGACCGGCGGCGGCTCGGTCGGGATCGCCGGCGCAGGCAGCGCTTCGACGATCTCCACCGGAATGAGTTGCGGCACGGGCGGAGCGGAGATTTGGCAGAGCTCCTTGCGCCAGCGGAAGAGCTGACTCACATGGATGCCGGCCGAGTGGGCGATCTCTGAAACACTTGCCCCTGACTCAAGCGTCGCCGCGATCAGGCGCTCCTTCTCCTCCCGGGACCAGCGCCGACGCCGCTCGACCGACGTAATGACCTCAATCTGATGCTTCGTCATAGGACTACCCCTAGTGTTTGCACTAGGACTTGCAGCCTTCAGCCTAACTCAGCAAGGCGGCCCTCACCGGAGGGGTACCACGAACCGAAAGCCCCTGTTCGTGCGTCAGTCTGCGCGGCGGCAATCAAGGTGAGATTCAGCGTCAATCAGGATGAGACTCGGCGGCGGGGGTGTGACGAAGGGAGGGCGTAGCCCGACCGGAGTTACACTCCCGCCGCGGCGCAATTTTTAGGCGTCTCATGATCGCGGTCGGCCCGCTACGGTGGCGGTTTTCTGGAATGGAGAACCACCTTTGTGCCGGGTCGCCATGTAACCGATCATCAGATGAGATTATTCATGAAGTATCGACAAACGCATTCTGTTGAGGTCGCCGCCGCGAAGGCGTCGATCAGCCGGGCGACGGCATTCCGCATCGAGAAAGAGCAGCGCCTTCCGTCGCAGAACAAGCCGCCGCGCGGTCGGCGTCGCCCCGATCCGCTTGAGCATATCTTTGATGCGGAGGTTGTTCCGCTTCTCAAGGCCGCTCCCGGCATTCGTGCGGTCGCCGTTTACGACGAGATGCTGCGACGTCATCCGGAACTGCCCGAAGGCATTCGCCGCACACTTGAGCGGCGCATTCGGTCCTGGCGGGCCGTTCACGGTGAGGCACAGGAGGTGATCTTTCGCCAGACGCACGAACCCGGCCGGTTGGGGCTGTCGGATTTTACCGACATGGGCAGCCTCAGCGTGACGATCGCCGGCCAGCCGCTCGACCATCTGCTTTATCACTTCCGGCTGGTTTGGTCGGGCTTCGAACACGCCCATGTCATCCTTGGCGGCGAAAGCTTCGTCGCCTTGGCGGAGGGCCTGCAGAACGCCCTGTGGTCGGTCGGCGGTTCGCCGCTCTATCACCGCAGCGACAGCCTGTCGGCCGCCTTCCGCAACCTCGATGCCGATGCCAAGGTCGATCTCACCAACCGCTATGAGGACCTGTGCGCTCATTACCGGATGACGCCAACCCGTAACAACAAGGGCATCGCCCACGAGAACGGTTCGATCGAAAGTTCCCACGGCCATCTCAAGAACGCCGTCCGCGATGCACTCCTGATGCGCGGCACCCGAGACTTCAACGATCTCCGCTCCTACCGCGCCTTCATCGACGAGATCGTCAGCCGCCGCAATGCCGCGCATGGCAAGCGCATCGATGCCGAGCGCCCGCATCTGCAGGCACTTCCCGCTCGCCGCACCACCGACTTCGAGGAGGTGGTCGTCACCGTGTCGCGCACCGGCGGCTTCGCCTTGCGCAAGGTCTTCTACACCGTCCCCTCCCGTTTGATCGGCCACCGGCTGCGTGTGCGTTTGTTTGACGATCGCCTCGACGTCTTCATCGGCGGCACGCATCTGCTGACGTTGCCGCGAGGTCGCGCCCATGCGAGCGGCAAGCACGATCAGGTCGTCAACTATCACCACGTCATTCATTCCCTGCGCAAAAAGCCGATGGCGCTTCTCAACCTGGTCTATCGCGACAAGCTCTTCCCTCGGCCGGAATACCGAAGGGCTTTCGACACTCTCATCGAGCAACTGCCTGACCGGCAGGCTTGCAAGGTCACCGTCGAACTGCTGGCCCTGGCTCATGATCGCGGATGCGAGCGTGAACTGGCCGAGGAGCTTGCCAGAACGCTCGACGCCCGCAAACTGCCCGACCTGATGGCCTTGAGAGCCATCTTCGGCCCGGACCCGGACCAGTTGCCGACCGTTCATGTGCAGCTCGCATCGCTCAATAGCTATGAAGCCCTGATGGGGCCTGCTTATGCGGGAGAGGCCGCATGAAAAATGTCCACAACACCATCGACGAAGCCCGCCTCGGCATCATGCTCAATGACCTGAGGCTGCCGACAATCAAAACGCTGTGGCCGCAATTTGCCGAACAGGCCGATCGTGAAGGGTGGCCCGCGGCTCGCTTCCTCTCCGCTATCGCCGAACACGAGCTGGCTGAACGGGCGCATCGCAGGATCGAACGTCACCTCGCCGAGGCGCATCTGCCGCCCGGAAAGACGCTCGAGAGCTTCGCTTTCGACGCTGTGCCCATGGTCTCCAAGGCGCAGGTCATGGCCATTGCCGCCGGCGATAGCTGGCTCGCCAAAGGTGCCAATATCCTGTTGTTCGGCCCGCCCGGAGGCGGAAAGAGCCATCTCGCCGCAGCCATTGGCCTCGCACTGATCGAGAACGGTTGGCGAGTGCTGTTCACGCGCACGACCGACCTCGTTCAGAAGCTGCAGGTCGCACGGCGTGAGCTCCAGCTCGAATCCGCCATCGCAAAGCTCGACAAGTTCGATCTGCTCATCCTCGACGATCTGGCCTACGTCACCAAGGACCAGGCCGAAACCAGCGTGCTCTTCGAACTCATCTCCGCAAGATATGAGCTGGAGTGCCCCCCATTTCGCCGGACAAGTCAGCTATTGAGACAATGCTTTGATGAATTCCCTTGGGGATGCCATTTTCAGCGCTGAATGCGGATGGATTTCGTTGTAATCCTCGATCCATCCATCGATGTTCCGGAGCGCTGTGTCGGCGTCGGGAATGGGTGAGATGCGTATGTAGTCGCGTTTCAGGGTTTTGACGAAAGCCTCCGACATACCGTTTGATTGAGGGCTGGCGACCGGCGTGAAGCAAGGGACCAGATTGAGGGCCTGAGCAAACAGCCTGGTTTCCTTTGCTGTGTAGGCGCTGCCGTTATCGGACAGATGTTCGATGGCATGTGGGGCACGCGTGCCACCGAAGCGTTTCTCGACTGCTTCCAACATCATATCGCGGACGTCAGAACCGGAGATCCCGGCATTGGCGACGGCCGCCCACGAGATGATCTCTCGATCAAACGCGTCGATGATGAAAGCAAGGCGGACCACCTCGCCATTCCAGCAGGTGAACTCCAGGCCATCGGAGCACCAACGAAGGTTCGACCGCATCACCATGACCTTGCCGTCGTGGACGCGGCCCTTGCGCACGGCGGTGTGCTTCTCAAGGATCATGGCGTGGTTGGCCATGATGCGGTGGACCCGCTTGCGGTTGACGACCGGCTGATCGGCGGCCCGCCGCTGCCTGTTGAGAAGGGCAGCGATCCGCCGATAGCCATAAGTTGGCCTGGCATCCACCAGCTTGCGAATGGCAGGCAGCAGCTCGGCATCGTCCGCTTTGAGGTAGGGTCCGCGAGGCTTGGACTTGCCCTTCAGACGTTCGGAGAGATTAGAACGCGACACGTGTAAGGCCTCCGCCACCGCCTTCATCGGGAACCGCCCTTCGGCAACAATATCGGCCGCGATATCGGTTTTTTTGACTGGGCTTTGGAAAGGGCTTCGCGAAGAATCTCGTTCTCCAGCGTCTTGCGTCCGAGAATGCGCTCAAGCTCGCGCACTCGATCATCCAGCTTCCTCACCTCAGAATTGCCGATTACCGGCTCGTCGGAGTCCACTGCCACCGCACCTCCCTCGCTCAAGAGCCGACGCCAGCGATAGAGAAGGTTTGGCGCAACTCCATGCCGCCGAGCCGCAGAGGAAACCGTCTCCCCTGGGGCATAGCTCTCCTCGATGATCTGCAGTTTGCGTTCCGTTGTCCAGCGCCGCCGCCGGACGTCACCGATCATCAGGTCAACCTGTCGAAACTCGTTAGACATAAGCCTATCCTCAAGCCTGTGCTTGAGCCTTCCTGCTTATGCTGAGTGTCCGGTCGAAAGTGGGGGCAGTTCATGAGCGGCGTTCCATCATGATCACCGCCAATCAGCCCTTCGGGGAATGGAACCGCGTCTTTCCGGACCCGGCCATGACGCTTGCGGCGGTGGACCGACTTGTTCATCACGCAACGATCTTCGAAATGAACGTCGAAAGCTATCGGCGACGTTCCGCCATGGAAGCCAAACGCCAGCGCGGCAGACCTACCGCCTTCGCGACAATTAAAAGTGCTTCCCAGATTGTCGCGGAGCGGCAATCAGAACACGACGAGACTCTTGCCAGCGACAATCAGCATGATACTTTCATCCCGACCGCGACATAAGAGTCTCATCCAGATTGTCGCCGCCGTCTCATCCTGATCGCCGCGCTATAGTCAGTCGCAATATCGATCGAATGTCCTTCACGTCAGTAAGTCTCGCCTGCTTCCGTCTCGCCATTATCAAGCGTCATCGTGAACTGGTCCTTAGGCGACACGCAAATCTGGTCCGCCAAGGGTGTTTAGTTACTCTCCATACCGGCTGCCGTCGTGGACTTCTGTAGAAGCCCGCTACGGCGCTTTTCTCGTAGCCTGTAGCTGTCGCCACGGATTGTGATGACGTGGCTGTGATGCAGCAACCGATCAAGGATAGCAGTTGCCACGACGGGGTCGCCGAACACTGTTCCCCATTCTCCGACACTGCGGTTGGAGGTGACGAGCATTGCACCCCGCTCGTAGCGCCTCGATACGAGCTGGAAAAATAAGTGGGCTGCATTGGGCTCGAGTGGAAGATAGCCAAGCTCGTCGATGATGAGCAGCTTGGGCTTGGCGAGAAACCCAAGTCGTTCTTCCAGGCGTCCTTCGCCATGTGCTCTCACGAGCGTTGCGACCAATGCCTGCGCCGTTGTGAACAACACCGTGTAGTTTTGACGGATGACCTCTCTTCCAAGCGCAATCGCGAGATGGGACTTCCCAACGCCAGGTGGACCGAGCAGCAGCAAGGCATCACCATTTGCCACCCAACGGGCGGTGGCGAGTTCTCGTATCTGTTGCGGATCGACACTGGGCTGCGCCTCGAAATCAAATCCCTCGAGATCTCGTGCATGCGGGAAATGCGCGATCTTCATCGCCATGATGATGCGTCTCTCGTCCTTCCTTGCAATCTCGCGTTCGCACAGGAATGCGAGCGTCTCGCGAATGGTGAGATCCGCGCGCGAGGCTTCGTCAAGAAGGTTGTCGAGCTGGTCGCGGATGGCGGTGAGCTTCAGCCGGCTCAGCCAGCCGATCAGCGTGTCGTGATCAACTGCCATCACCATTGCCCTCCGATCAACCGCTCATATTCCGACAGTGGGCGAAGAAGTTCGGGCAGCTTGGGAGCGGGCGGATCGGCCTGCGCGGCTTGCTTGACAGGCATGCCGAAGCCGCTGACGCCGACAAAATGGGCGGGATCCGTCAGGCGACGATGACGCCCGTGTGACTCGGCGTGGCTCGCGACAAGCTGACCAGCATGGAATACGCGGACCTGGCCACCGCTGATCGTCACCTCGACAATCTCGCCGATGAGCCGCCACGGGACTGAGTAGGCGTTGGTGTCGACCTCAACGGCGCAATCGGCGTGGACCTTGCGCAGCAGTTCTCGGATCTGACGAAATGGCGGCCTGCCATTTAGTGGGTGTAGCGTCATAGCTTCGTCGCGGACAAAGCGCTCAAGTGGTGGTTCGCCTGTCGTGCCATGGCATCGAAGATCGGCAACCGTGCGCATCCACCACGCAAGGTGCAGGTGAAGGCCTTCCATGCTGTCAAAGCTGTGTCCGGCAAGTGCGTTGTGCTTCACATACCCGACGCCTCGCTCGTCCTTGCCTTTGGTACGAGCCCGGTATGGTGCACATGCGCGAGGACGGAAGTCCCAATAGCGGGAGAAGGCATGCAGCCGATCGTTGAACACGACCTCGCGGGTCACCGCGTCGTGCCGTGTTACCAATGCCGCAGCATTATCGAGAAGGACCTCGCTTGTGACACCGCCAAAATGCCTGAAGGCTGCCTCCATCCCATCGAACCAGGCAGACTGACGGTCGTGGAGAAACGCCGTCGCGTATGTGCGACGCGAATAGCCAAGCGTTGCCACGAAGATGTAGACGCGGACTTTCTCGCCTCCGATCTCCATTCGCTTCTCGCCAAAATCGATCTGTATCTGATGGCCTGGCGGTGTCTCGAAGCGCATCGTCGCTAAAGCCGATGCCGCCAACTGCTGCCGATACCCCGCGACCGCTCGCTCAACCGTGCGCAGACTGACCTCAATGCCGAGTTCTCGAGCCAGATCCTGCCGCACGACATCAGCATTGCCGCCATGGCGAAAGAACCGCTCACGGACCCACGCTTCATGCTTCGAGAGCTGCGTTTCCCGGCGGGCTCGCCGATACCCGCGCCAGCCACCCGTCTCGATGTATCGCTGTACCGTCGTGCGCGAGCATCCCAGCTCCGCCGCGATCCGCCGCGTGCCCCACCCCAGCTTCTTGAGCCGCAGCATCGCAGTCACCTCGTCCGGTTCGAGCATCGCTTCTCTCCGCGCCAATCTCGCGGAGATCTTCGTACCTGTCTCAACGTCCATTAGTCCCTCCTAAGGTCTGAAAGGGGGACCAGTTTTAGGTGTCGCTACCGGACCAGTTTTACATGTCGCCTGACAGCCATTCCCCGCACCCCTCTCAAATCGGGGTCCAGAATGGCAAAACGGCGCGTGCGAAAGTCGATGTTTTAATCGCCGAAAGACTGTCCGGGATTTACCGGAATCGCTGTCCGGGAATTAGCGGAAATGCTGTCCCGGATTTAGTGAAATCGCTGTCCGGGATTTAATGGAAACCCTGTCCGCGAATTACCGAAACCCGCAATCCAGGCCGCGGCTCCCGCACACACATCATCGAAGCCGGCATTCCGACGGAAGCGCTTCTGGCCCAGATTGCGATTTCCAAATATGCCGATGGCTTGCCGATCTGATCGCCGCGCGCGAGCGGGGCGATCAGACCGGCAAAGCGTCGCAAAGTAGACGCTTTTGCCGGCCTTGACGCTTCGAAGCCAATGCAGTGGTCACTACTCCAGCGCGCTTGCTGACGCCCCATTGTCGTTACTGAAGCCAATTCGCATGCGTGATCTCCGGATCAGAGTATCCCGACGCGCTTAAGTGCCTTGTCAATGGGCTTAGAGATCAACGGGGGAAGGAGCTTGTCCCCCCATTTAACGACGTTGCGGCGGACGAAATCGTAGTTGTCGAGCCGCTTCTGAAAATCGTTCTTCGAGTTTGCTGGTGGTTGGGGTGGCTTCTTCGCTTTGCCCCAACGCTTGGATATGAAGGCCTTGTTCATCCAGAATGCATGCCGCCAGTCTTCCTTCTCCATGAAGGACGCCCAGATATTCTCAAGATGAACGAATTCCGACTTGAATTGATAGGTATCCCATGGGTTGTCACCCACGAAGTGTAAGACCTTCACATCGTTGATGTTTACCATGTTCGGGTGATAGACCGGCAGGCGCTTTAGCGTGTTGTATTCAACCGGCAGCCACTGGACCTCTGGTGACAGGACGACGTTCAGAAACCCTTGGTCTCCGCCGTCATTGCTGTGGCTGTGCGGGAGCGCCGAAAACACTCGTTCACTAATATCGTCCGACGGCGAGAAGCTGAAAACACCGCTGTTGAATGCCCGAGTCAGATCCGTGCCCCAGTCGGGCGCGGCCCAGAACCCTTCAAGATCGAAGAGGTCGTCGATGTTTTTGAGCACGACACAATCCGCATCGACAAAGGTCACGCGGTCGTAACCCTTCAACTCGAAGACGCGCAGTTTCGTGAAGGTCCCGGCGAACCTGGTTTGCCCGTGGGTATGTGGATTGTCGATCGGCTCCACAGCCAGCGTGGAAACGTTCGGTAGATGCTTAAGCAAATGCGGTGTGTACGGATCGGTATGGAGAACCAGGAGAGGGACATTGGACGTGGCGGCCAGGGAGCGGGCGAGTGCCATCGCGCCGATCGCATACCGCCCGTCTGCCAGCGTGACGTAGATGTTGCCGCTGCGGTCTGGTTCAGCTTGTGCTGGTTCGGCAATCCGCGTTTCCGTCCGGGTCAGATGGGGCGCGATGATTTCCATCTTCGAGAGCCCGATCAGATCAAATTCATACTGGTCGCGGATAGCCCGGAGGAAACTGATATCCAGATCGAGGCTATGTTTCGCTTCGTATCCAGCTGCTACATCTTTTTCCTGCAAGTGCTCACGGATGGTGTCTGGCACGTCCCACGCGTAGCGCTTCGCTATATCTGCGTAAAGATCGATGCCAGACAGATGAATCTTCTTGAAACCCATAATCGCGGCGAACGCGATCATCTGCATGCCCTGCGTCGGAAGGGGGCGACCCATCATGAAACGGGCAAGCGTGGGGTTTGACGCGATTACCGCCCAATGGTCGAAGTTCGGCATAAGATCTGCGGTAGAGGCGGTGATAACCTTTTCGCGGAGATCAGATGCTTGAAAGGGCTGGAAGAACGCGTTGATCTTGTAGCGATCCAGGCGTTGTATGTTCTGGAGGTTCTCGCGAAGGCCGGCGTTGTCAACTGACCAGAAGAAGCCATCAACCCGGTCGCCGTATCGTTTTTCTTCTTCGAGGAAAAACCAATTGGCCCGAAAGATGGCTGAGTTGGCGGCTTCTTCTTCGCTGAGCCTCACCTCCGAAGAAGAGGGGCCGTTTCCGACGATGTAGCAATCCTGATGCAGGCGGTCAGAGAAATATCGCCTGATCCGTTCCAATTCATTTGGCACCGATTGGCTGTTCTTCGGAAATGCCATTTAAGATCTCCAGTTGAAAACGGGGCCTATTTAGCCGCCATGTAGAAGGTTGCATAGTTGTTTTTCGTCCGGAGGCCATTCACAGCGAGAGGCTGGAATCCGGCAGCGTCAAGGGCGTCCCAAAAAACTTCGATGGGATAAGAGTTTGCGGTGATGTGTTCACGCTCATATTCTTGGATAGACGCAATACCGCGATATTTAGGGTTGCCGTTATCGAACCGGATCTGGATGAAGCCCCCGGCGTTGGGGGCGCACATTGACCGGAGAGCCTTGAGGACCTCGATTCCGTAATCTCGGGATGGGAAGTGTTGAAACACTGCCGTGCTAAGAAAGATATTGATCGGCTCCACGTCACCGACTATCGATTGCGGGACCCCAGCGAGAAGTACAGGTTTGAAATAGTTAGGTCTCCCCTCCGCCGTCATCATCCGGCCGGCTTCGGCTAGGTTTTTCTCGGAGATATCTACTCCATAGTACCGGGAACTAATTTCTCGAAGACCGAATGCATTCGCGCCTCCGCCAGGTCCCCACTCCAGGACCACCTGATTTGCGAGTGACGCATTTGGTCTATTGAGAAGGCGCCACAGGAACTTGATTTTCTGCATTGAGGATCGGCCGATATCCTGCCAAGCCTCGTCATCCGCCCATCTGCCGACGCCACGGTAGTGAGATTGGTCCTGTCGATAGGTCTCATCTTCCGCGTTATTCCATACCGCTTTGATCGTAGTGTGAAGCTTATCTTCCGAAACCATGTGGCTCCCCTTTTTTGCCTTGTCTTGTCGTACCGCCAAGATGACGTTAAGGCAACGCAGTGAGGGCAGTGTCTTTTGCCACGTAACTGAGATGATTGGGAGCTAGGTGATGAACGTCGAGGAGGTCATAACAATCCTGGATGAGGCCATAACTCCGGAACGTATGTATGATGGATACATCGCTACATTATTTGGGTGGCGACGACACGTTGCGATAATCGATTCCGGTGCTGGCAAACCACCTGGAAAGAAGGTTACTTGGCTCAACCCCGACGAAAAGCCCGCGGTAGTCCCGGAGTACACTACATCGCTTGAGACCGCGCTGGAGCTTGCGAACCAGCTCGTGAGTGTTGAGAGTTGGGCCGCTTGCTGGGTGAATGGCAAGGGCCGAGCCCAAGTCAACGATGGTCCTGTATGTGTGTCAGTTACACCGGCGGCCGCACTCTGCTTGGCCGGGTTGAAGGCTAGCCTCGAATAATGCGGCAAGGCGGAAGGTGCCCGGTTCCCTACCTTATTCCACCCGCGCCCTCGTTTCGCGTGCTAGGATACAGCGGACGGTTTCTCTGGATATTTTGAACTGACGGGTGATGGCTGACTTGGTTGCTGCACCTTCCAAGCGACGGATCTCACGAATATCGTCTGCAGTGAGGTTTGCATAGTGCTTCTCTGAACGCGCTCCCCATCGAACATGCTTGGGGTGGACGCATCAGCCGTCTTCATTGCGGCACGCAACAATTGCGTAGGTCGAGTCGCCTGTAGGCCCTCCGTGGGCCATGATGCACATTACGCGTGCGGCGCCGGCATGGACCCCGTTGTATTGCAGAGATGGCTGCTCGTTCGGGGATTTTGCAAATGGCCAAGAGAGGCAACCGTGACCATCGAAGTCAACATGCTTCATAATCCATCGAAGCGGTTCGCCTCTGGGGGCTTTCTTTCGTGGGTCTTCGTAGTTTGTCGGCCGGCGCGCATGGTTTTCGCAATAGCCGTTTGCGTGTTAAGGCTTTCCACAATCTCGAATACAGCAAACTAACATAGCTTCCTCCGGATTAAGGGGTTGCGAGCAGCAGCGCGCCAGCAATCGTCAACAATACGCCACTGGTCACGGTGACAATCAAAATCAGGTCCAAATTGCGTTTCGGCTTATCGTCCATGGATGCCTCTTCTTTGGGTTTTTGGTCCGTACCATCAAAGCGTGGGTACGGCTAGTTTGGCCCTCTTGTAGACGCCGCAATGGCAATAGAGGTACAAGGCCGTCGAAGGGCAGCGCCACTAACGAACGAACTCGGGCGATACATGCAGAACAGACGATCATTTTTGAGTTTCGCAGGGGCGGGGTTGGTGGCGATGGGTTGCAAGGGGGCATTGGCTTCCTCAGCTTTCCGCGAGGACGCCGGCAACCCGGAGCGCCGACTTTGGCATGTCGAGGCTTTCGGAAGTGGGCGGAGTAAGGTTGGCTCCGGGGGGGATGATACGGCAGCGTTGCAGTCGGCACTCGATAGTGGCGAGATGATTGACGTCACGGGAGCGCTACTCCGCATCAGCGACACGATCAATGTAAATTACCCAGGCGCCAATGTATCGTCTGTCATGGCGTCCCGGGTTGGCAATCGGGCGAGTAGCAAGATCAGGGTGTCGGAGAACTCGATGCCGCGGCTGTTCAATGTATCGGCCGCAAACTTCGAGGCTTCCGGATTTTTCGTCGAGTGTGATGCGGGGAACGCTGTCACAACACTCTTTCATTTTGAGCGACCGGCTGGGGCGGCTGCTGACATCGACGCAGTGATCAGCAGGGTCGGGACAGAGGGAGGTGGAAAGATCTTCCATATCTACGGTCGGGGCCTAAAGCTGGACGGCTGTACCTTCGCAAACACCAAGATCGCCGTTGGCGATCTAGATTTCCCGGTTTCATGGACGCCAAACGGCTCGAGCAACGATACGCAAGAGACCGCCATGCGCGCGTACCAGTTCGACAACCTTCGCTTTCATGGCGTTGCTGCCGGCGTCCGCAACGTTGGCCGGAACTCTCTGAATTGCGGGGGCATTCAGATGACGAATATCCATGGCGATATCGGAATCGGCGGCGGGGGCGCATTCGTCGGTGTTGCGCGAGATGGTCAATTCGCGAACATTTTGAGCCGGATGGGGGCAACGCACGGCGGGGGGATCGTTGACCTGCACGACGGGTCCTCGAACTGCGCATTCACGAACTTAGGGAACGGCGGTTTCAAGGGGGCCGATGTTGCAAGGTTAGTCCGAAACCCAATTGTTATCCGGTCAGGCCCTATCGGCGTCAATGAGCTGTCGTTCATAGGTGGCACGATCGGCCCATGCAACAGAAACGGCGTTCACATCCTTGGACACGGCAAAGCGCAGAACATTGCCTTCCTAGGAATTGCGTTTGACCGGACGAATATCGAAGGGAACCAGTACTTCCCGATCAAAGTCGAGGAGAGCGGGGGGGCTTTCGCGGAGGTCTCGATCAAACTTGGAGCCTGCAATTTCAAGTTCCGGCGCGAAACACCGGCCGCTTGTATACTTGGCGGGCTGAACAGTGCAGTTGTGACGCTTTACCGGGATAATCTCACAACCAAGCCCAAGGGCATACCGTGGACACAGAGCAATATCGTCGTCGGATAACGATCAGGCCGCTTTGTTGCGAGTTCGGCCGATCGGGTCGGAAACGACGTATTTACCGTCCTCGATCGACAATTTCCGCTGGTGCGGGTCGAATGGTGGCGCGTCGTTTTCTTCGATGGTTTTGAGTATCGAAGCTATGTCCCGAAAATCTGGGCGCGCAGCCCAAATCTTGAAGTTCCACCATTGCGCTTTCTCCAGACGCGCGATGGTGTCCTGATCAAACCTATACCGAATGATTTTAGCCGGTACGCCCCCCACGATCGCAAAGGATGGGACATCCCTGGTCACAACCGCGCCTGCAGCAACGATCGCTCCATTGCCGATCGTCACCCCGCGCATGATCCGCGCGCCATCCCCAATCCAGACGTCGTTGCCGATATGTGGTGCGGGTTTTAACTCCAACTGATTGAAACGAAATTCGGTGGCTTCAGACCAGAACTTGAATTTTCTTGACCTGCCAAACTGAAAGGGGTGCGTGCTAATCCAATCCGTCGGATGTTCGAAGGGCCCGATGACCACACGGGCGGCGATCGAGCAGAAGCGGCCGATACGCGCACCACAGAGTTCGCCGCCCGGTCCGATGTAGGAATACGCTCCGATCATGGTTGCCTCGGTGATGGGCGACATCACGTTGACCGGGGCTTCGAATTCGAGCGGTGCGGCGATGCCCCTCAGAGACGAAATTGCGGCTCCGAACTTTAGAATCTGCTTTTCGTTTTCCACTACTGTCTGCGACAAAACTTCTCATCCAACCTTTTTTGACGACCAAGGCGCCCTGTAGGCGCACTTCCCGCCGATGCATATCCTTCCTTTCAAGCCGTGGCAAATTGTGAAGAAGCGGTCGGCCGCTTTCTAGGCGACTGGCGCTTGCGATAACAAGAAATTCTCCGATCGTCGTCAGAATAATGGAAAATCAACACCCTGTCGTACCGCGGTACTGCGGGGGGAATTATCTTTCTCACCCTTGCCTGCCACTACCGGTGTGCAGCCCTGTTTGAACCGTCAAATGCATTCTCTGAAAACTGGTAGATCCAAAGCGCCCTCCAGGACGGTGTATCCAGCCGAAATCCGACACCGGGTTCTCAGGTTTCTGACATACATGTGTGTGCTTACCGCTTGCCTTGTCGGATGAAAAAAGTAATGTCGGCGTGTCTGTGAAGTCGAACGCTCAGACAAAAGGCCCCTTGCGCTATAGCGGCAATAGGGGCCTTTTTTGTGCTTGTGAAAGCTTGGATTTCTGGCCAATTCCATCGAACCACGCATTCGAGCTCCAAACTCCGGCCCTTGACAACCCGAGTCATCCGCCCCTAGCATTCTTCCTGCCGAGGGGCGCACTGTCACGGTGCTGAGATGGCGGTGAGCCAGACCCTTGAACCTGATCCGGATCATACCGGCGTAGGAACGGCGAGGGCCCTTCTGCTCACCAACCGTTTTCGCGCCCCTTGGTCCGGTCTCCGTCCGTTTGCGGGAGATCGCGTTGCTGCTGTCTGTTTTTGAATCAGTTATAGAAGGCTCAAGCCTCATACAGGTGGCCAGATGACTGCGATCGCCGTTACCATCGCAGGTTCGGATTGCGGCGGCGGGGCTGGTATTCAGGCGGACCTGAAGACGTTTTCGGCGCTCGGCGTTTATGGCGCAAGCGTGATCACCGCGGTCACCGCGCAGAATACCCGCGGGGTTTCTGCGGTGGAAGATATCTCCCCGACTGTCGTTACGGCTCAGATCGACGCTGTGTTTTCCGATCTCGCCATCGGTGCGGTGAAGATCGGAATGGTGTCGCGGCGCGAGACGATCGCGGTGATCGCGGCTGGTCTGAAGCGCTACGACCGGCTGGCTGTCATAGACCCGGTGATGGTGGCGACCTCGGGCGATCACTTGATGCAACCGGACGCGATCGCGACGCTCAAGGAGGAGTTGTTGCCGCTCGCGCTCATTCTGACGCCGAACCTGCCCGAGGCGGCGCTGTTGACCGGACGCGGGATCGCCGAAACCGAAACCGAGATCGCGCGCCAGGCCGAGATGCTTCTGAAACTCGGCGCGCGGTCGGTGCTGATGAAGGGCGGACATGCCAAGGGCAGGGATGCTATCGATATTTTCTATAGCGGGGAGGGTGTCCTCAACCTGTCGCGACCACGGATCGAAACCAGCAATGATCATGGCACCGGGTGCACTCTCTCGGCCGCAATCGCTGCGGGTCTTGCCAAGGGCAGGCCGATCGAGGATGCGGTCGTCGCTGCCAAGGCCTACTTGCATGACGCGTTGGTCGCTGCCGATCGTCTGACCATCGGACAGGGGCGGGGGCCGGTGCATCATTTTCATCATTGGTGGGGCGACGACAAAGGGTCGGGCGCCGCGGCATCGAACGTAGCCGAAGCCCAGGGCGCTCTTGGCCGTGCTTCGCGATCTGGCTGAGCAGTGTGGGCTTCGGGCTTACCTCAGGCCACTGCCGCGCTCGGCAGGGCCGGTTGCTCGCCCTTGAGCATTTTCCGATAGAGCGCCACATGTTCCCGCGCGCAATCGACATGGCTCGTCGGTCGCCGAAGTGTCGCACGCAGATTGTCCCATGCCCGCGGCGCGCCGAGGACGTCGATCAGGCGGTCGGCCAGATCCTGGGCGCTGCCGGTGCGGAAGTGATAACCATCCAGGCGGTCGCGAACCTTTTCGGCCATGCCGCCGATGTCGGAGCAGAGGATCGGCCGACCATGATGCAGCGCTTCCTGGATAACGACAGGGGAATTTTCCCACCAGACCGACGGCATCACCACCCAGTCGACCGAGCGCATCAGCCGCGGCATGTCCTGGTTCTGGTAGGCGCCATAGAAGCGGACGCGACGACCGGCGTCCTCGATCAGTTTCGCCACCTTCTCCTGATAGTCCTTCGGCTGACGCTCGAGGTTCCCGCCGAAGATCATCAGTGAGGAATCGTCGCCCCAGATGTCGTCGGGCACGCGCGATACCGCGTCGATCAACACATGAACGCCCTTGAACGGTGTCATCTGCCCGAAATAGGCAAAACGGTTGCGCCGGGCCGTCGGCGACGGCAATTCGCGGGCCGGCGCCTTGTCGCCCATGACGATGCCGTTCTCGATGACGAAGATCTTCGCGGCTTCAAGACCCCATTCGACATAGCGGTTGGCGAGAAAGGCACTCGGCGCGATGAAGGCATCGGCGAGATTGAGCATGCCGCGCACGAACTGTTCGCGGCGAACGAACCGCGACACCGGGATTTCAGGGAAGCACGTGTGACAACTGATCGGTGAGGCGCCGTTGCAAAGCTGGCCCGAAGGGCGTTTCACCATTTGCCCGTGATTGTGGCAGATCGGCAGATATTCGTGGAACGTCACGACGATGCGCGCCTTGGGCAGAGCATCGCGAACGGCGTAGAGCGCTTCCAGGCCGAAGCCGAGAATATGATGGAAGTGAACGACATCAGGCTTGATGTCGCCGACGAAGCGCAAGAGGTCGCGGCGGATCGCGTCCGTATCGCCGTTGGAGAGGAAGAAATGGTCGAAGTCTTCGGCGTGGTAGAGCACTTCGTCCATGGCAAGACGCAGGCTCATCAGCGCGGAGGCGCCATGGCGCGGAACCGGACTGCCGACACGGGCAAGGTAGATCGATTCCACGCCCGACAGGCCGTTCAGCGCCTTGTGAAGGCCATGCGAAGCAATTTCGGCCCCGCCAAGCGAATGGGTCGGGTGGCCATGGGAGACCACCAGTACGCGGAGTTTTTCGCTCATGCGTCAGTCTCCTCGAAGAATGTTTGGGCGGTTTCGGAGGCGGGCATCCATCGGGCGCGGAAGAGCGTCCGATCGACACGCTCCACGAACCGGGCTGTGGCGGCAGAGCCCGCTCCGGGCATGTCGTCCGATCCGACCATCTGCAGGGAAGGAAGCCAGTAGGCTTCGTAGCCCTTGCCGCTGAGGCGAAGGGCGAGATCGAGGCCCTTCAGCGCTGCGCCGAGATAGGTCGGCGACAGACCTGCGTCCTCCATCAGCGCTTCACGCGGCAGGATGCAGCAATCGAGCGATGCAGTTGCGACCTGGGTCAGCTTCAGGCGATTGACGGCGCCGACAGGATAGCCGGCGTAGCGGCTCGATTGCAGATGGTCGGGGCGATCAAGCGACGTGCTGCCGGCCCAGCGGATCGAGTGATCCTCATAGGCAAGGGTCGGCGAAATGATGCTTCCCGTCTTTGTCTCGTAAGCGGAAACGAGTGCCTGATACCACCCGGCATTGGCCGGCGTGAGCGACGTAGAAAGCAGAACGACCGCGTCGCTGTTTACGCTTTCGGCGGCCGCTTGCGCCAGGTCGCATGCATCGCCGGCGCCTTCGACGGAGACGAGCCGCAGCGGCAAGCGATAGAATTCCGAGAGTTGACGGATGTGGACCGCGTGTCGTCGGAACCGCTCGGTCTGCAGCACGAGCGCGATCGGGGCCCGGCGCGTTTGCGGATCAAGCGCGAGCAGCCCCAAAAGCGGTGCGAAATCCGTTTCGGTTTCTCCGGCGACAAGAAGGATGGCGGTACCCTCGGCCTGGTCGAAGGGGCCCATGTCGACAACGGTCTCGACGCTCGGTGCGGTGCTGCGCGCCGCCGTCAGGAAAGGGACGATCTGCCGGTCGATAATATCGGGCAGGGCCCAGCTTGTCGGATCGATCGAGCCAAGCAGCCGTAGGGCGGCGGTGCGTGCGGGCAGCCGGACCGGGAAAAGTGGCATGTAGGCGCGGCGGGCGTCCCTGAGGGTGAGTTCGATGTGAACTGGTCCCTCCGCCTCGCCATTAAGCACCTCGACGCGACTAATAAAGCCATGCGATCGGCGGTGACCGGAAATCGCGCTCTTGAATTCCGGGCGATCGACGAAGGCCTCTTCGACGTCGGACCGCTCGGTTCGGGTCCAGCCTGCGTCTAGCCGTGCCCCGCCGCCCTGTCGGCAAAGTCGCACGGTTTCAACATGGCCTTCCGCGTCTAAGAGCCAGCCCGAAATCAGGAAGGCACCATCCTCACCCTGGTAGAGTGCGTCCACGCCAAGGCGGACAGGAACCGGAAGGCTTGAGATCGTCTCGGTGCCATCGTATCCGCTCGCGGCATCGCGCAGGCGAAGCATGACTTGCGGCGAGCTCTGGCTCTGGAGCAGCATCGCGCGGATATGGCCGGGTGTCTCGAGCGGACCGGTCACGACCCGGCGTTCGTGGAGCCCGGCGTAACGCCAGGCGCCCCGGCCGCGATAGAATATGCCCTTGATGTCGCGCGCTCGGGGCAGATCGTTTGCGGACAGGAGGCCGACAAAGCCGGCCGAGCCGTCAGGCGCGTCGTTGCGCTGGAAAATGGCGACGCTGCAATCGGCAAGGAATGTTTCGTCGCTCTTGATGATCGCCCGGCAGACGCCGGCGGGCAGGTCGTGCGCCCATCCTTTCAGCGCGATGGTTCCATCATGCCCCTCGCCGAGCAGTTCGATATATCCGTCGCTCGCCGCTCCCGTTTTAAGCAGGGTCGTAATGGCCGCGAGCCGTTGGTCGGCATGCGGTGGCTTGATAAGCACGTCCACCAGACGACCGAGCACGTGTACCAGCTGCGGACCGGCGAAATCCTTCAGCATTGCCGTGACTTCACCGATCGAAAAGGTGCGTGGCGCAACCATATAGCGCTTACCGTTACCCGTCTTGCCGAAGCGGAGCGTAGTCGGCAGTTGCGCCGAGCCTTCGACCGGCAACAGCGCGGCAAAGCCATGCGTGGTGGAAGACTGGGCTGCCGCCAGCCGCCAGCCGACGACCGACGCCATAACCTGGCTTGACGCATCTTCATTGATCTCGACCGGCAACTGATCGGCCATCGGGCCACCGGTTCCGATAACCAGCAACAGTGTTTCGTCGATCGGGCAGGCGACGATCCGTCCACTGCGCGCGATGCGGCCGAGCGGTGCTGGGCTTGCGGAAAGGCTTTCCGAACTGGGCATGAGATGCGCCTCAGGTCCGAAGGAAGACGGAAAGGATCGCGCCTGCCGCAAAGCCCGCAAGCACGAAGAGTAGCAGAAACGCCGGCTTCAAATCGCCGTTCGAGCGCTGCTTCAGTGCGTTGAGGCTCTTTTCCATACCCGCGATTACACCGTCGAGCCGCATCAGGTGGACGTCGAGATCGGTCAACCGTTGGGTGATCTCTCCGCGGAGGTTCGCGACATCATCGCTGATTGCTGCAAGTCCGGGGCTTTCGGCTTCGTCGCCGTCGTCGACTTTCGACCGCAGGGCGGAACGCTGCGAGACCTGCAATTGCCGTTGCGCTGCCATCAGCACGTCGAGCTTGTCGAGCACTTTTGCAAGTGGCGCTGCAATCAGCGCTTCAGCCGCCTGTTCGTCGGGCTTGGGAACACGAAGCGGCAGTTCGCCGCCTTTGCCGGTCGCCGCAAGCACGACGAGTTCACCGCTGCGCGCGCTCGCCATCTCAGGCAACGCGATTTCAAACGCGTGGTTGCCGTCGCCAATGCCGTTGCGCTTGAGATCGGGCCGGTTGCGGTCGGCGAGTGCCTCGGCGATCACCTTGCCGTCGAGAAGCACGCGAATGGCAAGCCGCTTTTCCGGGGTTTCCGGGTCAAAGGCCCAGCCGAAGACGCGGCCCTGGTCGATCGCGTCCACGCGGCCCTTCAGCGGCTTTGCATTGTTTTGCTCCGGTGCGACGTCCGGTTTGTCGGCTGCTACAGACATGGTCTTCCCTCTAGGCGGCGACGATTTCTCGGGGCTCGATCGCGTCGATGAGCGTGAGATAGCGCCGGGCAGTGGTATCGATATCGTTGGGCTTGCGGGCATTGGCCGAAAGGCGGCGCCGAAGGTCAGGGCTTTCCGCTATGCGGCGCATGGCAGCAGCCAACGCACGCGGATCGTTCGGCGAGACGGTGATGCCGTTGACGCCGTCCTGCACCATTTCGGCCATGCCGCCGATATTGCTGGCGATCACCGGTTTGCGCTGAGACTGCGCCTCGCCGATGACGAGCGGCGCGTTCTCCCACCAGATCGAAGGCACGATGGTGCAGTCAACAGCGGCAATGAGGCCGCCGATGTCTTCGCGCCTGTAGGCGCCGCGCTGTTGGACCGAAGGCGCCGTCTTCTTGAAGAGCCGGGCGATCTCGTCCTTGAAACTGTCGGCCTGGAAGGGGGCGCCCCCGTGCACCCGCAGCTCAAAACGCAGGCCCTCGTCGATTAGCTGCCGCGCAGCCTCGAGAAGCACCGACGTGCCCTTCCACGGATTGAGGTTGCCGAAATAGCCAAAGACCGGCCGATCGTTCTCCGGCTGGCCCTTGCGCGACGGCGCGTCTCGTGGCGGCAGGCCGTTGGCAATCACGTCGATTTGGTCGCCGTTAAGACCCCAGTCGATGAAACGTTGTCTCAGAAACTGGCTCGGCGAGATGAAGCGATCGACGGTTCTGAGCAATGCTTTCAGATGCTGCTCGCGCAACACGAAACGATCGAGCGGAATGTCCTTGAAACAGCTATGGCAACGGTCGGGGCTCGACTTGTGACAAAGCTCCTTGCCGCTGGTGCGCACCATCAGCCCATCGTGATGGCAAAGCGGGTAGTAGTCGTGCAGGGTCATCACGATCCGGCAGTCGGGCAGGGTGCGGCGGACGATGTGCGGAAACTCGGCGCCAAGCAGCAGGAGATGGTGGATGTGAACCACATCCGGCCGGAAATCGCGCAAAAGCTCGGTAAGGTCAGGCACGACGCCATAGAGGTCGATCTGGCTCAAGAAGAAGCGATCGAAATGGCCGGACCACAACAGTACCTCGTCGCCTTCGGGGCCGATCGCCTGAAAGCTCGTGCCGGGCCGCACCTGGCGGTGGGTCTGGTTGGTGGCGCCGAGGAAGAGCGCCTCGTGACCGGCCCGCTGATAGGCACGGAAGAGGTCGTGCGCGAAAATCTCCGTGCCGCCGGGGTGAAGTGCTGGATGGTTGTGCGCGGCGACCAGAATACGCTTCTTCATCCGCTCACACTCCGGCGTTCGGCGACGAAGACATCCTGGTAGTGACCGGCACTTTGGCCCCGCCAGTGACCGAGCGATTTCAGGACCGTCGTGAAGCCTGCCCGCTCCAGCGCCCGGTCGAGGAAGCCGTCGTCGAAACCGACGGCGGCAAGCGGCGGCAGGCCGGGCACGAACCAGCAGGGGCCGTCGCCGCTGCGAACGAAGGCAAGGCGGGGATCCCGCCGGCCGTGTTCATCCTTCGCGGCGATGCTATCGGCCACGAAGGCGGTGACGAAGAGCCGTCCGCCGGGCTTCAGCATCCGGTTGATCTCGCTGAAATAGACGAGCACTTCGTCCGGCGGCAGATGGGTGACGATCGACGTCATGATGGCGAAGTCGAACTGGCGATCAGGGTAAGGTAGCTTCAGCGCCTTGCCGTTGATCCTGCCTGATGGGTTGTAGAGTTCGTGGGCGATGTCGACATGCTGGAAGGTGAAATTCGGATAGACCGGCGTGACGGATTGACGGCACCAGGTGACGCCGCCTTCCACCGGGTCGATACCGACATAGCGCCCGTGATCGCTATCGAGATATTGCGTCAGCGGAACGGCCATGCGGCCGATGCCGCTGCCGATGTCGAGCACGCTGCTTTTCGGCTGTAATCCGCCCATGCGGATGAAGTGGCCGAGAAACTCCGCGCCGACAGCCCGGTAGTTGCCATCTCCGACGAAGACGCTGTTTTGGTCCGGCTGCGGCAGGAAACGATTGGTGAGAACCGTCTGAAGCATGCCTTCGATACGGTCTTCGTTCTGTTGCCAGGCCGGCTGCAGGTTGTCTGCGTGGCGAAGTGCGGGCTGGTTCATGCGGCGCTCCTGGCGGCAGGCTTACGGGTGCTCGGCGCTGCCGCCTCTTCGGCGCCGAGGTAGGATGGCATCAGGGTGGTAATGTCTTGGTTCCAGCGCTCGGTATGCAGCCATGCATTGTACTGGCTGGCGACGCCGCGCGTGTAATCCTGGCTGCGGCTGATCGAGCGCCGCTCCAGATGATAGAGACAGGCTGCCGGCTCATAGACGATGTCGAAGCCGGCTTGGCGGATCTTGAGGCAGAGATCGCTGTCCTCGTAGTCGCCAATGACGAAGTCCTCGGCATAGCCGCCGACGAGGTCCCACACCTCCTTGCGCATCACCTGGCAGGCGCCGGTGACGCCCGGGACGCTCCGCATTTGCTGCGCCGGCGCATAGGCGCCCGGCATGCCCTTGTAGAAATGGTGATTGAGCCAGATGTCCTGCTTGTTGCGGGCAAAATAGAGGCCCGCATGCTGCAGCGAGCCGTCCTCGAACAGCAGTTTCGGGCCGATCGCTCCGATCGACTTTTCCTTCAGCACCGACAGCGCAAGCTTTTCCAGCCAGCCGGCCCCACAGGGCACGACGTCCGAGTTGAGCATGACAATGACGGAACCGCGGGCAAACCGCGCGCCGGCATTGCAGGCGCGGGCATAGCCGCCGTTGCGGTTCATCACCACGAGCTTCATCGAAAGCCCGTGAAGCAGATGGAAGCCACCGAGCAGGTGTTCCGTCTCGTCGTGGATCTCCGGGGAATCGAGCACGTAGATGATCTCGGCGTTGGCCGCGACAAAAGGATCGGTCGCAAGTCCCGACAGCTGGAAGCGCAGGAAGTCGAGCACGCGGTAGAGGGGAACGACGATCGAGATGAGAGGCGCGGCCATCATCGGGCCGAAGTCCTTGGTCTGGTCGACCCTGATCGTCTTGCCCAGTCGCTGCTCCACGTCCTTCAGCGCCGGCGCAAGGATCGTGCGGAATGCCTGATCGTTGGCGTGCTGGGGCGGAACGGCACGCAGGATGCGGTTGCGTTGCGTTGCTGGGTCGAAGGGTTGCGGTTTTGGCACCAGCGGCTTGACTGCGCCGGACGCCAGCCGCAACTGGAAGCGCGGCTGAAGAAGGGGCCCAAGCGGATCGCGCATCGGCAGCCAGCTGACAAAACCGGTCACGTCGGTCTTGGAGCCTTCTTCGGCGCCGCGGGCCCAGCCCGGAAATTCATACCAGTTGCCATCGAGCGGCAAGGCCGTGCCATCTTCCTGGAGATAGTCGATGCCGGCAAGGACGCCGTTCGCGTCCCGCGTCCAGCCGCCTATGAGCAGGCCTTCCGACATGGCAAGGGCGAGGTCGATCTCAGCACCCGGATGTAGTGCGGACTTGCCCGCCTGCTTTGCCGGCAGGGCGGAGCGAAGCTGCAGGTCGATCGCAAGGGCCGTCCCGCTTTCCGGAACCTCGCTCAAGGACCGCACGACGAACTCGCGCAAGCCCGGCGCTGCGCCGTGCTCAGGCCACCATTGCTGGAGGTTGGGATATCGGGAACCGCGCGGCGAAAGCTCACGCACGGCGATACCGCGCTTTCCCATGATGATGAGTGAGAGCGCCTGGGGCGCACGCGGCGATTCAAGAACGAAATGGCAGCGGCGCTGGCCGCGCTCGGTTCGGCCGGTTACGGCGAATTGCTGCGGCAGCGGCAAAATCGCCTCGGCGCCGAGCGCATAGATGGCGTTGATCTCGCCGAGCTCGGCATTGACGGTCGTCTCTGCCAGATAGCGGCCATGCGCCAGCCGACAGGCGATGGTTGCGGGGCGCTGCCCAAGGTTCAGGGCGTGGATCACGTCATCGACGAGGCCAATAAAGAACTCGTCACGAGACAGGCGAAACGCGCTTCGCCAGACCGTCAACAGATTATTGAGAAACTTGAGACGACCTTCGGGCTGGAGATCGGAAAGCTGGGCCGCCAGATCGAGGAAAGGGAGCTTGGCGGTCGGTTCCAGAACCACCGTCTGCAAGATCTCGCCGTCCGCCGCGATTTCGCCGAGTTCGCGGCCGTTTCCGGGGCGCATCGCCCAGAAGATCCGTTGGCCCCCTTGGGCGCGCGGAAGCGCCATGCTGACGAGAGGGACGAGGGACCGCGACGCGGAAAGGGCGTGTTTTGTCTTTGCCGGGAGTTCGGAAGGTACGTCCCAGATCAGCACAGCAACGTCGAAGCCGAGCCTGAAAGCTGCGGCGCTTGTGAAGTCGAGGCCGAAGCTTCTGATACGGTCGTCTGCCGTCACGCGCTACTCCTGAAGGACGAAAAGGGAGGGCGCCCCACGGGAGGAAGTGGGGCGCGCCAGTCAATCTCAATGGATCGTGAAGTAGTGGTTCGGGTTCGCCTGGATGTCGTCGGCGTCCGCATTGACGAGCGTCAGCGTATCGCCATGGCCGAAGTCGATGACCACGTTGCCACCAACCTGGGTGACGCGCGATGCCAGATCTTCCGGCGACGAAATGTCGAGGCCGTTGATGTCCTTCGAAATCTGCAGAAGGTCTTCGCCGGGCGTGAAGTCGAGGATGACGTCGTTGCCGCCACCGCCGTCAAACACGAACACGTCGCTGCCTTCCCCGCCGGTCATGACGTCGTCGCCCTGGCCGCCGTTGATGATGTCGTTGTCGGCACCACCGAACAGGATGTCGCTGCCTCGGCCGCCCATCAGCAGGTCGCTGCCGCCGCCGCCAATGAGAATGTCGTTCCCGTTGTCGCCGTAAAGCAGGTCATCACCCTGGCCGCCGAACAGAACGTCGTTCCCGTTCTCGCCATGGATAACGTCGTCACCCCAGCCGCCGAACAGGGTATCGCTGCCGTTACCGCCGAACAGCATGTCATCACCTTCGTCGCCGAAAATGGTGTCGTCGCCATTGCCTCCGTTCACGAAGTCATCACCCGCGCGAGCGTGAATGAAGTCGTCGAAGCGTGAGCCAAAAAGGGCGTCATCATACGCGCCGCCTTCCAACGTGGCCATATGCTACTCCTCTTAGTTGTTGCGTACGTCATTTTGGTTGTGCTTGCGCTCATCCTCGGTCTCAAACCGGTGGCGAGCGCGGCGACATTGCACTGCAAAAAAACATATGGCAACAGCAAAAAAGAAATAAAATCAGCTGCACTGTATTATTATCTGCTACCTACGATGTATATCTTGTATCAGTTTGATGATTATCCCTGAGATCTAAGGGGCGATAGTTTTGTTATTACTTAGAAATAAATTCAAAATTAGAAACAAATTGCCGGCGAAATTGAATTTCGCCGGCGCAGGCGGTGTTGGAGCCTTCTGGATCAGTCTTCCCGGAAGGCTCGATTGAGGCTCTCTGCAATCGGCGAAACCATGTAATCGATCGCCGAGCGCGGCTTGTGCACGATCAGCACTTCCGCCGGCATACCGGGATAGAGGCGGATGTCCGGGTTGGCGGTGAGCGAGGCCGGCGCAATGCGGGCGCGCGCCACGTAGTAGGAGACGTTCGACTTGTCATCGACTGATTGGTCGGCTGCGACGTAGCTGATTTCGCCATCGAGCGGCAGGTGCGAGCGCTGGTTGTAGGCGGTCAGCCGGATTTGCGTCTTTGAGCCGATGCCGATACTGTCGATGTCTCGGGTGCCGACATGCATCTCGACCAGAAGCGGTTCGTCCTCAGGCACGATGTCGAGCAAGGGCTGGCCGGCAGAGACCGCGCTGCCCGGTGTGCGCAACTGAATGTTGGTGACGATACCGGTCTGCGGCGAGCGGATTTCGAGGCGGCTCAAGACGTCCTTGGCCGAGACGAGGCGCTGTCCCACATCTGCAAGTTCGAGGCGGGCGGTCGTGATTTCGCCGGCGATCTCCGACTGGAATTCGTTCTCGATACCGGTCAGCCCGAGTTCCGCTCCGGCTTCCGCCTTTTCGGCCTGGGCCTTGTTGCCAGCAAGCTCACCGCGCGAAGCGGCAAGTTCGCTGAGCTTGGCATCGATCTCGATCAGCTTGGAGCGCTGGGCAAATTCCTTGGCAACCAGCGTCGCGATCGCGGTGCGCTGCTCGGTGATCAGTTCGATCTGGCGATCGGTCGCTCTGATCTGCTCGGCAAGCGACTTGGCCCTTTCCGAGTACTCTTCGATGGTCTTGCCCTGAACCTCGAGCCGGCCGGCCTTTGCTTCGCGCCGGCGGTCGAAGAAGTTTGTCTCCGCCTTCACCGCGTCGTCGGCAGCGGTTTCCGCGGTGCCCATCAGCTCGTCGGGGAAATCTATCTGCGCGGCTTCGGTCTGCTCCGCCCTGAGGCGGGCAAGCTTTGCGATCAGCCCAAGGCGCCGGCTTTGCAGTGCCTCAAGGTCGGATCGGGCGCGGGTGTCGGCAAGCTTGACCAGCGGCTGGCCGAGCGTGACGCGATCGCCTTCCTGGACGAGGAGGCGGTCGAGAATGCCGCCTTCGAAGTGGCTGACGGTCTTGCGCTTCGAATCGACCACGATCGTGCCGCTTGCGACCGACGCGCTGCTGAGTTCCGTTGAAAACGCCCAACCGAAGAAACCACCGAAGGCGACGAGGATCGTCGTCAGGCCCGCAAGGACCACGCCGCGCAGCGGCGCGGTGGCGCTTCCTTCTGCGTCCGCATCCAGCCCGTGCAGAGGGTGGGGCCGCTCGGGGATCGCGGGCAGGTTCGCGCGGTCGTCCTTGGCCACGAGTGTGCGTGCGTCGCGAGAGGCTGGCAGGTTCTGTTTGTTCGTCATGCGGATACGCCTTCCCGTCTCGGCTCCCCGGGTGTCATGGATGCGACCACGTCGGTGCGCGGGCCGAACTGGGTGATGCGCCCGTTTTCAAGAACGAGCAGCTTGTCGGCGGCCTGCATGATCGTCGGCCGGTGGGCGATCATGATGACGATCGCACCGTCGTTGCGCGCCCGCTCGATCGCGCGGATCAATGCGCGCTCGCCGATGGCGTCGAGATTGGCGTTCGGCTCGTCGAGAACGATCAGGCGAGGATGGTCGTAAAGGCAGCGGGCAAGAGCGATGCGCTGGCGCTGGCCGCCCGAAAGCGTCAGGTGGCCATCGCCGACCGGAGTGTCGTAGCCGAGCGGCAGGCGCCCGATCATGTCGTGCACGTCAGCAAGCCGAGCCGCCTCGAGCACTTTTTGGGGTTCGCCTTCCTCCATGCGCGAGATGTTGTCGCGGATGGTTCCTTCGAGCAGCGAAACCGACTGCGGCAGGTAACCGGTCATCTGGCCAAAGGAAGCGCGCTCCCACAGATAGACATTGTTGCCGTCGAGGAAGACGCCGCCGGTGGTCGGCTTTTGAATTCCGACGAGGAGCCGGGCCAGTGTCGATTTGCCCGCCGCCGAGGGGCCGACGATGCCGAGAACTTCGCCGGGCGAGAGCGAGAAGGAAACGCCCTTGATGATCGGCACATCGAGGCCGGGCGCCGCGTAAACGAGCTTATCCACAACAAGATCGCCCTGCGTGCGCGGCTGCGGCATGGTCTGGCGTACGGCCAGATCCTGGTTCAGCGCAGTCTCTATCCGGCGCCAGCTTGCGATGGCGAGCACCCACTGACGCCAGTTCTCGATCATCGAATCAAACGGGGCGAGCAGGCGTCCGACGAGGATGGTCGTCGCCATCATCGCGCCGGGGGAAATCTCTTGTTTCATCACGAGGATAGAGCCTGTTGCCAGTGCGGCCGCCTGGATCATGAAGCGCAGCGAACGGGTGATCGAAGCCATCGCCTTGCTGCGGCTTCCGCTGGTTTCCAACGCGTCGAGCGCGTGCAGCTGTGCGGTGCGCCAGCGGCGGGCAAGTGCCGGCAGCATGCCCATCGCCTCGATCGCCTCGGCATGGCGCAAGCTTGAACCAATTTTCGAAACGGCCTCGATATTGGCTTGATTGGCCTCTTTCATCAGCCGGCGAGTCAGCAAATCAGTCAGCAATCCACAGCATACGAGCAGGGCAATGGAAATGGCGCCAAGAAGGCCGAACATTGGGTGCAGCGCAAAGAGCACCCCGAGAAAGATCGGCGACCAGGCGGCATCGAGTGGGGCGCTGACGGCAGAGGTTGTGAGGAAGCTTCTCAATTCCGCCAGGTCCCGTAGCGACTGGGTCGCCCGGGTCAGCCCTTGATCGGCGGCCGCCTGAACGGCGGCGGTCAGCACCGGCAGGTTCAGCCAGCGCACGACCGCACTACCCATCGCCTGGAACGTCAAAGCCCTGATGTATTCGAGCACGCCGTAGATCACGAGTGCGCCGATGACGAGAATCGTCAGCATGGTCAGCGTGTCCATGCTCTGGCTGTTCAAAACGCGGTCATGAACTTGCATCATGTAGAGTGGTGTCGAGAGCTGCAATATGCCGATGCAAGCACTCAGCAGGGCTGCATAAATAAGTGCCAAAACAAACACGCGGCGCGCCTTCAAAATAAGCAGCCGCGGATCGTTTGCTCCATTTTGCGCCTTCTTTGGCCCAATTTGGTTCTTGCTAATCATATTGCCTCGTTTGCTGTCACGCGTGGCGATTTTCTGGATAAGTTCGTTGGGGTCTTGAGGAAGCTATTTTGTTTGTTATCACTTAAATCACAGTGTTGCCGTGATAAGTGTGACACAATAATGGTGGAATGCTCAAGATAGTCGTATTCGGGGGGAGTAAAGGGGGCGAAAAATTGCTTCAAAATTTGAAGTAATTTTTGAATATTGTAGTAATGCTCAGTTGGAGAGAGGGATGAATCAAAGGATTCTCTATCCGTTCGCAGATTTTGGCGGCGCTGTTGCCATCCGCCCCGGGGATGACGCAGCTGGAAGTGCCCCTGAACATGACAATATTGACCAGGAGAGCGAAGCGTCCGTGGTCACATATTTCGAGTTGGCACGGATGATGGAGCGGGCCAGCCGGCGCTTTACCGGCCTGTTGCGTGCCGAGCTGACGAAGCTTGGCGTCGACGATATCGGCCCGGCACAGGCGATGGTCCTTCTGGCGATCGGCGATGCGGAAGTGTCGGTGGCGGAGCTTTTGGACCGTGGCCACTATGTCGGCTCCAACGTTTCCTACTACCTGAAGCAGTTGGGCGACGGAGAGTATATCGACAGGGCCGCCTCCCAGCGCGATCGGCGCTCGGCCCGCATCAAGCTTTCGGAGAAGGGCAAGCAATTGTGCGATTCCTTACGCAAGGCGGCTGGCGCCTATGAACGTGTCCTCAGCCACGGCGAGCAGGACCGGCGCAATCTCGAAACCGCATTTCAAACACTGCACCGGCTCGAGCTGGTTTGGGGGAATGCAACGCGCTACGGCATCTGAGATGCCCGCGCACAGGCTGTCCTTTCAACGGCTATAGGCAGGGAATATGCACGTAGCATTTGTACACCGGCGCGGCTTCTGCCAGTTCGCCGCTCTCGCGTCTCATTTGGCGCAGACCGGAAATGAAGTGACACTCGTGACGGAAACCGTGGATCAGCGGATTCCGGCAACGCGTGTCGTTCGCCACAGAGCAGAACCCGGCCCGCAGGCCAATTCGCAGATGGGAAGGCACCTTGGTGTGCCTGACCATCATGTCCGGATCGGTCACCGGGTCGCCGAAACCTTCGATGCCATGGCCCGCCAGGGGCAGGTGCCCGACGTTATCGTCGGGCACATCGGCTGGGGCGGTATGACCTTCGTCAAGGATGTGTTGCCGAATGTCCCGGCACTCGGCTATTGCGAGTTTTTCTACCGCGCCGAAGGGGCCGATATCGGCTTTGCCCCCGACGACAAGCCCGACCAGGATACGCGTAAGCGACTGCGGCTGCGCAACATGTCGCAACTCCTGACGCTTGATGCGATCGATGGCGGCTTCAGCCCGACCCAATGGCAACGGAGCCTTTATCCGGCGGAGCATCGCGCCCGTATCGCCGTCTGCCACGAGGGCGTCGACACTCGCGTCTTCCGTCCCGATCCGTCGGCATCGTTGAAGCTTCCGGACGGACGGGTGCTAAAGGCGGGTGATCCGCCGATCGTTACTTTCGTCGCCCGCGATCTCGAGCCCTATCGCGGCTTCCCGCAGGCGTTGGAGGCGGCCGCAAAGGTCGCGAAGCGCCATCCCGATGCGCTTTTCGTTTTCGTCGGTGGCGACGGCGTCAGTTACGGCGCCCCACCGCCCGGTGGCGGCTCGTGGAAGGACTATCTGCTTCAATCCCTGAATATCCCGGCCGACCGGTTCCTGTTTCCAGGCGTGGTGCCGCATGGTGTCCTCAAGCAGCTGTTCCAGATTTCAACCGCCCATATCTATCTGACCTATCCTTTCGTGCTTTCCTGGTCGGTCTTGGAGGCCATGGCCTGCGGCGCTCTCGTCATTGGATCGGACACCGCGCCGATGCAGGAGGTGTTGAGCTCCGGCCGCAACGGCCTGCTCGTGCCGTTCTTCGATACGGATGCGCTCGCGGAGGCGATCTCTGGCGCTTTGCAGCAACCGGAGAAGTATTCCGACTTGCGTGCAGCCGCCCGCCGCACCGTCGAGCAAAGGTTCCGTCTGGGCGATTGCATTGCGCGACAGATGACATTGCTGGATAAGGCAATGGGAACCCCTGGATCCACTCAAATATTACGGGTCTCATCTGCATAATACTTCAAAAGCCGAACTATTATTTCACGAAAAACGCAAATATAACTTATTGTGCAGTGCAAATAACCTTGATATGCTTTCTCTAGGTCGTTGAATTCGCCGGTTTATTTCGGATTGGGGGATTCAACTACAGAGAGAATTCGGTTGAATTGAGGGTGGCGCGTGCAAGGGTTGGTGTCTTCTGGCGTGAGGTATTCGCAGGCGAAGAGAAAGCTGGTGTTGGCCTCGGATCACGATAGGGCGAGTGTCCAGGGCAGTGGCATCGAGCACCTGGTTCATTTTCTTCCGGCAGGCGATCGGCCTGATGCGACCCTGGAAAACGTGTTTCCATTGATCGGGCTCGCCTTTTCTAGCGAGGGCGAGGCGGATCTGGCCGACGGCATCGTCTCGCTGCGAGCATTTGGCACCGTCCCGGATATCCCGATCAAGCGCTTGAGCGCCGAGGCCGTCAGCGAAAGCGCTGGGCTCATTCAGGCGCTGGTCGATGGTGGTGTCGGGCGGCTTGCCCGGTTCTCGTCGGCAATCACATCCGAGCTTGCGCTGCTTCGCCGCGAGCGTGAAACGCTGCTTGAAAACTACCGCGCGCTCGAAGATGCGTTCCAGGCACGCAACTGGGAACCGGTCGCCGAAGTCTTTGCGCACGACCCCTATGTCGATCCCAAGGACGAGGGCATCGGCCATCTGATTGCCAATGCCTTTGTCGAACAGCTCCTGCCGGTCTCCAGCCATGGCGTCGCCGGCATCGGGCTTCACTTCAACTCGGTCCCGCGGGACGGCGGCGAACTGGTCGTTGTCTTGAGCTATGTCGAGAGCGGCGAGGGGGTTGCAGAGTGGGCCGTTCCATTCTCGCAGCTCGTTCCGAGCTGGAACTTCTTTGCCCTGCCGCGCACCTGCGGGGGAGGCGCGAAGACACTGCGGCTTCGCGTTTCGACGACCGGTAGTGAAACGATCGGGCTTTCGCTCGGCTATCCCATCGCCAGTGAACACTATACGGCTCGGTCCGAGACCCGACACGCCGACCTTGATCTGCGCCCTCTAGCGTTCCGCGTCTACACCGGCCTGCCCGGCGTCAAGCCGACGCGCATGCCCAACATGATCGCGCCGACCGCGCTGCTCGACGGCCACTTCATCGAGGACTACCGGCTTTCGGTCGATCTGCTCAGCCAGATCGTTGACGTATCGGTGACGCCGGTCGTCCCGGAATTCCAGACCGTGCGCTTTCTCGAACACGAACACGCCGTCGTCTGCCATCCGCTTGCAAATGGGGTATCGGCCGGCGCCGTCGGTCGCGCTGTCGAGCCCGGCACCATATCCTTCTCCGCAAGCGCTGTGGTCGATCATCCCAAGGGCGCCCCGGCAGCCGTCAGCTTCCTGCTCGCGCCAGCGGGCTCGAACGCGCGCTCCGAAGTGGCGGAACTGGCTCGCAAGGGGGTGGTCAAGCCGTCCGCCTTCTTCAGCGGCTGGCGCGAGGTCACCAATGAGCAGCCGATCAACATCAACTTCCAGCTCGACGAGCCGGTGCGCCAGCCCATGGATCTGATGATCCTCAGCCGCGCCGTAACCGACTCGGTCGATTTCTCCTGGCTCAAGGTGTCGGGCTTCCGGATGGTCAAGCAGTCGAGTGGTGCGTCTCATGTCCAGCAATAGCGATCCAAGGGACCTCGTTGCGATCGCCATGCCGCTCTATGGCCATGCGGCGCTGGCGCTCGAAGCGCTCGAATCCGCGCTTGCATCGGACCTCGAGGGCTGCCGTATTGCCATCGTCGTTTCGGTCGACGGCGACCCGCGGCAGGAAACCTTCGATCAACTGTTGCTCTATTCCGGGGCCCACCCTGATATCCATGTGGTCTTCGGGCGAAACGCCGGCCCCGGCGGCGCGCGCAACCGCGCCATCAACTACGTGCTCGAAAATCTGCCCGAGGCGAAGGCCGTCTATTTCCTTGACGCCGACAACCGAGTCCTGCCGGGAACGATCGAGACCCTCTATCGGCGCCTGCACGAAAGCGGCGCCGGCTGGGTCTATACCAACATTGACACCTTCTCGGTGAGCTGGCGGGCTCACTACGGCAACCAGTATTCGCGGCTCGTCCACTGCATCACGGACAACATCTGTGACACCGGCTCGATGATCTCGATCGAGGTCTTCCAGGAAGGCGTTCGGTTCAACGACGACCGACAGAACGGTTTTGAGGATTGGGAGTTCTGGCTTTCCTGCGTCGAGCACGGCTTTGTCGGAACGCCCTGCCATGACACGACGTTCGAATACCGCCTGCGCGCCGAAAGCCGTTTCAAGGAAGCCAACCGCGACCGCGCGACATCCGTGAGCTTCCTCAGAAAGCGCCACAAGGCGCTGTTCCAGCGGCCGATGCTCGTCGATTTCGAGCATGAGGAGTGCCCGCGTTATCTCTTCGCGCGCACCGAAGACGCGGCGATCTCGTTCTTCACAGATCCGACGAAGCAACCGAAGCGGCTGCGCCTCGACGACATCATCCCAGCCTTCTGGGCCAGCACCGGCGAGCCCGACAACGTGCATTTTCCGCCCTTCGTCATGGCCGGCAGCGGTGCGACGATCGATCTGCTTTTGCGCTCGCGCATGCTGCCCAACGTGCTTTGTCACCTGGAGCGCCTGAGTGAGAAAGCCAACGTCGTTTTCGTTCATCTCGGCAACGACGCGACGCAGCGCAAGATCGAGCCGACCTTCCTCGACGCCGGCGCCCAGCATCTCGGCCAACCGGATCTCATCTTCATTTCGACGGCGCTCTTGCGCGACGTCATCCGCAACAATGCGCTCGACTGGTTTGCTTCTATCGGCACGCAGCAGGTATGGCCGACCTCGGCGGTTCTCAATGTGCGCTTCCCGTTCCCGCGCGCCCTGCCGCGCCGCACGCTGATCACGCCGCAACAGGTGATGATCAACTGCGTCAACGCGATCGCCACCAGTCCGCTTCGCCGCACGGCCGGCCGTCGCTGGACCTGGCGCCCCGCGCGGCTCATGCCCTATTCCGACCTGCACAAGGCCTTGCGAACGGAAATCGGCGGCTCGCCGGTGCTGCCGCTCGGGCACAGCGAAGCCGGCAAGAAAACTGCAGCGCTTCTCGTGCCGAACGCGTCGTTTGGCGGCGCCGAGAAGGTCATCTACGCCGCCTCGCGTGAACTTAGGGCCGCGGGCTACGAGACGCATCTGTTCGTGCTCGGCACCAGCCGGATGGACGTGATCGACGAGTTCGATTCGAGCTTCGACTATGTTCACTTCTGGGATCAGGGCATCCCGGCCTGGGGCGGCTCCGGCTCGTTCCTCGGCCAGGATTTCATTGCCGACCATCATGAAGTCGATTGGGGTGCGCTTAAAGGTCAGCTCTCAGGCTTCGATCTCGTCATCAACAACCACGTGATGGCGATGCATCCGCTGATCGCACGGCTGCGCTCGGAAGGGACACGCACGGCTTGCTATCTGCACGTCGTCGACAACACGCCGTTCAAGCGCCCGGCCGGCCAGCCCTTTGCAGCCATCGCCCACGAGCATTGCTACGACGCCTTCCTCACCTGCTCGGAACAACTGAAGTTCTACCTGCACAGCTTCGGCGTGCCGCTGGAGAAGATCTTTGCCGTTCCGAACGGCGCAAGTTTCTCCGTGCCGCCCAAGGTGCTTGCAGACGTGCTGCAGGTGCGGCGGATCGAGCGCAAGGACGACCGGCTGCGGCTGCTCTACATGGGTCGTCTTGACCAGCAGAAGGGCATCGACCGCCTGGCCGCGACGATCGCCGAACTGCGGGCCGCACACGTGTCGTTCGATGCGCGGGCGATCGGTGGCGAGATCCTGGCGGATGCCTCGTTCTCCTGGACGGACCGGCTCAAGGAACTGGGCGTCGACGTGCGCCCACCGGTCTTTGCCAGCCGCGACCTGATCAAGGCGCTCGGCTGGGCCGATGTTCTGATCATGCCTTCGCGCTGGGAAGGTGCCCCGCTGATGATCGCCGAAGCCCAACAGCTCGGCTGCGTGCCGATCGCAACCGCGGTTGGCGCCGTCGACGAACTGATCGTCGATCGCGAGGACGGCATCCTAATCGATGCCTCGTCCGATCCCCAGGTGGTGCGCGACATGGTCAAGGCGATCGCCGAGGTTTCGCGCGATCGCAACCTGCTGGCGCCGATCATGGAAGGTTGCCTGAGAACAGCGGCGCGCCGCGCCTGGTCCAACTCCTTCTCGGAGTTCCTCGGCTGGTGCGACGGCGCCGTGAACAATTCCTCGCTTTCGCGTGCCAAGGTCATCCGGGCGCGAGACACATCCAATACCGGCGTCGCAGCTGCAGGCTGATCGACCCGTACGACTTTTCAAAGAGAAGGGACTTACGCATGCGTCCAAGAATCCTCCTGACGGGTATTCCTGGTCATTACACGCGCCTCGCAAACGGCGCGAATGGCCTGTCGGTTTCCTATTCGGAACGGCAGAAACAGCCCGAATCCAAGGACGAGTTTCTTCAGGAGCTTCGCAACATCAGCAACACCGGTAACTATCTGATCGGTGAAGGGGCTTTGCGCGCCATTGCTCCCCATGCCAAGCAAATCCCGTTCTGGCACCTCTATAATTGCCATAAGAACGGCACCGGTTTCGACGAGTTCAACAACAACTTCGACATCTGCGTGTTCACCTGCGCGAACCTGTTGCGCAAGGGCCTCTCCGCCGATGCCGAGGCTGATGTCTTGAGCAAGCTGAAGATGCCGATTGTCATGCTCGGCATCGGCCACCAGAACCGCAAGGATCTGGAGACCGGCCTGCCGGAGGGGACGAAGCGGCTGCTCGACGTTCTCAAGGACCGCGAGCACTATTTCCTCACGCGCGGCTACGAAACCGCCGGCTACCTGAAGGACCAGGGATTCAAGTACGTCCGGCCAACCGGCTGCCCCTCGGTCTATTTCGCGCCGAACAACATGCGCGCGTCAATGAAGAAGCTGCCCGACGTCAAGATTGGTCAGGCAAAGACGATCTTTTCGGGCTATCTCGGCGCCAATCACGATTGTATCGTCGATGCGATCGCGCTCAACCCGGAAGGCGCCAAGCCCCAATACATCATCCAGGACGAATTCCTGCACTTCGACATGAAGGTCGAGCCGGATGCCGATGGCAGGGTCTTCGATTCCTGCTCGGGCAAGATGCTCGGCGAGCTCGCTTTCCCGGGCGCGGAGCGCCAGAAGGTGCCCTTCGATGTACGCACCTTCTTCGATACCAACATGTGGCGCGCCTGGGCCTCGCACATGGACTTCAATTTCGGCCGTCGTTTCCATGGCTCGATCATCGCCATGCAGGCAGGCGTGCCGAGCCTGATGGTGGCTGTCGACGATCGCATGCGCGAAATGCTGGGCTTCACCGGCCTGCCGTCGGTCGACGTCCAAGAGCTCGAAAAGGCGGAAAACCGGGCGGAGTTCGTTGCCAGCCATCTGGCCGGGCTGAACGCGTCGGAACTGGTCGACCGCTACTCCGATCGCGAACGCAATTTCCGTACGGTGCTGCGGGAGATCGGCATCGGCCTCTAAACCGTGATGCCTCGGACGCGTTCGATCCGAGGCGCTCAATTCATGATGTTCGGGCGGCACGGTGGGGTTTGCAGATCCGCTTCCTCGTGCCGCCCTCCCTCTTCCTCAACTCTGTGGGCCAGTCCACAAACCAGGTGTATCGATGCGTATCCTGCTCACCGGAATCCCTTCCTACCTCCAGCGTACCGTGGCGCGCGTTTCCGGTGCGACGGTTCATCACAAACCCTACTTCGACGATATCCGAAGCAAGAAGGATCTGGTCGATCAGGTCAAGAAGATCGCCAACACCGGCAACTACCTGATCGGCGAGGGCGCAGCTTATGCCTTGCGCGGTCATGACGTGACCTATGTGCCGTTCTGGCATCTGGTCAACAGCCGCGGCGCCAACGACGTCTACGATGCCCTGAACAAGGAATTCGACATGTGCGTGTTCGCTTCGGCGAACCTGCTGCGTCCGGGATACTCGGCCGATCTCGAAGCGGATGTGTTCGAGAAGCTGAAGATGCCGGTTCTGGTGATGGGCATCGGCATCCAGAAGCGTGAAGGTCTGAAAGAAAACCTGCCGGCCGGTACGTTGCGGTTCCTCGAGGTCTTGAAGCAGAAGGAAAGCTTCTTCCTGACCCGCGGCTATTTCACCGCGGAGTTCCTGCGCGCGGAGGGCATGAAGTTCGTCAAGCCGACCGGCTGCCCCTCGCTCTTCTTCGCTCCCAACGAGATGCGCCACTCCTTGACGTCGCTTGCCAACGCAGACCTTGCCTCGGCACAGAAGCTCGCGCTCGGCGGCTATCTCGGTAGCGTCGCCGACACCATCGTCGATGCCCACGCGCTCTTGAAGCCGGAGAGCGTGGCCAGCTACGTCATCCAGGACGAAGTCGTCGCCTATAACCTCACCCTTCCCGTGGATGACAACGCGCCGGTCTATGACCGCTCCAGCGGCCGCATCACCGGCAAGACCGAATACAAGCATCAGGAAAAGTGGCAGCGGCAGAACGAACTGATGGTGTTCTTCGACACCAACCAGTGGCGCGCCTGGTCATCAACCCGGGACCTCTGCATCGGCAGGCGCTTCCATGGCTGCGTCATTGGCATGCAGGCGGGCACGCCTTCGCTGATGATCGCCGTCGACGACCGTATGCGCGAGATGCTCGAATTCATCGGCTTCCCCTATATCGAGGCGGGCGTCTGGAATCGTGAGGCGGACAAGAAGGCGCATCTCGCCAACTTCCTGTCGAAGATCGATGCGCAGGCGGTTACCGAACGCTATTCGGCATGCGAGGCGAACTTCCAAAGTGCGCTTAAACAGGTTGGCATTTAATCTGCCCCTGAACCGGGCAGCGCCCTTGGCGCTGCTCCTGGCCGCCCTGGTCGCCTGGGCGGGGCTTTCGCGTGGCGCTCCGGCGTTTGCGGGCGAGACTGCGGCCGCGCGCTACGGCGTCAATCGGCTCAATCTCGCGTGGCTGGAACGCACGGATCAGGAACGCATCCTTCGCGACATTGCCGACAGCGGCGCGACGCATGTGCGGCTATCGTTGTCGCGCCCTGTCGACAAAAGCATCGACGCGCTGGAGATTGCCAACCGGCTGGGTCTGCGGATCCTGCTCGAAATCCAGTTGTCGAACAAAAGCTATTATCCGGACAGCGTTACCCCGCGCACCGGCTTCGGGCGCATCTGGGATATCAACCGGTTGTCCGATCTGGACCTTGATCGTTACCGCACGGGCCTGACATCAGCTCTGCAGCGCATCGATACCCTTGGCATCCGTCTGGACGCGGTGGAACCGGGAAACGAGATCAACCTCGCCGGCTATAACGGCGACCTCGCCGTCTACGAGAAGCCGGGCCGAGCGACGCCGCGACTTCTCAGTGAACTCAGGGATCCCCAGGCATTTGGAAAAGGTCTAGACAAATATGTCGCGGCGCTGAAGATCACCCGCGACGCCACAAGAGCGAGCGCCAACAACAAGGCGATCATCGTCTCCGCCGGGCTCTCCGACATGGGAGCCAAGGAAGCGGACCGCCAGGGAATGGAGCGGCTGGACCCCGGCGAGGTGATCGCCCTTTTGAAGGCGCGAGGCATGGACGCACTTGTTGATGCCTATGGCATTCACATCTACCCGGCGCGCAAGGATAAGCCGGCGATCACGTCGATCGTCACCAAACTTCTCGACTTCTGCGCGCCTGCCGACCGGGGGCGGCCCTGCTGGGTGACGGAATGGGGGATTGCCAACACGGCGCGTAGCTGCCCCGTCGATGATCGCGAGCGCGAAGGGGCGATGACGGCCATGCGGACGGTGTTCGAGCGGCTTTCCGAAGAAAAACGCCTGGATGCCGCCTACTACTACGACTGGGACACCCAGCAGAACTACCGGCTATGGCGCTGCGGAGCTCTGAGCCCGGCCGGCGCGCTTGCGATCGAACCGGCCAAGGGCGATTGATGCAGGGCGCTTCCGGGCGCGAGTTGCACAGAACATCGTTCCGCGGGATCAGCGCCGCGTTGCGCGGCTCGTCGCAGGCTCAAGCCCCTTACCGCGGTAGGTGACGGGAATACCGAGCTCCTCGTGGGTCCGCGCCAGCGTTTCCAGCCAGGTTGCCAGTTCCTCCGGAACCATTTCGTCCCCGGTCTCCATCGCCTCGATCCATGCCAGGTTGCAATGGAGGGCGCTTGCCAGATTGATCGGCGTCCAACGAAGAACGAGAAGGCATTGGGTGAAACGGGCGGGGGTCATCGGTTGTGCTCAAGGTTGCATGTGGAATGGATGAAGCAGGCTTTACACGTGGAAATAAGTCAAGGTGATGACTTGCCGCGGCCAAAAGTCGTGATCTTTTCGTGAGTTAGAGTTGATTGGGCAAAATGCCGCAGTGCAGCATGGAAATGGCGCCTTTCACGCGGCATTTGCCGGGACCGCCTGGACACGATTGCCGCGCCCATGGGACAAAATCGACGAAAATACGGGACTGACTGTTGGTTACCAGAGGGTTCTCTGTCCCGAGCCGGTGCGAATCGCGCGCCTTTGAGGTTGAATGGCCGCAGATCCAGAGGACCGATTCGGTCCTGGACAATGCGCTGAGGCGATCAACCGTTGCATGCACCCCTCTATCAGACCGCGATCAACATCGCCGCGAAGGCCGCGTTCTATCTGTCGCTCGCGATGCTGCTGCCGGCCGCAGTCGATCTGTTCTATGGTCATCCCAATTGGAGAGTGTTTGCCGGTTCGGCCTTTGCGACTGGCGGTCTGTCGCTTCTGGCGATCGCTGCCACGCAGGGCGGCTCGCCGCTGTTCAGCCGCAAGATGGGCTTTCTCGTCGTCAATCTTCTCTGGATTGTCGTGTCTCTCGTCGGCGCCGTGCCCTTCTGGCTGTCGTCGCTGAAGCTCGATTTCGCCAAGGCCTTCTTCGAATCGGTCTCCGGCATCACGACAACGGGCTCGACCGTCATCAGCGGCCTCGACCATGCGCCTCCGGGCATTCTTCTCTGGCGCTCGGTTCTGCACTGGCTCGGCGGTATCGGGATTGTGGCGCTCGGGCTCTTCGTCATGCCCTATCTCAGGGTCGGCGGCATGTCCTTCTTCAAGATGGAGTCCTCGGACACCACCGAAAAGCCCTTCGCCCGCATCGTCACCTTCACGCGCGCCTTCATCCTGATCTATGTCGTGATGACGGTGACGTGCACGATCATCTTCTCCTATCTGGGCATGAGCCGTTTCGACGCGATCAACCACGCGATGTCGACGGTCGCGACCGGTGGCTTCTCCACCCACGATGCCTCGCTCGGCTACTTCAACAGCCTGCCGATCCTCTGGGTCGCAACCTTTTTCATGACGCTGAGCAGCCTGCCGTTTTCGGTGCTCATCCTCTTCATCGTTCGTGGCCGGCTCGATACGCTGAAGGATCCGCAGATCATCGTCTTTCTGTCCTATCTGACGGCACTTGCGCTCGCCGCAAGTCTCTACCAGCGGATCGTCAACGGGGTCTCGGCGCACGAGGCATTGGCGCACGGCTTCTTCACCGTCTCGTCGATCCTGTCGACGACCGGTTTTGCCAGCGACGATTACATGCTCTGGGGTGAGTTCATCGTCGCACTTGCCTTTGCCGCCACCTTCATGGGCGGCTGCTCCGGTTCGACGGCGGGCGGCATGAAGGCCTACCGCTTCATCATCATCTTCAATTCTATCCGCGCCGGTCTTTTCAAGCTGATCTACCCCAATGCGGTCCACACGGTGCGCTACGGCAAGACACTTGTCGACATAGACGTGCAGCGCACCGTGTTCATGTTCTTCACGGCCTACATGTTCATCTGGGCTTTCGGCAGCCTCGCCATGGGGGCGATGGGCTATGATCTCGTCACGGCGGTGTCAGCGGTCGCAACGGCGCTTTCAAACGTTGGCGCCGGGCTCGGCCCGATCATCGGGCCGGCCGGCAACTTCTCGACGCTGACCGACCCGGCGCTCTATCTCCTGTCGCTCATGATGCTGCTCGGCCGTCTGGAAATACTGACCGTCCTGGTCATCCTGACACCGCTCTTCTGGAGGGACTGAGCGACAGGTCGAAACGAGGCGCGCCCTGTCAGGCGGCCTCGGTCTTGCGGCGCGTGCCGGCGCTTTCGATGTAGTACTTCTCATAGCGGTGGCGGTAATGCTCGGCACCGCCAAAGTCGCTGTACTTTGCCAGTTCCTGCATGTCGGTCTTGTTGAGGATCACGCCGAGGATCTTGGCATTGATCTGCGGCTCCGAATGCAAGAGGTCGCGCACCAGGCGCGACGGCGTCCGGCCCCATTCGGCGACATAGAGGAAGCCGTCCGCAAGCGGCGCGAAGGCCTTGGCATCGACGACCGGGGCGAGTGCCGCGAGATCGACGACGACATAGTCGAAGGACTTGCGTGCATTGTCGATGAGCTCGGCCATGGCCGGCGACGCAAGCAGCTCATGGCTGTCATACGGGCCGTTGCCGTCCACTGCTTCACCGCCGACCGGCAGGATCGCAAGCTTCGTCTGCTGGTCGATCTTGATGCCCGCCGGCCAGGATGCCTGCCCGATCAACGCTTCCACCAGACCCGCCTTCGGCGGCGGATTGATCATCTTGCTCAAACCCGGCTTGCGGATGTCGGCATCGATCAGAAGGGTCTTCTTGCCGCTTGCGGCAAGGAGGGCCGCAAAATTCGCGGCAATGATCGACTTGCCTTCATCGGGCACCGCCGAAGCGATGCCGATGACGCGTGAACCGTTGCCGGTCAGCATCCGGTCGCAGGCGAGCTTGGCGTTGCGGAAGGTCTCGGTGAAGGACGAGCGCGGAGCGTCGAGCACGATGCGGCTGAGGCGCTCGAACGACGGCGCCCCTTGCGTTACCGGTGGCGGCATCTTGTTCTTCATTAGCTTGGCGCGAACGAGATCCGTCGTTCCAGGGTGACGCGGGCCGACCAGCGGGATGTATCCGAACGACCGATGACCGAGGATCGCGCGCACGTCGCCTTCGAGCCGGAATGTCCGCTCGCGAAATTCCTGGAAAGCGGCAAACGCGCCGCCCGCCATCAGGCCGAGCACCGCCGAAAGGGCCAGCACCATCGTCTTCTTCGGGCTCGAAGGCGAGGCCGGGACGCCGGCGCTGGAAATCACCCGCGCCTTGGCGATCGGGAAGGAGCGCTGCTGAGAGGCCTGCTCGTAGCGGTTCAGATAGGTCTCATAGAGCGTCTTCAGCGCGGCTGCCCGCTGCTCCAGTTCGCGCAGGTGCACGAGCGAGACATTTGCATTTGCGTTGCGGCCGGTGGTGCCTTCTATGTTTTCGCGCAGCGACGCTTCGCGTGAGCGCGCCACCTCGTATTCGTTGCGGTAGCTTGCCGTCAGCTGCTGCAGTTCCTGGAAGATCTGGCGGCCGACATCGGTTTTCTCCTTGCGCAGCGACACGGCCTGCGGATGGTCGGCGCCGAAGCTCTGGCTCACGTCCTGTTCGCGCTTGCTGACCGCAAGGTAGCGCGTGCGTAGATCGCGGATGACCGAGTTGTCGCCTTCCTTAGCGGAAATCGTGGCGTTCTTGACGGCCGTCTCCGGTCCCTGGTCGACGATCGCCTGGAATTGCTTGTAGCGCGCCGAAGCGCTTGCGCTATCGGCCTGGGCAATGATCAGCTGGCTGTTGAGATCGGCCAGCTGCTGTTCCGACATGAGTTCGCCGCGCGCAAGCGTCAGGCCGTTTTCGCTGCGGTATTTTTCGACCTCTAGAGACGCGGTCTGCGTGCGCTGCCGAAGGTCTGCAAGACGTTCCTGCAGCCAGACCGAGGCCCGTTCGGTCGCCTCGAAATTGGCGTTGAGCTGGTCGTTGAGATAGGCGTCGGCATAGGTGCGAACGATGCCAGCGGCAAGCTGCGGATCGCTGGAACGATAGGCAAGCGAGACGACGGAGCTTCGCGTCACGCGTTCGACGGCCAGTCCCTGCTGGAGCAGTGCCGCCGCCTTTTGCCTCCGGCCGTTGCGGGCCATATCCTCGGAAATCTCCGGCCCGCTCGAGAAGATGCCCGTAACGGACTTCAGCCCGTCCTTGACGACGTCGAACGGCGAGCGCGGCGGATTGAGGACGGTATCGTTGTCGGCAAGGTTCATCTTGTCGACGACACGCAGGGCGAGTTCGCCGGATTTCAGGATTTCCACGGCGCTGGCAATCTGGGTGTCGAGCAGGGCGCTGTTTTGCGGCGGCGCCTGTTCTTCGGCAAATTTCGACAGGTTCTCGTCGAGAAGGACCTGCGTTGCCGATGTGTAGAGCGGTGTTGCGAAGACCAGGTATGCGACACCGAGCGCGATGAAGAGCGCCACAAACAGGCCGACCATTCTGGCGCGACGCAAGACGACCGAAAACAGACGATCGAGGTCGATGAAGCCGTCGGGCTCCTCCACGTTGCGCGGTACGACACTGTTGAAGGGGAGACTTCTTTGATTCATTGGGTCGCTCTGTCCGTTTCCCTTTGGTCCGAAGGCTGGCGCCTCTTCTTTTCAAAAGAGGCGCCGAAGCCAGTTATGCGGCGCGGATGCGGCCTTCGTGAGACAGGACCATGTCCTTGACCGAGGCATAGACCGCGTCGCCGAGATCGGAACGCGCCAGCGCGAAGGCGACATTGGCCGCGATGAAGCCTTCCTTGGAGCCGCAGTCGAACGTGCGCCCATCATAGGGATGAGCGTGAAACGCTTGATTTTGCGACAGTTTCAGCATGCCGTCGGTTAGCTGGATCTCGTTTCCGGCGCCGCGCGGCTGATGGGCGAGTATGTCGAAGATCTGCGGCTGCAGGATGTAACGACCATTCAGATAAAAATTGGACGGGGCTTCGCCCATAAGCGGTTTTTCGACCATTTGGGTGACTTCGAAGCCATAGGGGACGGCCGTACCCTTGCCGACGATGCCATATTTCGAGGCATCTTCCGGAGCGCATTGCTCGACGCCGACAACGTTGCCGCCGGTCTGACGGTAGAGGTCGACAAGACCGGCCATGCAGCCGCGTCCGCCGTGGCAGAGCATGTCCGGCAGGAGCAGTGCGAAGGGCTCGTCGCCGATGAGATCGCGGGCGCACCAGACGGCATGGCCGAGGCCGAGCGGCGCTTGCTGGCGGGTAAAGCTGACGGAACCGGCGCGCGGCAGCATCTGCTCCAGTTCGGAAATCTGGGCGTTCTTACCGGAGCGGGTCAGCGACGAGATGAGTTCAGGCGTGTCGTCGAAGTGGTCTTCGATCGCCTGCTTGTTGCGGCTGGTCACAAAAACGATGTGCTCGATGCCCGCTTCACGGGCTTCATCGACCGCATATTGCACGACCGGACGATCGACGATCGTCAACATCTCCTTCGGTATCGCCTTCGTCGCGGGAAGAAACCGCGTTCCATTGCCGGCGACCGGGATCACAGCTTTCCTGACGGTCCTGATACGGTCCATGGTCTTATCCTTTACTTACGTGTGGGCTTTCGCCCGAGGTGGGTCGTTCGGCCGCCACCGTCGAGGTGGCAGGCTTCATGCGTGCGATTGGCGCAAGTAGCCGGCGCAATCGCACGGCGATCGGCATTCTGAGGTGCCGAAGCGCTCTGGGGTTGGTCAGAGCCACCTGGGTGGCTCCGGCCAACGATTTGGATTTCAGGTGTTCGACAAGGCGAAGGAAGGCGTGCGCCTCGACGAGGCTTTTGTCGCGCCGGCGCTGCATCGCTAGCGCCTCGGCATCGAGCGTGTGCCTGGCAAGGAATTCCCGGTCGGCCGTCATCATCGCGTCGATGTGGCGCAGTTCGAGCACGCGCGAAATCGAGCCCTCGCGGATGTGATAGCAATAGCCGGCCGAGGGATCGATGACGCATCGGCCGCCATGGGCAAGCGCCGAGGCGAGCAGGATGTAGTCCTCGCCGATGCGGATCGTTTCCTCGAAGCGCAAGCGATGTTCGTTCAGAAACCGGCGCTCAAAGATCGGCTTCATGTAGCCGAAATTGAAGGTGGAGCGGAAAAGCACGTTGGAACCGATGAAGGCCGCAAGCGTCAGCGTCCGACGGCGCTCAAGCTCGGCTTCGGGAAACATGCGCTCCAGCCGCCCATCGAGATTGAGGACGTCGATGTTGTCGACCACAATCGAAGCTTCGGTCGAGGAAGCAAGGCCGATCATGCGCGACAGCCGCTGAGGGCTAACCGTGTCGTCCGCGTCAAGAATGGCGATCCAGTCGCCACGGGCCGCTTCGAGACCGGCATTGCGCGCGCCGCCGGGCCCGCGGTTCTCGGCAAGTCGCAGCAGCCGCACGCGCGGATCAGCGAGTTCTTCGACGACCGCACAGGTCTCGTCCTTTGAGCAATCGTCGACGACGATCACCTCGACGTCGACGCCCGTCTGCGCAAGCGCACTGTCGATGGAGCGTCGGATCGTGTCGGCAGCATTATAGGCCGCGATGACGAAGCTGACGTCGGGGGCGCGTTGCGTCATCAAGCGGTCGCCGCTCCGTATTGCTGGAGTTCGCGCACACCAATGAGGCCGCTGACGACGCCCGCATGCATGATTGCGCGAAGCGCGTAGCGCGAGCGAGCGACCGGCGATCCGAGCAGCATAAGACTTGCGATGGCGCAATAGCCTGATTTCGCCGTCGCGCGGACGATTTCGGCAACTCGGCTGCCGGCTTGGCCCGGTTCACTCAAGAGCCGGCCATGGGTTTGGCCGGAACGGAAACGACGCTTTGCAAGCCAGGCAAGTCGCGCGCGTTTCTCCGGTACCGGTTCGAAGACCAGCGCATCGGGCGCATAGGCCAGACGCCCACCATCCGCATGCATGTGGCGGAAGAACTCCGTATCCTCACCGCCTGTCTGCCCGAGCGCCAGATTGAACCGCCTGTTGAAGACGACCGGGCGAGTGAGATCGATCAGAACATTGCAGGTGTAGCCCGTGCGGATCTCGCCATCGACCCAGACCGGCCGGGTTGAATGAAAATCGCCGCGGCGCATCCAGTTCGGGGCAGACAGCGTGTATTCGGCACGAACCGGGCCGAGCACGACATCGGCGCCGGTCGTTACGGCGGTATCGAGCAATTGCACGAGCCAGGTCCTCGACACCCTCTCGTCGTCGTCGACGAAGGCGAGATAGTGCCCGGTGCTGTTGTCGAGACAGGCGTTTCGGGCGATCGAAATGTTCGACGCCGGGCAATGCACGTAGCAGATCTCGCAAGGCATGGTCGGGCGCATCTGGTTGACGAGCGCCTCGGCGCTCGGCGTGACGTCATTGTCGGCGACGATAATGCGGATCGCCACATCGGCAGGCACGGTGATGAGCGCGAGGGAATGCAGCGTTTCTGCAAGCTCCGGCCGGCGAAACGTGCACACCGCTATGTCGATCTGTGTCCGGGCGACGGTGTTGGTCATGGTGCCACCCTCCGGTTGCGCGTGGTGAGCAATTCCCGCCAGAAGCCGGCCGACCAGGCAAAATGCATGACCATTGCCGAGATGGCTGCGAGCGGGCCGTAGGGGTTCTTCTGGCCGAGCGCCATCCATATGCCGTAGCCGATGCAGGCCACAGCCCAGAGCACGACCGGAACGACCGCAAGCCAGCTGACGACCGCGAGCAGTGCGCCGACGGCGACCGGAGCGACGGCAAGCGGCAGCAACTGCCTGAGGCTCGGCCAGGCGCGGTGCTTCAACACATTGCGTGCGCGTCCGCGCCCATAGGCGAAATACTGACGGAAGAGCGGCCCGACCTTGGCACGGGGGTAGTAGACCATGCTGGTCCGGTCGGTCATCCAGATGCGATAGCCCGCCTGGCGGAAGCGATAGTCGAACTCCGCGTCTTCGTTGTGGCTGAAGATCTCGTCGTAGCCGCCGATCGCCTGGAAGGCGGAAATGCGCATCAGCGCATGATGACCGTGATCGGCCCAGTGGCTCGCCGCGCCGAGACGGTGCTTGGCGCCGCCATTGCCGAGCTTGGAATTCTGGGCGTAGGCCGTGGCCTTCTGGAAGGGCGTGAAGCCAACCGTCTGCATGGCGACGACGACGGAGTCCGCGCCGGTCAGAAGAGCCTCCTCGACGAGGCGCTCGCAGTAATCGTCCGGATAGGTGCCATGCGCGTCGATGCGGATCATGTAGTCGAAACCGACCCCGTGGCGTGCGACGGCGAGATTGATCGCAGCACTCTGGATGCGTTTCGGATTGTCGAGCACCAGCACGGCCGGATCCTTCTCGGCAAGACGCGCCGCGATCTCACGGGTGCCGTCGGTGCTGCCACCGTCGGCGATCAGGATGGCGCCGTTGAGGCGCCTTGCCGCGGGTAGTAAGGCTTCGGCGAGGCCCTGCAGATGTTCCGCCTCGTTGAGGCAGGGAATGACGATGAGGACACGTATGCTCATGACAATCCACCTTCGTTTTGGGGCGTTGAGGTGTTTTGATGTGCTTGCGGGAAGTCCAGCGCGATGCGCGGCGGAGCGGCGGACGTGACGGCCGAGAGACGGCGCACGAGGCCCTCGCAATCGCTGCGATTGAAGATCCAGGTTTCCGGCGCGCAGGCCGCGATCCGCCGGGATGTAGCGTCGTAAATCTCGGAGGTCATCGACCCCATGAGTGCGGCAAGCGCGTCGGCATCAGCTTCTTCGAGCAGCACGCCAAGGCCACGTATGGCCAGAAACCGCGCGGTCTCGGTGCCGCGAAGTGCAATCGGCACCCGCCCGAAGCGGCAGCCTTCATAGAGCCGGTTCGGCAGCAGCCATTTGGAGTTCTGACCTTCCTCGAAGAAGTCGATCGCCCAGGTGAAGTGCACGTCGGAGTAGATCGCGCCAAGCTCTTCCGGGCTACGATAGGGGCCGTGAAACGTCATGAAAGGTTCGTTGCGGATGAAGCCGTCGAAGTCGTCGAACTCGCGATAGGCCGGCCGGCCGCGCAGCACGATCTCGAAGCGACCCTCCATGCGGCGCGAGAAGGTCGCCAGCAGCGCAAGTGATTTGCGGCAGCGCAGAGCACCGAACCAGCCAATCCGCCATGGGCCATGTGTCGGTGCGGCGGCAGCGGTCACCGATGGTCGTGCATCGGTTTCGTCGAGCTCGAGCACTTTGTTCTCAAGCATCATGGTCGGTGCCGAGATACCCGATAACGGGCGGAAATAGTTCTCGACGAAGGCGGGAGAACTGGTGATCAAAAGGCGCGCGTCACGGCCGAGCAGGCGCTCGCTTGTCCGCAACGCCTTGCCAGCGATGCCGGGGGAAAGGAGCAGGCGGTGAATGTCGAGGCATTCATAGACGATTGGGACGTCGCCGCCGAAGAGGCTGACGGCCTTCCTGGCGATGGCCAGCATGTCGAGGTTGCGGGCTATGATCAGGTCTGGACGTTCGACGCGGCGCAGCGCCTGCTTCAGCGAGAGACAGCTCTTCGCGATCGCACCGACGCGCTGGACGAACCGGCCGTCATGGGTGTTGCCGAGCTCGACAGGTACGATGCCATCGATCGCGGCCAGCGGGTTTGCGTCGCGCCTGAACCCGGCAAGCGTCACCTTTGCGCCGCCGGCAAGCAACATCAGCACGCGTCGGCGAACGGCGGGGTCGGCAAGATCCTGGGCGAAGTAAAGTATCTGCAGCATGAACATCCAGTTTTCTGTCCGGCTGCGCCGGTTCAAATTTTGCGCCTTGCAACGGCGAGAGCCACGCCCACCGGCGCGGCTCCCATCGTCGGCTAGTTTATTTTGCAGGCGATCGACTCGGGGAACTGGCACTCGTCTCCCGGCGCGGTGAAAGCGACCCGGTCGACCTGCATCATCGAGGGACCCTTGTAGGCAAAGGCGCCCATCCAATCCGTCAGGGTATCGGTTCCCCAAAGGCTGAAGAAAATCTTTTGCGGATTGGGCGGGATCTTCGCTGGGTCGGTGACCTCGTGGACCAGTTCGCCATTTACGTAATAGCGAATACGCTCCTTCTCCCAGACGAAAGCGTAGTCGTTGAAGCCCTGGTTGGCGCCGCCCGGCACGTCGACCAGCTTCTCGTTGCCGCCCTTGGCGGAGACGTATTGATTGATCTGGACCTTTGCCGGGTTCTTGCCGAGCACTTCGAAATCGATCTCGTCATGCGGCTTCTTGTCGGCCGGCCCGATATAGGTGAAGAAGGCGGAGTTGAGCCCCGAGCCGTCGGCCGTCTTGATCCGCGCCTCGTAGGTGCCATAGCTGAAGCGCTTGCGCGTCTGAATTTCGCCGCAGGCGTAATTGCGCTCGCCGAATTTTCCTTCAGCAAACGTCAGTTCGGCGATGCCGTTGACGACCTTCGCCTGTTTCTTCGACCAGGTGCAGTTCTGATGCGCGCCATTGTTCCAGCCGTCCGAGACGTACCAGACGGCGGTGTCGAGTGTATCGAAGTTGTCGATGAAAGACGCACCCGTCGTGGTCTCTTCGGCCAGGGCCGGACCGGCAAGGCCGACGGCGACAAGGGTGAGCAGGGCGAGGCGGTGAGGTCGTTTCGATCTCATGGTCAGGTCCTTTGCTGGGGGGAGGGACCGGCGCGAACAGCCCCTGTCCGCGCACGCATGTCGCGGGCGGAGCCGGTCCGGCTGCCGGTGAGAATGGCGGTGAGGGCTGGCAGCCAGCGCGCGGAAAGAGCGTAGGCGCCCGCGAGGAAGGCGATCGTGATGAGCGGAACCGCACAGTAGAACGCCGGATAGTAGCCGATGTCCGAGCGGTTCCAGATCATCCAGAAGAGCACGAGCAGCGGAAAGTGCGTGCAGAAGATCCAGAAGCTGAGACCGCTGCCGCGCGAAAGCTGAGCGCCGATGTTGGTTCGCACGAGAAGTGCCGAAACCGCCCATGAACCGACGATGCCGGAAATCGCAATCAGGCTGCGCAGCATCTCGAGCCACACCGGAAAGTTCGGGCCAAATTGATAGAGCAGGATGGACAGGAGCACGGCTGCGCTTAGGAACGCGATGATAATCGGCCAGGAAAAGCGATCGAAGCTGCGGACATCGATGCGATGCAGGCTCATGTAGATGCCGGCGCTAAACCCGAAGAGGATCGTCTTCTTCAAGAAGATGCCGTTCGGAACGGGCAGCACCGCATAGGCGAAGAGGACGGCGAGCGTCTGTGCCGGATAGCGCTTGATCAGCCAGGCGAGCGCTGGCGAAAGAACGATACAAAGCAGGAGATCGCGCAGAAAATAGAGCGGTAGATTGATCGGCAGATCCTCGAGCGCGAAGGCAAAGCTCAGCCACTCTCTGGGGCTGGCTCCGATGACCTCCGGCAAATAGCCCGAACTGATGTCCTTGCTCTGCGCGACGAAAACCAGCGCGAGAAACGCCAGGTTCCACAACAGGAATGGCAAAAGTACAGTGCGAGCCTTGGTCTTCAGCGTCCGGCCATAGTCGAAATTTTCGAGACCGCGACGGAATAGGAGATAACCGGAAATCGCGCTGAGGCAGGGGACGCCGACACGGAAGAGGCTGTCGCCCAGGAAAATGCGCAACCAGTCGATGCCGCCATAGGTGCCGACATACGGACTGGTCGCCGGATCATAAGGCACATGCACAAAGACAATGCCTGAGATCAGCACGATGCGCATCAGATTGATCCGCGAGGAGATATTCGCGTTCACATCAACGATATCCGTCACCCCCATCTGGCAGCGCGTTTAGAAGCGGCCGTTTCAACAGAGCAGACCAGAGCCCGCACCCAGAAGATTAGGCTCGGGGACGGATCAAAATATGGCGCCGCAGCAAACGAATCGGCCTTGGTTTGCTGCGATGCAGCATTCGAAATCGCGGCAATACTAGGAAAATAGGCCTATCCCCGCACCTGGACTGGGAAAAAACCATGACGTGGGCGTCAGTTGCGGAATATTGTCGGCCGCTGATTTTCTGATGCTTCTGCTTGTTAAAGTGCATATGTAACGCCGAAAAGTTGTGCGCTTTTTCTTCTGTTTTTCAGTTAAGACAATGCCGCGGACCTCATTCCTCGCCGAAATGCGGCAAGGGTGGGGCAGTCTTTAGCGCTATTCCAGCCGTTACTCGGCGGCGGACGGTACCGAACTCGAAGCACCGCGGGAACGAACCATATCGGTGAGCTTTGCCAGCAGCGACCGTTCGGTAACGAGTACCAGCACCAGATAGATCAGGGCACCGATCGCGGCGCCAACAAGAACCTGGAGCACCGCGCTTGGAAGAAGCGTGACGTAGTGGTCCAGCAGCAGCCTTACGACGACAGCCATGATGAAAGCCGAGACCAGCGGCCTCACCGAAATCAGGAGCCCGCGCAGGAAGGGCAGCTGGTCGGCGCGAAAGACAACCCAGGAATAGCCGACAAGCGTCGCTAGGTTCACGAGGCAGAGGGCGATCATCGCTTCGACGAGCGATCCGCCGATCGCGGCATAGGCGACGGCAGCAGTGGTGGCGATTGCCCGGATCACCGCCCACCAGAAGAGGGTCGTGCCCTGGCCGATACCCTTGAGATAGGGAATGTAGGTGCTGCAGGGTGTCAGCAGGCCCTTCGACAGGGCGAGCAGGCCGAGCACCGGCCAGGCTGAGGCCCATTGCTGTCCGAAGAGCACGAGCATCGCCGGCTCGGCAAGCGCCCAGAGGCCGAACATCATCGGCGCGAGCAGCACGGTGGTGACCTGCGTGCTGAGCATCAGCGCTTGCGAGCGCCGCTGGCGATCCTCGCCCATATGGCTGAAGGCGGGAAAGAGAACGCCCATGACTGCTGAAAGGACGATCTGGTTCGGAATGCTGGAAAAGCGGTTCGCCGCCGAATAGGCGCCGGCATCCGAAAGGCCGAGATAACGGCTGATGACGACCATCGGCGATTGGAAGGTGACGAAGTTGGCGATCTCGGAGCCCATCATGCCAAAGCTGAAGCGGCAGAGCGAAAGTACGCGCCGTGCCGAGAACACGAAACGCGGGACATAGCCGGAGACGGCGTAGAGACCGGCCAAACGGATGAATGCAGAAACGAAAAGCTGGGCGAGCAGCGACCACACCCCAAAGCCGAGAAGCGCCGCCCCGACCGCGATGAGCGCGCCGAGGATTTCGGAGAGCATGGTCCAGACCGCGTCCTTGCTGAAATTCATCCGCCGGGCAAGCAGTGAATAAGCAACATCGCCGGCAAGCTGCAATGGGATGAGCAGGCTCATGATCTGGAGCAGATGGCTTGCCTCCGGCGCACCCAGCAGGCTCGCCAGCGGTTCGGCAAAGACGAAAAGCCCAAGCGCCATCATCAGCGAAACCACCAGATTGGCCCAGAAAGCGGAGTGGATGAGTTCCATGTCCTCGTCGCGCTGGATGATCAGAGCGGAGGCAAGACCGGCGCCGCCGATCATCGCCAGAAACTGCACGACGGTGAGCGCGACGGCGACCGTTCCGAACTCCTCGGGCGTCAGGATACGCGCAAGAATCGGCACGGTGACAAACTTCAGCCCGAATGTGCCTGTCTTTGAAAGGACGCTCCAGCCGACGTTCCGAGTCACAGACTTGGCATTTACGTTTGAAGGCATGTGAGCATCCCGTGATGCCTTTGAAGGATTTCCGACAAAGGGCAAGCGCTAGATTTGAGGTCGCGACCCGGTGGGAGGAGACCACGAAATACTCTTTTAGAGAAACCGCAGGGGCGAAAAGATGGCGAAGCTGACTGTTATTATTCCCTACTACCAGAAGGAGCCGGGTATTCTTCGGCGCGCGCTCGCGTCCGTCTTTGCCCAAAGCTATCAAGACTTCCATGTCCTGGTGATAGACGATCAATCTCCCTACTCGATCGACGAGGAGTTGAGGCCGCTTGCCGATGGCGAGCGGGCGCGCGTGACGGTGATCCGGCAGGACAACAAGGGTCCAGGCGGCGCGCGCAACACCGGGCTCGACAACGTTCCGGCCGACGCCGCGTTCGCCGCGTTCCTCGATTCCGACGACCTCTGGACCACCGATCATCTCCAAAATGCCGTCGACAGCATGAGCCGCTTTGGTGCCGACTGTTACTGGGCGTCGATAACAGGCGGCGAGGCGTTCTACTACCATTTCGGCGTCGCCGACCTCGAGGCAAGCGATACGGTCGTGCGCTTGCAGGAAAGCCCGCTTGTCGTCGAAATTCCCGATCTTTCCAATGTCATGCTGCGGAACTGGAGCTTCCTGCACCTGTCTTGCATGGTGGTTGGTCGCCGGCTTTTCGAGACGGTGCGCTTTGATGCCGAGCTGCGTCTCGCGGCCGAGGACGTGCTGTTCTTCTGCGACTGCATTCTGGCGGCAAATCGTGTCGTGCTTTGCGATGCAGCCGGTGCCGTGCGCGGGGAGGGCATCAACATCTTCCACTCGATCGACAACGATTCGCCGCAATTCCTGCAGCAGCAGTTCAACACCTTTGTTGCCCTTGAGACGCTTGAGCACCGGCTTTCGCGCAAGCCATCGGCCGTCGCGTCGATCCAGTCCTACCAACACACGGCCCGTCGTCAGGCGCTCTGGAGCCAGGCGCGCCGGCTGAAGCGGCGGAAGTCGCCGCAGTTTCGACTGCTGGCACGTTGGGTCCTGCGCGATCCCAAGCTGTTGCAAAGCGCATTCGAGCTTGCCGTCGGCAAGTTTTCCCGTTCACGCTGATCCGGACAGAAACTCCTTTTGGAGGAAGAACAAGCCCGCCAGGCGCGGCATCGAACCTATCTCGCATTTGAAAGAAGGGACCGCCCATGAAGCCCTATTACTGGGAATCTCAGCACGGCAATTTCGGCGACGACCTCAACCTCTGGCTTTGGGATTTCCTGCTGCCGGGTTTTCGCGATGTCCATGACGACATCCTCCTCGTCGGCGTCGGCACGGTGCTCAACCGCGCGCTGCTGCCTGATGGCGTCCGCAAGCTCGTTATCGGCAGCGGTTTCGGCTACGGCAGCTTGCCGGACATGCGGGATGCCGCCGAATGGGACCTTCGCTGCGTGCGCGGGCCGTTGACAGCCGAGAAGATCGGCCTTGCGCCGGAGCGCGGTATTGTCGATCCTGCGGTCATGGTCGCCGACATGCCGGAATTCCGGAACCTGCCTAAGCTATACAAGCGCAGTTTCATTCCCCATTGGGAAAGTGCGATCGCCGGTATGTGGCCCGTCACCTGCGGCACCGTCGGCATGCACTACATCGACCCGCGCGGCGAGGCCAAGAGCGTGATCCGCGAGATCGCGCAATCGGAGTTCATTGTCGCCGAATCGATGCATGGGGCGATTCTTGCCGATGCATTCCGCGTTCCCTGGGTGGCGGTGACGACGTCGGACAGCATCAACAGCTTCAAGTGGAACGACTGGGCAAAAACCGTCGGCGTCGAATACCGTCCCCGCCATGTTCCGGTCTCCAGCCGCACCGAAGCCATGATCAAGGGCGCACGTTTCTGGGGCATGGGCTTCGAGGCGCAGACCGTGCCGGAGGCTGCGAACCTGCGATCCGCCGACGGCGAGGTGATCGTCGCGGCCAGAGAACCGCGTCAGACGTTCTTGCGCAGCGCGGCCAAGCAGGTGCTTGCGGCGCCGTCGACGCTTGCACTTTGGCAGGCCACTCGCGCAGAGCCGCAATTGAGCAGCGACAGCCGGCTCGCCGAACGCAAGGAACGCTTCCAGGATGCGTTGGCCGCCGTACGGCGCGCCTACTTCTAGGATGTGACAAACGACGCTCCGGACGAGATGCCGGAGCGTATTCCGCTCGCGATGGTTCGACGTGGCGCCGACGCCGCAACGCGTGGTGCTAGCGCGCGTGCTCCGCGCCGATGGGCAGAAGGTAGCGCACTGCCGCGCCTCCGCCCGCCGGTGCCGCATCCTGGCGCGGCCTGAAGCGCTCCGTCTTGTCGGCGAAAATACCGGCGGTGACGGCCGGCGCGGCGCCCGGGCGCCGCATGAGGTAACCGATCGCAGCCATAGCACCGCGCTCTTTCTTGAGGTCGAGGAAGTGGCGGTGCTGGTAGCGGCCACGCACGTGACGCTCATGCCGTCGCACGGCAGCCGCTGCCTCACCGTCGAGGTCGTTTGCCGCGAGTATGACGCGGTCGGCCTCGTAGAGGCGCTTTAGATCCTCGGTCCGGTGGCTGCCGCTCAACGAATTGCCGCGCACGATCGCCGCATAGCCACAGCTTTGAATGACCTTGTAGCGTGCACCTTTGGCCAGTGCGCGAAGATAGAGGTCATAATCCTCCCCCAGACGAAGCACCTCCTGATAGCGGATGCCATGCTTATCGAGGAAGCGGCGGCGCATCAGCGGCTTCAGGAAGCCGATCTCGCCACGTTTCACGCCCGGCTGCGAAATATTGCCCTCGACGAAATCAATGAGGCCGAGAAGGCGCGGCCGTGGCGGGAAGTCATCGACCCTTGGAGCCGCACCAGTCACTGCGGCCTCGCCCATGAAGGCGATATTGTCGGCGATGAAATCCCACTCCTCTACTGCGAGCAGCCTGCCGAGCCTGCCGGGTAGAAAGAAATCGTCGGCGTCGAGGATCGCCAGGACCGGGGCGCGGCTGATGGCAATCGCATGGTTGCGCGCTGCTGAAGGACCGCGATTGCTTTCAAAGCGTGCGATCGTCAGCCGTCCGCTGTGATCGTCGGCAGATCGCGCCGCGGCGACGGTCTGATCGGTGGAACCGTCATCCACCACGATCACTTCGGCGGTTTCCTGTTCGGCCAGCGCCGACGCGACCGCGCGGGCGATGGTCGCCTCGGCATTCTTCGCAGCAATGATGACGCAGACATCTGTCCGGGCGACTGTGGTCATGGGGGCCTCCAGTATCGTGTCTCGCGGGCAGCGCGGCGCCTAGGGGCCAAGTGGACTGCACCAGTTCTCGATCGCTGCATGACGCAGCCGAGTCATTGGCGACCCGCTAGATCATGCAGCCCGGCATGGAATCTTGCCGTAACGGGCCGCACCATGCAGGGCGATCATGTCGCAACCGCGTCAAAGGCGATTTTTTTGAAGCGAGGCAGGCTTGTCCGGCCGTGCGATCAACGATTGAAGTGACCGGGCCGGTCCAGGCGGTGGCTATTGCTGCCCGGCTTGTCGTCATTGGCCGATTGCAGCACTTCAGCCGCTTTTTTTCCGTGCTCGCGCGCTTTCCTCCAGATTAGGAAGACGACCGCGAGGAAATAGCCGATCTGAATGAGGACCGCACAGATCGCCGTCTGGATAAGCGTGGATGTGAGAGAGCCATTGAGGAAATAGGTGACGACCGCAAAAACCGTCAGGGCGCCGATCATACTCACGAAGACGCGTGGTGCGTACATGGCACTAGCTCGCAATCGGTTCTATCGCTGCAGACGTCATCGCAAAATCGGCCTTTCCTCTGTAAATGTTAATATATTGGCGACGGACATCGGCTGCAACCGGCAATAGCCGCCGCTTTGGCACATAGAAACAGGCAAATCTTTATGTCGCGTTTCGAGCAGCGTCGATCGAATCAAAATCAGTTGATTGGCCTCGAACGCCATTGTGACGCGAGCCTGCGCTCGGCAGCTGATTTTCCACCTCCCGTCGGGAGACGGTCTCCGCATCGCCCGATGGTTGCCGCCACACTCACGTGCTGATCAACTTTTATTACAAGTTTGAACGATGCTGCGAGTCTTTGTGTGCGCCGCGAAGACTTGGTGCGACGCAGCAAAATTTGGGAAATACGGACGACCGTTAATTTTGGAGCAGGGGAAATCACGCTCCCGAAGCTCAAGGAAAACATCGGCCTGCGAAGATATCGCCACTTCGACGGAAATGTAATTTGGCTCGCCAGAAACAATACAGGAATACGTGCGAGGTGATACTGTTACTCGCAATAATATAGCAGCGCCTGTCACGAGAAATATTGCATATTCGAAAGTGGTGATATACGCATTTTGGCCCCTGCTTGGATACTCGCCTTTATTTCGCCTTCAAAAAGCAAATCCTTACCGGACGTTCATTATTCACGATGAGCGCGCCCCAGTGTGGGCTGTAGGCCCCCCTGGGGAGACCGACAAATCGCCAAACGTAAATGGAGTCACCTCTATGAAGTCTGCGACCAGATCGGCCAATTCGCCGTTTTTCAGTGCCGCAGAGTTTGCGGCAATCCCACCCGTGGGTGGCGTTTCGAAGCGTGGCTTCGACGTGCTTGCCGCTTCCCTCGCCCTCGTTTTCTTAAGCCCGCTGTTCCTGATGCTCATGGCGCTGGTCAAGTTTTCCGACGGCGGCAGCATCTTCTACGGCCACCGCCGCATCGGCCACAACGGCAAGTCGTTCCGTTGCCTTAAGTTCCGCACCATGCGCCCTGATGGGGACCGGATCCTGCAGGACTACCTCAAGGCCAATCCGGCCGCCTACGAGGAATGGCGCGCGACGCGCAAACTGCAGGACGACCCGCGTGTCACGGTCGTCGGCAGTGTCCTGCGCAAACTAAGCCTTGATGAACTGCCGCAGCTCGTCAACATCGTGCGCGGTGAAATGAGCATGGTTGGCCCGCGCCCGGTGGTGGAGGACGAACTGGAGCTCTACGACAGCGCCGCCGTCTACTACCTGCAATCCCGACCCGGTCTTACCGGCCTTTGGCAAATCAGCGGGCGCAACGACGTATCCTACGCAACCCGCATCGCGTTCGATACCCAGTACGTCCAGAACTGGTCGCTGCTGAAGGACTTCTCCATCGTTGTCAGAACCATTCCCGCCGTTTGCCTTTCGCGCGGCAGCTACTGACGAAACAGCGCCTGGAAAGCCCGCGCGACCGGTCGCGGGAAGGCGCCTTCATTCGGGAAGCCCAAATGAGAGAACATCATCTGTCGGGAAAGTCGCGCATGCCGCGCACGCTACCCCGTTTCCTGCGCCGGGCGGTTCTCATCGCCGCGGCGCTCACTTGTGCTTTTCCGGCTTGGGCCGATGAGTATCAGCTCGGCACTATGGATAGGCTGAGAATTCGCGTGGCTGAATGGCAGACCGCGGAGGGGGCTGTCCGCGACTGGTCAGTCGTCAGCGGCGAGTACACCGTTGGTCCTTCGGGTGCTCTATCCTTGCCCTTCATCGGCGACCTGCCGGCGGCGGGCAAGACAACGACCGAAGTCGGTGAAGCGATCGGCGAGAAGATGCAGACGCTCTTCGGTCTGCGCGATCGGCCGTCCGCCTCCGTCGAACTCGCGCAGTACCGCCCGGTTTACCTCGCAGGCGAGGTCCAGAAGCCCGGCGAATATCCTTTTGCCCCCAATCTGACGGTGCTGAAGGCCGTAAGCCTTGGCGGCGGATTGCGCCGTTCGGAAAGCGGCCAGCGCTTTGCGCGCGACTACATAAATGCGCATGGCGATTCGAGCGTCCAGACGTCCGAGCGCAACCGGCTGCTGATCCGTCGCGCCCGCCTTCAGGCTGAGATCGCCGAAAAGGATGGCATCGAACTGCCGAAGGACCTTCAGGGCGTTCCCGGTATCGACAAGCTTCTCGCAAACGAGACCGCATTGATGGCCTCGCGTGACAGGAAGCAGAAGCTGCAACTGGAGTCGCTCGCCGATCTGAAGTCCTTGCTCGAAAGCGAAATCCAGTCGCTGGCAAAGAAGACGGAAACCCAGAACCGCCAGCTCGAGCTCGTCGTTGAAGACCGCGAGAAGGTCGAAAGCCTCGCCGAAAAGGGCCTGGCGCTCAGCCAGCGCAAGCTGTCCCTGGAGCAGCGCGTAGCCGAACTGCAGGCCGCCCTTCTCGACATCGATACTGCTTCGCTGAAGGCGAAACAGGATGTCAGCAAGGCGGGCCAGGACGAAACCAATCTTCGCAACGATTGGGACGCTCAGCTGGCGCAGGACCTGCAGAACACCGAGGCCGAACTCGACACGCTTTCGATCAAGCTCGGCACCAGCCGCGACTTGATGGCCGAAGCGTTGCTGCAATCGGCCGAAGCCGCGCAGTCGAAGGACAATACGGCGGAGGCGACGATCGCCTATTCGATCATGCGCGAGCGCGACGGAAAGCCGACGGAGATCTCCGCCGACGAAAATACGCCTGTATTGCCCGGTGACGTGATCAAGGTCGAAGCCAACCTGGCAACGCAGTAGGAACGGCTGTGAAAATTTCGAAGGCGAGCCTGATTTCTCCCGATCGCAATGGTGTCTATGGCACCGTTGCGATCGCGCTATCGCTCTTCGTCTTCGCCTATTCCTCGCGCTTCGGACAGGCGTCGATCCTGCTCTACTATGGCCTGTGGCTGCCGCTGGTGCTGGTCGATTACCGTCGTGTGCTCGGCAATTACGGAATCCGCCTCTGGATCTTAGGATTTGCGATCTTCGCCTGCCTGTCGGTCTTCTGGTCGGCGGCGCCCGGTATGACGGCGCGAACGGGGATACAGTATCTCTCCCACGTGATCTGCGCCCTGATTGCCATGCGGGTTGTCGGCATCAGGACCCTGGTGCGCGGCGCGATTGCTGGAACCGGCGTCGTTCTCGTCTACTCACTCCTCTTCGGCGTCTACCACCTCGATCCTCTCGACGGCACTTACAGCTTCGTCGGCGCTTTCGCCTCGAAGAACCAGCTGGGATTCTACGCCTCGCTCGGCATCTATTTCGCCTTTGTCGCGCCGATCGCGCTTGGCGAACGCGGCCTGTGGTTCGCGGCAGCCAGCCTGGTCGCGTTGCTGTCGGCCTATTCACTTTTTGCCTCGCAATCGGCGACGTCGGTGTTGACCACAGTGGTCATCATCGGGCTGTGGCTGGGCATGCGGTTGGTCGGACTATTGTCGCCGGCACACCGCAAGGGGCTCTTCCTCGCCGCCGCCGTCTGTGGTGTCATGGTCGCCGTTGCGGCCATCTATGGTGGGGGCGTCGATCTTGTCCTCGGGCTTTTCGGCAAGGATTCCACCCTAACCGGACGGACCTATCTGTGGCAGCAGGGCATCGAGGCGGCCATGTCGTCACCGCTGGTCGGTGTCGGCTATCAGGCCTATTGGGTCCAGGGCTTCTCGGAGCCCGAACGCCTGTGGGAAGAGTTCTATATTGCCACGCGCTCCGGCTTCCACTTCCACAACACCTTTATCGAAGCGACGGTGGAGACCGGCGCGATCGGGCTCGTGCTTCTGTCCGGCATCCTTCTGATAACCGTGCTCGGGCATACCAAGCGGTTGTTGACGCAGGATCATGACACGCAATCTTCCGTGCTCTTCGGCATAGCGCTGCTTCTGCTGGTGCGGTCCTTCGTCGAAATCGACATCATGAACCCCTATCACATCGGCTCGTTCCTGCTCTATTTCGCCGCCGGAAAGCTGACTTTACCGGAAGCGCGCACGCACCAGAGCGTCGAAGATCGTCCGGCGCCGGCCGTATCGGAGATCCCGCTACGACTGAGGTATCAATGATCAGCGCCCCGACGACAACGATCTACGGCATTCAGTATCTGCGGGCCGTCGCAGCGCTCGGGGTCGTCGTCTTTCATGCCGCCGAGCGCACCGGGCACCACTTCGCAATTGGTGCTGCCGGCGTCGACGTCTTCTTTGTCATCAGCGGCTTCATCATGTGGGTGATCAGCGAACGGCGGCCGGTGTCACCGCTCGCCTTCCTCCGCGATCGCATCCAGAGGATCGCGCCGATCTACTGGCTCGCAACCGCGGTCATGGTCATCGGCGGCCTTGTTGGCCTGTTTCCCAATCTTGTCTTGAGCAACGCGCATGTGCTTTCCTCGCTGCTGTTCATTCCCATGCGATCGCCAAGCAGCGGCGAAATCTGGCCAGTGCTGGTGCAGGGGTGGACGCTGAACTACGAGATGTTCTTCTATGCGGTCTTCGCCTTGACACTGCTGTTGCCGCGGTCGAGACGGCTGCCGGCGATCGCTGGCTGTTTCTCGGCGCTGGTTGCCATCGGCTTTGCCGTCGACAGCGACAGCGCGCTCTTCGTCACCTATACGCGGCCGATCATTCTTGAATTTGTGGCAGGCATGATCGTCGCCGAGTTGTGGCTGAGAGGCAGGGTGCCCGGCGCAATGTCCGGCCTTATGCTTGTCGCCGGCGCGTTTTCAGGATTTGCGGCGGTCGCCGTGCTTCGCCTGCCTTTCGACGAATTCATCCTCGGGCCTTTGGCCGTCATGCTCGTCTTGGGAACGCTGGCGCTCGAAGCGCAGGGCTGGTTCCGCCCCAGCAGGCTGCCGATGATGCTTGGCGGCGCATCCTACTCGATCTACCTCTGGCACACCTTTGCGATTTCGGTCGTGGTCAAGGCTTGTGGAATGATGGGTATAGGGCTGCTCACATCGGCGCTGCTGGCGGTCATTGCGGGGACCGCGCTTGGCGTTTTCGCCTATCTTCTGATCGAGAAGCCGCTGGCCACACGGCTGCGCTCGGGCTTTTTCTCAAGGCCGGTGCAGCACACGGCCTGACAAATCGGAGCCGTCTGGCGCGGCGATCACCGCCGCGCCAGACGTGGTCTTTATCTCAGACACCCTGATTACGACGGGAATGCCAGTTCCAGGCCGTGCGCGTGATGTCGGTGAGACCGTATTTCGGAACCCAGCCGAGAATGTCGCGCGCCTTGTCGTTGTTGGCGACCAGGGTGGTCGAATCCCCTTCGCGGCGGTCGACGAGATCGACCTGGAATTCGCGTCCCGAAACCTCGGAAATCGCCGTCAACAGTTCCTTGACGGTCGTGCCGGTGCCTGTGCCGAGGTTGAGCTCGACGCTGTCGCCGCCCGAAAGCAGGTATTCGACCGCGCGCACATGGGCGTCGGCAAGATCAAGCACGTGGATGTAGTCGCGCACGCAGGTGCCGTCGCGGGTGTCGTAGTCCGTGCCGAAGATCTTGAAACTCTGGCGTCGGCCGAGGGCCGCGTCGATGGCGAGCGGGATGGCATGCGTCTCCGGCTCGTGCCACTCGCCGATGCGGCCTTCCGGATCGGCGCCAGCGGCGTTGAAGTAGCGCAGGATCACCGAGCGCAGGCCCTTGTACTGCCCGTAGTCCTTCAATGCCTGTTCGCACACCCATTTGGTCCGGCCGTAAGGGTTGATCGGCGCCTGGCGGTGCTGTTCGTCGATCGGCACGCTCTCCGGCAGGCCATAGGTGGCGCAGGTCGAAGAGAAGACGAACGCTTCGACGCCCGCGGCAAGGGCAGCCGAAAGCAGGGTCAGCGTGCCGATGACATTGTTGTCGTAGAAGGAAACCGGGTCTTTCACCGATTCACCCACCTCGATCATCGCGGCAAAATGCAGGATGGCGCGTGGCTTGTGACGGCCAAGGACTTCGTCGAGCCGCTTTCGGTCGCGGATATCACCCTTTTCCAGCACGCCCCATTTGACGAATTCTTCGTGGCCGTTCGAAAGGTTGTCGTAAACGACAGGCTCGAAACCCTTGTTGGCGAGTTCGAGGCACGTATGCGAGCCGATGTAGCCGGCACCGCCGACGACGAGGACTTTATTGCTTTCCATGATGCTTACGATCCTTGGGAGGTTCAGAGAAATTGCCAAGATTTTTCAACGGATGACGACAATGGTGTCAATGCCGCGCGCAATCAAGCACGTGTCCATGTCGCGTATGTGGCGGTGGTTACCAGCGGGCTTCTTTCCACACTTCCGTCGATCCCGGCCCTTCAAAATTGGTGGGAAAAATGCGGGAAGGGACAATTATCTCCCCGGCGACGGCGCGCTAGATGCTTCTTTCGGTTCGGGTAAAACATATAGCATATTAATTTACTAGATTTAATTGATTACGCCGGCCGCAGTCGTACCATAGCCTCCAGATTTCTGAAGGAAGGCTCTCATGACGACGAAACTGAAACGCTTGGCACTGACGCTCGCCACACTTGCGACCACTGGCCTGGCTCTGAGCGACGCGCAGGCGCAAGCGGCAGATCCGGTCAAGGGCGGTACGCTGATCTATCTTGAGCAGCAGGCCCATACGAACCTCTACCCGCCGGCCGGCGGCTTTTATCCGAACGGTGGCATCCTCAACCAGATCACCGACAAGCTGACCTATCAGAACCCGAAGACGCTGGAGATCGAGCCCTGGATCGCCGAGTCCTGGACGGTCAACGCGAATGCGACCGAATATACGTTCAAGATCCGTCCCGGCGTGACGTTCTCCGATGGTTCGCCGCTCGACGCGGCTGCCGTTGCCAAGAACTACGACGTCTTCGGCCTCGGCAACAAAGCCCTGAAGCAGCCGGTCTCCGAGGTCATCAACAACTACGAGCGCAGCGAAGTCGTCGATCCGCTGACGGTCAAATTCTACTTCAAGAAGCCGTCGCCGGGGTTCCTTCAGGGAACGTCCGTGATCGGTTCGGGCCTGGTCGCGGCAAGCACGCTGGCACTGCCCTTCGAAGAACTCGGCGACGCCACGAAAATCATCGGCTCCGGACCGTTTGTCGTTGAGAGCGAGACGATCGGCAAGGAACTGAACCTGACGGCGCGCGACGAATACAATTGGGGCCCGGCCAAACTCGAACACCAGGGCCGCGCCTATCTCGACGGCATCAAGTACATCATCACCGGTGAAGACAGCGTGCGCATTGGTGCACTGCTCGCAGGGCAGGCGGATTTCATCCGCCAGGTCCAGGCCTATGACGAGGGCCAAGTCGAGGCGCAGGACTATCAGATCTACGCGCCCTCCACCCGCGGGGTGAACAACAGTGTCGTCTTCCGCCCAGACAACCCGTTGGTGTCCGACATCAGGGTGCGTCAGGCGCTGCTGCATGCGACCGACACCAAGGAAATCGTCACCACATTGTTTTCTGCCAATTATCCGCAGGCAACCTCGATCATCGCGTCGTCGGCCCTCGGCTACAAGGATATCTCGGCCAAGCTCGCTTTTGATCCGGCGAAGGCCAAGGCCCTGCTCGATGAAGCGGGCTGGTCGGTCGCCGCCAACGGTCTGCGCCAGAAGGACGGCAAGGAACTGGTGCTGACGGCTTATGAATCGCTGCCGCAGCCGCAGAACAAGGAAACGCTGCAACTGGTCGCGCAGCAGTGGGGAAAGGTGGGCGTCAAGCTGAGCGTTCTTGCCGGCGATAGCGGCAGCAAGACGGTGGATGATCTCGATCCGCTGAAGACGCCGGTGTCGCCTGCCATGGTCGGCCGTGCCGATCCCGATGTGATCAAGAGCCAGTACTATCCGAAGAACCGCGATGTGCTGCGCCAGAAGGGCGGGCTTAGCGACAAGGTCCAGAGCTTCGTCGATACCAAGCTGAATGGTCTGCTCGATGCGCTCGCGTCCGAGCCGGATCGCCAGAAGCGCCTCGCGATTGCCGGCGAGGTTCAGGATTACGTCGTCGATCAAGCCTATGCGATCCCGATCTTCGAGGAGCCGCAGGCCTATGCAGGTGCGCCCTACGTCCAGGGTGTGGCATTCGAGGCCGTCGGGCGTCCAAGCTTCTACAGCACCTGGCTTGCTGAACATTGATCGGTTCGACGGCCACCGCAACGTCGGTGGCCGTCGTCTCTGAAATCCGCCTGCGAGGAACGGATCATGTCCGCCTATTTGTTCAATCGTGTTGCTCAGGCTCTGTTTGTGCTTTGGGCCGCATTCACGATCTCTTTCGTGCTGCTGCAGGCAATGCCCGGCGATGCGATCCTCATTAAGTTCCAGAACCCCGATCTCGGCCTGACCGCCGAAGAGGTCGCCGAAATCCGCGCCTCTTATGCGGTCGATAGCTCCGTGCCGATGCAATACGCGCGGACTATCGGCAAGTTCCTGGCCGGCAACTTCGGCTACTCGGTTCAAGCCGGTGTTCCGGTTTCAAGTCTGCTTGCTGCGCATCTGCCGGCAACGCTGAAGCTCGCGGGACTAGGCTTCCTGCTAGCTGCGATCCTGGCGACCGTCATCGCTTTCCTCTCCAGTCTCGCGCCGTTTGCGTGGCTGCGTGGCGCGCTGCAGTCGGTTCCGTCGCTCTTCATTTCTATCCCGACCTTCTGGCTCGGCATCATGCTCATCCAGATCTTCTCCTTCCGCCTGAAACTCGTGCCCGTCATCAACCCTGGTCCCTGGCAGGAATTGATCCTGCCGGTTGCAACGCTTGCCGTGCCGATTTCCGCGCCACTGGCGCAGGTGCTCGTTCGCAATATCGACGAGGTGATGACGCGGCCCTTCGTCGCCGTGGCGCGGGCAAAGGGCGCCACTCGCCTTTGGGTTCTCTGGCGGCACGTCGCGAAGAACGCGCTGCTTCCGACGCTGACGATTGCCGGCGTGTTGTTCGGCGAACTGATTGCCGGGGCCGTGGTGACCGAGACCGTCTTCGGGCTGAACGGCATTGGCGGGCTGACCGAACGCGCCGTGGGCAGCCAGGACGCAGCCGTGCTTCAGGCGATCGTCGTTCTGTCTGCGCTGGCCTTCGTGATCATCAATCTCGCTGTGGACCTGCTCTATCCGGTGCTCGACCCACGCCTCAGGACCAAAACGGGAGCCGTTGCATGACGACCTTCGATACGCTTCGCGATGACGCTATTGCGGCGCCAAGGGCAAAGAGCGAGCGGCGTTCTGGCGCGGCATCGCGGCTGCGCCGTGTACCCGTAGGACTGGCCCTTTCCTGGCTTATCCTCGGTTCTGTTTTCCTCTGGGCGGTCGCCCCCTCGTTCTTCACAGGCTACAACCCGCTTGAGGGCGTCGGTGGCGCGCAGTTGCAGCGGCCGAGCGCCGATCATCTGCTCGGAACCGATGCGCTCGGGCGCGATCTCTATGCGCGCATCGTCTACGGGGCCGTTCATTCCCTGACAGGTGCTTTTGTCGCCGTTGGGCTGGGACTTGCGGTTGGCACCGGTCTCGGCGTCGTCGCTGGTTCGGTGCGGCGTCGCTTCGACGATGCGATCATGCGCGTTGTCGACGTGCTCCTGTCGATCCCTCCGCTGCTGCTTTCGCTCAGCATCATTATCCTGCTCGGCTTTGGAACTGTGAACGCGGCAATCGCTGTTGGGGTCACCTCGGTCGCAGGCTTTGCCCGGCTGGCGCGGGCGGAAGTCGTGCGCGTGCGTCGCAGCGATTATGTCGAGGCGGCCTTCGGCAGTGGCGGGACCTTCGCCTCGGTTCTGTGGCGCCATATTCTGCCGAATTCCTTAACCTCGGTCGTCGCCTTTGCCGCGCTGCAATTCGGATCGGCCGTACTGCAGATTTCGACGCTCGGATTTCTCGGCTACGGCGCGCCGCCGCCGACCCCGGAATGGGGGCTGCTGATCGCCGAGGGGCGCAATTACATTTCGACCGCATGGTGGCTGACCACCGCGCCCGGCATCGTGGTTGTCCTCGTCGTGCTGGCTGCCAATCGCGTCAGCCAATCTTTCGGGAGGGCCGCAGCATGACCGTCATACCTGGACCTTTTCCCCCCGTTCTCGAGGTCGAGGATCTTTGCATTGCCTACGCTGACAGCAGCGGCGAACGCCGCGCCGTTCATGACGTTTCGTTTCGCATCAATCCAGGTGAGGTTGTGGCCCTTGTCGGTGAATCCGGTTCCGGCAAGACGACGACCGCACAGTCGATCATCGGTCTGCTCGCTGCGAATGGCCGAGTGGAACGCGGCACCATCAAGCTGAATGGAACCGACATTGCCCGCTGGACGGATCGGCAACTGGACACGGTGCGCGGCGCGAGGATCAGCCTCGTGCCTCAGGATCCGGGAAGTTCGCTCAACCCGGTCAAGACGATCGGCTCGCAACTCGGCGAGATGTTCCGCATCCACGGCGCGCTGCGATCCGACGAGATCGAGGCCCGGGTGCTCTCTCTTCTGGCCCGCGTCGGCTTGAGCGAGCCGGAACTTCGGGCGCGGCAGTATCCGCATGAACTGTCGGGCGGCATGCGCCAAAGGGTCTTGATTGCGATTGCGATTGCGCTGAAGCCGCAGCTGATCATCGCCGACGAGCCGACCAGCGCGCTCGACGTCACAGTCCAGAAGCGCATTCTTGATCTCATCGACGAGTTGCGAACGGAATATGGTACGGCCGTGCTTCTGGTGACCCACGATCTCGGTGTTGCCGCCGACCGAGCCGATCGGATCGTCGTCCTACAGGGCGGCCGGATCCAGGAGCAGGGCGCAACGGGCGCTATTCTGGCCGCACCACGCAGTCCCTACACGAAACAACTGCTTTCGGACGCGCCATCCTTTACCGCCCCCCCGAGGTTGGCAACGGTTCGACCACCCGTTGCGGAGGCTCCAGACGATATCGTCGTCGTCGAGGGCCTTGTCCGCGAATTCGTTCGCAAGGACGGCGGATCCCCGCTACGCGCCGTCGACGACCTGAGCTTCCGCGTCCGGCGCGGAACGACACATGCGATCGTCGGGGAATCCGGTTCTGGGAAGACGACGACGATCCGCAACATCGTCGGCTTTGACAGGCCGACGGCCGGCCGGATTGAGATCGACGGCACCAATGTCTCGGGCCTGAGCGGAGAAGGGCTTCGGCAGTTCCGCCGCAAGGTCCAGCTCGTTTACCAGAATCCCTACGGCTCGCTGGACCCGCGTCAAAGCGTGCTGCAGATCGTGACCGAGCCGCTGACGAATTACCCGGGACTTCTACGTTCTGATCGTGAGGAGAAGGCAAGGGCGATCCTTGGCCGCGTCGGTTTGCCTGAGGACGCATTTGCACGGCGGCCCCATGCGCTTTCCGGCGGCCAGCGCCAGCGTGTTGCCATCGCCCGGGCGCTCGTGCTCGATCCGCAACTGGTTGTGCTCGACGAAGCGGTTTCCGCACTCGACGTCAGCGTGCAGGCCCGCATTCTCGACCTCTTGGACGAACTGCAGGGCGACCTCGGGCTCACCTACCTCTTCGTTTCCCACGACCTCGCCGTGGTGCGTCAGATCTCGGACACCGTTTCGGTTCTGAAGGATGGGCGGCTGGTCGACGGCGGAACCGTTTCCGACGTCTTCGAAAACCCTCGCAGCGATTACACCCGTGAGCTGATCACTGCCATTCCCGGACGCAACCGCCGGGCTGCGGCCTGAAGCAGCGGACTACAGACAGGACCGACCATGATTGAGACGACGCCACGCAAACGCCTCGGCTTTTTTACCCGACTGCTCGACGACGTTCAGGCGGGCACCCGCTACTACTACGCAAAGGAGCAGATCGTCACCGCCGAGCGTTTCGGCTTCGACACGGCCTGGGTCGCGCAGCACCATTTCCACGCGGACGAAGGCGGCCTTCCGGCGCCCCTGGTTTTCCTTGCCCATGTCGCCGCGGAGACGACGCGCATCCGCCTCGGGACCGGTGTCATTACGCTGCCGCTCGAAAATCCGATCCGGGTGGCCGAGGACGCCGCCGTTTTCGATCTGCTCTCCGGCGGGCGACTGGAGGTCGGGTTCGGGACCGGCGGCACGCCGTCCTCCTTCACGGCCTTTGGCCTGGAAAGCGCCGATCGCGGCGCGATCTTCGGCAGGCATCTCCAAACGGTTCTCGACGCTTGGGCAGGTCGTGGCCTTCCAGGCGGAGATCGCCTCTACCCGTCAGCGCCGCAACTGCTCGGCCGTATCTGGCAGGCAACCTTTTCGGTGGCGGGTGGCGAGCGGGCTGGGCGGGCCGGCGACGGCCTGATGTTGTCACGCACCCAACCGCGGCCAGAAGACAATCCGCACGCTTCGTTGGCGGAGTTGCAAAACCCGATCATCGACGCCTATCTGCATGCGCTTCCTTCCGGCCGCGCGCCGCGTATCCTCGGTTCACGCAGCCTGTTCGTTGCCGACAGCCGCGCCGAAGCGTTGCGGCTTGCCGAGGTTGGGTTGAGACGGGGTGCGGAACGACTGATCGCTAGCGGTCATACAGTTCCCGGCAATTCGCTTGCCGATCTGATTGCGGCCTTCGACGTACATGTCGGCTCCGTTGACGACGTCATCGCCAGTCTCAGCGCAGATGAGACGCTGGAGCGTGTCACCGATCTGGTGTTCCAGGTTCATTCCGTTGATCCGCCGCACCCATTGATTCTGCGCTCCATCGAGCTCATCGCCACCAAGGTCGCTCCGGCGCTCGGCTGGTCGCCGCAGGAGAAATTCCATGCCCGGCGTTTCGGCGCCGTCGGTTGAAACGGACAGCTGGTTCCATTTTTCAAAGGAGACGACGTCATGACCACCAGGTCACCGGATATCATCGATCTGCTGGCCGGCATCACCGCCGGGTCGGCGCTCGACCGCACTCGCGCCCAACGGCCGGAAACCCGCGAACAGGCGCAGAATAGTTATCTTGCACTCTTTCAGCCCGCGGATTTCGGCGACGTGTCGGCGGCGGAGCGGCATGCGATCGCAAGTTTCGTTGCTGGCCTGCACCGTCAGCCGGACATTTTCGAATTTTACAGCAGTCCTTTCGAGGATAGCGACACCGATCGCTGGTTGATCGAGGTTATCAAGGCCGAGATCGGGGCAGGACGGGCAACAGGGCCATACGGCAACTATCCGGACGGGCCCCTTAATGGAGAGAACGAAGCCGGCCCACTCTATCAAGTATCACGGTCAAGCCGCGAGGTGCTCGGTCGTAAGCTGTCCGCGGCGTTGGAGCACGCCCACCTGCTGGTCTTCCATTTGCGTGATGCCAGCCCGCAGGCGTTGCAAGCCTTGCTCGACGCTGGCTGGACGACAAATGGTGTCGTGACCCTGTCCCAGCTGGTTTCCTTCGTTGCGTTTCAGATCCGCGTCATCACCGGTCTTGGCTTACTGTCGACCGCCACGAAGCGCGCTACGGCTTAAGACCTCAAGAGGACATGCGAATGACCGAACATGCCATCATCCCGATCGTTGAAAATCCTCCTGTTACCTTCACGCAGGCCGAGATCGGATGGACACCGTGGCTGCAGCCTTTGCCTGAGGAAGAACTGACGGAGCGTCACCTCAAAGGCCTGGTCGAGGCTGGGCGCGCAAAGTCGCCCTACTTCCGCCTGCTCGTGCGCGATCCGGAAGTGCTTGAAGCGCGCACGAAAACTGACAAGGACATCTTCTACAACACCCGCTCGGGCCTGCCGCGCGCCGAGCGCGAACTGGCGGCGACCGCCGCGTCTAGATATAACGGCTGCATCTTCTGCGCCTCGGTACATTCGCGCTTCGCTTCGCATCACTCAAAGCGCACAGAGGATGTGCAGAAGCTCCTCGACGAGGGCGTCGGAACCGATCTCGGCGAACGCTGGAATGCAATCGTCGCCGCTTCTGTGGCGTTGACGGCGACCCCGCCCGCCTTCGGAGAGGAGCACATCTCCCGACTTTCGGCAGGGGGCCTCGACGAACTGGAGATCGCCGACATCATCCATGGTGCCGCCTTCTTCAACTGGGCAAACCGGCTGATGCTCTCACTTGGAGAGCCGACACCGGCAAACTAAGCCGCTCACGCGATCCGCCGCAACTGGCACAACACATAGAGAGCCCGCAAGGTCGAGAGATGTTGCGGGGCTCCTTCATCCGAGTTTAATCGGGTTAGAAGTTACGCTGCAGACGGACGTAGCCGAGAACCTGGTCGTCCGACTGCCACCTAGATCGCTCTCGGCTCCGCTGCTGCTCTCGCAGCATTTTCCGGCGCCCAGGCCGCCGATCCCATCGTTGCAGCGGAGCCGCAGCCATGGAATACGTTCGCGTTTGCGACGCTTCGGCACTGGATACTTCTACATCCCGGGCACCGAAATCTGCCTCAAGATCGGTGGCTTCATCCTCTTCCAAACCTCGTTTGGTAGAGCCGGCCTTTAAGAAGAGAGACATCCGGTGAAAGCGCCGTCAACTATGAACAGTAGGCGGCGCAATTATTTTCTAGCGATATATTTGGAGGTTCTAGGCTTCTCCGGCACTCAGGACCTACTGCGTCGTCGCCACCGGCGGCTCAGTGTTTCGCCTTACGACCTTGCCTTCCTCAGCCTTGTAGAAAAACTGACTTGAGACGAGCCAGCCCTTCAGGGGGCGAAGCGGCGGAATGCAGGTCAGCAGCATGAAGGGCCCGGTCACCAGTAGGTGTATCCAGAGCGGTGCGCTGTATTGAACTTCCAGCCAGACGCCAAGGAAAACACTCGGTACGCAGGCAAAGCAGATGACGAAGAAAGCGGGGCCATCGGCCGGATCGGCAAAGGAGTAATCCAGGCCACAGACTTCGCATTCCTTGCGCATCTTCAGGAAGCCGTTGAACAGGTGCCCTTGCCCGCAGCGCGGGCAGCGGCCGCGCAAGCCACTCTGCATGGGCGGGATCGGCGGCCAATCACTATCGGAAGACATGTTTGTTCCTTTCAGGCGTTCCGGTTGGCGCTGGAGTTTTGCGCCGAGATTGCCTGGATATGCGGCCGCTTCTTCTTCTTGGGGCCGCATCAGGCTCGCCAGGATTAGGCGCCGAAAAACATACATTGTCAATTTATTGTATGCATACATGTCTGCGACAATTTCGCCCGCCGACCATTTACACCACGAAGCTTGAGGCGGCGGGGGGCCGGCCGATGAGGTCGTTGATGACGAGAAGACTGCGTCGCAGCTCCGCTTGGCCGGCAGCGGCGCCCAGGCCGAGGCGGACGGCTTCCGGTGGCGCGCCGAGCGCAAAGGCGTCGCTTGCAACGACGCTGATGCCGGCTGCCTGCAATCGCGCGCTCAGTTCGCCGCGTGTCCAGGGCGGCGGCAACTGCAGCCAGGCGTGAAACGCATGCGGATGCGTTTGTGCGACGCCGGCTGGAAGAAGCTCGGAGACGATGCGCTGTCGCGCCGCCGTCTCTCTACGTATGGCTGCGAGCACGGCGTCAGCCGTCCCGTCCTCGATCCAGCGCGTGGCGATAGCGGCCGCAAGAGGGGACGCCATGCCGACAGTGGCCCGGATCGCGCCTTCGACGCGGACCGAGCTTCGGCTGTCCGGCACGACAAGATAGGCGATGCGCAAGGCCGGCGACAGGCATTTCGCAAGGCCGCCGACATAGTAGACGAGGTCAGGCGCCAGCGCCGCCAACGGGCGCGGCGTCGAAACGGGAAGGGCGCCATAGGCATCGTCTTCGATGATCGCTACGTCGTGCCGCCGGGCAATTGTGACGATCGCCTGGCGCCGTTCGAGCGAAAGTGTCGTTGTCGTGGGATTGTGAAGCGTCGGATTACAATAGAGCGCTTTCGGCGTTTGCTTCGCGCAGAGTTCTTCGAATGCTTCGGGCAGGAGGCCCTCTCGATCCATGGCGAGGCCGTGCAGCCTGATGCCGAGATGTGCTGCGAGCGCGCGCAGGCCGGGGTAGGTGATTGCCTCGGCGCAAATCATGTCACCGGCCTTGGTCAGGCTGCCAAGCGTGGCAAGCAGAGCTCCTTGCGCGCCAGCGGCAATCAGAACGCGCTCAGCCGGAACCTCGCCCAGCCTGGGTTTCAGCCATGCGGCGCCTGCAGCACGGTTGTGCAGGGTGCCGCCCGGCGGCTGGTATCGCATCAGGAGTTCGAGCCCATGATCGGCCTGCAGCGCCGCCATGTCGTCCCAGAGCCGAGCGGCGAGCATCGGGTCGTCGAACAACGGCGGCAGGTTCATGCTCATGTCGATGAGGCCGCCTGCCGGCGTACTGCCGGTTCGGATGCGTCGCGTTTTCACGTAGGTGCCCTGGCCGACCCGGCCCTCGACGAGGCCGCGATGCTGGGCTTCGTTATAGGCGCGACTGACGGTGGTGAAGTCGATCCCCAGCGCCTCGGCAAGCGTGCGCTGCGGCGGCAGACGCATCCCCTCGGACAGGCGCCCTTCGCTGATATCGGCAGCGATGGCGTCGGCGATCGCGAGATAAAGCGGTCCATCCGATTTACGGATTACCGGTTGCCACGAAATTCCCAAGCGCACGTCCGCCATCGCGATTACCTCATGCTAATTGTATGGATATTGCATGTTTATCCGATTGAGGGCAAGTGTTAACAGTGGGAATGCAGCGGCGCGCCCGCGACCAAGCGTCGCCTAGCGTGTCACGCTTGCCGTTGCCAGCAACGCGCCGAAGCCGACGAGCAGGGCGCCGAAGGTGCGATCGATCCAGTGGCGAAGCGCGATAAGACGAAGCCGTACCGTCCCGGAGGAAAAGAACAGGGCAACGATTGCGAACCAGATCAGATGTGCGGCAGAGATAAACGCGCCGTAACCCATCTGGACGGGCAGAGCCGTGGTCGGCCCGACGACTTGCATGAACAGGCTGACGACAAAGACCGTCGTTTTGGGGTTGAGCGCGTTGGTGAGAAACCCCACACGCAGCGCACCGATGTCGGAGAGGGCGGGATGTGCGGCCAAGCCCGTCGTTTCGGCTGGCTTGGTGCGTAGCATCCTGATGCCAAGCCAGATCAGATAGGCGGCGCCGACGAACTTCAGGACTGTGAAGAGAAATAGCGACTGGCGAATCAAGAGGCCGACGCCGAGCAAAGTGTAGGCGACATGGACCCAGACGCCGGCGGCGATACCGAGCGCCGTCAGGACGCCGGCCCGCTGCGACAAAAGCAGGCTGTTGCGTGTCACCATCGCGAAATCCGGCCCCGGACTGATGACTGCAAAGATTGTAATGGTTACTACAGCTAACAGTTCAGTCATTGTCTTTCCCGTTCGCCTCTTTCATTAATGTCTAAATAACTTGATCGGTGAGAAGCGACTAACGATGAGTTCTGACCATTTTGGTGAGCTGCACTCACAGATGTCGGCGACGCGGCTTCCGCCGCTGGCGGCGCTGCGCTGTTTCGAGGCGGCGGCCAGACTCGAGAGCTTCAGTCGCGCCGCGGACGCGCTCCATCTGACGCACGGCGCGATCAGTCGCGCGGTCCGGCTTATCGAAGACGAACTCGGCGTGGCGCTGTTCGAACGCCGCAGCCGGCGTGTCTTCCTGACAGAAGCGGGGCGAAAGTTGGCGGCGGCCGTGCGCGAAGGTTTCGGTCTGGTGGAGAGTGCCGTCCGGGAGATCAGGGACGTGGCGCGAACGCCGGCGTTGGTGGTCTCCTGCGAGCCGACCCTTCTGATGCGCTGGCTGATACCGCGCCTTCCTGATTTCCAGGCGCGGCATCCGGAGGTGTCTATCCATCTCGTTGCCGGAGGTGGGCCGGTGTCCTTGGGCCGTGGCATCGATCTGGCGATCCGACGCGATGATTTTCCTCGATCGGGGGGCACTCATGCCGTGCCGCTCTTTCCAGAGCGAATAGGTCCGGTCTGCCGAACGGACAAAATCGCCCTGTTTTTTAACGAGGCTGAGGCCGGCTCTTTGCCTCAATTGCGCAAGGACGCGATCCCCTTGCATACGCGAACGCGGCCAAATGCGTGGGAGACCTGGGGGACGACGGCAGACCGCGCCGCACCCGAACAGCGCGGCCAAGTCTTCGAGCATTTCTATATCAGCCTTCAGGCGGCCATCGCCGGGATCGGCGTGGCGATCGGGCCTTGGCAACTCGTCCGCGACGATATCGACAATGGCATCCTGGCCGCGCCGTGCGGTTTTATCGAAGACGGTACGGCCTATCATCTGCTGTCGCCGTCAGCGATCGGCGACCATGGACCAAGCGCGGCGTTGCGTGACTGGCTGCTGGCCGAATCGATCTGAAACGGACCGTTTTCATTTCTGTCATTTGCATAAAGGCGAGCAACGTCATACGTTTAACGAACACGCGCGCATGACCGGCGATGCCAGTCGGCGGAAAGGCGCGCGAAGCACCTGATATGCAATCGATTCGACCCTCGGGTCCTGGAGCGGCGCCATGAACATCCTCAAAATCAATCTCGGCCAGGAGCGCGGTACGCTGCGCCCGGCTAGCGCAAAGGCATCGAGGATCGTGGCCGACGTCATGAAGGCACTGGTCGTTCCGGCGGCGGCTATAGGCCTAGTGGCGTTCGCAGCGCCGTCGATGGCGCATGCCGCCAGTTGCAAGGATTCCGCATCGCCTGGAGCCGATTGGACCGACTGCAACAAGAAAGCGCTTATGCTCGGCGGCAGCGACCTTCAGGGTGCCAATCTCGTCAACACCGACTTCACCTTGACGGATCTGCGCGGTGCGAACCTGACAGAAGCCAATCTGGAAAAGGCAACTCTGGTTCGATCCTCGATTGCGGGCGCGACCGCGAATGGCGCGAACTTCTCCAAAATCGAAGCCTATCGGTGCAATTTCGCAGGCGTCTCCGCCGAGAAGGCATCGTTCGTCAATTCCGAGCTGCAGCGGGCCAATTTCAGCGGTGCCCGCCTGACGGGGGCAAGCTTTGAGAAGGCCGAACTCGGCCGGGCGAATTTCGACAAGGCGGAGCTCACCGGAACCCGGTTTACCCATGCCAACCTTTCGCGCGCGGACCTGACCAGCACGAGTTTTTCCGGCCCGATCGATTTCCAGGGGGCGTTCATGTTCCTGACACGTATCGAGGGCGTCGACCTGTCCGAGGCAACCGGACTTGAACAGGAGCAGGTCGACATGACTTGCGGTGACAGCTCGACCAAGCTTCCCGCCGGCATGAGCACGCCGGCGGGCTGGCCCTGCGCCAGCGACTGATCGCCGTCACAAAGCCGCGGCCCAATCGGTCGTTATGCCAAATGCCGCTTTGCGGCAATCGCAAGGCATTCCTTGAAGGCTTGCAGGTCGGTCAGGCGATCGGCCTCAGGCACTTCGCGCTGGACGAGCCTGCCTTCCCTTCGCAGAACGCCGCCATCGAGCATCAGGTTGTCGGCCATATCGAAGTCTTCGATGCTGAGCCCGTCCGGACCGGCCATGCGGCCGTCGAGGCGCAAGCCGGCCTTGCCGCCGTAGTGGTCGTGCAAGATGCGCTCGTAGTAGCTGCGGGAGGTGTTCGTATAGGCATAGACGTGCTTGCTGTGACCGCACATGAAGCCGAGTTCGAAGACCGTGCCGACATCGGCGCTGATGCCGCGAAACGGTGTCAGGTTGGCGATGATGATGTCGGCGGCAAGCATCATGCCTTCGTCGACGGCGTAGATCGCAAGGCCGCGCTGATGCTTGGTCGGAGCCGGCGGAATCTCAAGATCGCCGGGCACGAGCGGTGTGAACCCGGCTGCACGCGCCAACTCTGCCTTCAATTTCTGAATCTCCGCCGCATTGGGCAGAAACACTTCCGGGCCAGCGAGATAGACTTTCACGCGCATTTCTCCTCACATTTTCGAGCGGCCAATCTAGGAGAGCTGCAGCGCCGAGCCTAGCCATGGACTTCAGCTTGCCCACGGTTTTTTGGAGCGTGGGAAGCAGGTATGCTGGCTGAGCGCATTGCCGCACCGGTGGAGACGCCCGTGGCTCGCCATGTGCCACCTTCGGTCAATTCCGGAGATTTGCGCATGCCACGCGGGCGAGCTGGTCATGCGGACGTGTCAAAATCTGCAGCCGATGTCAGCGGGGGCTGCGATCGCAACCGCCGCCACCGGCGCGCGCACCATCCCACGGGAAGGCTCGCAGGTCGTTGAAGGCTCGGTCTCCGCCACGTTCACATGCGGAAACACTCCTAAATACGGGTGTTCCCTAACGAATCCTGTTTGCACGCAGGCATGCCAGAATGCCCGCCGCCGGTTTGCAAGGGCGCTTCTCCGGTTTCGATTCGCTCCATGGTTGCCGCTTCCCCCTTATTTTTCCCATGCCCTGGTCCGCTGGTGGGCCGCCGTTTTCACCGCCGTATGCGACTTTAAACAATCATGCATACAAAATTGTCGACAAAATAGTTGACATTGTCGCCGACAGCTTCAAATCTAGGGCAACTTGCTCACGAGTGGGTGAGGGCGCCTGCATATGGCGACTGATGAGAAAACAGAGGGAACGACATGAAACTGAGAAAGCATCTCCTCGCGGGGTTGGCATTTGCCTTTCTCGCATCCTCGGCCTCCGCCGAAACGCTGCGTTGGGGTAGCCCGCGGGACATCTTCTCGCTCGACCCCTATTCCTATGGCAGCACCTCGAACCTTGCCTTCCTCAACCACGTGTACGAAGGCCTGACCCGCTATACGCCGGAGTTCAAGGTCGAGCCGGCGCTCGCCACGAGCTGGGAGATGGTCAAGGACAAGGTCTGGCGCTTCCATCTGCGCAAGGGCGTAAAGTTCCAAAACGGCGCCGAGTTCAACGCTGACGACGTCGTCGCCTCCATGGCCCGCGTCAGCCATCCGACCTCGCCGCTGCGCGGCAACATTCCGGCCTATGTCTCGACCACCAAGGTCGACGATTACACGGTCGACATCGAAGTCAATTCGCCGAACCCGCTCTTCCTCAACGACATGACCAACATCTTCATGTTCGACAAGGACTGGCTGGTCGACAACAAGTCGGAGCTTCCGACCGACGTCGGCGCCAAGGTCGAAGGCTACGCCACCTACAACACCAACGGCACCGGCCCGTTCAAGGTCGAATCGCGCGTGCCCGACAGCAAGACCGTTCTCATCAAGAACGACGGCTGGTGGGATACGCCGAAGCACAATCTCGACCGCATCGAATTCATGCCGATTACTTCGGCCGCAACCCGCGTCGCAGCGCTGCTTTCGGGCGAAATCGATCTGACCGATGGTGCGCCGGTGCAGGATCTTGAGCGCCTGAAGAGCTCGCCGGACATCAAGGTCATCGAGCGCACTGACCTGCGCACCGTTCACATGGTCTTCAACCGTCACGAGACCTTCGCCGACGGTCGCGAAAACTTCTTCAACAACATCAAGGTGCGCCAGGCGATTGACCATGCCATCGACCGCCAACTGATCTTCAAGCGCGTGATGCGCGGCAAGTCGCATGTCGCCGGCACCATGGTTGCTCCGGAAATCCCGGGCTACAGCGCCGAACTCGACGTGCCGACCGCGTATGATCCGGAACTGTCCAAGAAGCTGCTCGAAGAGGCAGGCGCCGTCGGCAAGGAGTTCACGCTCGTCTGCATGAACGACGAAAGCGTCAACGAGGAAGACGTCTGCAGCGCACTGGTCTCTATGCTGTCGCGCGTCGGTCTGAAGCCGACCCTCGACATCGGTCCGCGCGCCGTGCAGGCGCCGAAGCGCGCCGGCGGCAAGTCCGACGCCTACATGATCGGCTGGGCCAACGAGCCGACGCTCGATGCCTACTCGATCCTGGTTCAGGTTCTCTCGACCCGCGAAGGCGCGGCCGGCGTCGCCAACTATGGCGGCTGGTCCTATCCGGAACTCGACGCGATGGTGAAGAAGGCCGCGCTCGAGATGGATCACGACAAGCGTCTGGCGATCGAAACCGAGGCGCTGAAGTTCGCCAAGGATGAGGTCATCATGATCCCGTTGCACCAGCAGCCGATGGCCTGGGCAATGTCGAAGAACGTCACGGATGTGACCATTCGGGCCGACAACAAGCCGCGTCACTGGCTGACCCGTATCGGCGATTGAGTTTTCTTGCCCCGGCAGAGCGTCCTTTGCCGGGGCTCCTCATTCAGCGAGAAACCCAATGATTGTCTTTCTCATCAAGCGGCTGGCCAATGCCGTTCTGGTCATGCTCGCCGTCGCGCTGCTCGCCTTCCTGATCTTCCGCTTCGCCGGCGACCCGGTCGAGTTGATGGCCAACGAGCAGATGTCGCAGGCCGACCGTATCGAGCTGCGCGAAAAGCTCGGGCTCAACGATTCGTTCCTCACCCAGTTCGGCCGCTTCGTCGGCAATGCCGCCCAGGGCGATTTCGGCATCAGCTACCGCAACGGCCAGGATGTGATGAAGCTCATTGCCGAGCGCTTCCCGGCAACGATGGAACTGGCGCTGGTCGCAACCGTCCTGTCGCTCCTGATCGGTCTTCCACTTGGTGTCCTGACCGCTATCCACCGAGGGCGATGGTATTCCGAGGGGTTGCAGTTCGTCAGTATCATCGGCGTCTCCTTGCCGAGCTTCGTCGTCGGTATCCTTCTGATCCTCGTCTTCGCCGTAACGCTCGGCCTCGTACCTGCTTTCGGGCGCGGCGATGTGGTGCAGCTCGGCTGGTGGAGCACCGGCCTGTTGACGTCGTCGGGCCGCGCATCGCTGCTTCTGCCGTCGCTCGCACTCGCGCTCTACCAGATCACTCTGGTCATGCGTCTGGTGCGCGCAGAAATGATGGAAGTGCTCCGCTCGGACTTCATCAAGTTCGCACGCGCCCGTGGCGTGCCGCGGTGGCGGATCTATTTCCGACATGCGCTCAGGAACTGTCTGATGCCGGTTGTCACCATGACGGCGATGAACTTCGGCTCGCTGATCGCCTTCGCGCTGATCACCGAAACCGTGTTCCAGTGGCCGGGCATGGGCATGCTCTTCATCCAGGCGGTCACCTTCCTCGATATGCCGGTCATGGCGGGCTATCTCTGCATCGTCTCCTTCATCTTCGTCACGCTCAATACGCTCGTCGATATCGCCTATGCGGTCATCGATCCGCGGTTGCGCGATGCAACCCGCTGAGGTCGTTGCCATGACAGATCACGTCCAGCAAACCACACCGGCGCGCAAGCCTTCGCGGCTTGCCCGCTGGCGCCAGAGCGATCTCTGGTGGTCCTTCACCCACAAGCCTTCGGCAATCATCGGCGCGATCATCCTTGCGTTCCTGATCGTGACCGCCTTTGCAGCACCTTTGATTGCGCCGCAGAACCCCTTCGATCCGGCCCAGCTCGAGCTTTGGAACTCCGAACTGCCGCCGATCTGGGAAGCCGACGGCCAATGGCCTTACGTGCTCGGCACCGACACGCAAGGGCGCGACATGCTCTCGGCCATTCTCTATGGCTCGCGCATCTCGATCCTGATCGGCGTCGCCTCGGTCGTGCTTTCGCTCGCCGTCGGCCTTAGCCTTGGCCTCGTTGCCGGCTATTTCGGCCGCTTCATCGACAACTTCCTGATGCGCATCGGCGACGTGCTTCTGTCGATCCCGACGATCCTGATCGCCATTCTCGTCAGTGCCGTCGCGCGCCAGATGCTGCCGCCGGAACTGCGGGACGTCGGCTCTGCCGCCGTTCTGGTGCTGGCGATCACGCTCAGCGCCTGGGTGCAATATGCCCGTACCGTGCGCGCCCAGACGATCGTCGAGCGCGGCAAGGAATACGTTCAGGCGGCGCGTCTTCTGAAAACGCCGGCGCGGCGCATCATGCTGAAGCACATCCTGCCGAACACGCTGACGCCGATCATGGTTGCCGCGACCCTGAACTTCGGCATGGCGATCCTGACCGAAGCGACGCTGTCGTTCCTCGGCATCGGCATGCCGCCGAGCCAGCCGAGCCTTGGAACGCTGATCCGTCTCGGCAACCAGTTCCTGTTTTCGGGCGTATGGTGGGTGGTGCTCTTCCCCGTCGTCCAGCTTTGCCTTCTCGTGGTTTCGGTCAACCTTCTCGGTGACTGGCTGCGCGATGCGCTCAATCCGAAATTGAGGTGAATGATGTCCAATCTCCTGATCCGTAACGTCAGGCCCAATGCCGGCGAAGCGACCGACATCCTCGTGCGCGACGGCAAGATCGCCGCCTTCGGCAAGGGCCTCGCCGCCGATGGCGTGGCCGTGGAAGACGGCAACGGTCATATCGTGATCTCCGGTCTGATCGAGGCGCATACCCATCTCGACAAGTCGGTCTGGGGCATGCCCTGGCACGTCAACGCCAAGACCGCAACGCTGCGCGAACGCATCGATTTCGAACGCGAAAAGCGGCTGGAAATCGGCATTGATCCGCACCGCCAGTCCATGCGCCAGGCGATCATGCTCGCTGCCAATGGCGCAAGCCACATCCGCAGCCATGTCGACATCGACACCACCCATGGCCTCCGGCTGATGGAAGGTATCATCGAGACCCGCCAGGTGCTGAAAGATGTCATCGATATCGAGGTCGTCGCATTCCCGCAGTCGGGCCTCGTCACGCGGCCCGGCACTGTCGAGTTGCTCGACAAGGCTCTGAGCAATGGCGCGGAAGTCCTTGGCGGCATTGACCCCTGTGGCATCGATCGCGACCCGAAGGGCCATCTCGACGCGATCTTCGGCCTTACCGAAAAACATGGAAAGCCGATCGACATTCACCTGCATGAGCAGGGCGAACTCGGCGCCTTCAGCATGGAGATGATGTTCGAGCGCATCCGCGCGCTCGGCATGCAAGGCAAGGTCGCAATCAGCCACGCCTTTGCGCTCGGCGCACCGGATTATCTGCGCGTCGGCGGTCTCATCGAACAGATCGCCGAACTCGATATCCGTATCGTCACGACAGGCTCTCCGTCTTCGACCGTGCCTTCGATCCTGCGTCTGAAGGATGCCGGCGTGAAGGTTGCTGCCGGCTGCGACGGTATCCGCGACACCTGGGGTCCGTGGGGCCAGCCCGACATGATGGATCGCGCCCGCATTCTCGGCATGAAGAACGGCCTGCGCCGCGACGTCGATCTCGAACATGCGCTTTACGTCTGCTCCAAGGGCGGCGCCGACGTCATGGATATCAAGGGATATGGCCTCGATGTTGGCTGCGATGCCGATTTCACCCTGCTCACCGGCGAGACGCTGGCGCATGCCGTCGTCGACGTCGCGCCGCGGCCGCTGGTCGTCAAGCGTGGCCGCGTCGTCGCCCGCAACGGCGTGGCGGAGGTGGCGATCCCATGACCAACATCAAGGATTTGACGCTCGGTGAGCGCGCCGAAGGACGCACGCTTCTGACAGCACAATGGGTGCTCGGGCACCGCGACGGTTCGCACCGGCTGATCCCGAACGGCGAAGTCGTCATCGAGGGCGGCACGCTGCTCTATGTCGGCCCACGTTTCGAAGGAGAGGTGGCACGCCGCATCGATCTCGGCGCAGCCATGATCAGCCCCGGGCTCATCGACCTCGATGCGCTGTCTGATCTCGACACGACGATCTTAGCGATCGACCATCAGCCTGGTTGGGCCAAGGGTCGCGTCTGGCCGCTGAGCTACATCGAGCGCGGCCCCTATGAGATGTACACGCAGGAGGAGCTGGCGTTCCAGAAGCGCTTCGCCTTCGCGCAGCTTCTCTTGAATGGCATCACCACCGCAGCGCCGATCGCCTCGCTTTTCTATCGCGAATGGGGCGAGACCGTTGCTGAATTCGCCGCCGCATCCGACGCCGCAGGTGACCTGGGTCTTCGCGTTTATCTGAGCCCGGCCTATCGCGCCGGCGGCATGATGGTGACGGCGCCGGGTCAACTCGAAGCGATCTTCGACGAGGCAAGGGGTCTGAAGGGCCTTGACGACGCGATTGGCTTCATCCGTGACCATGAAGGTCGCCATGGTGGCTTGGTGAAGGGCCTGCTGGCTCCCGACCGGGTGGAAACCTGCACCGAGAAACTGCTGGTGCGCACCGCCGATGCGGCGCGCGACCTCAATTGCCCGATCCGGCTTCATGCTGCGCAGGGCACGATGGAGGTCGACACCGTCCGCCGCCTGCATGGCAAGACGGCGCCGGAATGGCTGGCGAGCTTCGGTTTCTTGAGCGACCGGCTGATTGCGCCGCATGCGACCCAGGCGACCGACAACGATCTGCGTCTCTATGCCGAAAACGGCGTGAGTATCGTGCACTGCCCGCTGGTTTCGGCCCGCGGCGGCAGCACGCTCAACTCGTTCCGCTCGGTCAAGGCCCGCGGCGTCAATATTGCCATGGGCACCGATACGACGCCGCCGGACATGCTGATGAACCTGCTCGTCGGCCTGATCGCTGCCCGCGTCGTCGAAGGCGACCCGTCAGCCGTCAGCTGCGCCGATCTCTTTGATGCTGCGACACTTGGCGGCGCCAAGGCCCTCGGTCGCTCGGATCTCGGTCGCCTGGAAGCGGGCGCCCGTGCCGATATTGCCGTGTTCGATCTCATGGACCATCACATGGCGCCGGCGATCGATCCGATCACGACGCTCGTCGTCGGTGGTTCCGGACGCGTCACCAAGGCGGTCTTCGTCGATGGCCGTCTGTCGATGCGATATGGCGCGGTGGCAGGCTTCGACATGAACGCGGCACGCGCGCAGGCACAGGTCCAGTTCGATGGCCTGATTGCCAAGTATCCGGAGCGGAGCTTCGGTCACCCGCCTGTCAGCGAGATCTTCCCGCCGAGCTACCCATTGGAGGTGCAGCGATGACTGAACATACCTCATCGGCCGTGCTCGACGTGCGCGGTCTCTGCGTCGAATTCCCTGGCCGCCATGGAACGGTGCAGGCGCTATCCGACGTTTCGCTCAGCATTCGCCCCGGCGAAATTCTTGGCGTCGTTGGTGAGTCCGGCGCCGGGAAGTCGATGACCGGTCTAGCCGTCCAGGGTCTTCTGGAGCCGCCTGGCCGCATTTCCGGCGGCGAGGTCTGGGTCGGCGGCCGCCGCATCGACCAGCTCGACGACAAGCAGATGCAGCAGGTGCGCGGCCGGCAGATCGGGGCGATCTTCCAGGATCCGTTGACCTCGCTGAACCCGCTCTTCACCGTCGGGGCGCAGCTAGTTGAAACCATCCGCCTTCACCTGAAGCTTTCCAAGGCCGATGCCAAGGCGCGGGCGATTCAGCTCCTGAAGGAAGTTGGCATTCCGGCGCCCGAGGCACGCTATGACCACTATCCGCATCAGTTCTCGGGTGGCATGCGCCAGCGCGTCGTCATCGCCCTGGCACTTGCTGCGGAACCGAAGCTGATCATCGCCGACGAACCGACGACGGCGCTCGACGTTTCGATCCAGGCGCAGATCACCTCGCTGCTTCGCCGTCTTTGCGACGATCACGGAACGGCGGTCATGCTCGTCACCCACGACATGGGCGTGATTGCCGAGACGGCCGATCGCGTCGCGGTCATGTATGCCGGGCGGCTCGTCGAAATCGGCCCTGTCGCCGAGGTGCTGAAAAACGCCCGTCATCCCTATACGCGGGGCCTGATGGGCTCGATCCCGGCGCTTGGCCGCCGCGTCGAGCGGCTGAACCAGATCGACGGTTCCATGCCGCGGCTGAACGCGATCCCCGCCGGCTGCGCCTTCAACCCGCGCTGCCCGGATGCCGGGCCGCGTTGCCGCAAGGACCGGCCCGAACCGGCGCCAGTCGGGACCGGCGTCGCCGCATGCTGGCTCAATGCAGGAGGAGTGCTATGAGTGATGCCCTGACGGTCAACGACCTGACCTGCAATTTCGACGTTTCGGCACCCTGGCTGAACCGCGTCATCGAGCGCAAACCGCGGCAGTTCGTGCGCGCCGTGGACGACATCAGCTTCAGCGTGCCCATGGGCGGCTGTCTGAGCCTCGTCGGCGAATCTGGCTGCGGCAAGTCGACGGTGGCGCGGCTGGTCACAGGTCTTTATCGCGCCAGCGAAGGCGAGGTGCGGTTTGCACCGAGCAAGAACGGCGAGCCGCTCTCGGCCCAAATGATCTTCCAGGATCCCTATGCAAGCCTCAATCCGCGCTGGCGGGTGCGCAACATCATCGCCGAACCGCTGCGCGAGTTGAAGCTGCGCAACTCCGAAGCCGAGATCATGGACCGGGTCGGCGAACTGCTGACGATCGTCGGCCTTGCGCCCTCGGACGGTGCCAAGTTCCCGCACGAGTTTTCGGGAGGCCAGCGCCAGCGTATCTCGATTGCCCGCGCGCTTGCCGGCGAGCCGGAGTTCCTCGTCTGCGACGAGCCGACCTCGGCGCTCGACGTGTCGGTCCAGGCGCAGATCCTCAACCTCATGCGCAAGCTGCAGGACGAGATGGGGCTGACCTATCTGTTCATCAGCCACGACATGAGCGTGGTTCGCCACATGTCGGACCGGATCGCCGTGATGTATCTCGGACGCATCGTCGAGGAGGCAGACACCGAGACACTCTTTGCCAATCCGAGGCATCCCTATACCCAGCTGCTGCTGGAGACGATCCCGGATATTACCCATCCAAAGCGCGGGCGCAGCATTGCGGCGAGCGAAGTGCCGAGCCCGCTGAACCCGCCGTCCGGCTGTACCTTCCATCCGCGTTGCCCGTTTGCAGACCAGCGCTGCAAGAGCGAGCGGCCGGAGATGCGCAGCTTCGCTGACGGCTCGCGTGCCGCCTGCCACCGCATCGAAGAAACTGTGAAGGCGATCAACGCAGCGTAACGCCAACCTCTTTCCCTGAAGACTTGGGCTCCGTGTCGTACCAGTCGCGGAGCCTCTTTTTTGCCGCCGGCAATTTTCAGTTTTTGCGCCAAGCAGTTCGCATGCCCCTTTCGCATCGCTGTCGTGGGGCAAGTGCTAGGCTGCTAACCGGAATTCAACGAAATAGACCGATGACCATTCCCGGGCTCCAACACTCACGTTAGGGTAGGGGCCTATGGTCGGACCGCTTCCCGCTCGGGACATCCGGCCGGGATCGAAATGCGTTGATTTGAAGAGTTGGCTTATGAACACGACCTCCGACACCGATTTCCCCGTCCTCAATGCCGTTGAAGCCCGCGTTCTCGGATGCCTGATCGAGAAGAAGGAAACGACGCCCGACGTCTATCCGCTGACGCTCAATTCGGCGCATTCGGCTGCCAACCAGAAAACGGCGCGCGATCCAGTCATGGCGCTCGAGCAGGTCGAGATCCACCGCGCTCTCTCGTCTCTGGGGCAGAAAGGGTTGGTCCGGCAAGCATTTGCCTCGCGGGTCGAGCGCTACGAGCACCTCGCAGCCAACCGCTTCTCGCTGACGTCGCCGCAGATCGTCGTGCTCGGCCTGCTTCTTCTGCGCGGCCCGCAGACGGCCTACGAGCTTTGGGCGCGCAGCGAGCGCATGGCGCGGTTCTCGTCGATCGAGGAGCTGAAGGACAATCTGGATCTGATGATGGGCCGCCGGCCGCCGCTCATCGTTCAACTGAACCGGGGTGCCGGCCAGCGCGAAGACCGCTTCGCGCATCTCTTGTGTGGTGAAGTCGAGCAGCCTGCCGAAAGGGCGGCCGTGTCGTCGGCGCCGAGCGGTTCGGCCCTATCGGCTCTCGAAGAACGACAGGAAGCGCTTGAGCGGAAGGTGGCGACGCTCGAGGAGCAGCTTGACGCCCTGACGCGCTGACAGCACGGCGCCGGAAACAAAATGTCCCGGGCGCCATGTGCGCCCGGTGACATATTCGGATGCGCTCAGCTGGCGTCGACCAGCCGGCAGGCCGGCGCTTCCTTGGTGCGCGGATAGTCGTACGCACCGACCTTCGAGGTGGCATAACCGCCCCCGACGAGCGCCTCGGCAAGCTTCACGGCTGCCGTGACGCCGTCGATCACAGGCATGCCGGTACGCGCCTTCAGGCGGTCGCAGAGCTCAGACATACCGGCACAGCCGAGGATGATCGCTTCGGCGCCATCCTCCTGGCGTGCTTTCAGGATCTCCTGAACCAGCATCTCCTCGGTGTGGGCCAAATCCTCCTCCAGCGCCAGCACGGGCATGTCGACCGATCGCACCTTGCGGCAGCGATGGCCGGCACCGTATGCCTCGGCGAGGTCCTCGATGATCGGCACGGAGCGGGGCAGGGTGGTGATGATCGTAAACCGGGTCGCAATGTTCATCGCCACCTGCACGGCCGCCTGACAGATGCCGATGACCGGACCGCGAGCGATCTCGCGTGCAGCGCCAAGTCCGGGATCGTCGAAGCAGGCGATTACATAGGCATCGATGCCGCGCGCTTCGCCTTTGCGGATTTCCGCAAGCATCGCTGGCACAGCCATCGCTTCGTCGGCATGGCCTTCGATGCTGGCTGGGCTCGATGTCGGGTTGATCGATTCGAGCTGGGTGTCGGATGCAGCGACGCGCTCGGCGCTGCGATGCGCCTGTTCGGTCATCGAGCGGGTGGAGTTCGGATTGATCAGCAGGATACGCATGGATCAGCTCGTCTTCCGCATGGCGTTTGCAGGGGGGGCATAGGCGGTAATGTCGGGCGTCGGCATGACGAACTGACGATCCGATGTGATGTAGTTGTTGGCGTGCAGCCGTGCGATCGGCTGGTATTGGGACGGGTCGACGTAGCGGCCTTCCTCGTCGAGGCAATCCTTACGCACGTGCATATGCACGACCTCGCCGAGAACGATGACGCGGCGGTCATATTCGATCAGCCGCTCAACGCGGCATTCCATCGAGCAGGGTGACTCGACGATACGGCGGGCGCCGACCTTGAGGCCGTCAGCCGCCGTCAGTCCGGCGATTGCCACTTCGTCGACATCCGGCTCGAAGGACAGGCCGCAGACCAGCATCTGGTCGGCGATCGCCATGTCTACCATGTTGACGACGAACTCGTTGGTGCGCCGGATATTGGCGACCGTGTCCTTCTCTTCCCCATTCGGGCGGGTCTGGATACCGAGAATGACGATCGGCGGGTCGTGCGAGAAGACATTGAAAAAGCTCATCGGCGCGGCATTGTCCTGTCCGCTCGGCGAGAGCGTCGAGACCAGCGCGATCGGTCGCGGACCGATGAAGTTCGTCAGCAGGCGGTAACGGTCCTGGGCCGGCAGTTCTGTGAAATCGAAGTCCATCGGAGCTCTCAATTGGCGCCGCGGCCCGGTCTATTTGCCGGTCGCACGGTCGTGTTTAAGCGGTTGCCATTGCACATCAAGTTGCGGTACACAATATTGTCTACAATTTTGTAGTCAATATCTAACTGCAGCGGATGGAATTGACTTTGAGCGCCGCACGGCGAGAGTAAGCGAACGGCTAAGGGAGATTTCATGTATAACGCGGACGAAGTCGCCGGTGCTCCGACGGCGATCATTTGCGAGAAGATCTGGCTTGCGATCGCAGAGCGTCGGCTACGGCCGGGAACGCGATTGAAAGAAGAACAACTTGCCGAAATATTCTCCGTCAGCAGGGCTCGCATCCGCCAGGCACTGACAGCGCTCGAGCGCGATGGCCTGGTGACGATCATGCCGAACCGGGGCGCCTTCGTCTCCGAGCCTTCGGTAGACGAGGCACGCGATGTCTTCGTTGCCCGCAGGGCGATCGAACAGCGGGTCGTCGAGCGGCTTTGCGAGCGCGCCAATCCCAAGGATCTCGTCCGGTTGCGCGCCCATATCGAAGAGGAGCGCATTGCCGGCCGATCCGGCAATCTCTCTGATATCGTTCGGCTTTCCGGTGGTTTCCACCTGTTGCTCGCGGAGCTTTCGGGGTCTGCCTTCCTCTTCGGTATCCTGCGCGACCTCGTGTCCCGGACATCCCTGATCACCGCAATGTACCGGTCGAACCACCTGCACAATTGCGGACCGGACGAACATCTGGCCGTGGTCGAGTACATCGCGTCACGCGACGTCGCGAGCGCGATCAAGGAAATGGCCGAGCACCTGAACCACGTCGAAGCGGAGCTGGACCTGGACGAGGAGAAAGACCAGCCCCGCGATCTTCGCACCGCATTGCTTTGATGCGGCGCGCGCGACCCATTGCACCGCACTTTAGAGGAGGCGGTGCCTGCAAGCAGACTGAAGGAAGATATGACCAACCGTAGTTACTATGCGCCGCATGGCGGCAACCCGCCCCAAACCCAACTCCTTTCGGATCGCGCGGTCTTCACCGAAGCCTATGCAGTGATTCCGAAGGGGACGATGATGGACATCGTCACCAGCTATTTGCCGTTCTGGGACAAGACCCGGCTGTGGATACTTTCCCGGCCGCTCTCCGGTTTTGCTGAAACATTTTCACAATATATCATGGAAATCGCTCCGGGCGGCGGCAGCGACCGGCCGGAACTCGACGAAGGCGCCGAGGGCGCGATCTTCGTCGTCGAGGGCGAATTGACCATCACGCTCGACGGTAAGGCGCATAAGATGCAGCCGGGCGGCTTCGCCTTCATTCCGCCGGCGAGCAACTGGACCGTTCGCAACGGAAGTGAAGCGATCGTTCGCTTCCACTGGGTGCGCAAGGCTTACGAGTATGTCGATGGCCTGCCCGCGCCGGAGGCCTTCTTCACCAACGAGGCCGAAATCACCCCGTCGCCGATGCCGGGCACGGAAGGCAAGTGGGCAACGACCCGCTTCGTCGACCCGACGGACCTGCGCCACGACATGCACATGACGATCGTAACCTTCGAGCCCGGCGCGATCATTCCCTTTGCCGAGACGCACGTGATGGAACACGGCCTTTATGTGCTCGAAGGCAAGGCCGTCTACCGGCTCAATCAGGACTGGGTCGAGGTCGAGGCCGGCGATTACATGTGGCTGCGCGCTTTCTGCCCGCAGGCCTGCTATGCCGGCGGTCCGGGCAAGTTCCGCTACCTGCTATACAAGGACGTGAACCGCCACATGAAGCTGCGCTCGCGTTAAGCGAGCCCACTCTAGGATAGACAAAACCGCGCGTTCCACCGAACGCGCGGTTTTTCTTTGCAATCAGATGACTATGGCGGCAGTCGCACCCCGTTGTTTAACGGAAGGGCACGTTCACCTTCTCAGTCCACCAGTTGCGGATCGGCCGGCTGCAGGCTGCGCGGCTGGAGACGCCTGAGCGTGTTGCCGGTCGGGTTCTTGTCGAGGTGGAGCACGCGGGTAAAGAAGTCGCTGCCGCGTTCGGTGCGTCCGATGTTGACGATCGCAACACCTTGAAGCTCGTCGTCCATGAACTTCAGCACGCGCTGGTAGGCGTCGTCCTCAAGGGTATCGAGCGCTTCGTCGATGATCAGCCAGCGCGGCTTGTGCAGGCTGAGCCTAGCAATGGCGAGTAGGCGCTGCTCGGCCTCGCTGAGGTTCATCTGCTTTCGCGCATCCTGGTCGAGCCGGCCGCTCAGGCGGCCAAGGCCGACCTTCGAGAGAACGGCGGCGAGTTCGCCCTTGCTGTAGGTATCGGGCGGGCTCGGATAGGCGAGCACTTCTCCAAGCGTGCCCGGCGGGAAATAGGGAGACTTCGGCACAAAGGCGAGGCCGTCGTCGACCGGCAGCGCAATGCGGCCGTGTCCCCAGGGCCAGAGCCCGGCGATCGCGCGGAAGAACGGCGCCTTTTCCACCTCCGGCGCGCCGGTGACGAGCACGCGTTCGCCCGGATCGATGGTGACGCTCGGTTCGCGAAGCTGGATGCAGCCGGTCGGCGAGACGATCTCGATGTTGTCGAAGCTCATCTGCGGCGTATCGGAGGTCCTGAAGTCGATGCGCTTGTCGCCCTCATGCCGTTCGTCGGTCATCAAGAGAGCCGAGCGGAAGGCGGCGACGCGCAGCAATGTGGCGCGCCAGTCGGCGATCGCGCCGATATTGTCGACGAACCAACGCAGCGACGCATGCACCTGATTGAAGGCGCCGACGGCCATCATCAACCCACCGAAGCTCAGATCGCCGGCGAAATAGACCGGTGCAGCAATGACGATCGGTGCGACGACGGTGATCCAGCCATAGCCGCCGGTCACCCAGGTGAGCCGCGTAACCGCACGCAGCAGGCCGTAGCTGATCTCGAGCACCGAGGCGAGGTCGCGCTGCAGCCGCTTTTTCTCATTGGCCTCGCCTGATGAAAGCGACACGGCCTCGATATGTTCGTTGACGCGCATCAGCGAGAAGCGCAGCGCCGCCTCCCGGGCATAGTGTTCGCCATTGAGCGCCACCAGAGGCCGGCCGACGAGCCAGCTCAGCCAGGAGGCGGTGCCCGCATAGAGGATCGCGGCCCAGACCATGTAGCCGGGAATGTCGAAGGAATAGCTCGCGACATGGAAGACGAAACCGTCGGACAGTGACCACAGCACGCCGATAAAGCTCACCAGCAGAATGCCGGATTGGAAGAGGCCGATCGAAAGTCCGGCCGAGAGATCGGTCAGGTGGCGCGCGTCCTCATGGATGCGCTGGTCCGGGTTGATGCCGATGGCGCCGGCATTCGCCAGCCGGAACGCGCGCGTCGGGCGCATCCATTCGGTGATCAGGTCCTGGGTCAGGCCTTCGCGCAGCCGCAGCTTGATGACCTGGCCGAGCCAGGTTTGCAAAACATTGAGAACGAGGAGCACGCCGGCGATCTGGGCGAAGACGACGAGCTGATGGAGAAAGGCCGGAAGGTCGCGTCGCTCGAGCGTGTCGTAGAACGGCTTGTACCATCGGTTGAGGATAATCTGACCAAAGGCTGTCACAACGATGACAACGATGATGCTTATGCTCAGCCAGATGATCTTGTTGCGCAGTGGCGAGGCCATGAAGGCCCGATGCATCATCCGCAATTGATCACCGAGGGATTGTTCGTCGCTGGGTTCTATCCGGCCGCTATTTTTGCCGTTCGTCCGGTTCGACATCGGTGCGAATCTCTCCTTCCCGGTCTCCTCGAGTAGAATATAGCCTGCCTTACCCTCTCTCCCTAGCGCGGATTGTCTGCGCCCACATGTAACTGCGGTCACAGCGCGGACCGTAAAATGCGTGACAATGCGGCACACTGCCCGAATTGCGGCGGGAAAGTTGAATTGCAACCCTCCGCAGAGGGTTCATAGTTTCGTGAGCGAGGTCGTAACACGGCACCGAGGGAGGAGCCTGCATGTCGGCGCATCTCGATCAAATCCGCGATCAGCAAAGAGAGACCTGGGACCGCTTCTCCGCCGGCTGGAAGAAGTGGGACGCACTGGTGCTCGGATGGCTCGCCCCCTTCGGCGAGGCAATGATCCGGCAGGCGACCATCAAGGACGGCGACCGGGTGCTTGACGTCGCTGCGGGAACTGGAGAACCAGGCCTGACGGTGGCGGCGTCGATACCGAAGGGCCGCGTGACTGTCACCGACCTTTCAGAGCGCATGTTGCAGGTGGCGAAGGAGAACGCCAGGCATCGCGGTCTTACGAATTTCGAAACGAGGGCCTGCGACGCTGGCGCCTTGCCGTTTCCGGAAGCAACATTCGACGCCGTCCTCTGCCGGTTCGGTTTCATGTTTTTTCCCGACGTTGCAGCGGCAGCCCAACAGTTGACGAGGGTCGCAAAGCCCCAGTCGCGTGTATGCGCTGCGGTGTGGGGTGCACCGGAAAAGAACGCCTGGGCAACGACGATCATGGCGACGATCGCCCGGCACGTCGACATGCCGAAGCCTCCGGCCGGCGCGCCCGGCCTGTTTCGCTGCGCGTCTGCAGGCCTGATGAAGGCCGTTTTCGAGGATGCGGGATTGCACGACATCCACGAGGAGGAGGTCACCACCACGATGGTCCACGAGACCCCGGAGGACTACTGGGCCTTCATGACCGAGATCGCCGCACCCGTCGTCGCCGGACTGGCACAGGCGGATGATCAGAAGCGCAACCGCATCCGCAGCGAGGTTCTCGACCTGGCAGGCCAGGCGATCCGGGCGGGAAAGGTGGAACTGCGCTCGACGGCAACGATTATCGCCGGCACGCGACCATAGCAGAAGAGAACGACGGAGCGGGGAGCGGGCTCTGTCGCATCGGATCGTCGACGATGCGATCGACTATCTCAGACAGGTCCGGGAACGACCGGCATGGTGCAACATGCCCGACATGGTGCGGGGGAGCTTTTCTGCCCCGCTTCCCAGAACGCCAAAGCCGCTTGAGGAGATCTACGCGTCGGTAGCAGAAAACGTGCTCGGCTATCCCATGGGCAACGTCCTCCCACCCTTTGGGCCTGGTATATGCGCTCGGACAACTTTACCGGTGTGCTTGGTTCTTGCAGCCGAACAGGGATCGAACGTCGGCGGCCGCAATCATGCCGCCGTACGTAAGGACCAGTAGGTCATCAATTGGTGCAAGGAAATTGGGGTTTCCGGCGTCGGCCAGCGTCGCGCTCGTCAGCAATAATGATACCAGCCGCACCCCAAAGCTCGCTTCAGCCAGTCGCCATGCAATGGGTCGGTGATAGTTGCTTCGAAGCCGCAAATGACTGGTAGACCATAACATTGGAGATTCTTGATCAGCCGATCTTGTTCCGCGCGCATGTCGAGGACCTGCAGCCGACGACGGCGCTTGTCGCCAGGCGCTCGATGAAAACGTCATTGCGGGCCTTGGCGATATCCATAGCTACCAGTACGGCATCAGCGGGTATAGTGTTTGAAACGATCATGGTCGGTCCCTCCGGAATGGTTGTGAGCATTCACATTCTAGAGAAATTCCGCTGACCATGGCCGCGGTGCGCGCTTGCAGCGAAAAGCTGCGCGCACGGACGGCTCAGTCGCCGAAACTCAACCCTTCCATAGGTGCTAAGAATCCTGCTTCATCGCAAGGGACGCCGCGTCCTTGCTGCGCGACATCGGCATGGAGCGGCGTTAAGATATCAATCGCCGCGCGAGTCCATCAGCTCGCAATCTCAAACCTGAGCATGCCCGGTTATGGGGCAACTCCGCGCGGCGTCGCCAGCCTGGGTTTGTCTGGCCGCCATGAAAGCTGAAAACCGGCACCGCTAAGGTCTAAAGTTGGCTACCGAAGGCACAACCGCGAGGCCCCGCAAATGGGCGGCCAAAATAGTGGCCGCGAATGCAGCCCCCCGGCTGTTGAAGTGTCCGTCCGGGCCATAAAAGGTTTCTGGTTGGAGTTCTTTCTCGAGTGCTGAGGTTAGATCGATTACGTCTACCCCTGCCTCGGAAGCGCTTCCCAGAACCCGAGTTCGCAGCGGTTCATAAGCATGCGCCGCTGGCAGAGGTCCGATAAATCGGTCGAGCTGTGGCACATAGACCAATGTGAATGATCCGCTCCACCCGATCGCCATGGTTTTTGCTCTGCGGAGGACTTCGCCGAACTCGGGAATAGCAGGCGTCGCTTTCGGAAAGATTAGCCCGAGCCGGGTGAAAGTTTGCTGCAGTGCGATAAAATTCCGAAGGATCTCGGTTTTTGTAAAAAGGTCGGCGGCTGTTACTGGTCGGCTATTGATATCGTCCATCATCGACTTTGCGCGCTGCATCATCTCGTTCGCGGTTGAAGGCGTTCCATAATCGGCGCTTTCGGCGAGAGCCGGACGCAGCCAGGGCCGCTCAAGTTCGGCTTGGAGGTTTTCCCAGTCATTGCCCTCAAAAAAAACCATAAAGACGTGGCGTGGTTTGAACATCGGGCCAAACCGCCCCAGCGTCGCCAGCTCTGTCAGCGGTCCGTTACCGCGAATTCCCATGCCGATGGCATGAATGCCTTCTCGGCGCAGCTGCGACACCATGTTTTCTTCCGGCGGCAAACAAAAGCCCTCAACGAAAGAATCTCCTAGCAACATAGATTCTAAACGCGTTGTCTCATACAGAGCATCCGGATTGTTGAAGCCGTAGCGATCGGCGCGGTAACTAACAACACTATCCGGTCCAGAGCAAAGCACGACTTGCGTCTTCGGGAACCCTGACAGAACGGCTTCGCGTAATTTGGTTGCGCCGGATAGCTTATTGAGCTGTGCGAGCGTGAATCCTCGGACCATGTCTTCGCGTTGCGCCATCGCCTCGCTTTGCTGCTTTGACAGCTGCCCGAGCATCGATAGACGAACCGGTACGGAGCGCACGGTGAGCAGCGCCTCGAAGAGAAAAAGTCCCATCAGGATGCTCAAGCCGTAGATACCCACGCCGGTCGCCACCCTTGGGGGAGCGAGGAGTCCCACACAAAGGACGATCAGCGATAATGCGGCAGGGACGAGAACGTATCGCACAAGGAGGGGGGCGGTGGAGGCATACTCATCGAAATGCCAAACAGCGTAGATTGGGCTCAGCAGCCAATAGGATGCAAGTACCCCACATAAAATCGCCGAAGTTTTTCTAGAAATCATCACGCTAACATCCAATTGTATAATTCTTTTTCATGCAACTCACTAAAATCGTGTAGATATTTACTTGCATATACTACTCCCATTGAGCTTCTCTGAAAAAGCGCCAGCGTTAGGGAGTGCACCATTTCTCCTGACGAGTCAGGTATTAAAACGGGTTAATGTGCCTGGGTGATGCCACTTTCGGCGCCAAGCGGGGATGGATCCCGCTGTAAACCTCGATACGTCTACCGAGTTCCGGAGCACTTGTCGGCGAACGCAAAGCGAGATGCATATGGTCGCGTTTCAGTGTTTTGACGAAAGCCTCCGACATACTGCTGGATCGAGGGCTGGCGACTGGCGTGAAGTCAGGGACCAGATTGAGGGCCTGAGCAGACACCTTTGTTTCCCTTCCTGTGAAAGCAGACCCTTTTGGGTCCACGCCTGCCACCGAAGCGTTTCTTCCACTGCTTCCATTATCGCATTGCGGCCGTCAGAACCGGAAATCCCGACATTATCTGCCGATCGAACGTTTCGATAGTGGACCGAGGCAGTCCAGCAGGTGAACACCAGGGCATTGGACGGTGACGTCAAGTACGTCGCTGCAGGTCGCAATGATGAATGAGTTGATCGACTTTGGCCCCTCCTTGACATCCGTCGCATTTAAGCATTCCACAGTCTGCCGCAGTTCGAACACGGGAAATAGCTTATCCTTCCAGGGGGCCGGATTTATACCGTGGATTGCGAATAAGGTGACCGATGTAAACATGTGCGGCCCCGCAACATCGGAACTTCCTAAAATAAGATTATATCGTGGGTTGCGCGAGTCAAGGTGGTCGTTAGGCGGCGATTACGTTCCAAAGCATGAAACCGGCGATGAGATACGCTTTATCGGGGATTTGGCAGATGGTCCGTTACAGAAGCCGACGGCTCTGACTGAGCGACAGGCCCTCCACAGATCGACCGACCCGCTTGCTCTCAACATACACAAGCCTACGCGTTAGCGATGTGGGTCTCGCATCCGGACCCCGCACGAACTCCAACACAGCGCTTCGTGCAAGCGAACATCAAGCGTCTAGTCGAAGTGGAGCACGGCGCAGGATTTCGGTCTTGTCGCCGGCCGTGTGCTCGCGCGCCGCCAACGCCACGGCGTCCCACTGGGAGAGGATATGTTCGGCGTCGTAGCGTCGGACATTGGCTTCGGCGTTGGCCGCGAGACGGGCGCGCAGGGTCTCGTCGCCCATCAGGTTGGAGAGGGCTTCGGCGAGGGCGTTGATGTCGCCGTTTTCGACGAGGATGCCGTCGTCGCCGTTGGCAATCATGTCGGTCGGGCCCCATTCGCAGGCGAAGGAGACGACGGGGAGGCCTGCGGCCATCGCTTCAAGCAGGGCGATGCCCCAGCCTTCGTAGCGGGATGACAGGACGAAGAGGTCGGCGGTTTCGACCCAGAGGCCGGGTTTCGCGGTGACGCCGGGCATTTCCACCCGGTCGGCCAATCCGAGCGCGTTGCGCTGGGCTTCCAGCGCTTTTCTCGCCTCGCCTTCGCCCCAGATGACGAGCTTCCATTCGGGGTGGTCGCTGGCCACCTTTGCGAAGGCTTCGAGCAGCAGATCGAAGCCCTTTTGCTCAGTCAGGCGCCCGACGGCGGTGAGCACATTGTTGCCGCGCTTCTTTTGCCAGCCGTCGGGCAGATTGATCGCATTGGCGATCACCCGGCTGGAGCGGCGAACATTCGGCGGGAAATAGTCCAGCGCACCCTTGGTCATCGTCACCAGCGCAAAGGCGCGCGGGTAGAGACGAAGCTGCAGCCATTTCCAGAAGGGGCCGAAGGGCTGCACCGCCGGGTTGTTGCGCTCGGACACGATCACCGGAAGCCTGAGGCCTCGTGTTGCGAGCAGCGTCAACACGTTCGTGCGCGTCAGGAAGCTCAGCACGAAGTCGGGACGGGTGCGGCTGATCGTCGAGCGCAGTCGGTAGAGCCGCCTTGCCACCAGCCAGGCGGCCCGCAGCTTCCCAGCCTTCTGAACCGGCACGTCGAGCCGCTCGATGGTGACGCGCGGATCGAGCCTGTAATAGGGTTCGGAGGTCGGCGCTTCGAGCGTAATCACCGTGACGGTGCAGCCGAGGCGGGCCCAGTGGCTGGCAACGAGACTGACGACGTGCTCGGTGCCGCCGGCGCCGAGTGCAGAAACAATGATGGTTATGCGCGCGCCCGTGATGCCGGCCACTCTGATTCCTTGCACTTTCGCTGCTCTCAGCTCACTCAGGTATATTACGGGTCCCTTAAATTCGGCGCAATCGCTCTTTCGGAGCATCCAGACTGGTTTTCCGCGGCCAAGAATATGCCGCCAGGGCAGGAGCTCTGGTTGTAGTAACGACAAAAATCGCCGGGCTATTGAACGGAAAGAGCGGATTGACGTGGTAGCACAGCGCCCGCATTTGCACAGTCAGCGCCGCTCGCGTAGTTCGAAATTTGCCAGAAGCGCGATATAGAGAAAAGCCCATCCGTGAAACAGCGCTGCGCAGTAGATGACGTTGTAGCTAACATTGGGCCAGACAGTCTCGATCTGGTCGCCATGCTCAATCAGGCCATAACTGAGGAAGCCGACGCCGGCGTTGATCGCTCCGGCGCCGAGCGACAGGGCGGAGCCGAGCAGAAGCTTGAATAGGATAGACTGGTCACGGAAGCGAAAGAGCACCGCCGCCATCGCATAGGACATGAGTGTCCCGCTGAGCATTAGGATGAGCGTGATCGGCAACATCTCTATTGGGTCGTATCCGAGGGAAGACCACAGCGTGTTGCTGATGACGAACTGCATCAACTGGTAAAGAAACCCAAGGAAGAGCGTTGCCCGTCGAAGGCTTGCGGTATACTCCGCACCTCTAGGTGAAACCGTGTCGTTTTCTCGTGCCATGTGGGTATTATCCTTCAGGTCCATACGGTTGTCGACTGCCGCTTGTCCGCGAAATCAAGCCGTTTGTAGCAAGCCGAATTCTCGCTTTCTGCGGGCGAAGGACGCCTGCTCTGTCGATGAGCCGGCCTTGAGTTGTCCAGAGATGCCTTCATCTGGCGCGCGTTCGACAGGAGGTTAGCGACCAGAACTGCTTCGCAGTGGGATTCGACGGTAATGCAGTCGCTAAGTGGTCCTATAAACATCCGCTATGTCCGCCCTCAGCGCTATGCGCAGGATCGCTAGACTGGGCGTTCGCGCATGGCGACGCCTCCTAACAATCCCTTCACGTGTGTTGAAATGATGTCGCGCAGTGCGTTAAAATAAGCTAGACCTAATATATCGTAGCGCTGGTATCAGTTTGAACCATGAGACCTGACATTGTGGCAATTGGTGCGCCTGCTGGGGGGGTAGAAAGCCTCACGGATCTCGTTGGGCGACTGCCGGAAAACCTGTCGGCGGCCGTCCTAGTGGTTCTTCACCGCTCGCCATTCCCCGATAGCTATCTGCCACAGACTTTGAGGCGGGTGGCCCATTTGCGTGTTGTGGTTCCAATCGAGGGAGGACCCCTCGAGATAGGGGCTTGCTTCGTCGGACCGCCGGACAAGCTCCTGACCGTCGGATCCGGACACCGGACGCACCTCCTCGCCGACGGATATTATCGAGGGTACACAATAGATGCGCTCTTTACGTCACTCGCCTATAGCGCCGGGAGACGCGTAATTGGTGTAACCCTTACAGGGCTGTTGAAGGATGGAAGGCTGGGACTGAGGGCAATTAAGGAGGCTGGCGGCACGGTGGTAGTGGAGGAGCCTAAAGAGCCCGAGATCACGGAAATCCACTTTGGTGCGTTTAAGAGCGAAATCGATTTCACTGGAACGGTTCCCGCAATTGCGGATTTTATTTGCGAACGGGTACGATCGGGTTGACGAAGCTCGCGTGGGTTATGAGGTAGACCGCACGGCACCCTTCGAGAAGGGCTGCGTTCGCGATGCGGCAGCGCACCGGGGCGCCTTCGCCGTTACGCCAGAGTATCCTGGAGTCGACAGTGCGTGGTTCTCGCGCCCTGTAAATCTGGATGTCGTTGACGGAGCACAGCATCGAGAAGTTTGGCCGCCTCGTCGACCAAAATGTCGCTCAAGCCATTATCTGAGCGGCCTCGTCGAGGCAGAGCCGCAGCTCGAACTCGTGACGCCGATCAACATCAACATCGTCTGCTTCCGTTACCACCCGGCACCAGAACGAACGCCGTCATCTCCGACACGACGGTACACGGCGAGCATTGGCAGCGCGTGGCAATCAACAATCACCGGACGCGGGGAGGACCTGGACCAGTTCGTGCGCGAAGTTGTGAGACTCGGAGGGGAGATCGTCGCAGGCGGCGGCATCGGCTGACACATAGTTCTGCAAGCCTCCAAGCGTCACCGGGTTGCGGCCGGTTCTTGCGCCGGCAAGGTTTCTGGCTCCGGCGTGGCTTGGAGCACGCGAACCATCTCAGCGATCGCGGCTTCCCGTTGCGGATCCTTGCCGGCCGCATAGGCAAGCGGAAAGGCCACCTGCAGATCTGGCGCGATGCCCACCCCCTCAAGCCTTAGCCCGTCGCCGATGACCGCATCCGACACTGCCACTTCCAAGAGGCTGTCGTCCGGTAGCACATAAGCACGGCCGGCAAGCAGAGCACCGACGGTCCGCTCGCCGACGAGCGGGATCCCGTGTTGCCGCAACGTATAGGCGAAAAGTTCGAGACCGCTGCGGGTTCCGTTGTCGATCAGCGCGACCACAGGCTTTTGCCAGCGGAAATTGGCAAGCGTGGCTTCGCCCCGGCGCGGAACCAACCGGAAAGTTGGCGTACCGCCGACCAGAAACTCGGCTGCGTCTGCCGGCCCGCCGCCCCAGCGGCCGCGCAGGTCGACGACGAGGCCTTCAGCAGCCTTCAAGCGGCCGCTCGAAAGCGCCTCGGCGAGGACATCAAGCCCGTTTCGCGTTGAAAGGGTCCAGAGGCGCACATAGCCGATCTTCCGGCCGCCGGTCTCGACCAGTGCGATGCTCTCTTCGATCGCGCGCTCGAACATCGGAAGTGGTCGCAACCTCTCGACCGGAACCTGCAGCGACAATGGGTCCGCATCGCGATGGCGGCGGAGCCGAAGCTCGACCGTGCGGCCGACCTTGTCTTCGAAGGATCCGATCTCATGATAAGCCTGCCCGTCGACCGAAAGGATCTCGTCGCCGACGAGGAGGCCCGCCTTCTTTGCAGCCGACCCGTCATAAACATCGCTGACGAAGCGCTGCCCGTTATCGAGTGTCGTCACCATGCCGATGCCGGGATAGCGCGCGGCGCCATCCGGCGGAAAGAGACGCCGCATATCGTCACGGATGGCGAAGCGGAAAATGTCGGCGAGCTCGAAATAGTCGATCGTGTCGGCTTTGAAACGTCCGGTATGGGAAACCCCAAGACTTGCAAGGACGGACGTGACCGCCGCATCGACGCGTGAAGCCGGGCTCGTCCTGGAAAGCGCCGCCACGGGATCCGTGATCTCCGCCTGGGCGGCGGTATTGAAACGGTCAAGCGCCTTGCCGTCAAAGAAGTTCGCATTCACCAGCTCGATCACCCGGTCGAATGTCGGCTCACCGGAGCGTGGCAGCTCCGCCGCCCATGCCACAGCGGCCATCGACATGACGAGGCTGGCGATCAACGCTGTACACCTTAGTCTCGGCCGCATGGTCTTTGCTCCCGTTTCGCGCCACCGATTATCGAGAAAAGCGCGCGCGCCTGCCGGCAAAATCGCGTGATCACGCCGTGATGCCGCGTCCCCGGTCCCCGATTTGCCGAAACCGCTGCCGCCAAACCTTTCAGGTTTGTGTCAGGTTAGGGTGGCTTGTGTGGTGCATCGATCGCTCCGGGGACAGAGGCGATTGCCCTCTCGTTTGGCGTGCTCCGGAAAAGAAAGGAAAGTGCGAATGGTTGGCAAGGCCCCGCATCTACACGTGCACGACAACAGCCACCGCCGGGACGAGGTATTCGCCGCACCGGACCAAAACGTCGGCGACTTCGCCTTCAATGCCACCGTGGCCGCCGTCTTCGACGACATGGTCAGCCGCTCGGTTCCCTACTACGGCGAAATCCAGCGGATGGTTTGCGAACTCGCCAGTGACTTTGCCGAAGCCGATACCAACCTCTACGACATCGGCTGCTCGACCGCGACGACGCTGCTCGGGCTCGACGCCATGGTTGATCCCGCCGTGCGCTTCGTCGGCATCGACAACGCTCCGGACATGATCGAGAAGGCGAAGGAAAAGATCGTCCAGGCAAATTCCAACCGGGCGATTGATCTGAGGGGCGGCGACCTGCACCACGGCATCGAAATCCACAATGCCAGCGTCGTCCTGATGCTTCTGACCCTGCAGTTCGTGCGCCCCCTCTACCGCGAGCGCGTCATGCGCTCGATCTATGACGGCCTCAACGAGCGCGGCGCTCTGCTGCTCGTCGAGAAGCTGACCAGCGAGGACTCGACGTTCAACCGCTTGTTCATCGAGCACTACTACGACTACAAGCGCCGCAACGGCTATTCCGAGATCGAGATCGCCAGGAAGCGCGAGGCGCTTGAAAACGTCCTCATTCCGTACCGCCTGGAGGAAAATTTCCAGCTGCTGAAGGAAGTGGGTTTCCGCAGCGTCGAGGTCTTTTTCCGCTGGTATAATTTCTGCGGCATTGTCGCGATCAAGTAGGACGGACCGACCATGATCGCGATCGGCAATTTTCTCTTCCGCTTCCGCAACCAGCTTTTTCCCGCGATCATCGTGGTGTTGTTCCTCCTGATGCCGCCGCCGGCATTGGTGTTAGACAACCCGCTGCTGACGCTGGCCAAGGATGCGGTCGCGATCCTTGTCATTCTGGCCGGCCTCGCGCTTCGCGCGACGGTCGTCGGCTATCAGTATATCCAGCGTGGCGGCCTGAGAAAGAAGGTCTACGCCAAGGACCTGGTAACCGAGGGCATGTTCGGCGTTTGTCGGAACCCGCTCTATGTCGGCAACATGCTGCTCTACTGCGGCGTTTTCCTGCTGCACGGCAACCCGCTGCTCATCGTGATCGGCATTGGGCTCTTTGCCTTCATGTACCAATGCATCGTCTATGCGGAGGAGGCTTTTCTGCTTCGCACCTTCGGCGAAGCCTATCAGGCCTATTGCCGTGACGTGCCGCGCTGGGCGCTGCGCCTTTCAAACTTCAGCAAATCCACGGAAGGAATGGCGTTCAACATCAGACGTGTCGTCGGCAAGGATTACTCGACCGTCTCGGCGGCCATGATCGCGGTGCTTGCGACGGAGATGTACAAGCTCGCGACCTACGAGCCATCAGGCCGGAATGTTGGCGTGCTGGCCGTTCTTGGCGGCGCGATGGCTCTGGTCGGGATCGCGACGGCGGTGATCAGCTACAAGAAGAGGCGCGGGGCCTTTCGCGATCCCGTCGCCTCCTGAAATCCTCCCATTCTTGCGCCCTGTATGCGGCGGCCGAGACGGGCAGCCTCACCGCATTTCGCCGCTTGGGCGCTCAAGGACTTGACGGCCATCCCCGATCGACCCTAGGCAAGGACGAACAAGTGTCCGGTGATATCTTGAGAGTCCTACTAGTCGAAGACGATCAGGTTCTGGGGGAGGCGCTGCGCGACCATGTCGCCGCCGCCGGCCACGCGGTCGATTGGTTCAAGCGCATCCTCGATGCGGTGGCGGCGACCGATACGGTAACCTACGGACTGATCCTGCTCGATCTGCGATTGCCCGATGACGAAGGGCTGACGCTCCTGCGCTCTCTCCGCGCACGCGGCGACGGCACGCCCGTAATCATTCTGACAGCGCACGACCAGATATCCGACCGGATCGAGGGGCTCAACAGCGGGGCGGACGACTATCTGGTCAAGCCCTTCGATCTCAATGAACTGACGGCCCGCATGCTGGCCGTTTCCAGGCGCTATACGGGCAACGCGACGCCGACGGTCAAGCTGCCCGGCATCGAGATCGACCAGGTTCACCGCAAGATCGCCGTTAATGGCGACAGCCAGAGCCTGAGCGCTCGGGAATGGGCCGTTTTGGACAAGCTGGCCGCGCATCCCGGCGCCCTCGTGTCGAAGGCGCAGTTGCACGATGCGCTTTACGCCTTCGGTGCCGAGATCGAAAGCAATACGGTCGAGGTCTATATCAGCCGCCTGCGCAAGAAGATCGGGTCTGACCGGATCGAGACCGTGCGCGGTCTCGGCTACTGCCTCAGGTGATCGCATGTCCGACAAGAGGAGCATGACCCGCAGACTGGCCATTGCGCTCACCAGCGTCGTCGCCCTCTTCTGGTTTGTTGCGCTCGGGCTTGGCGTCTATGTGATGCAGGACGAGTTCACCGAAATCTTCGACAGCGGCGTGCAGGAAACCGCCGAACGATTGTTGCAGATCGTGGCTAACGAGACGACGAGGGACGCGCCCAGCGGCTTGGCCCAGGCGTCGGTTACGGCGCCCGCGCTCAATTCGCAATTCCTTACCTACCAGGTGCGCGACCGCGACGGCCGCGTTCTCTTTGACGACGGCGCGCCGGAGCCCTTCGCGGTTCCCCTTGCGACCGGCTTCTCGCAGACCCCCACCCATCGGATCTACACGGCCGGAACGACTGACGGATCACTCTATGTGCAAGTTGCCGATGCGATCGAACATCGCACAGAAGCGCTCATGGAAGGCGGAACGGCGCTGCTTTTGCCGCTGCTCGTGCTGATACCGGGCAGCATCCTTGCGATCGTCTTCGTCGTTCGCAGCACGCTGTCGCCCGTGTCGCAGCTGCGCGACGATATCCTGACCAAGGACAGCGGTAATCTGGCGCCGATCGACGAGGCGACGCTGCCGCGCGAACTGCGGGCGATCGCGCGTTCCGTGAACCTGCTTCTGGCGCGGCTGAAGGCGGGCCTAGAGGCGGAGAGGGAATTCACCTCGAACAGCGCCCATGAGCTGCGGACCCCGATTGCCGGTGCGCTCGCGCAAACCCAACGGCTGGCGCGCGAGGTGCCGCCGGCATACCAACCGCGAACCGCCCAGATTGAACGTGCGCTCGTGCATCTGAGCCGGCTTGCCGAGAAGTTGCTGCAGATGTCGCGCGCCGAAGCGGAGATTGCCATTTCGGACGAGCAGCACGATCTGCTGCCGGTGTTGATGGTCGTGATGCAGGATCTGGAGCGATCCGCGCTCGGCGCCAACCGCCTGAACGTTCAGGTCGCCAAGGGCACCGTACTTGAACGGCCGATCCGCGTGGACGCCTTTGCGATCGTCTTGCGCAATCTTCTTGAAAACGCCCTGATCCACAGTCCGCCGGGCAGCCGGGTCGATCTCCATGTTGACCCAATGGGTATCCGCGTCACGAACGAAAGCGCTGTTGTCGCCGAGGACGTCCGCGCCAACCTGACCAAGCGCTTCGTCCGCGGGCCGACCGAGGCCTCCGGTTCCGGGCTCGGGCTTGCCATCGTTGAGCGGCTGGTCGCGCAGATGCAGGGCCAATTGCTCATCGCTTCGCCGGCGCGCGGCAAGACGCAGGGGTTTGAGGTCGAAGTCCGCCTTTGACGGCTGCAGGACCGGTCAATCCGGTCGCGTTTCCGTTCCTCGCAATCAAGGTCACGCGAGGAAAGGACGAACAAGCGGGACGCCTGTAACTGCGCCCCGCCTGCCTCTGGATCTTACTGCTGGTCGAGCGCGCGGCTGAGGCTCAGCGCCGCGATCGTGCAGATCGCACCCGAAATCAGGTAGCCGCCGATGAAGATGATGCCAAAGCTGCTGGCCAGCCCGAGTGCCACGAGCGGCGCGAAAGCGGCGCCGACGAGCCAGGCGAGGTCCGACGTCAGAGCGGCACCCGTGTAGCGATAGTACTGGGTGAAGCGCGAGGAGACGGCGCCTGAGGACTGGCCGAAGGAAAGGCCAAGGATGGCGAAGCCGATCAGGATGTAAGCGTCCTGGCCCTTGCCGCCGGCATCGAGCAGGAAGGGGGCCGAGAAGCTGAAGATCGCGATCAGGATCGCACCGATCATCAGCTGGTTGCGGCGACCGACCCGGTCGGCAATTACGCCCGAAAGCACGATGCCGATGGCGCCGACGACGGCACCTGCCACCTGAACCCACAGGAATTCAGCCGCCGACTGGCCGCCGTTGAGCGTCACCCAGCTCAAGGGGAAGATGGTGACGAGGTGGAACATTGCGAAGCTTGCGAGCGGCACGAAGGCGCCGAGCACGACGTCGATGCTGTGCTTGCTCAGCATCTCGAAGACCGGCCGCGCCTCAAGCTCCTTGGCTTCCATGGCGGCGCCGAACTCCTTGCTGGCGACGATGCGCAGGCGCGCGAAAAGCGCCACGACGTTGATCGCAAAGGCGACGAAGAACGGATAGCGCCAGCCCCAGGCGAGGAAATCTTCCTGCGAAAGGTTGCTGACGAAATAACCGAAGAGGATGCTCGCAAGCGCAAAGCCGATCGGCGCGCCGAGCTGCGGGATCATCGCGTACCAGCCGCGGTGATTCTGCGGCGCATTGAGGTTCAGCAGCGATGCGAGGCCGTCCCAGGCGCCGCCGAGCGCAAAGCCCTGGCCCAGCCGGAACAGCGCCAATAGCGCCACCGCCCAATATCCGATTGTGTCATAGCCGGGCAGGAAGGCGATTGACGCCGTCGAGCCACCGAGAATGACGAGCGCGATCGTCAGCTTCGTGCCGCGCCCGTAGTTGCGGTCGACCCACATGAAGACGAAGGAGCCAACCGGGCGGGCGAGGAAAGCGAGCGGGAACAGCGCGAAGGACATGAGCGTCGCGGTGACCGCATTGGGCGCGAACGGGAAAATCAGCTTCGGAAAAACGAGGATCGAGCCGAGGCCGTAGACGAAGAAGTCGAAGAATTCCGAGGTTCGTCCAATGACCACGCCGATGGCGATGCTGCCCGGGGACAGAGGCTTGTCGTCCTCGTGAATGCGACGTGCATCCCGCTCGAGACCAGACGATGTTGGGTTAGCGACCGAAACCATGAATTTCTCCGACGATCGAACGTCTTGTCGTTAGAGTGTTGACCAATTGGCGTCTGATATCAAGAATGCCGTGCACGTACCTGCGCACATGCCTCATTCGAGTTCGTGCCTAACGTTCGCTGGAACAGCCGGCATCGAACCGACAATATGCCTTTGCGCCCGTACAAACGCGCATAGAGCGATACGGTCGTCACTGCACTGCGGCAAAATGTTGCGCTGCGACGATGGACCTCACTTCCATGCCCGATCATGCCCGAGTAATGCCGACTAGACAAAACGCAAGTTGAGGCCGCAATGCCGAAGCCATACAGTTTAGCCGGACGATCGACGATTGCCGTCCTGTTGCTCTCCGTTCTCTCGGGATGCAACATGGTGGTCATGTCGCCTTCCGGTGATATCGCCGCGCAGCAGCGGGATCTGATCGTTATTTCGACGGTCCTGATGCTGTTGATCATCGTTCCCGTCCTTTTCCTGACGCTGTTCTTTGCCTGGCGCTATCGCCAGTCGAACACGGCCGCCAAGTATGATCCGGAATGGCACCATTCCACCGGCCTCGAAGTCATCATCTGGTCGGCGCCGCTCGCGATCATCATCGCGCTCGGCGCGATCACCTGGGTCAGCACCCACAAGCTCGACCCCTATCGACCGCTCGATCGGATCGATGCGGCGCGCCCGGTGACCGAAGAGATGAAGCCGATCACCGTCGAAGTCGTCGCGCTCGACTGGAAATGGCTGTTCTTCTATCCGGAATACGGTATTGCCACGGTCAACGAGATGGCGGCGCCGGTCGACGTGCCGATCAACTTCAAGATCACTGCCTCGTCGGTGATGAACTCGTTCTACGTTCCGGCGCTCGCCGGCATGATCTATGCCATGCCCGGCATGCAGACCAAGCTGCACGCCGTCATCAACAAGGCAGGCGAATACGAGGGCCTTTCGTCCAACTACAGCGGCGACGGCTTCTCGCACATGCGCTTCAAGTTCCACGGCGTGGACCAGGCGGGCTTTGACGCCTGGGTTGCCCGCGTCAAGCAGAACGGCACGATGCTCAATCGCGACGCCTACCTGAAGCTCGAAAAGCCGAGCGTGAAGGAGCCGGTGCGCTACTACGCTTCCGTCGAAAACGGCCTCTATGAAGCCGTTCTCAACATGTGCGTGCGCGAAGGCCAGATGTGCATGAAGGATATGATGCACATCGACATGATGGGCGGAGCCGGCGTCGAAAGCCATGAGAACCGCGCCAAACTCGAGCATGACAACCGCCATACGGGCGGAGTGACCGAAGCGGCCGCACCGGCCGCGACCTTCCCCGAAACCGGTAACCCCGCCAAGAGCGAGGAACCGGCCGAGGGCGTCAAGGAAGAGCAGCCCGCGGCTGAGCCCATGAACCACGACATGCACAAGACGCACTAGGACTTTCGCGCGCTCGCCGGCTTTGATCCAGCGAGCGCCAGGGCCCTTCGGGCCGCAATTCGAGACATATTGGAAGACCCATGTTTGGTGACACCAGCCTCACGCAATTCATCTTCGGGCGGCTTACCTGGGAAGCGATCCCATACCACGAGCCGATCCTTGTCGTGACCTTCGCAGCCGTGGCCGTGGGCGGCCTGGCGATCCTCGCGCTGATCACGAAGTACAAGCTCTGGGGCTATCTCTGGAACGAGTGGTTCACGTCGGTCGATCACAAGAAGATCGGCATCATGTACATCATCCTGGCGATCGTGATGCTTTTGCGCGGATTTGCCGACGCGATCATGATGCGCATACAGCAGGCGATCGCCTTCAACGGCAACGAAGGCTATCTCAACCCGCACCACTACGACCAGATCTTCACTGCCCACGGCGTGATCATGATCTTCTTCGTGGCGATGCCCTTCGTCACCGGTTTCATGAACTATGTCGTGCCGCTGCAGATCGGCGCGCGCGACGTCTCGTTCCCCTTCCTCAACAATTTCTCGTTCTGGATGACGACGGGCGGTGCGGTCATTATCATGATGTCGCTGTTCGTCGGTGAATTCGCGCGCACCGGCTGGCTCGCCTATCCGCCGCTCTCGGGTGCCGACTACAGTCCCGGCGTCGGCGTCGACTATTACATATGGGGCCTACAGGTGGCGGGCGTCGGGACGACCTTATCCGGCATCAACCTGATCGCCACGATCGTGAAGATGCGCGCTCCGGGCATGACCTTCATGAAGATGCCGGTCTTCACCTGGACGTCGCTCTGCACCAACATCCTCATCGTCGCGACCTTCCCGATCCTGACGGCGACGCTTGCGCTGTTGTCGCTCGACCGCTACCTCGGCTTCAACTTTTTCACCAATGACCTTGGTGGCAATCCGATGATGTACATCAACCTCATCTGGATCTGGGGCCACCCGGAAGTCTACATTCTCGTGCTGCCGGCCTTCGGCATCTTCTCCGAAGTCGTCGCGACCTTCTGCGGCAAGCGCCTGTTCGGTTATACGTCGATGGTCTACGCCACCTGCGTGATCATGATCCTCTCCTACCTGGTGTGGCTGCATCACTTCTTCACCATGGGTTCGGGTGCCTCGGTGAACGCCTTCTTCGGCATCACCACGATGATCATCTCGATCCCGACCGGGGCGAAGATGTTCAATTGGCTCTTCACCATGTATCGCGGCCGTATCCGCTACGAACTGCCGATGCTGTGGACGATCGGTTTCATGGTGACCTTCGTCATCGGCGGCATGACCGGCGTCATGCTGGCGATCCCGCCGGCCGACTTCGTGCTGCACAACTCGCTGTTCCTGATTGCCCACTTCCACAACGTCATCATCGGCGGTGTGCTGTTCGGGCTGATGGCCGGCCTTGTCTACTGGTGGCCGAAGGCCTTCGGCTACAAGCTCGATCCCTTCTGGGGCAAGATGAGCTTCTGGTTCTGGCAGATCGGCTTCTTCTTCGCCTTCATGCCGCTCTACGTGCTCGGCCTGATGGGGGTCACCCGGCGTGTCAGCCAGTTCGAGGATCCCTCGCTGCAGATCTGGTTCATCATCGCCGCCTTCGGTGCGGTCCTGATCGCCATCGGCATCGCGTCCTTCATCATCCAACTTGTCGTCAGCTTCCTGCGTCGCGACCAACTGCGTGAAACCTCAGGCGATGCCTGGGATGGCCGCACGCTCGAATGGTCGACCTCGTCGCCGCCGCCGGACTACAACTTCGCCTTCACGCCCGTCGTTCACGACCATGACAGCTGGTACGACATGAAGAACCGGGGTTACGAGCGTCCGCTCGAAGGCTTCAAGCCGATCCACATGCCGAAGAACACCGGCACTGGCATCATTCTCTCCGGCATCAGCGTCGTGCTCGCCTTCGCGTTGATCTGGTACATCTGGTGGCTGGCGGCGGTATCCTTCATCGCCCTGATTGCGGTCTCCATCGGCCATACCTTCAACTACAACCGTGATTTCTTCATTCCCGCGGAAACCGTCGCGGCGACCGAAGACGCACGCTCGAAACTGCTTGCGGAACGGATCTGAAACGATGAGCCAAACCCAAGTCCAAGAAACAGAAAAGCCGCAGTTCTACCTCAAGGAAGAGCACCACCCGGAGCACAGCACTATGCTGGGCTTCTGGCTCTACCTGATGAGCGACTGCTTGATCTTCGCCGTTCTCTTCGCCACGCACGGTGTGGTCGGGCGCAACTACGCGGCAGGTCCCGCACCAGCCGACCTGTTCGACCTCAACCTGATCGCCATCAACACGGCGATGCTGTTGTTCTCGTCGATCACCTACGGCTTTGCCATGCTTCAGATGGAGCGCAACGCCAAGATGGAGACGCTGTTCTGGCTCGGCGTCACCGGCGTGTTCGGAGCGATCTTCCTCGCGCTCGAGCTCTATGAGTTCTACCACCTGATCCACGAGGGTGCCGGTCCGACGCGTTCGGCCTTCCTGTCCTCGTTCTTCACGCTGGTCGGCACGCACGGGCTGCACGTCACTTTCGGCATCATCTGGCTGATCACGCTGATGGTGCAGGTCAAAAAACATGGCTTGAACCCGGAAAACCGCCGCCGCCTGATGTGCCTCTCCATGTTCTGGCACTTCCTCGACGTCATCTGGATCGGCGTCTTCTCCTTCGTCTATCTGTTGGGAGTACTCGGATGAGTTCGCAGCATCCTGGCCACGAAAGCGCGTTCGAGCCTCACCACGCGCACAGCCATCCGGGCGACGCTGCCGGGCATGGTTCGCTCAAGAGCTACATGACGGGCTTCATCCTGTCGGTCATCCTGACGGCTATCCCGTTCTGGCTGGTCATGAGCGGCGCGCTCGACAGCAAGTTGCTGACCGCCGTGCTCGTCATGGGTATCGGCGTCGTCCAGATCGTCGTGCACGTTATCTACTTCCTGCACATGAACGCCCGTTCGGAAGGCGGCTGGACGCTGATGGCGCTGATCTTCACGATCATCATCGTCGGTATTGCGCTCGCCGGCTCGCTCTGGGTCATGCATCATCTCAATACCAACATGATGCCGATGACCCACGAGATGATGAAGAACATGCCCTGATCAGGGGCGGGTAGACGCGAACATGACCGGCGGCCGCGACGTGAAAGGGGAGGGTGCGAAAGCATCCTCTCGCGCCAGGTTCCTTCTGACCGGCGCGCTCCTGTTTCTCTGCGCCATCTTCGTGGCGCTCGGGACCTGGCAGATCCAGCGGCTCTTCTGGAAGCTCGATCTGATCGCTCGCGTCGATGCGCGTGTGCACGCTGACGCCGTCCCGGCCCCGTCGCGGCCGGACTGGGGCGGCATCACCCGAGAGAACGACGAATACCTTCGCGTCACGGCAACGGGTACCTTTAGCCACGACAAGTCGGTTCTGGTGCAGGCCGTAACCGAGCGGGGCGCCGGGTTCTGGGTGTTGACGCCGATGCGCCGCGAAGACGGCACGACGGTTCTCGTCAATCGTGGCTTCGTGCCCGCCGACCGGCGCGATCGGACTGCCCGCGCCGAAGGCGAAACGCCTGGGACCACCGGGATCACCGGGCTCTTGCGCATCAGCGAACCCGGCGGCGCCTTTCTTCGCTCCAACGATCCGGCTGGCGATCGCTGGTTTTCCCGCGATGTCGCGGCAATCGCCGCAGCACAAGAGCTGACGGATGTCGCGCCCTATTTCATCGACGCGGACGCGACGCCAAACCCAGGCGGCCTACCGATCGGCGGTCTCACAGTCGTCAGCTTCCGCAACAGCCATCTTGTCTACGCGCTGACGTGGTTCGCGCTGGCGGCCATGAGTGTGGGGGGCGCATACCTCGTCTTTCGAAGCCGGAAGAGGCCAAGCGCGGAATAACGATTCTCTTCGCGACGGCTGGCCGCCATTTTCGTGCACTCCTCCTGAAGTTGCTGACCTTGGGGCCGTCACTCGGCGCAGCTGAAGTTCAGTCGGCTGCGGCGCCAAAAAGTGTGATAGATAAGCCACATGGCAACGGCCGACCGCATTTTCTCCGGCAATGGTGAGTTGTGCGATTGACTCAGTACCTTCCACTTTATTAGCTGCCTCGACTGGGAGATGGGGCTAATTTTCCCGGCATATATTGGGGGTATTTATGGGGCTGCGGTGCGGAAGCGTCGCGGGCGGGAAGATTTTTTCGTCTGCATTCCAGGGTTTGTATTTCAGGACATTTTTCGCGGCGATTGGCATTCTTCTGGCTTCTGCCATTGGTGCCTCGGCGCAGGTTGTGACGATTTCGGCGAACCCGGCGACCTTCAATGCGGCTGGCGACACGATCAATTTCAGCTATGTGCTGAACCCCGGATCCTACAATATTCTCAGCATCGCGCCTGCGACCACCGCGAACAAGGGCGTCGTCGTTTCATGCCCGGCAATCCCGGGCGGCGGCACGACGTCTTCCGTGACCTGCACAGGCTCCTATCAGGTCGATTCCCTCGATGCGATGTCCGGCCAGTTTTCCGATTGGGTCACATTCACGGGCACGCGCACGGGCGGCAACTACACCGCCAACAGCAACAACATCGTCGTCAAGGCGGCCACAGGGGGACCGGTTGTCGTTGATGTCGTATCTTCCCCGAGACCGTCGCTGCCGGGCGAACAGGTTTCGGTGACGGCAACGGTATCGTCGATGGGCTGTAACGCCGGACAGTCTCCGCCTGGAAACGTGACGATCACGATCGGATCGCAGTCGACGACCCTTGGGTTGACGCCGACCGGGCCCGTCAGCACGGCATCGTCTGCGACCTTCCAGACATCGACGCTGCCCCTCGGACAGCACGCGGTTTCCGCCAGCTACGGTGGCGGCAGCGGCTGCAGCACCGGCACTGCGACCGGCGCCAGCCACTGGGTCGACACCAAACCGACGGTCGCGATCAACCAGGCAGGCTCGCAATCCGATCCCAGCGCCAAGACATCCGTTGCGTTCGATGTGGTGTTCAGCAAGTCCGTCACCGGCTTTTCCGCTGGCGACGTCCAGATTTCAGGCACGGCCGGCGCGACGACGGCGAGTGTTTCGGGATCGGGCGCCAATTACACCGTTTCGGTCAGCGGAATGACGCAGGCAGGCACGGTCGTGGCGTCCATACCCGCCGGCAAGGCCACGAGCGCGGCCGGCTTTACCAACGCCCTATCCACCAGCACCGACAATTCGGTTGCCTACGCACCGATTGCGATTTCGACTACAACGCTGCCGAACCCGGTCTACAACCAGGCCTATGCGGCGCAAACGCTAAGTGCCACCGGGGGATCGGGCACCTTGAGTTACGCAACGACCTCCGGTGCACTGCCCGCCGGCATGGCGATCTCGAGCGGCGGCGTCGTCTCCGGCACCCCAACGGCAAGCGGTCCGTTCAATTTCACAGTGACAGCGACCGATCCCGAAGGCTCGACCGCCTCGCGCGCATTCTCCATCACCATCGCTGCGCCGACGATCGCGCTCTCGCCGGCGACGCTTCCTGATCCGACCGCTGGCACCGCCTATTCACAAACCCTGGCGGCATCAGGCGGCGCAAGCCCCTACACATTCGCCGTCACGCAGAATGCCTTGCCCGCTGGCATGACGCTGGCGAACAACGGAGTGTTGTCGGGCACTGCATCGATCGGTGGCGCCGTCACCTTTACCGTTACGGCAACGGACGCCTATGGCGCGACCGGCAGCCAGGTCTTCACTGTCGACGTCGCGCCGACCGTGCCCGACGCGCCCACCATCGGTGCGGCCGTGGAGGGGGACGCCTATGCAGACGTGTCGTTCACCGCCCCGGCGTCGAACGGCGGCGCGACGATCACGGGCTATACCGTGACGTCGAACCCCGGCGGCATGACGGCCACGGATACGACGAGCCCGATCAGGGTGACTGGCCTGATCAACGGCACGAGCTATACGTTCACCGTGACCGCCACCAACAGCGCCGGGACAAGCACCGCGTCGGCCGCCTCCAATGCGGTGACGCCGCGATCCGCACAGACGATCACGTTCGCCAATCCGGGTACGCAGGCGTTCGGCACGTCGCCGACATTGACGGCGACGGCAAGCTCCAGCCTGGCTGTTGCCTTTACCTCGTCGACTGCCGGCGTGTGCACTGTGACGCCCGAGGGCGATTTGACCTTCCATCAGGCCGGCAGTTGCACCATCGCAGCCGATCAGGTGGGCAACGGAACGTACCTGGCTGCACCGACGGTCTCACAGACGTTCACGGTCGATGCCGTCGTACCCGGCGCACCGACGATCGGAACCGCAACCGCCGATGTCGCTTCGGCGTCCGTCGCCTTCACGGCGCCGGCGAGCACGGGTGGAGCGTCGATCTCTAGCTACACCGTGACGTCGAACCCGGGTGGCTTCACCGGGACGGGGTCGTCAAGCCCGGTCGTGGTGACGGGTCTCAGCAATGGGACCAGCTATACATTTACGGTGACGGCAACCAACAGTGCCGGCGCGGGGCCAGCGTCGGCGGCCTCGAACGCCGTCACGCCGCGCGCAACCCAGACGATCACCTTTGCCAATCCGGGCGCGCAGACGTTCGGGACCACGCCGACATTGACGGCATCGTCGGACGCGAGTTTGCCCGTTGCCTTCACATCCTCGACCGCGGCCGTGTGCACGATCACGCCGGGTGGTAGCATGACCTTCCACAGCGCGGGGACCTGCGCGATTGCTGCCGACCAGGGCGGCGACGGCACCTATCTGCCTGCGACGACGGTCACCCAGAGCTTTACCGTCAACGCGGTTGTTCCGGACGCCCCGACGGTGGGCACGGCTATCGCTGGCGATGGCGAGGTGTCCGTCAATTTTACCGCGCCGGTAAGCGCCGGCGGTGCATCGATCACCGGCTACACGGTCACGTCCAATCCCGGTGGTTTTGTTGGAACGGGCACGTCGAGCCCGGTCACGGTCGGCAGTCTCAGCAACGGCACCAGCTACACGTTCACGGTGACGGCGACCAACGCTGTCGGCGCGGGACCGGCCTCCAGTGCGTCGAACACGGTGACGCCCAAGGCGCCACAGACGATCACCTTCGCCAATCCCGGCCCGCAGGACTATGCAACGCCGGTGACGCTTTCGGCGAGCGCCAGTTCCGCTCTGCCGGTCACGTTCCAGTCTCTGACGACGCCCGTCTGCGTCGTCACGTCAACCGGCGATGTCACATTCCGCAATGGCGGCACCTGCACCATCGAGGTCTCGCAAGCCGGTGACAGCGCTTACCTGGCCGCGTCCAGTGTGAGCCAGTCCTTCCTCGTCTCCGCGCCGATATTCGCCTTCACGCCGGCGGCCGGCGCTTTGCCGACCGCAACCGTGGCAACGACCTACAGCCAGAGCTTCACGGCCAATGGCGGCACGGCGGCCTACAGCTACGCCTTGGCCAGCGGCGCGTTTCCGGCCGGACTTTCGCTCGACGCTGCCGGTACGCTGTCCGGCACGCCAACGGCGGACGGCAGCTTCACCTTTACGGTTCAGGCGACCGATACCCATGGCGCGACCGCAACCAGCGGCAGCTATAGCCTGGAGGTTCGCATCCAGGCGCCGATCGCCAACGCCACGACGGCAACCGTTGCCGCCAACTCGTCGGCCAACGGGATTACGCCGAACCTTACGGGCGGCACGGCCGCTTCGGTCGCTATCGCAGCGCCCCCATCGCACGGTACGGCCACGGTCGCGGGTAACACATTCAGCTATACGCCGGCGGCCGGCTTCTCCGGCGTCGACAGCTTCACCTACACGGCGGCGAATACGACCGGAACGTCCGCTGCAGCGACGGTCACGGTGACGGTGTCTCCGCCGACATTCGCCTTCACGCCGGCTGCGGGTGCGCTTGCCGGTGCGACCGTTGCAGACGCCTATGACCTGACGATCATCGCCGCCAACGGAACGGCTCCCTACACCTATGCGGTCACCGGTGGTGCACTTCCGGCCGGCTTGACGCTTGCTGCCGACGGTCGCCTGTCCGGAACGCCGACCGCCGATGGAGCGGCAACGTTCACGGTGACGGCGACCGACGCGAACAATGCGACGGGCACCGCGAACTATAGTCTCGCGGTCGCCGTCGAAGCGCCATCGGCCGGTCCGGTTGCAGCGACTGTTGCTGCGAACTCCAGCCCAAATGCTATCAGCCTCAGTCTGACCGGCGGGGCGGCAACATCTGTGGCGATCGCCACCGCGCCCGCGCATGGCACAGCTACGGCGACGGGGACAACGATCCTCTACACGCCTGATGCCGGCTATTCGGGCGCTGACAGCTTCACCTATACGGCAACGAACGCGACCGGCACGTCGGCGCCTTCAACCGTTTCCGTCACGGTCTCGCCGCCGATGCTGTTGTTGTCGCCGGCAGGCGGGGCGCTTGCCAACGGCGTGCCCGGCGTTTCCTACAGCCAGAACATCTCAGCCAGCGCCGGCACGGCCCCCTACAACTACGCGGTCTCGTCGGGTGCTCTGCCGGGCGGTCTGTCGCTCGATGCCTCAAGCGGGACGATCTCGGGACGACCTTCGGCCGATGGCGATTTCGCCTTCACCGTGACGGCGACCGATGCCAATGGCGCGACAGGCCAGGCCAGCTATCAGATCGCCGTTGCCTCCGCCAGTTTCGTCTTTACCCCGTCGGCCGGTGGGCTTCCCGACGCGATGGTCGGCGAAGCCTATTCCCAACGCGTCTCGGCGACCGGTGGCACCGGCGCGCTGGTCTACAGCCTCAAGAGCGGCGCCCTGCCGAATGGCATGGTGCTGAATATCTCCACTGGCGAATTGACCGGACCGCTCGCGGCCGATGCGGTGCCTGACAGCTATCACTTCACCATTGCTGTGACTGACAGCCGCGGCGCCAGCGGTTCGGCCGCCTATACGCTGAAACTGAACGCTCGTGCGGTGACGGTGCCCAATGTCGTCGTCGAGGTTCCGGCCGGTTCGACGCCGAAGGATGTCTATCTCAACGGTGGCGCCACCGGCGGTCCGTTCACCGACGCATCGGTTGCCTCGGTCTCGCCGCCCTTTGCCGGCACGGCCGAAATCATCGAAGGCGAGCTTGCCGCTGCCACCAGCTTCACGCCGGTCGGCTTCTATCTGAAGTTCACGCCGAACCCGTCCTATTCCGGCTCGGCGGTGGTCAGTTATACGCTCAGGAGCGCGCTAGGCTCGTCCAATATTGGCTCCGTCACCTACAAGATCGCGCTCGATCGGGAGGCTGCCGGCGAAGAGATCGACGGGCTGGTGCGCGATTTTGTGCGCAATCGCCAGAACCTGTTGTCGTCGACGGTCAAGGTGCCCGGCCTGATCGAACGGCGGCGGGCGGCGATGAGCACCGATCCGGTGACGACGGCGGTGACGCCGTCGGAAAAGGGTGCCCGCCTCGGCTTCTCCTCCAGCCTGTCGCAGATCCAGGCGGCGCGCGATGCCGCCGATGCGGCAGCAACCGGTCAAACCTTCGTGGCGACCGACCGGCCGTTCGACATCTGGGTGAACGGCAGTTTCCTGTTCCACAAGGATGAAGACGACAGAAACGACAAGTGGGGCAATTTCGCCCTGTTCTCGCTCGGCGCCGATTATCTCTTAAGCGATCGGGCGCTCATCGGCCTGTCGTTCCACTACGACTACATGACCGATCCGACCGACGCGGATGCCGAGCTTAAAGGCAACGGCTGGCTGGCCGGTCCTTATGCCTCGTTCGAGATCGGCCAGGGCGTCTTCCTCGACGCCAACCTGCTCTATGGCGGTTCGTCCAACGACATCGACACCGGCATCTTCACCGGCACGTTCGACACCACCCGCTGGATGGCGGACGTCAAGCTGACCGGCGAATGGCAACTGGATGAGGCGACGGTGCTGATGCCGAAGCTGAGAGCCGTCTACTTCAATGAAGAGACCGAGGACTACACCGTCAAGAACCCGCTCGGCGAGGTGATCGATCTCAAGGGCTTCATCGAGGAACAGGCCCGTCTCAGCATCGGCTTCGACGTCGAACGCACCCTGGAGCTGGAAAACGGGCTGATCCTGTCGCCGACAGTCGGCGCCGATGTCGGCTTTGCCTCGCTTGACGGCGAGGGTCTGTTCGGGCGGGTGTCGGCCGGGCTTGCGCTCAGCAACAACGACAACTGGGACCTCGACTTCTCGCTGCTCTTCAACATCGAGGGCGACGGTTCGAAGTCGGCCGGTGCCAAGGTCGGCGCCCGCGTCCGGTTCTGATCGCGCGCAACCGGTTCGGGCAGGCAGGCTGCCCGAATCGGCGCTCCACCGCTGCCTTTCCGCTCCCGGATATGCACCGGTCCATTGCGTTCTGACCGTTTAAATCGCGTTGGAAAGATTACGGGCTTCCGTCAAACATTAAAGATGAGTAATAGAGGAAGGAATTAGCCGGAGGCGTCGCCTCATCCTAGAGCATTGGATACGCCTAGATGTCGTTTCAACCGCGGATGCAGAACAAAATTTCCGGGTTCAAGGTGATCGGCGGGCTCCACCGGCGGGAATGGAACGGGATCATCGCCGACGTCTGGGACGTCGAATGCGAGGCGAGGGCAGGTGGCCACTACCTCTCGGATGATCCGCGCATGTTCATCGTGCTCGACGCTGAAGGCGGTAGCCGTTGCAACGTCAGACTTTCGCCCGATGGGCGCGGCGCGGTCGAGAACGAGCGCCAGCAGGCGCTTTCCTATATCCCGGCGGGCATGGAAATCTGGGCGGACATGGTCGATGTCAGGCGTATCCGCCACCTCGACCTGCATTTCAATCTCGAGGTTCTCGGCCGACGGCTGGAGGAGGAGCTCGATGCGGGGCGATGCGACACGCCACGGCTGATGTTTTACGACGAACGCTTCCTGCAGCTTGCACAGCTGATCGCCGCCGAGTGCCTCAATCCGCAGCCCTTGCACGATCTCTACGGCGATGGCCTGACGGTCGCATTGTTCATCGACCTGATGAAGCTTAATCGCAGCGATGCCCGCAAACGCAGCGCGCTTGCCACCTGGCAACTCCGCCGGGCGGTCGAATACATCGACGAGAACTGGGGGCGCAACATCCGCCTGGAGGAGCTGGCGTCCCTTGCCGGACTGTCGCAGTCGCACTTCAGTCACGCCTTCAAGGCGTCGACCGGCATGGCACCGCACCAGTGGCAGACCAATGCGCGGGTTGAAAGAGCCAAGCAACTGTTGCTGAAGAACGAGGCGTCGCTGACGACGGTTGCGGCCGAGACCGGCTTCTCCGACCAGGCGCACTTCACCCGGGTCTTCCGCAAGGTCGTGGGCGCGACGCCTGCGTCTTGGAAACGCAGCCGATTGAGCTGAGCAAGTTCCATCTTGAAGGGCGGTTGTTCGCATCAAATAGCCCAGAAACGTTCAATTTCCGCTGATCGCGACAAGAGCCACCGGAATAGTTGATATAAACACTCACCTTATTAGAGGGTGTAAGCCGCGCCGCCTGTAAGGCACTGCGGTGGTTCGGGTGAGATGGCAGACAGATGATGGTAAGAGGTAAGGCAGTACGGCTGACGGAGTGGCTGGCAAGCGGGGTCGCCGCCATTGCGGTTCTGGCCACCGGCGCGGCAATGGCGCAGGATGCGCCGGCGACAAGGCTGGAAACGATCGAGGCGACCGGCGCGAGGACGGAGAACGACGCCACAGGTCCGGTCGACGGCTATGTCGCCAAGGCGACGACGACCGGCTCGAAATCCGCAACTCCGATCGCTGAGATCCCGCAGAGCGTTTCCGTCGTCGGACGCGAGGAGCTTGACGACCGCGGCGTCGTCAACAAGGTCGACGAAGCGCTGCGCTACACGCCGGGCGTGATGGCCGAGCCCTTCGGCGTCGATCCGGATACCGACTGGTTCTACATCCGCGGCTTCGACGCGACGCAGACCGGCGTGTTCCTCGACGGCCTCAACCTCTTTTCCTACGGCTTTGGCGGGTTCCAGATCGATCCCTTCATGCTGGAACGTGTCGAGGTGCTGAAAGGTCCGGCTTCGGTGCTTTATGGCGGCGCCAATCCGGGCGGGATCGTCAGCCTCATCAGCAAGCGGCCGACGGGGGAAAACTCCGCCTATGTCGAGACCGGCATCAACAACAACGGCAATGCCTTCCTCGGGATTGACGTGAACCGGCAGCTGGACGACGCAATCAACTATCGCGTCACCGGCAAGATCTCAGGTGGCGACAACTATGTGGACCATTCGGAGGATCTGCGCGGCTTCATCCTGCCGCAGATCACTTATCAACCCGACGATGCGACCAGCTTGACCGTCTACGGCCTGCTGCAGGGCCTCGACCAGGTTCATACCGGTGGCGGCTTCCTGCCCTATGTCGGCTCGGTCGTCGATGCGCCCTTCGGCAAGATCGACCGCAAGGCCTTCTTTGGCGAGCCGGACATCGATACCGGAACTTATGTACAGCAGATGCTCGGCTACGAATTCAAGCACGAGTTCGACAGCGGCTGGCAGTTCAGTCAGAACCTTCGCTACGGTCATCTCTACAAGCACGAGAACGGGCCTTACACCTACGGCTACTACGATCCGAGCCTTCCTTTTCCGGTTTCGAACACGCCGGCGACCCCGGACAACCTGCTTTATCGCCTCGGCTTCGAGGCGACGTCGAAGGTCGATGCGTTCGCCGTCGACAACCGGCTCGAAGGCGAGTTCGAGACGGGAGCGCTCGAGCATACGCTGCTCGTCGGCCTCGACTACAAGTTCTTCCGGCTGGACCACGTCCAGGCGTCGTCGGCGGGAACGCCGATCAGCGCAACTGATCCGGTCTATGGCGCGCCGCAACCCGCGAACGCCATCTACATCAACCAGGTGATCACACAGCAGCAGATCGGCGTCTACGCGCAGGACCAGATCCGCTTTGGCGACGGCTGGCTCGTCACGCTCAACGGCCGTTACGACTATGTCGACACCAAGACCGACAACGGGCCGACCTTCTGGGCGCCGACCCAGAATTCGAGTTTCGACTACAGCGAAGGCGCGCTTAGCGGCCGCGCCGGCCTTGCCTATGAATTCGACAACGGCCTCACCCCTTACGTCAGCGCCGCGACCTTCTTCAATCCGGTCGTGGCGGTAACGGCGACCGGCAACACCAAGCCGGAAGAGGGTGAGCAGTTCGAGGCCGGGATCAAGTACGAACCGACCTTTTTTGATGGCGTGCTGACGGCGTCCATCTACCAGCTGACCAAGCGCAACGCTCTCGTCACCGATCCGCTGACCAGCATCTCGACCCAGACCGGCGAAGTGCGTTCCCGCGGCATCGAGTTTGAGGGCAAGGTCAATCTCGACGAAAGCTGGAAGCTGATTGCGGGCCTCGATTTCATGGATATCGAGGTGACCGAGGACGCAAACCGTGCGCTGATCGGCAAGTCGCCCTATCTCGTCCCCGATACGCAGGCTTCGCTGTGGCTCGACTACACGGTGCAGCAGGGCGCGCTGGAAGGCCTCAGCCTCGGCGCCGGCGTGCGCTATCGCGGCGAGAGCTGGGCGGACAAGGAAAATACCGCGAAGGTGCCGGCGTCGACCGTCTTCGACGCAGCACTGCGCTACGAGAAGGACGGCTGGGGCGCTGCCCTCAATGTCACCAACCTGTTCGACAAGCACTATGTCAGCGGCTGCAATGGCCTGCTTGTTTGCGGATATGGCGATGCGCGTACGGTCACGTTGAAGCTCAGCAAGACCTGGTGAGATCGTTCGGCTGATCGATGACCTGCTAAAGCAAACAGGGCGCTCGACCCGTGCCGGGGAGCGCCCTGTTTTTAACCCGGAGTGCCGCTATCGCACGCCAAAGGCGCCGACGGCTGAGAGCTCTCGAAACGGGTAGTGGCCTTTAAATGGAGAGGCCCGCCGCCTTTTCAAGGGCGAGAGCCCCCTTGGAGCGAATTACTTCGCGCCGATTGCAGCAAGGCCTGCTGTCGCGCAGTTTGCGTCAACGTCGCCCGACGGCGCACCGCCGACACCGATGCCGCCGACGAGCGCCTTGCCGAACTTGATCGGCACGCCGCCGGCCTGGATGACCATGCGTGCGTCCATGTCGCGGAGACCTTCATTGGCGGGCTTGGAAGCGATGAATTCGCCGAGGCCAGCCGTGTCGCGCCCCATGGCCGCCGAGGTGAAGGCCTTGCCCTGGGCGCTGTTTCCGGTGTGCGGACCGGAATTGTCGGCCTTCAGCAGCACCTTGGTCGAACCGTCCCGTGCAACGACCGCGACGCTGACATTGTGGCCTTCGGCGGCGCATGCCTTCAGCGCTGCGCCGGCCGCCTTGACGGCCATGTCGAGCGGCAGGTAGGCGGCGGTCGGAAGCTCCTGGGCGGTGGCGGCAACGGGAGCGAGAAGAGCTGCTGCAAGTACGATATTGCGGATCATCAATGGGTTCCTTTCCTGTTGATATGGAAAGGTTATTGCGGGACGCCGCCCATCGATATTCGTAGCTCTTCCATCACCATCCGTAGTTCTACGGAGTTTGCGTCCCTTCGAGCCAGATGCGGGTCATCTCCGCCTGCGAGGTGCTGCCGAGCTTGGCGCCGATCGCCGCGCGATGGCTTTCCACCGTTCGCGGCGAGAGGCCGAGCCCCTCGGCGATCTGGCGGGTGGTGAAACCTGCAGCGATGCGATCGAGAACCTCGCGCTCACGCTGCGTGAGCGCTGCCAACAGAGCAAGAGTTTCCGCCTTTTCCGCCCGTGCCTGCATCGTACGCACCAGTATTTCCTGCCCCTTGTGGATCGCGTCGATCAGGTCCTCTTCGTCTATGGGCTTGGAGAGAAAGTCGATGGCGCCGTTGCGGAAGGCGCGCCGGCAAGCTTCGATATCGCCATGGCCGGAAATGACGATTGTCGGCCAGTCCACGCCATTTTCGCGGAGCTTTTCCTGCAGCTTCAGCCCGGAGATCGCCGGCATGCGGATGTCGAGGATCAGGCAACCCGGCTCAAGGCGCGACAATTGCCCGAGAAAAGCCTGCGGATCGGCGAAGGGGATGACCTTGATGCCGACCGTCGAGAGCAGCAGGCCGAGCGCGCGGCGGACCGCATCGTCGTCGTCGACGAGATAGACGGGAACGGTCATTGTGTCTCTTCCAGACGGGCTCGCGCCTTGGGCAGTGTCACCCGGAAGGTGGCGCCCTCGTCGCCGGCCACCAATGTAATCTCGCCGCCGACGCGTTCCACCAGGCGTTGGCTGAGGGCGAGGCCAAGTCCCGTGCCGCCCGCCCGCGTCGTCATGAACGGGGTGAAAAGGCGCGGGCGCAAGGCTTCGGGAATACCTGGGCCATTGTCGACGACATCGAAAACCACCATGGAGTCTTCTTGCCTCAAGGTCACGACCACGCCGGGCGCTTCGCCTGCGTGACCGTCAAGTGCTTCCATCGCATTACGCACCAGATTGAAGGCTACCTGCTCGATTTCGACCGGGTCGCCTGTCACGATCACCGGCGTTTCCGGCAGGTGGAACTCCAGCAGGATGCTGCGGGACCGGGCGTCCTGCTCCAGCAGCGCCTCGACATTGCCGAGCGCTCGGCGCAGGTCGAATGCACTCACAGGTACCGCATTCGGCTGCGACCAGTTGCGGAACCGCTCCAGAATACCGGAAGCCCGGCGCGCCTGACTGACGGTATCGTCGAGCACGGAGGCGAGGGCAGCGTGGTTCCCCTGGTTGAGGAGGCGACGCCCGGCTTGAGCCTGCGCGAGGATTGCGGTCAAGGGTTGGTTCAACTCGTGGGCCATGCCGCTTGCCATCTCTCCAAGCGCATTGACCCGTGAGGCATGGCTAAGCCGCGAATCGAGCGCGCTCAGCCGTGCCTGCTGTTCCGCCGCGCGGGTTCGCGCCCGTTGGCGCAAGGCCGCCAAGCCTGCGAGATAGGCGAGCGTCAGGGCGACGAACGTCAGGCCAGTCTGTAGGGGCGGAAACATATCGGAGAGACCGATATCCATACCGGTTTCGAGCAAGAGCGGTTGTGACGCGCTGCTGAGCGGCCTGGAGAAGCGGATGGCATTGGGCAGCGTGGCCGGCTGAAGCAGATTGTGCCCGTCCGGCAGCGAAAGCCGGCCGGCCGTGCTCGATCGGGACCAGAAAGGCCCGCCATCGCCGATCAGCTTGCCGGCATCGATGGCGAGCATCAACCCGTAGCGCGCCTCGTTCGTGTTGGGGCTGCGCTTGACCATCATGTAATGATCGGGGCGCTGCGGATGCGGCAGAAGCGCAATCCGGCCGTCGGAAGCTTTGGCCGCCGCACGAATGCGCTTGGCCGTCGCCGCATCCAGCGGACCGGTCCCGATCGTCTCTGTCTCCGGATCAAGCGAGACAAGCTGGACTTCATCAATGCGCGGATAGAAGCGGGTAATCGTGCGCGCGACATCCAGGAAGAGATCGTGACGGCGCCCTTCGGACGCAACCGCCACGGCCGAAAGCGCCGTCAAATGGGCATCGTGCTGATCGGCGCGCTGGGAGGCCAGCCCATGGAGCACGGTACTTTCCTGCTCCAGTTCGGCAACGAGGGACTGTCGCTCACGAGCGCCGAGAGCCACGGCCCCGACAAGCAGGAGGAGACACCAAAGGGCAGCAAGAAAAAAGGGCCGCTCAAGAAACGGACGGTTGTTCGGTAACATTGATCATTCTTGTCATTTGCAGGCTTTCTTGCACAGCCTTCCATTGCTGCTGTCCGGCTGCGCGGGGCGCCTGCCGGGGAAAATACGGTCCCGACGACAGAAAATCCAGAGCGCGTCGCGCGGCGCTACCCCGAAGGATCGCCAAGCACGGCCGGCCGTTTCAGCCCGGCTTGCGCGCGATCACGAGCTTCGCCTTGAGGATCTGCACGACCTCGTTGCGCTGGTTGATCGTCTGGCTGACGACGACGGCGATGCCGCGGTCGGGTTTCGAGCGCGAGGGAATGATCTCGACCACCTCGCTTTCGACACGCAGGGTATCGCCGGGCCGCGTCGGGGCCGGCCAAGTGATGTCTCCGCCCGCGCCGATTAGGCCACCGGCGAAAGGCAGGCCGGTCTCCACGTTCAGCCGCATCGTGATCGCCGCCGTGTGCCACCCGCTTGCGGCCAGGCCCTTGAAGAGCGTGTCACTGGCGGCCGCCTCGTCCAGATGAAACGGCTGCGGGTCGAACTGTGCGGCAAAAGTCTTGATCTGCGCCTCGTCGACCGTATGCGTCGCGCTGGTAAAGCGTTGTCCGACGTGAAGATCCTCCAGATAGAGACGATCCGGTCTGGAACCTTGCATGGGCCTTCCTCCTTCCATCGTATCTTCGAATTAGTGTGCGCCACCCGCGCCGGCGCCGCCGAGTTGGATCTTGCGGGTGAAGAGCAGCGCGATGGCTGCAAGCGCCAGCACGATCCCGATCACCGCGAAGGTATCACTGAAACCGAGGATCAGCGCCTGCCGGCGAACCGTAGCACCGATCACGGCGATCGCCTTGTGCTGTGCGACGGCGGCATCGGTGACGCCATGGGCCATGAAATGCCGCGTCAGATCGCCGATCCGGTCGCGGACTTCGTCGCGATAGACGGTCACCGACTGGCCGATGATGTTTGAGTGAAACTGCTCACGCTTGGTCAGCACCGTCGCAAGGGTGGCCGTGCCGACGGCGCCGCCGAGATTGCGCAGCATGTTCGACAGGCCCGAGGCGGCTGCCGCGTCGTTCGGGGCGATACGGGCGGTGGTGATCACCGTGATCGGCGTCAGCACCAGCGCCTGACCGATGGCGCGTACGATATTCGGGACGAAGAACTGGTCGCCGGCACTGTCGAGCGACAGCGTCGTGTTCATGAAACAGCTGGCCGCGAAGATGCTGATGCCGACGAAACCGATATAGCGCACGTCGAACCGCTTCATCAGCGCCGGCACGAGCGGGATGATGAGAAGCTGCGGCAGCCCGGTCCAGGCAAGCACGAGGCCAATCTGCTCGGCATTGTAGCGCTGCACCTGGCCGAGATACTGCGGCAGGATGTAGACCGTGCCGAACAGGGCGACGCCGACAAGCACGTTGACGAGAACGCCGACCCCGAAATTGCGCTGCTTGAGCAGGCGCAATTGCACCAGCGGCTTTTCGACCTTGAGCTCTATGATGATGAAGGCGATCAGGAACACGGCCGCCGTCAAAGCGAGCTTGACGATGAACGGCGATTGGAACCAGTCGTCCTTGTTGCCTTCCTCCAAAACCGTCTGTAGCGCCGAAAGGCCGATGGCCATGGTAATAATGCCGGCCCAATCGCCCTCCTTGAGCAGGGACAATTGCATCGGCTTCTTCTCAAGGGTGAAGTAGAGCGCAATTACCATCACCAGGCTCGGCGGGGCGTTGACGAAGAAGATCGACTGCCAGCCATAATTCTCGGTGAGATAGCCGCCGATCGTCGGGCCAATCGCCGGGGCGAAGGTGACCGAGAGCGCAAACAGCGCCAGGCCGAGCGGCTGCTGCGCTTTGGGCAGGCGGGTCAACACCATGGTGAAGGCCATCGGAATGAGCACGCCGCCGGCAAAACCCTGCAGACCGCGCAGCGCAATCATCGAGCCTAGATCATGGGCAAACGCACAGGCCGCCGAAAACAGCGGAAACAGGATGGCGTTCGTCAGCATATAGCGCCGGAACGAGAAGACGCGGCTCAAATAGTCGGTGAGCGGGATCACGACGATTTCGCCGATGAGATACGAGGTCGATATCCAGGCGCCGTTGTCGACGCCGGTACCGATGCCGCCTTCGATATCGAGCAGTGAGGCGTTGGTGATCTGGATGTTGAGGATCGCCATGAAGGCGCCGATCAGGCCGGCAAGAACGGAAATCCAGGCCGTCGTACTTGCCTTGTCGGGCGACGTTGCTGCGGGCTCACGCACGCCGGGCGAAACCATGGGCATCGTGGTGGTGGACATTGCATCCTCCTGCCAGCCCTTAAAGCTGGGAACGGCGCCTGAGCGTCCTTCAGTTTATGCTTGCCGACACGGCGGCCACCGCCGTTCCTGCGGTTCGGGTGTCGATCGTCGGGTAGACGGACATGCCGGGCCGCAGCACCACGTCGAGCGGACTGTCGCGATTGATCACGATCTTGACGGGGATGCGCTGCACCACCTTGGTGAAGTTTCCCGTCGCATTGTCGGGCGGCAGCAGCGCAAATTCCTGGCCGCTTGCCGGCGAGATGCTGTCGACGTGGCCCTCGAAGACCTGGCCCGGGAAGGTGTCCACCTCTATCGCCACGGTCTGGCCGGGAACGACATCGGCAAGCTGTGTTTCCTTGTAGTTGGCAACGATGTAGGCCGCGTGCGTGGGAACGACTGCCATCAGCTGCGTTCCGGCCTGCACATATTGGCCGACGCGCAAGGTGCGGTTGCCGATCACGCCGTCGATCGGTGCTGCGAGCGCGGTGTAGGATAGGTTGAGCTCGGCCTGATGCTCGGCCGCTTTCGCGCTGTCGAGCGCGGCCTTTGCCTGTGCGACTTCGGCTTTGATCACGTCGAGCTGCTTGACCGCGCTTGCGAGCGCTGCCGTGTCGCGCGTCACCGCGGCCCTTGCAGCGGCAATGCGTGAGGCCGCCTGTTGCGCGTTCTGCAGGGTACCGAAGCCTTGCCTTGCGAGCTTCGAATAGCGCCTGTCGTCCTGCTCGGCGAAGGTTTGGTCGGCCTTGTCGGCCTCGACCGTCGCCTTGGCCGAATCGATCACGGATTGCTGTGCGATGAGAGCCGATTGCTTGTTTGCGATATTGGCCTCGGCGGCTTCGACGCCGGCCCTGGTCTGTTCGAGGCTGACTGTGAAGTCCCGATCGTCGATGCGGGCGAGAACCTGTCCGGCCTTGACCTGCTGGTTGTCGGTGACCAGCACCTCGGCGATATGGCCCGAGACCTTTGGGGCAATGGTCGTGCTATCGGCCTTCACATAGGCGTCGTCGGTCGACACCTCGAAGCGACCCGTCGTCCAGTAGGCCCAACCGAAATCGGTCGCGCCGGCGACGGCGGCGATGGCAACGGATGCGAAAAGCACATTGCGAAGCCAGCGCCTGCGGGTTCCGATAGCGTTCGTGGCGATCACAGTCGGGATGACAGGCAGCGTCCGCTGTGCCTCCACGCCGGGCACGGCCTCCATCGTTTTCATAGGCTGGGCATTTTCGATGCTGAATGACTGCTGGCTCATTTCCGGTTCCTTTCACCGGTGCGGCGCGCGTCGAAATGAACGGTTGGCCAAATAAGGAAACTTTATGCTTTCCAAAATATTCGCGCCGCCGATTGCTGTCAAACGAATTTGGAAAGTTTGGCCGTTCCATAATCTGAGCTGTCACCCAGGTAACATGATTACGAGGCGTTCGCGATCGACGGCGCCCGCGCCATCTTCAGTTGGCCGAACATGACCGCTATCTCAATGCGGCTACCGGGGCGCATATTCCGCGTGAACCTCACGACCCGGTTCTGAGGTATTTGTCACGCCAAGCCCTTAAAGCCCGGCCTGTCGCATCTCGCTTGCCAGAAACTCGGTGAAGGCCTTCACCTTCGGCAGCAACAGCCGATTGGTAGGATAGACCGCGTAGATGCCGCGTTCGGCGAGCTTGTGACCAGGCAGCACCTGGCAGAGCTTGCCCTCGGCAAGCAACGGCGTGGCGATGAAGGAGGGCAACACGCCAATGCCGATGCCCGCCTGAATCATTTCGCTGAGCATCAGGCTGTTGTCGGCGACGAAACGTGCCGGCAGGTCGATCATGACGGCGCCGTCAGGCCCTTCCAGCCTCCAGCTGCCGGGCTGGTCGGCCAGGCGATAGGTGAGGCAATGGTGGCTCTTGAGATCGGCAACGGTCGCGGGCGTGCCATTGTCTGCGAGATAGGCCGGGGCGGCGCAGATGACTTGGCCAATGTCGCCGAGCCGCCGGGCGATCAGCGATGAATCCGTCAGAGCCGCGCGCACCCGGATGGAAACGTCAAAGCCTTCCGAAACGACGTTGAGCACGTGGTCGTCGAGCGTCATGTCGACCTTCAATTGCGGATGAAGTGTCATGAAGCGCGCGAGCATCGGCGCAAGCACGGTCAATCCGAAGGAGAGGGGCGCATTGAGCCGGAGCCGGCCGTTGATCTCGCCGGCCTCGCCGGAGGTGGTGCGCTCCAGATGATCGAGCTCGTCGAGAAGCCGGCAGCATTCGGAAAAATAGGCGCGTCCGTTTTCCGACAGGCTCATGCGCCGGGTCGTGCGCACGATGAGCACGGCCCCGAGCCGTTCTTCCAGTTGCCGGACCTGCTTGCTGATCGACGCGTTCGACTGTCCTAGCTCCTCCGCCGCCTTGTTGAAGCTCTGAAGTTCGATGACGCGCCGGAACGAACGCATGGCGGACAGCAGATCCATATTTTCTCCAAAGTAAATTATGTTTTCAATTCATCGCTGATTATGCGCTGCAGCGCCAGCAATAAGGTGAGCCCAGCTTCCTGATATCGCGGGAAGACCAGAAGAAGGAGTTCATCATGTTCAACACCGCAGTCCTGGAGCGTGTCTTGATCGCTTCTCTTGTCGTCAGCCTCGTCGGCGGCGCGGCCTTCGCGCAGGAGGTCGGCAAGAGCCCGTGGGGGCCGAAGGACGAGATCGGGCGCCTCAACCTCATCACGCCGGAATCCCGGGCCGCCATTTTGTCGCGGATCGAGGGAAGCAAGTCCTACGACCTCGCGGTCGAGTATTTCATCGGCATGCCCAGCTGGGAGGCGGCCGGCGACCCACCCTACCAGATGTGGATGACGCACACGCCGAATGGCACTCTGGTCTCCGATCCGATGAAGGTCGGCAAGGAGATGAACGCCCATGTCAGCTACACCGGCTCGGCGGTTTCGATGTATGCGCACATGGGCACGCACATCGACGCGCTCAATCACTTCGGCCTGAACAGCAAGATCTGGAATGGCTATGCCGCTGCCGATCACCTCGGGGACCAGGGTTGGACCATCACCGGCGCCGAAAAGCTGCCGCCGATCGTCGCGCGCGGCGTGATGATCGACGTCGCGGCAGCCAAAGGCATGCAGATGCTGCCCGACAACTACCGGATCACGCGCAAGGATCTCGAAGACGCGCTGAAAAGCCAGGGCGTGACGCTGGCGGAGGGCGATGTCGCCTTGATCCGCACGGGTCGCATGCAGAACTACGAAGACAAGTCCGCCTATATGAGCAACCCTCCCGGCCTCAGCATCGACGCGGCAAAGTTCCTCGTCGAGGACGGCGGCGCCATGGTGGTGGGCGCAGATAACCTGAGCTTCGAAGCCTTCCCGGCCGAAACGGAAAACAACTACATTCCCGTTCACACCTACCTGCTCGCGCAGCAAGGCGCTCCGATCATTGAGCTCATCAATCTCGAAAAACTGTCCAAGGACAGGGTCTACGAGTTTGCCTTCGTCGGCGCGTCGTTGAAGTTCCGTGGCGCCGACGCAGCTCCGATCCGGCCGGTCGCCTTCCCGTTGCGATAGGCGGATGCCGTTAGACCATAATCGGCTGACCCGAGTGCCGCGGGATTGACCCCACGGCACTCGCCGTTTCCGCAACAAACGCCGCCCGATATCCCTGCCGCAGGGCGACGTCCGTACACGAAAAATCTTGACATTGCACGAAAATGCACGAAATTGCCCGACCGCATCACAGCCATTATCAATGGAGGGCAGCATGAGCATTGCACACCGAATTCAAGTGGAAGGCGTCACTATTCTCTCGGATGATTGGTACGTACTGGCGCGCAAAAGAGTTGTGAAATATATTTATGACGCCAATTTAGGTCTCTGGACATATTAATGAGCAACATGGACCTGAGACAGATTCGCCAGTTCGTGGCGGTTGCCGAGGAACTTCATTTCGGCCGCGCCGCCGAACGCCTCAACATGACGCAACCGCCGCTCAGTCAAGCGATCCAGGCGCTGGAAAGAGAACTCGGATTGCGGCTTTTCGATCGCACCAAACGCGAGGTGAAACTCACGCCCGTCGGCGAGCAATGGTTTGTGCATGCCCGACGCGTTCTGGCAGAGGCGACAGCGCTGCCTGATATCGCGAGAAAGCTTGCACGCGGCGAAATGGGGCTCCTGCGCCTGTCCTTCGTCAGTACTGTCGACTATAGCCTGCTGCCAGCAGCCGTCGGTCGCTTTCGGGCTGCCTATCCAAACGTCGAGCTCTCTCTGCGCGAAGCGACAAGCGACGTGCAGATCGATGCCCTGCTGAGGAGCGAAGTCGATGTCGGCATCGTCATCGCTCCGCCATCCAGTTCGCTGAGCCAAACCCTGAGCTATCGCCCGATCCTTCGCGAACCGCTGATTGCCGCGGTCCCGTCATCCTGGATAGACGAAGGGCGCGACGGCTTCTGCGAGGGGATACTAGAACCTGCCGCGTTCTTCGCCGCGCCACTGATCCTCTTTCCACGGCGGTCCGCGCCGATCTTTCACGACCTTGTTTCGGGCTACTTCGCCGAGCATCGCTCAGCCTTCTCCGTCTTCCAGGAGGCTATACAGATGCAGACGATCATCGGACTGGTGGGCTCCGGGATGGGTGTCGCACTGGTTCCGCAGTCCATGACCAGGCTGCAGCGAGACGGGGTGACCTATCTGCCGCTTTCCGGGCGCGTCCCGACAGTTGAAACTGGCTTGCTTTGGCGCACCAATGATCGGAACGCGGCATGCGCAAACTTTCTCGCTGTCGCCAATGCGTCGGTTCATCAGCCTGCGCAAGCGCTGTAACCGACAGGTGGATCCTGCGAAGGACGCAATTCGCAAATGCGAGGCGATGTATGCGCCTCCTCACCTCGCTAACTTGCTTCGGCGGATATCCATGCCGCTCCTGTCTGACCGTGGTGGAAACCATTCGAAAACGGCCTGTTTGGGTAAACGCCGCCAAGATCCGCCTGTGCTTCACGTGGTGAGCATCGCCCGGCGATGACATCGTCGAAGATGCGGGCCACGGCCGCCATGTCGCAATCCTGCGGCGACAGCCGAATGCGGGAAACGCCGGCGGCGGCAAGCTCCGGCAGTTCCTGGATCAGCGCCTGGCAGGTGTGCGACATGGTCTGTACGCCGTTCAGCGCCAGAAAAGCCTGGCTGTCGAGGGTCTCGACGGTCAGGCCGTCAGGGTCTTCGCCGCAGATGAACTGGCAATTGTCCTTGATCAGCCCCTTGGAGCGGGCATGGGCGCAACGCGCCGAAATCGCGAGCGGTACGCGGCCGAACGCGAAGACCTCGAAGGCGACCCCCGGACTTTCCTCGATAATGCCGCGCACCGACGTCATCGGCAGTTCTGGCGGCAGACAGATGCTCATCGCGCCCCTCGAGGCCAAGAGCCGGGCAGTCGCGCCATTATAGACGTTGACCAGCGGCCCGATAGAATGCGGCTTGCCGGCAAGCAGGTGCAGCGCGGATAGGTCATTGACCTCGATCGGATGGGCGCTGTCACGCACCAGCCCGCGCACCAACTGGCTTTCACGTTCCAGCGTCACCAGCGCGAGCGAGGCGAGGCTCACCTGCTTGCCGGCATTCTCCAGCCGTTCGATGACCTCGCCGACATGGGGCTCGATGAAATGCAGCCGCTTCGAGCAGACGGCCTCGCCGATCGTGACGTGGGCGATCGGCGCTTCGTCGGCAATGCGGAAATAGAAATCGCGCCATTTGGGGCCATCCCAGAGATAGTAGACCGGGCCGAGGCTCAGGACGGGCTTGGATGGGCTTGTCGATATGGTCATGGGCCGATTACCTCCAGCGCTTTTCGTAGGCGCCTGTTGTCGTCTTCTGGCCTTCGCTGAGCGCCTTCAGCCGCGACACCAATGCGGGCCGCTCGGTGGCGCTGGCGGTCAGCGCCCGCCGCATCACTGACACGACCTCGGCGACATAGGCCTTGCCGCGCTGCCGGCCCTCGATCTTCAGCGCGCTGACGCCGGCGCTGCGCAGGGCATCGATATGGTCCATGACGTCGAGTGAAACCGGGTCCTCGAAGGCGTAGCCGCGGTCCTCCGCAATGTCGAAGCGCCCCTTGCAGAGCGTCGGATAGCCAGCGGCTTCGCCCGCCGGGAAGCGGTTGATAGTGTAATCGCCGAGCTCGGACACCAGCTCGCGTCCGTCCTGGCGATAGCGCACGTGGCTTGCGGGCGAGCAGACACCGTTCATGTTGGGCGACTTGCCCGTGGCGTAGGAAGAGAGCGAACAGCGCCCCTCGGCCATGACACAGAGGCCGCCGAAGGCAAAGACCTCGATCTCGCAATCGATCTGTTTGGCAAGGCGAGCGATGTCGGCGATCGTCAGGGTGCGCGGCAACACAACGCGTTTTGCCGCGAAGGTCTCGACGAGGAAGCGCACGGCGTCGGCATTCGAGGCCGAGGCCTGGACGGAAACGTGCAGCCGCTGCTGCGGATGGCGTTCCACCGTATAAGCCATCAGGCCGAAATCCGCGAGGATGACGGCATCGGCACCAAGTGCCACGGCGTCATCCACCGCCTGATGCCAGAGCGTCTCCTGGCCGGCGCGCATGAAGGTGTTGATCGCAACAAAGGTCATCACCCTGCGCTGCTTGGCATAGGCAATTGCCGTTCGGAGTTCGTCGCGCGAGAAGTTCAACCCCGGAAAATTGCGGGCGTTCGTCTCGTCGCGAAAGCCGCAATAGACCGCGTCGGCACCGGCATCGACGGCTTCGCGGAAGGCAGCTGGCGTGCCGGCGGGGCAGATCAGTTCCATTGGGGAGCCTCCTCCTTGAGAACGCGGCCAAGCGCACGTTCGCGGATCTTTTCTCCCGCGCGGCGCACGAGCGGGGCCAGCGGTCCGGCCATGTCAGCGAGATCGCTTGGAAGGTCGATCTCGCAGTCGTCGAGTGCGTTGCGCAGCGCCAGCATCGCCTCCATGTCGCCGCTGACGGCAAGATCGCGCGAAAAGAACACGGCGTCGCCGTCGATGCGGCCCTCGAGCAGCGCCAAGAGCAGTACGAGCTCGCCTTCCATGCAGGCATCGGAAACCGGCGTGCGCTCCTTGCGATGTACGGAGATGCGCGGCACGGCCGGTTCGACAAGGAAGCCGATCGGCAGGTCAGACGGCTGGAAGGCGTAGCGCTTGGCTGCATGATCCGCGAGACGGTCGAAGAGGCCCGGATGGCTCGCGATCACATGGGCAAAGACGCGCTGCACCACGCTTTCGATGGCGACGATGGGAACGAAGCTAAGGGGGGCGGTGATCGCGAGCGGAAGTGTCATTTGCTACCTGTGGAGCGTCGGAATCGAACGATGCGGCGCATGCTAGTCGCCTGCTGCCGGTCGTTGTTTGCGCCACGTCAAAGACAAGGGCCATTCGCCGCCACAAACAGGCTCCATGAACAGGACCTTTCGCCCGTCAAAGGGCTTTGCAACGCTTCAGGATTTTATCGACGCGCTCGAGCGCGAAGGCGATTTGAAGCGGATTTCGCGACCGGTTTCGCTGGTGCATGAGGTGACCGAAATCCACCGCCGCGTGCTTGCCGCCGACGGGCCGGCGCTTCTCTTCGAGCGGCCGGTCGATGCGACAGGCGCCGCACAACCGATCCCGCTTCTGACCAATCTCTTCGGGTCGGAACGCCGGATCGAGCGTGGTTTCGGCCTGGCGCCGGGCGGGCTCGATGCGCTTGCGGGTGAACTTGCGGAGCTGCGCGATCCGAGAGCGCCGCAGTCGCTGCGCGACGCCTGGGATCGGCTGCCTCTGCTCCGATCGGCGATGTATATGCGGCCACGAAAGGTAACGCGTGCGCTGTGTCAGGAGGTCGTCTGGCGCGATCAGGAAATCGACCTTGGGCGCCTGCCGGTTCAATGGTGCTGGCCGGGAGAGCCGGCGCCGCTGATTACCTGGCCACTGGTGATCACGCGCGCGCCGGATGATCCGTTCGATGTCAATGTCGGGATCTATCGCATGCAGGTGCTAGGGCCCGATCGCGCCATCGTGCGCTGGCTCGCCCACCGCGGCGGCGCCCGCCACCATCGTCTCTGGCAACGCCTGGGTCAGGACATGCCGATCGCGGTCGTCATCGGTGCCGACCCAGCGACGATCCTTTCTGCGGTCATGCCGCTGCCGGACGGACTGAGCGAGCTGAATTTCTCAGGCCTGCTTCGGCGCGGCAGGACGCAACTCGTGAAGGCGAAGACCGTGCCACTTTCAGTGCCGGCCAATGCGGAGATCGTGATCGAGGGTACGGTCTCGGCGAGCAAGACCGCGGAGGAGGGCCCCTATGGCGACCATACCGGCTATTACAATTCGGTGGAGCCGTTCCCGGTCATGCGTCTGTCGGCGATCACCATGCGTCGGAATCCGCTCTATCTTTCCACCTATACCGGCCGACCGCCGGACGAGCCTTCGCGGCTCGGAGAGGCGATGAACAGGCTGTTCGTGCCACTGGTTCGCAAGCAGTTTCCGGAGATATCCGATCTCTGGTTGCCGCCGGAGGCCTGCTCCTACAGAGCCATGGTCGTCGCGATCGACAAGCGTTATCCCGGTCAGGCCAAGCGCGTGATGATGGGGCTTTGGTCTGTCTTGCCGCAGTTCAGCTACACCAAGCTGATCATCGCCGTCGACCCGGATATCGACGTGCGCAACTGGTCCGACGTAATGTGGGCTCTTGCGACCCGCTTCGATGCCAGCCGCGACGTGACCGTGATCGAGGGCACGCCGATCGACTATCTCGACTTCGCGTCGCCACGCTCCGGCCTCGGTGGCAAGCTCGGGCTCGACGCCACCAACAAGATCGGCGCCGAGACCGACCGTGAATGGGGGCGGGTGCTCGAAATGTCGCCGGAGGTCGTGGGTCAGGTCGATGCGATCTGGGCCGGTCTCGGGCTTGGAGGGCTGACCCGATGAACCGGTTGAAGATCGTCCTCGGTGTCACCGGGGCTTCGGGTGCTGCGATTGCGGTGCGCATCGCGGAGCGGCTCAGCGAAATCGAAAGCGTCGAGCTGCATCTGGTTCTGTCGCCGGCGGCGCACCGCACGCTCGCGCATGAGGTCGGCGCAGGCGCTCTTCCATCCCTGCTGCGTCTGGCCGCGCGGACCTATGACCACGCCGATATCGGCGCGGCGATTGCGAGCGGATCGTTTTCGACGGCCGGCATGATCGTCGCGCCGTGCTCCATGCGCTCACTTGCGGCGATCTCTGCCGGCATGGCCGATAACCTCGTGGTACGGGCAGCCGACGTGCATCTGAAGGAGCGGCGCAGGCTGGTGCTGATGGCACGCGAGACACCGCTGCATCTCGGTCACCTGCGCAATATGTGCGCCGTCACGGAAATGGGGGCGATTATCATGCCGCCGGTGCCGGCCTTCTATCATCGGCCTGAGAGCGTCTCGGCCATCGTCGACCATCTGGCGGCCCGAGCGATCGACCTGCTGGCACTGCCGATCACCCCGCAGGCTATGGCCTGGCAGGGTGAGGACCAAAAATCATCGTGATCTAGGAGACGGTGGCCTGAAGCAGCGGATCGGCGCCGAACAGGACCTCGTGACCGCCAAGCAGCAGCCACACGGCAATCGCGACGGTGGCAAAGGCGGCGATGATCATCACGGGATCGGCGCGCAAACGGGTTTCGCCTCGAATGATGGCCGCAAAGGGCCAGACTGACGTGCCCTTCGAGGCCGCTTGCCAGTTGTCACCCAAACGCCGGCGGGCACGCTTTTCAAGCATCAAGAAGCCACCGGCGGAAAACAGTGCGAAACCGCCGAAAAGAACCAGCGCGCGCAAGTCGCCATTGGGCACGATGTGACCGGCGGCCCAGAGCAGGAAGCCCCAGAGCACCGGGTGACGGGTGATCGTTACGATGGCGCCGGGCCGCTCGTTTCCCTGATAGATGGAGATCGACAGCGCGTTTTCGCTGAAGAGGCCAGCCAGCACGAGAAAGATGCCGAGTGGCGCCAGCACGAAGGTTACCCAGGCCTGCCAGGCCGCCGGTTCCCAGAGCGGGATGAAATCGAGCTGAAGGGCCGCGTGAAAGACGAAGCCGAGAGCAAGCACGGAAAGAAGCGAATACACCGCGAAATAGGTCGAGCGACCGAGCCGGTCGATCAGGCCCTGGCGTAACGCCGGCCAGGCCGGCACCAGATGGAGCAGCAGGAAGACGGCGAAGGCGAGGAGAAAATAGGTCATATCGGTTGTCTCACGCATGGCGCCAGAGAAGCAGGCGCTCCGTTGCGACATGGCGGCGAACAGTTTCGAAGAAGCCCCGCAGCATGTAGCCGATCGCATCCCAGCTGAGCGATGGCCTGTTGTCGAGAACCGCCTTCAGCACACGTACCAGCTCGACGGCTGCCCGATCGTCCTGGTCATGCTCGGCGCGCAGCCGTGCGATCAAGGCGTAACGGCCGTCGTCTGCCCGCTGAATTTCGACTGCTGGAAACAGGATCATTTCCTCCAGCGCGTGGACGCGCCTGAGCTTTTCCGGCAGCTCCGTCAGGATCACGCGGCAGCTCGTCAGGTCGATGCGGCGCGGGATGGAATCGGCCAGCGTCTCGAGGCGATCACACAGGGATAAAAGCTCGCGGTAAGCCTGCCCCAGCTCGTGATGTTCTGAAAATTGCTGCTGCATCGATCTGCTCCGTTGAGTGTTGGTTCGAACTACACCCGACGGCAATGATCCTCTTTGACATTTCTCAAAGTCTGCAGATCAGCGATCGAGAAACAGAACGATGGCGATCGCAACGGAGGAGAGGATCGCCGACAGCGTCGCGCCGCGCTGAAGCACGCCCATGCGATAGAGCACGAGGGCGAAGACGATGATGATGGGGGTGGCGACGGAAAGGCCGATCTGTGCGTCTGTCATCGGAAGGCTCCTTTGTTGTCAGCCAATAGCCCCGCCCCCTGCCGGCTTCTTTGCTCAATCGCAAAGACAGGGTGCGCGCTCGCGCCTAGCTCGAACGATGTTTTTTGAACGGAGGCGCTGACATGGATGCCCGCAGTCATCCGATTGCCGCAACGGTGGAAGAGGATACGACGGACGCCTTGCTGCTCTGGGTGCTCGTCTGGAGTGAACTTGCCGCGTTCGGTATTCTGCTTGTCGGCTTCCTGATTGTGGGTCTTCTCCAGCCGGACGCGTTTGCCGCCGCCCGCTCGCATCTCGATCCGCTGCTTGCCGGTATCAACACGCTTGTTCTTTTGACAAGCGGCTGGCAGGCGGCCTTGGCGACGAGGCCGAGTGCATCGCTTAAGCAGCGTCGGCGGGCGCTGGTGAATGCAGCACTTTTCGGCTTCGCCTTCGTGGGGATCAAGCTCTTCGAATATAGCGCCGAGGCCGGCGTTGCCGGCGATCCTCAGTTCGGCTCCTTCTTCGAGCTCTATTTTCTCGTCACGGGCTTCCATCTGCTGCACGTCGTCTTCGGTGCCTTCGTGCTCATCATCGTTGCCTGGCGACCGAAACCCGGCAATGTCGAGCTGATCACCACGCTCTGGCACGTGATCGATCTGGTCTGGATCGTGATGTTCCCGCTCGTCTATCTCGTGTGAGTGCCATGACCGATCGCAATCCCAGACAATTGTTCAAGACCTGGCTGCTGCTTGCCGTAGCCGTGATGTCGGGCATGGCGCTGATGGCGGTCGCCGGGCCGGCCACCCTCGTCATCGTCGTGTTGCTCGGGCTCGCCATCGTCAAAAGCCGGTTCGTCGCGCTCGATTTCATGGGGCTCCGGCAGGCGCCGTCGGCCCTTCGTCTTGGCCTTTTGATCTGGCCCGCAGCACTCGTCCTCGTCGCTGCAGCGAAGCTGGTCCTGAGCACTGCTTTCATCAGCTGAGGCTAGCCGCGGACTTGTTTGCCGAAACGCAAAGAAGCCGCCGCCGATTTCCCTAGACATGAGGTCGCCCCGATTGTTGCCGGCTGCGCCGCACGGGGAGGGGATCAGATCAGCCGGCCGCACTCTCAGCGGCCAACTGAAATCGAAAGGACCACGTGATGGCAGAACGCCTCACCAAAACCGGGGCCCGTAACGTCTTTTACGGCGGGTCCTTCTTTTTCTTCGCAATCTTCGTCGGGCTGACCGCCCACAGCCACTACTACATGCGGACGACTTCGACGGATGAAACGACGCTGACCGATGCGGTCGCCCGCGGCAAACACGTCTGGGAAAAGAACTCCTGTATCAACTGCCACACGCTTCTCGGCGAGGGCGCCTATTTCGCGCCCGAGCTCGGCAACGTCTGGAAGCGATTCGGCGGCGAGGCCGATCCGGATGGCGCCCGCGATACGCTTAAGGCCTGGATGGCTGCCCAGCCGACCGGCATCGAGGGACGGCGGCAGATGCCGCAGTTCAATCTCACCGAACAGGAACTCAACGACCTCGCCGACTTCCTCGAATGGACGAGCCGCATCAAGACCCAGAACTGGCCGCCGAACGAGGCAGGTTAAGCGAACCGAGTGGAGTGTGACACCATGAAATACCAAACCCAAAAGGTCGCGATGCTCTATTTCTACGGAGCGCTTGGCCTGTTTCTCGCCCAGGTGCTGTTCGGCGTGCTTGCCGGCACCATCTACGTCCTGCCCAACACGCTCTCCGAGCTCCTGCCCTTCAACATCGTGCGCATGGTCCACACCAACGCGCTGATCGTCTGGCTGCTCATGGGCTTCATGGGCGCGACCTACTACCTGCTGCCGGAAGAGGCAGAAACCGAGCTCTACAGCACGAAGATCGCCATCGCGCAGTTCTGGATCTTCCTGATCGCCGCTGCCATTGCCGTCGTCGGCTACCTCATGCACATCCACGAGGGGCGTGAGTTCCTCGAGCAGCCCTTCGCGATCAAGGTCGGTATCGTCATCGTCGCGCTGATGTTCCTCTACAACATCACACTGACGGTGTTGAAAGGCCGCAAGACGACCGTCACCAACATCCTGATCTTCGGGCTTTGGGGTGTCGCGATCTTCTTCCTCTTCGCTTTCTACAATCCGATCAACCTGGCGCTCGACAAGATGTACTGGTGGTACGTAGTCCATCTCTGGGTCGAAGGCGTCTGGGAACTGATCATGGCATCGGTGCTCGCCTTCCTGATGATCAAGCTCAACGGCATCGACCGTGAGGTCGTCGAAAAATGGCTCTATGTCATCGTCGGCCTGGCGCTCTTCTCCGGCATCCTCGGCACGGGCCACCACTACTACTGGATCGGCGCGCCGGGCTACTGGCAGTGGATCGGTTCGCTGTTCTCGACGCTGGAAGTGGCCCCCTTCTTCACCATGGTGGTCTTCACCTTCGTGATGACCTGGAAGGCCGGCCGCAAGCATCCGAACCGCGCAGCCCTCCTCTGGTCGATCGGCTGCTCGGTCATGGCCTTCTTCGGCGCTGGCGTCTGGGGCTTCCTGCACACGCTGTCTTCGGTGAACTACTATACCCACGGCACCCAGGTGACCGCGGCCCATGGACACCTCGCCTTCTTCGGCGCCTACGTGATGCTGAACCTCGCGGTCATGGCCTATGCCATCCCGGAGATCCGCGGCCGTGCGCCGTATAACCAGTGGCTGTCGATGGTGAGCTTCTGGATCATGTGCACCGCCATGTCGGTCATGACCTTCGCGCTGACCTTTGCCGGTGTTCTCCAGGCGCATCTGCAGCGCGTGCTCGGCGAAAGCTACATGGACGTCCAGGACCAGCTGGCGCTGTTCTACTGGATCCGCCTCGGTTCCGGTGCCGTCGTCCTGATCTCGGCGCTGATGTTCATCTGGGCCGTTCTGGTGCCCGGACGCGAGCGCAGCGAGAAGCTCGCCGGTGTCGTCCAACCCGCTGAATAACCGACCAGCCGGCGCGGCTCGCCGCGCCGGCATCTCCCCAAGAATTCCCAGCATGGAGACTTGCCATGAGCCCTGTCCAATCTGCCGTCAGTCGCGCGTCGCTCGATATCCCCGCCTATAGCCCCTCCGGCAATGAATGCGCGTTGTTCGAAAGCGCCTGGGTGCGCCAGCTGCCGCTGCTCTTGAAGGGACCAACAGGATGCGGCAAGACCCGCTTCGTCAGCCACATGGCAGCGAAGCTCGGCCTGCCGCTTTCGACCGTTTCCTGCCATGACGATCTGGCCGCCGCCGACCTTACCGGTCGCTATCTGCTCAAGGGCGGCGACACCGTCTGGGTCGACGGCCCCCTGACCCGGGCCGTGCGCAACGGCGGCGTCTGCTATCTCGACGAGATCGTGGAAGCCCGCAAGGACGTCGCCGTCGTCCTGCATCCACTGACCGACGATCGCCGCATGTTGCCGCTTGAACGGACCGGCGAACTGCTCGAAGCACCGTCGAGCTTCATGCTGATCGTGTCCTACAATCCCGGCTACCAGAACCTTTTGAAGAGCCTGAAGCCGAGCACCCGTCAGCGCTTCGTGGCGATCGAGTTCGATTTCCTGCCGCGCAACGCCGAGATTTCAGTCGTTTCGCAAGAGAGCGGACTGCTGGAGAGCCAGGTGGCGCCGCTCGTCAACCTCGCGCAGCGCCTGCGCGCTCTGAAAGGGCATGATCTCGAAGAAGGCGTGTCGACCCGGCTGCTCGTCTATTGCGCCTCGCTGATTGATGCCGGAATGCCGGTGAAGGATGCGGTGCGGGCCGCGATGATCGAGCCTCTGACCGACGAACCGGATGTGCGCTCAGCACTTCTCGAAGTGGCCGGTTCTCTGATCGCCTGAGGTGAGCCATGCTTGATTTCCTCGAGCTCGAAGAAACCGTCGGACGAGCCTGGCACCGTTTCGTCGGCAACACCAGAACCTGGCGGCGTTATCCGGAGGAGGCGGTGAAGCTCGCCGACATGCTGCCGGTGCTCGGCGTTTGCTTTCGCGGACATGGCGGCGAGCCAGCGGTGCAGATCGTGCCCGCCCGCGGGCGCACGTCGACCCATCGCTTGCGGTGGCGGCAGCGCATGGGACTTGGCGAAGAGAAGCTCGTCCAGCCGGCGCGTGACCACGCGTCCTTGATGCTGCCGGGCGAGATCGACATTTTTCCGACGAAAGACCTGAACCAGGATCTCTATCACTGGCTCGTCGCCTATATGGCGACGATGCCGGTCGACCCCGTCAGCGAGACCGATCCGCTCCGTCGTGACCTGGCGCTGATATCGCGCGCGCTGGAAACGGTCGAGGACGTCTTCCAGCGGTTCCCAGGCCTTAGGCGGCGCTATCGGCGTCTGGCCGAGGCTACCCTTGCCGAGCGGAAGCGGGGCGCTCTGCCGTCGATCGAGCAGCATCTTGAAAACCGCATCCTGCGGCTGTTGCGCAGGGCCACAGGCGAGGCAGATACGACGCTGCCGGTGATCTTCCCGCATCGTGCGCCGCCCGGCTACCTGCCGATGCTGCCGATGCCGCTGTGGCCGGACACGCTGTTGCGGGCCGAAACCACGACCGTGCGCGACGAAGATGTGGCCGCGACAGCGGGCACGCAGAGTGAGGGTGTCGAGGTTGAGCGCCACGTGGCGGTGCGCGAAAACCCGGAGAACCGCAAGGGCGAACGCAGCCCGTTCATCCTCAATCGCTTCGAGAAGATCCTGGCCATGGCCGAGATGGTCAACGTCGACCGTCCCGGCGACGACAGCGACGACCACGACAGCAAGGCTGCCGAGGAACTGGACGACATGACGCTCGGCGAGCGCAAGGGACGGCCCTCGGCGCGATTCCGCTTCGATCTCGATCTGCCGCCGGAAGCCGTCGATCCGACGCCGCTGACGGCCGAGCTGACCTATCCCGAATGGAACTACCGGACCGGGCAGTACCTCAAGGACCATTGCCGCGTGCTGGCAATGCCGGCTTCCGCCCAGGAAGAGCGGAGCGAACTGACCGAGGAAAGCCGGAGCTTGATCCGCCGGGTGCGGCGCCAGTTCGAAGTGCTGCGCCCGCGGCACGAGATGCTGCGTGCACAACTTGACGGCGCCGATCTCGATCTCGACGCGGTCGTGCGTGCCCGCACCGATCTCGCCGCCGGCGGCCAGGGCAGCGACCGCATCCATCTGATGAGTCGGCCGCAGGTGCATGACCTGGCGGTGACGATCCTCGTCGACGTGTCGCTGTCGACCGATTCCTGGTCAGACAACCGGCGGGTGCTCGACGTGGAAAAAGAAGCTTTGCTCATCCTTGCGCACGGGCTGTCGGCCTGCGGCGACAACCACTCGATCCTTACCTTCACCTCAAGGCGGCGTGACTGGGTGCGGGTGGAAACCGTGAAGGCCTTCAACGAGGCTATGGGGCCGCTGGTCGAAGCGCGCATTGCCGCACTGAAACCCGGCTACTATACCCGCATCGGTGCTGCGATCCGGCATGCCTCGGCCGAGCTTCGTCGGCAGCCGAACCGCAAGAAGCTCTTGCTTGTTCTGACCGATGGCAAGCCCAACGATATCGATCACTACGAGGGGCGTTTTGCGCTCGAGGATAGCCGTCGCGCGGTCACGGAGGCACGGCGCAGCGGCATAAACACCTTCGCTGTCACGGTCGACCGGGAGGCGAAGTCCTACGTGCCCGCCATGTTCGGCCAGAACGGCTATTCCGTAGTCGGCAACATCTCGCGGCTGCCGGCGGCACTGCCGGCGATCTACCGCAATCTGGTGGGGTAGGGCGGTCCCCAAGTCGAGAGAGAAGCAAGAGGCCCTGCAACCGCCGGGCCTCTTTGATTCAACGGAAGCCGTATGCCCGCCGCGCGTGCGCCGTTTCGCGGCCATTCGGGACGGATTTGCCGATCCGCTCGCGGCTATTCTCGGGGGGAGGAGGCTGGGTCTCGATGCTCGGGAAAAGCCGGGCATGACGTGTTGGATGGGCAGTTTTGCCAAAGTGTATCGCTGAGCTGCCAGCGATAAGCTTGGAAACGGCTCGTTTTCAGGGAGCGCAGTTGCCCCAAACTTCGTCATCGTCGCCCTTGAGGCGAGGATCCAAGGCGCATCCGAACGTATTTCGTGGCACAAAACAACGAAGTGCTCGGGTCGAGCATGACGTAAGAGACGGACGGCGCTTTGCCGGCGTGATTGCGCCGGGAATGCTTGGCAATAGCCAAACCTTCCCGGCGACCAGCGCCCTCAAGCCGCCTTGCTGTGCACCCTCTGGGACTCGTCGATATAGGCATCGAAGGCCGCCGCCACCGCGCGGATGACGAAGCGGTGCTCGGGATGCACAGTGATGACGCCATCAGCGATATCGATCACGCTATCCTTTCGCAGTTCGGCCAGTTTGCTATTGCTGTCGACGAACGATTGCCAGTCCCGGCCATGCGCTGCGGCGATTGCGGACATATCCGCGCTGAAATCGCACATCAGCCGCTCGATGATCGCGGCGCGCAAACGGTCCTCGTCGGTCAGTCGGTAGCCCTTGGTGGTTGCGAGCCGTCCCGATGCGATGCGGCTTGCATAGACGCCGGGGGGCACCTCGTTCTGGACATAACCGTCGCGCGAGCGGCCGATTGCCGAGGCGCCGAAACCGATCAGCGTTTCGCAAGTGTCGGTCGTATAGCCCTGGAAGTTGCGGCGGAGCTGCCCAGCCTCCTGCGCGGTGACGAGATCGTCGTCAGGAAGCGCAAAATGATCGAGGCCGATCTGGCGGTAGCCGGCTTTGACCAACGCTTCGCTGATCGCCATCGCCTGTTCGGCGCGGGCGGCACTGTCGGGCAGCGCGTTCTCGTCGATCATGCGCTGGTGCTTCTTGAAGCTCGGCACATGGGCGTAACCGAAAACCGCGAACCGTTCCGGTCGCATCGCCGCGGCCGCTTCGACCGTCTCGACGCAGGAGCGCACCGTCTGATGCGGCAGGCCGTAGATCAGGTCGAAATTGATGCCACCGATGCCCGCGCCGCGCAGATGGTCGACGGCTTCGGCCGTCTGCTTCTCGCTCTGGATGCGGTTGATCGCCTTCTGCACGACGGGATCGAAGCTCTGCACGCCGAGGCTGGCACGCCTAACGCCGCCTTCGCCGAGTGCCTCGGCCATCGCGAGCGTCAGCCGGCGCGGATCGATCTCGACGGCGACATTGGCCGATGGTGACAGCGCGAAGCGCTCGCCCATCAACGTCATCAGCGCAAGGAATTCACGTGGCTCGATGATCGTCGGCGTGCCGCCGCCAAAATGTACCTCCGAGACCGGAAGCGGCTGGCCAATGGTATCGGCGACCATGCGGATCTCGTCTCGGAGTACATCGAGATAGTCGAGGATCGGGTCGTCCTTCTTGGTGATCGTCGTGTGGCAGCCACAGTACCAGCACATGGAACGACAGAAGGGGATGTGCAGGTAGAGCGACACGTTCTGCCCCTCGGGGATCGCCTTCAGCCAGTCGCCGTAGGTGTGATCGTCGACATCAGCGGCAAAGCGCGGTGCGGTCGGGTAACTCGTGTAGCGCGGCAGGCGCATTTCACCGTATTTCAGGAGCGCGGAAGCTAACATTTCGTCCTCATCTGGGTGGCGATGGATACAGCTTTTGTAGGCCGCGCCGGCAGGCACCTCTTTGCGAAAAGTCAAGGATGGGGTTGGTCGAGGCCAAAGCGAGATTTGTTTGCGCTTCGACAAAATGTCGCGGCGGCGCTGTCGCTAGGTTGCGGAAATCCGGGGCGTGTGCGCCGGCGCTTCCCGGATCATCATCAAACCACGGCGCTCAGAAGCGGACAACCATGACCATTGCAGAGACCGACAAGCCCTTTATCGATGTGCGGACGATCCCGCCGGTAGAACGCCATCCGAAAATCTTCGGCATGTTGAACGCGCTTGCCGAGGGTGGCGCCTTCATCATCGTTAACGACCACGATCCGCGTCCACTGCACTACCAGCTGGAAACCCGCTATCCGGGCGAATTCACCTGGGAATACCTCGAGCAGGGGCCGGAGGTATGGCGAGTCGAGATCGGTCGGCAACAGTCCTCCGGCTGTGACTGCTGCTGCGGCGGGCACTGAGCCCCTGGTGTCCTTCAAGAGCGGGGTGAGAAAAAGCGTGCGTCATTTTCCGCTCTCATCCCGCTCCCACTTAGCAGAATCGATCACGCTTGTTCGGCTCGACCAGAGCCATCGTGATCCAAGGGTTGAACCACCATGTTCGCAGCCACGCTATCCCGCTGGACCATGTCCTATTTCGCGGCCGCGCTGATTTTCCTCGTCCTTGGCGAGACCATGATGGTTCTCGGCTTTGGTTATCCGGTCTTAGCCCTTGAGGCGCCTGAAACGCTGGCGCTCGTCCATATTGTCGCTCTCGGTTGGCTAAGCCTGCTGATGACCGGCGCATTGCTGCAATTCGTGCCTGTTCTCGTCGGCCAGCCGCTGTCCTTGCCGAGCGTCGCCCTGCCGGCGCTCCTGATACTTATTGGCGGCATCACCACCCTGACCCTCGGCTTCGTCGGTCTTTCCGGTGCGATCGATGTTCCCGTGACGCTGCTTCCTCTTGGCGCCGCTTTCTCGATTCTTGGCTTTTCGGTGCTGGGCTTTTCCTTCGCGGTCACGCTTTGGCATGCACGCCCCCTGCCACTACCGGCCCGCTTCGTCGCGGTCGGCCTTGCCGCTCTCTTCGGCACGATGCTGCTCGGCGGCGTCTATGCTGGCGTGCTCTCGGGCCTGATCGACGCGGCGGGCGCGATCGACCTCACCGTCGATGGTCTCTCGCTTCATGCCTCCCTCGGCCTCTGCGGCTGGTTGAGCTTCACCACCATGGGCGTCAGCTATCGACTTTTGACCATGTTCATGCTGTCGCCAGACAAAGAGCGGACAAGCAGCCGTGTTGTCTTCATGCTTGGTGCCTTTTGCCTCAGCGTTCTGGCGGCCGCAGTGCCCGTCATTCTCGTGGGCACCGTTGGTCGCTCGCCGCTTTTCCTCCTTGCCGTCGGTTCCGGCGCGGCCGTTGTCGCGATCTATGTCGGCGATATCCTGCGTATCTATCGGGAGCGCCGGCGCAAGGCGATCGAACTCAACAGCCGCGCCAGCATCGGCGCCTTCGTGTCACTGGTCGCCGCGGCTATACTCTTCGTCGCGCTGCTCTCGGCCGGCCGCCTTGATGAGGCTATCGGCGCCGTTATTTATCTCGCCACCTTTGGATGGCTGACGGGCATGGGGCTCGCCCAGCTCTACAAGATCGTGCCGTTCATGACCTGGCTCGAATGTTACGGGCCGGCGCTTGGGCGCATGCCGACCCCGAGGGTCCAGGACCTCGTCAGCGAAACGTCCGCCCTTCGCTGGTTCCGGCTCTTTTATCTGACGGTCGCGGTTGGCTCGCTCGCCCTCCTGATCGGCAGCGCGCCTATTTTTCGTTTTGCAAGCCTCGGCCAGTTGATTGCCGTCAATGCGCTCATCCTGGAGTTCGTGCGAACACGGCGACTGATCAACGTTCCGGCCGAACTTCGATTGCCTGATGGACTTGTTCGACCAGGCCTGTTTCTGCCATCTTTTCCTCACGGAGGTTCCCATGAGCCAAGATCCTTATGAACTCGACGTCCGACCGCACTTGCGCGGCGGCAGCGACCCGTTCCAGGCCATCATGAATGCAGTCGACAGCCTGGCGCCGGGCCAGGCGCTGAAGCTGATCGCGACCTTCCGGCCCGTTCCGCTCTTCAGCGTCATGGCGGGTCGCGGCTTCACCCATCAGGACCGCCCGCTCGACAATGGCGACTGGGAGGTTCTGTTTACGCCCGAAGGCGAGGTCGAGGGGATCAGGCTTTCGGTCAGCGAAACGGATCTCGACGCCTGGCCCGACCCGAGCCGCCAGCTCGACCTGACGGAGCTCGATCCGCCGGAGCCTATGGTGCGCATTCTGGCAGCGGCCGAGAAGATGGCCGAAGGCGAGGTTCTGTTCGCCTTGCTCGCGCGCGAACCGCTGTTCCTTTATCCGGAGCTCGCCAAGCGCGGCCACAAATGGGCCGGCAATTTCGATGCGACCGGCGAGACCTACCGGATCCTCATCCGCATCGGTGGGAGGCGCTCCCATGTCGGCGCCTGAAACCCTGGACCTCGAGGCGAGGATCCGCGATGCCTTGCGCATCATCATCGACCCCGAAATGGGCAAGAACGTCGTCGATCTCGGCCTGATCTATGACATCGACGTTCAGGAGGGCGGCATTGCCCGTGTCACCATGACGACGACGATCAAGGGCTGCCCGGCGACTGCCTTCCTCAAGGAAGCGGTGCAGAACTGCGTCTGGTATGTGCCGGGTGTCGAATATGCCGAGGTCCGGCTGACGTACGAGCCGCCGTGGACGCCTGACATGATCGCCGACGGCGCGTTGGAACTTGGCCACGGCAGCATCTTCTAGGACCAGCCTTCTAGAAAAGAAAAGGCGCCGCATCTGCGGCGCCTTTTGCGTTGGGTATCGACGTCCGGTCAGGGTGAGGCGCGCGGCGCGCGGCGCTCGCGCACCAGCATCGGTCCGTATTCGAGCGTGAACAGCACAAAGGCCGCGCTCCACAATGCACCCGAGAGCGCGATCAGGTGATGATAATGCTCCGGCAGCACCTCGGCCAGCGGCCGGATTAGCGCGGCGCCCGCGATCGCGACATAGGAGGCGCTGGTGAGTGCCGATCCCACCAGCGGCCGCCCGGTATGGCCGCGAGTGGCGCGCGTCATCACGGCGAGCATCATGAAGGCGATCACGCCGACGGTCAGCACATGCATGACCGGGTAGTCGGCGAGGAGCTCGATCGCGCCGGCCGATATGGCCAGGAAGCCGAGCGGCACGAAGGCGTAAGCCGCGTGCAGAACGAAGAGCAGCTTCTCCGGCCAGGTCGGTGATCCGTGCCAGCGCAGCAACCGTACCGTATGAAAGGCGCACGCGATCACCGCAATCGCTGCGGTGACGATGTGAACGGGCGCGAAGGTCCAGGCACCGAGCGCTGCAACGCCGATCAGGATCGCCGCGGTGTCGAACCTGTTGTAGGGCACGGGGAAATCGGTGCGGCCAACTTTGTTCAGCCAGTTGCGCGTGAAGCTCGGCACGATGCGTCCGCCGACGATCATGATCAGCATGGTGTAGGCCCCGATCGCCAGCCGCGCTGCGGCGTCGACATCGAGATTGCCGAGGACCGAGAGGTGGAACCAGATATTGGCGGCCGACAAAATTATGAGCCCGCCGATCACCTTGAGGTCCTTCCACTTGCGACCGACGATCACCTCGCGCGAGCAGATCAGCAACAGCACCGGCAGAAACAGCGCCTCGACAGCGGCTGCGACGGGTAGGCCGATGATGCCGCTCGACAGGAGAGCAACCCGACCAATGACCCAGAGTCCGAAGAGGGCAGCGAGCGGTCGGCCGGAAACCGGCAGCCTTCCCGTCCAGTTCGGGATCGCCGTCAACAGAAAGCCGCCGAGAACGGCGGAGGAAAAGCCAAACAGCATCTCATGCGCGTGCCAATGGGCGGCACCGTAGTCGCCGGCTAGGTCTAGTCCGAGAATCAGTGCGGCGATCCACAGCGCCATGGCGCCGATCGCCCAGAGGGCGGCTGCGAGGAAGAACGGCCGGAAGCCATAGGAGAAGAGCACCGGGCCGGTGGTCGAGAGTCCGCGCGGAATGCCGCCGCTCGGTTTCGGTCTTATCAATCTGTCCAACATGGTCGTGTTCCTCGTCGTGCGTCCTCGCGGACTTGCGGATGAGGCTTGATCTATCAATGGGTTCGAAGGCCCTCTTTGCGAAAACGCAAGTATCGCTGCCCGGTCGGACCGCCGACGTCGCAAGGCGTAAAGAAAAGCGATCTCCTCGCAACGATTTGTTCCAAGACAAAGACGAGATTCGTCTGTGGTTCTACTTCTCTAGTGACTGCTGGGGGACCGGTGGTCGAGACCGGAGGTGAGGCCGCCCAAGTCGGCGCCGCCCACCCTAACTCGTTGAATACAGGCGCGTTTCGCAGAAGGCCAATCCCGGCCGCTGGAACGCGCCGAAGGAGAGCAAGATGACTGAACAACTTCAGATGACCCGCCGGACGATGCTTGCCGGCGCTGCCCTGGCGGGCGCGGTTGCGCCGCTTCTCCACACCGCTCAGGCGCATGCCGCTGGCGCTGCCGCGGCAGCCGGTGCTGCCCCCGTCGATATCTCGACCCTGCCTCGCGTGAAGGTCGACCTCGTCAAGCCGCCTTTCGTGCACGCCCATGACCAGGTCGCCAAGACCGGACCGCGCGTCGTCGAGTTCACCATGACGATCGAGGAAAAGAAGCTGGTGATCGACCGCGAGGGCACCGAGATCCACGCGATGACCTTCAACGGTTCGGTGCCTGGTCCGCTGATGGTGGTGCATGAGAACGACTATGTCGAACTGCGGCTGATCAACCCTGACACCAACACGTTGCTGCACAACATCGACTTCCACGCCGCAACCGGTGCGCTCGGCGGCGGGGCGCTGACCCAGGTGAACCCGGGCGAGGAAACCACGCTTCGTTTCAAGGCGACCAAGCCCGGCGTCTTCGTCTACCATTGCGCGCCGGAGGGCATGGTGCCCTGGCACGTCACCTCGGGCATGAACGGCGCCATCATGGTGCTGCCGCGCGACGGACTGAAGGACGAGAAGGGCCAGCCGCTGACGTACGACAAGATCTACTATGTCGGCGAGCAGGACTTCTACGTGCCGAAGGACGAGGCCGGGAACTACAAGAAGTACGAAACCCCCGGCGAAGCCTATGAAGATGCTGTCAAGGCGATGCGCACGCTGACCCCGACCCACATCGTCTTCAACGGTGCGGTCGGCGCGCTGACCGGCGACCATGCTTTGACTGCGGCCGTGGGCGAGCGTGTGCTCGTCGTCCATTCGCAGGCCAACCGCGATACGCGGCCGCACCTGATCGGCGGGCATGGTGACTATGTCTGGGCGACCGGCAAGTTCCGCAACCCGCCGGATCTCGACCAGGAAACCTGGCTCATTCCGGGCGGAACCGCGGGCGCTGCCTTCTACACCTTCCGCCAGCCGGGTGTGTACGCCTACGTCAACCACAACCTGATCGAGGCGTTCGAGCTGGGTGCCGCCGGCCACTTCAAGGTGACCGGCGAATGGAACGACGATCTGATGACATCGGTCGTCAAGCCGGCGTCGATGTAGCCGGGTGACAGCGGATGATCGTGGGGCCGCGCTCACAGCGACCCCACGCGCGAACAAAGGCACGCGCTTGCCGGCGCGTGCCACTTCCCCCGGAGACCTTCCATGCCCACCACCAAGAAAACTGCGGTTTCGCTCCTCTCGCTAGCAGCACCGGTCGTCCTTTTGGCGGCAATCGGCGGCGTGCTTTCGGCGAAGGTGGGGCTGTTCGACGATCTCAAGGACGGCATCGATCCGTCGATCAGGCCGCCGGTGACCGTGACGATCGCGCCGCGACAGATGAGCTATCGGGCGGAGGGACACTTCCTGAAGAACGGTTTTGCCGTCGACGCGCCGATCGTGGTGGCAGCCATCAAGCAGCCGCTCGAGATCATGAAGTATCAGGTGACGCGCGACGACTACGAGCGCTGCGTCGCCGATGGCGGCTGCCAGCAGCCGGAGGGCGGCCATGGCGCCGGCCTGTCGGGTGTGCCGATGACCGGGGTCAATTACACGGACGCGACCGACTATGCGGCATGGCTGACCAAGAAGACCGGCGAGGTCTGGCGCCTTCCGACCGACCAACAATGGGCGTTTGCCGCCGGGTCCAAATTCCCCGACGATGCGCTGGGGATCGACGGCACCAAGGACAATCCGGCGCTGCGCTGGCTTGCGGACTACGAGCGCGAATCCAGCCGGCAGAGGGCGAAGAACCCGAGGCCGCTGCCCACGGGCGCCTTCGGTGAGAACGAGTATGGGGTTGCCGATCTCGACGGCAATGTCTGGGAATGGACCGAGACCTGCCACCGCCGCGTCACGATCGGCGACGACGGCGAGGTGCTGAAGGAGGCTCCCGCTTGCGGCATCTTCGTCGTCAACGGCAAGCACCGGGCGTCGATGAGCTTCTTCATCCGGGATCCGAAAAGCGGCGGCTGCGCCGTCGGCGTGCCGCCCGACAATCTCGGTTTCCGGCTCGTGCGCGACGGCCGCTGGTATTCGGGCTACCTCTATGCCTTTGAACGGCGGCTCCACGGTGCGGGCTGAGATGAGACGGCCGATGAAATTGCTGGGAAAACCGTCGCTCGGGCATAAATGCCGGGTCCTTTTGCAGGACCCGGCTCTATGCTAGAGCAAAGGCAATTTCAAATCGGCAGGATATAGGGCCAACGTGGCTGCACTCGATCGCACACTCGTCAAATCGCTCCCCCTGTTTCAGAAGATGAGCGACCCGGAACTGGACACGCTGCTGACGCGCGCCACGGTGCGGCGCGTGCCGCAGAACGAAGCCGTGTTCGAACAGGGGGCCACGGCCGATTTCTTCTTCCTGCTGCTGAATGGCCGGCTGAAGGTGACACAGGTCACCAAGGACGGGCAGCAGATCATCGTGCGGGTCGTCAATCCCGGCGATCTCTTCGGTTTTGCCCGAGCGCTCCAGCGCAGCGACTATCCGGGCACCGCAACGGCGGCGACCGAAAGCCTGGTTCTCGCCTGGCCGACGGAGCTCTGGAACATCTTCGTCGAGAAAAATCCTCACCTTGCGGTCAATGCCCTCCACACCATCGGCCAGCGGCTCGACGAGGCGCATACCCGTATCCGCGAGATGTCGACTGAAGAGGTAGAGCGCCGCGTCGCGCACACGGTGCTCCGGCTCGCCGAACAGGCTGGCAAACCCGAAAGCGGCGGCATCCGCATCGACTTTCCGATCTCACGCCAGGATATCGCCGAGATGACCGGGACAACGCTGCACACGGTTTCGCGCATCCTCAGCGCCTGGGAGGGGCAGGGTCTGGTCGTCGGCGGACGGCAGAAGCTGACGCTGAAGGACATTCCCGGGTTGCGGCGCCTGGCGGAGCGCGCCGACAACTAGCCCGACCCTTGATCGCCTCTACATGGGGCGAGGCCGTCCGTCCCAAGAACGACAGATCACCAGCCCCTCAACGACCGGTCGTTTCTCGAACCCTGGTGATGCAGGTCCATGAATGGTTGAATTGGCTCGCGTAATTCACCAGTATCGGCAATTGCATGACAATGGCCATGACACGGGGGATGGTGTGGTTCGACTTAGCATGCGTGCCGGCCGCCGGCGGTGGACGATCGGGCGCGCACTTTTATCGGTGGGGATGCTGACGGCCGCGGGGTGTGCCCGGGATCCGCTTGCCCCGTCGGTCGTGGTGTTCGGGTCCTACTTTCCAGCCTGGCTGCTTTGTGCCGGGCTTGGTATCGTCACCACGGTTGTCGCAAGGCTGATCCTCGTCCACGCCGGTATCGACGAACACCTGCCCGCGCCGCTTCTCGTCTACCTCTCGCTCGCGCTCACCACCAGCATCGTCTACTGGTTTCTGGCCTTTGGCGGAGCGCCGAATTGAGTGCCGATGACGTCTTCCGGCGTGCAGTTGCACGCACTCTCGGCCCGCTCATCATCGCCAGTGCGGCCGTCGCGGTCTATTTCACCTTCTGGCAGGTCGACCGCAGCCCGCGCACGGACGTCGCTGAAATCGATGCGCCGACGGTTGCGATCGCCGCGAGCGTGCCGGGCCGGATAATCGCCGTCGAGGTGCGTAACAATGCGAGCGTGAAGAAGGGCGACGTGCTCTTCCGCCTCGATCCGGAACCCTATCGCCTGCGTCTCGAACAGGCGCAGGCCGAACTGAAGGCGACGCAGTCGGAAGTGGCGCAGGGAGAGCGCAATCTCGATCTCGAGCGCGCCAATGCCGACGTTGCGGACCGGCAGATCGCCCGTGCTCAGAACAATGTCTTGCTTGCGCGCCAGACACAGGAACGGCTGGAGCCGCTCTTGCCGAGGCGCTTCGTGACGGCGCAGCAAGTTGACGAGGCGCGAACCGCCGTCAAAGACGCCGAAGTCAGCCTTGCTCAGGCGTTGCAGTCGGCCCACGGAGCCAACCGGGTGATCGGTACCCTCGACACTCGGAAAGCCCAGGCGGATGTCGCACGCGCGACGGTAGCACTTGCCGAGCGGGACCTGGAGAACACCATCGTGCGGGCGCCCTTCGACGGCAAGATCGTCGGCTTGCGCACGACGGTCGGCAAGGTCGTGGTTCCCGCCGAAACGCTGTTCACTCTGATCGATACCGCCGAATGGGAAACCGTCGCTTTCTTCCGCGAAACAGAACTCAAGGCGATCGCCATCGGCAGCCGCGCCGATGTCTTCGTGATGGCGGATCCGGAGCGCCGTATTTCCGGCACGGTCGAGGGCGTCGGCTGGGGCGTGCGTTCGGAAGATTCCGCCACGATCCTCGGCATACCGATCGTTTCCAACTCGCTGAATTGGGTGAGGGTCGCCAAGCGCTTTCCCGTGCATGTGCGGCTTGAAAATCCGCCGGAGGACCTGATGCGCGTCGGCGCCTCCGCCGTCGTCGTCATCGGGCCCGCGCATAACGACGCCGATGCTGTTCCAGCCGCGAAGTAGCGTCCGCTACACGTCGATCCTCTGGGACGAATTGCAACCCTATCCGGGCCGGCTGGACCTTTCCCTGCGCATGGCGCTGGTCACCACGCTGGTTGCTGTAACGGCGATGGCGCTGCGGGTCCCCGAAGCGGCGATCTCCTGTTATCTCGTCTTCTTCGCGTTCAGAGCTGATGCCGGCTCCGGCATCCTGATCGCCATCGGCTTGCTTGTCGGGGCGACGATCGGAATTCTGCTGGCCATCGTCTGCCTGATGGTGGTGGCGGACGAACCGGCACTGCGCCTGGCACTTGTCGCCTTTTTTACCTTCGGCGGCATGTACCTGACGCAGGCAAGCCGTGCCGGGCCGCCGATCGGTACGGTCGCCATGGTCTTTGCCTTCGTCATGACGCTCTACGATATCGTGCCGATCCCGGAACTGCTGATCCGAGGGCTCGCTTGGATGTGGGTGGTCGTGTTCTTCCCGGTGGTCTACCTGATCGCGATCCATCTCATCACCGGCCACAGCCCGGCGCGACGGCTACGCTCGGCGATCGCCGAGCGGTTGGAGGTGGCGGGCCAGCTCCTGTCCAGTGGAGACCACGCGGCGAAACGCGTGGCTGCGACGTTGCTGGCCGAAGGCAATGGCGAGCTCAAGAAATATGCCGGGTTCTCAAAGCTTCTGGCGTTGATGGACAAGCACGACGTGCCGCGCATGCAGGCGGCGACGGACGCGTCCTATGATTTGCTGACGCTGGCACTCGCCCTATCGCTTGATGAACGAAGGCCGCGGGAAAACGCTGCGGCGCCGGAGGTTCTTCGCCGCATTGCCGAAGCGATCCGCAGGCGGAAGCCGCCGGAACAGACGCTGCTAAGCTCACCCGATTTTCGCGCCTTTGAAGCCGGTGATGCGCTCCCGGCGCATCAGGTCGAAAGGATCGTCGATATCCTATCGGAAGCAGACCCGCCCGGGCCGGTGTCAGATGCGCATAAGGGAGGGTTCTTCCTGCCGGATGCTTTCAGCAATCCGCTCTACACGCAGTTCGCGCTGAAGGCTCTGCTTGCGGTGATGATCACCTACATCACCTACACGGCCCTCGATTGGTTTGCGATCCACACCGCCCTGATCACCTGTTTCATGGTAGCGCTTGGAACGACGGGCGAGACCATGCACAAGCTGGCACTGCGGCTGACGGGCTGCCTCCTTGGCGGCGCCGTGGCGATTGGCTCGACGATCTGGCTCGTGCCGCACATGACGGATATCGGCCAGCTCGCCTTTCTTGTCGGTGCGGTCAGCCTCATTGCGGCATGGATCTCCGTCGGCTCGGAGCGCATTTCCTATATCGGCTGGCAGATGGCGCTCTGCTTTTTTCTCGTCGTGCTGCACGGCTTCGGCCCGAGTCTGGATCTCAACGAGGCGCGGGATCGCATCATCGGCATCGTCTTCGGCAACATCGTCGTTTCGGTCGTTTTCTCGACGATCTGGCCGGTCAGCATCGGGCAGGGAATACGCAAGAGCCTTGCTACGAGCGGTGCCACGCTTGCCAATCTGTTAGCGCGCCGCGGCGGCCCCACCGGCGACTATGCCGACCTGATCAGCGGTGTCGCTGGCGCATTGCGCCAGAGTGAACTGCTGCGTTTCGAGCCTGCAAACGTGCGGCGGGGAGACATCGATGCCCGGACGACGGAGCGCATTGCCCTCAGCCTGCAGGAACTGGCCCCCCCGATCGTCGAATTGCGCGAACACGACCGGGCCTTCGGTCCGTTGCGGGGCGCGCCGACGCCGCTGAAGCGCGCGGTTCTCGGCTATGAACACGCGGTGGCGCAATGGCTGAACGATCAGGCCGAGGGATTAGAGGCATGGCACCGGCCGAAGCCCAGTGCGGATCTGGCCCTGGCGCTTCGGCGGCTGAAAGCGCGTCTCGCCCGCGCCCGGAAGGCAAGCATACATGCCGGAGGTTTTCCCCGGCGAATTCGCGACGAGCTCGCCTGGAGGCTTGCACTCTACGAGAAGATCGAGACTGTGGTTCGGCGGCTGGCAGCGGGGGATGCCTTGGAATGATGGTTTCTGCGGGGGCGAGGTGGGTTTCGGTAGGGGTGATCGCCCTTTGCCGAAGCATGTGCCGTGCTGCCCGAGGCTCTCTTCTCCTTGGCGCATTGTCGATCCCGGCAGCCTGCACGTCCGCTGCACTCGATGATCTGGCGCCACCGAGCGCCGACCGGCCGGCCGTTTCGGGAACGGGCACCAAGGACGCCTCGAAGGTGAGTGCCGGCGCGCCGGATTTCTCTCTCGCGCCGAACCCTGAGATCCCGATTACGATCGCGACGCCGTCGATCGATCCGAAACACGATTACAGCTTGCCGGAACTGGTCGATATCGCCCAGCGAACCAATCCGATCACCCGTGCCGCCTGGCAGCGCGCCCGGCAGGCGGCGATTGCCGTCGGCATCACCGAAGCGGTGTACCTGCCTCTCCTGACGGCCGATGTACTCGCCGGTCTGGAGCAGACGTCGGCGACTGCGCCCGGCATCGGCGGTCCCATACCGATCGCCCCCGGCACGCTGACGACAACTGGCGCGCAGTTCATTCCATCCCTTACGGTCAAGTGGCTGCTTCTCGATTTCGGCGGGCGGGATGCGGGGAGAGAGGCGGCAACGCAATTGGCGTTTGCCGCAAACGTGACCTTCAACGGTACGCACCAGAAGCTGATCTTCGATGTTTCCAACGCCTATTTCGTCCTGACGGCGGCGCGTGTTCAGCTGAAGATCGCCCGCCAGACGGTGCAGAATGCCGAGCTTGTCCAGGCAGCCGCCAAGGCGCGCATGGGTCGCGGCATCGCCACATCGATCGAAGTCGCGCAGGCAAACCAGCAAGTGGCGCAGGCGCGCTTCAACCTGACCCAATCGCAAGGGCACGAGCGCAATGCCTATATGACGCTTCTCGAAGCGGTCGGGGTCTCGCCAACGCTCGAGATCCGCATCGCCGACGGCAGCAATCGTGCTCTGCCGAAGGCTGTGCCCGAGGACCTCAACCGGCTGATTGCGACATCGCTCCAGCGTCGCCCGGATGTGCAGGCGGCTTTTGCCCGCCTGCAGGCCGACAAGAACGGTATTGCGGCCGCCCGCGCGGAGTTCATGCCGAAGGTCGCGCTGGTGGGCAACGTGAACCGCAATATCGGCTCGCTCAGCGTCGAAGACACCCGTTTCGACCAGCGCTCGACGATCCGCGTCAACCAGCCGAACGCCAACCTGATGATCGGCCTGAGCTTCCCGATTTACGATGGCGGACTGCGCGACGCGCGGTTGCAGTCGGCGATGGCGCAGGTCGGCGCTGCCGAGCAGGAGATGGCGCAGTTGCAAAACACTGCGGCGCGGGAAGTCGTCGTCGCCTATGATCTGCTGCGCACCAGCCTGGCCGGCTATGCGGCCGCAAGCGAGCTGACGACGGCCGCTCAGACGACCTACGATGCTGCGGTCGACTACTACAAGCAGGGCCTGGGCACGATCACCGATGTCAGCATCGCGCAGACGGCGTTGCTCCAGGCGAAAGTCGCAAAGGCGACCGCCTACAGCGACACGCTTGTCGCCGCGGCAAGCCTTGCTTTTGCAACGGGAACGTTGACGAACCGCAATGCGGTCAATCGCTTCTGACGGCCTGAGGCGACGGGTCGCCCAGTGCCGAACTCACCAGAGGTTCGACGACGCCTCGATCAACAGTCCATCGAATCCGCCGGCAAGAATCCCTGCAACGGCCGTCGTCCCGGCGTACGCGGCAAGAACGAGCAATCCCAGCATCGAGATAGCCGATCCGATCCGGATTGCCGAAGCGCTTTCGCTTTCAACGGTCAGTGAAATGGCTACCGGCGCGAACGATATCGGCCGTGGCGCACCTCGGAGGTTCTGGTTGGCAGCACGCAGGAGGCGGGGTGGCCGCGGATACTTCAGGCGGTTTTTTTCGCATATTCCGGGATAGGTTTCGCAAACTGAGCTTGGCATCTGACGTGTCCCTGATCAACTGGATTTAAAGCGATCTTAAGCGCTCCGTCCGCATTGGCCGTTCCCGGGGGAACTCCTAAGTTGAGGGCTTGTTGCCTTCGAGGAGCGGCCGATGTTTCGCGAGCGCCTGGCCAACAAATTCGGTGAAGGCGCTGACGCGGGCCGTGCGCCGCAGATCCTCGTGTGTGAGAAGCCAAAGCTCTCTCGTCATATCGGCGACCGGTGCGCCGATACGGATGAGACCGGGCGTCGTGTCTCCGAGATAACAGGGCAGGGCCGCAAGACCGATGCCGGCCTTTGCCGCCTCGCGGGCCGTAACCAGCGAATCGCAACGCAAGACCGCGGGTGCCACGAGCGTCGCGCGCATCCATCGTGCCACGCTCGTGGACGCAAGCGCGTCACCAAGCCCGATCCAGTGCTCCCGTGCAATGTCCAGCGTGTCGGCTGTCAGCTCCCGCACATCGAGATAGGACGGCGCCGCATAGACGGCGAAAGCGACCTTCGCGATCCGGCGACCGACCAATGCATCCGGTGAATCGACCGCGGGGCGGATGGCAACGTCCGCGTCGCGATGCGAGAGGTTTGCGAGCGCATTCGAGGTGCTGACCTCGAGCAGGACGCCGGGATGGCGTTGACGGAAATCCGCCAGGATCGACGGCAGGATGGACGCCATCAGCGTATCCGTGGTGGTGATCCGCAGGCTACCCTCGAGCCGCAGATCCTGACCCGTCAAGCGGCGCTCGAGCTCCGTGACCGTTTCAGCCATCTGCCGGGCCACGGCCAGCAGCTCCTCGCCGCCGGCGGTGAGCATGTAGCCGGACGGGAGGCGGTCAAACAGCCGGACCCCGAGCTTCTGTTCGAACGACCCGACACGCCTTAACACTGTTGTGTGATTGACGCCAAGCGCCCGGGCAGCAGCAGCAAGGGAGTTCGCCTCCGCGACTGCCAGAACGAAGCGGAGGTCTTCCCAGTCGATACGGTGATGGCTGTGCATGATTGGGCAAACCTAAGACAGGTTGTTCATCGGATGAGCGAATTTGCACCGCTATCACCGCGTATTGTCAATCGCTCTGCGCAATCGAGCTCCACGGTCAAACGCCTTATTCGCTGTGGTACCGTCATTGAAGCGGCTGTGCAAATATGCAGAGGCAGTAGGCGAAACGACAGATCGTTCTGCAACCGAGCACCGTCTAAAGATGGTGTCACGATCGGATGGGCCGATCGGTGGAGCGACGCAAGATGATCCCATTCTTCAGCGATCTGGTGCCTGAGACGAGTGATCACCCGACCGCCCCGCACCTTCCTCAGGTCCGGGCGCACCAGAGCACGTCCACCTGATCAACCCTTCCTCCATTTTCAACTCATTCTCATCAAGGAGGTCCCGTCATGGAGACCCTGTTCGTCCCATTGGCCTTGTTTGCGGGTGGTCTGCTCGCTGTCCAGGCGGGTGCCAACGCACAACTTTCCAAAGCTGTCGGATCGCCTTTTGCGGCGACCACACTTCAGCTCGCGATTGGTACCGGTCTGCTGCTTCTCGTCACCCTCTTGACGGGAACAATCGCCGCGCTTGGTGCAATTCCCGCGGTCAAGTGGTGGCATCTCGTCGGAGGCACCGCCTCAGCCGTCTATGTCGTCTCGACCATCGTTCTCTTCCCCCGCCTTGGCGCCGTCGTTTCCGTCGGATTGTTCATAGCCGGACAGATGCTCGCCTCCCTGACGCTCGATAGTTTCGGCTTGCTGGGCGTTCCGCCGACGGGACTGCGGGTCGGGGCCGCCGTTGGCACGCTCGTCGTGCTCCTCGGGGTTGCTATGGTGGTGTTCGGGCAAGGCGGAAAAGACAATGTTAAAGTCGACCGGCTTGGCTGGATTGCCCTTGCGCTGATGGCAGGGGCCGTGCTCCCGGTCCAGGGTGCCGTCAATGCGCTCCTGCGCCATGATCTCGGGGGTGCGCCGTTCGCGGTGGGTGCGATCTCGTTTCTCGTCGCCACGCTCGCCATGGCCGCGGTGATGCTTCTGGTGCTCGCCGGGCAAAAGACATCCCGTCCCAACATCACCGGCGTGCAGACGATGCCCTGGTGGGGTTGGCTCGGTGGTCTCGCCGGAGCGACCTATGTCACCACGGTCTTTACCGCAATCCCAGCGATTGGTGCGGCCGCGGCGGTTGGTCTCACCGTGGCCGGCCAGCAGGTCGCAAGTGTCTTCGTCGATCGCTATGGCTGGTTCCGTCTGCCGCAGAGGTCCGTGTCGGGGCTGCGCCTGGGCGGCGTGGTGCTGCTGTTGGCCGGTGTCGCCGTTATTAAACTCGTCTGAAGCCGCAACCGATCGCGATCTGCCGAACCCTGGAGAATTGCCATGTCATCCACATCGCTTGCCTGGATCTACCTCGTGCTATCCGGCGTTGCAGACGTCGCCTGGGCCGTCAGCACCAAGTTCTCGAACGGTTACAGCCGCCTGTCCTGGACGCTGGTCTCGATCGTTGCCCTGGTGATCTTTCTGTCCCTGCTCACCCAGGCGCTCAAGACCTTGCCGCTCGGAACAGCCTACGCGGTCTGGACCGGCATCGGCGCCGTCGGTTCCGTGCTCTGCGGTGTGCTGCTCTTTGGAGAAACCATCACAGTCTCGCGGGCAACCGCAATGCTGGTGATCGCCGGCGGTGTCATCGCGCTGAAGATCGTGCCGGCCTGAATTCCGGGCCGGAGTCGGCATTAAAACGTAGTTTCTTCAATATATTGATCGATGTTTCTCAGCAAAGCTCTTGGGAACGTCAGCCAGCGCGATCCGCGTCTTGCGTAATGGGTCCCGTAGCGGCAGTTTTCCGTCCCAAGATGACCAAACCACGGACTGGGCGAGGACCTACAGAAGCGGCCGCGCAAGCATTTCGGCGCCGAGGACGAGCAGACTGATGAGGAACCAGCGCCGGAATACGGGCGGGTCGACACGGTTGCGAACGACTTGCCCCGCCCACATGCCGGCGAGCGCCGGCGCAATCGCGAGGCCGGAGAAGAGCAGATTGTCGGCCTCGAAAGCGCCCCGCCAGACGAGCCCGGCGGTGAGGGCGACTGTGGAGACGGTGAAGGAGAGGCCGAGCGCCTGCACCAGTTCGTCCCGTTCAAGACCTAGCGCCTGCAGATAGGGCACGGCCGGGATGACGAAGACGCCGGTTGCGCCCGTGACGATCCCGGTTGCCGCGCCGACCACGGGAGACAGCCACGGCTCCCACTTCGCCGGAACGCGAAGCTGGCGCGCAAAGAGCGTGAAGGCGGCGTAGAGAAGGAGGGCCGCACCAAGCGCGCCCGTCGTGAGCGCGGTGCTGCCACCGGCAAGCACCGAAGAACCGCTGAGCGTGCCAAGAACGATCGCCAGCATCATCGGCCAAAGCCGGAGCGCAAGCGCGCCGAAGCTCGGGCCCGCGAGAAGCTGCCAGACATTTGTCACGAAGGACGGGGCAATCAACAGGCTGGCGGCCGCAAGTGGAGAGATGAGCGTACCGAGCACGCCCATCGCCAAGGTCGGCAACCCCATGCCGGTGACGCCCTTGAGGATGCCGGCGGCGAAGAAAGTTGCGGCAATCGCAACGACGAGGGACGGAGCAAGATCGAACATGCCATCGGCATAGCGTATACCCGCATCGGCACAATGCGGATCATCCGCAGTCAGACTTCGGCTGGTCCGAAGGCTGTTTTTCCGTTAGCCTCCTTTGCATGCGTTTCGATCTTATCGACCTTCGTCTGTTTCTTGCCGTGGTGGATGCCGGCAGCATGACCCATGGTGCTGCGGATGCCGGGCTTTCGTTGCCGGCGGCAAGTGAACGTCTGCGCGACATGGAGATGATCGGCAAAGTCAAACTGCTCGAACGTGGTCGCCGCGGGGTGCGGCCGACGCCGGCCGGAGAAGCGCTCGCGCATCACGCCCGGCTGATCCTGCGCCAGATGGCGCGGATGCGCGGCGAGCTTGGTGAACACGCCGATGGCCTTCGAGCAACAATCCGGCTTGCGGTGAACACCGCCGCACTCACAGAGTTTCTGCCACAGCGGCTCGGCGCCTGGATGACGGCGCATCCGCGGATCGACGTCGATCTGAAGGAACGGCAAAGCATCGAGATTGCGAGAGCCGTCGCCGCCGACCTCGTGGAGATCGGCATTCTTTCGGACGCGGTCGATACTGGCGGCCTGCAACTGCGTCCCTTTGCCGTCGACCGGCTCGTCGCCGTCATCCCACGCGATCACGTATTCGCGGCACGCAGGCGGGCACTCTTCGCCGACATTGCGGACCAGCCTTTCGTCGGCTTGGCAGATGGCGCATTGCAGAGCCATATCGATGCACAAGCTCGGAGATTGGGGCTGACGCTGAAGATGCGCTCGCGCATGCGTAGCTTCGAAGGCATGTGTCACATGGTTTCGGCGGGTGTCGGCCTTGCCATCATGCCGGAGACGGCGGCACGGCGCGGCGGCAGATCTCCCAAGACCGCGTTCGTGCGCCTTGCTGATGACTGGGCGACGCGGCGGCTGTCCGTCTGCGTGCGCGCGGAAGAGGAACTGTCCCCGCCGGCGCGAGACCTGTTCGAGCATCTGGGCTCGAGCGGTTCGCATTGACCTTAGAAACGCGCCGGTAGCCTCACGCGCTCCCTTCCATGCGTTTGGCGTCGTCGCGCGAAGGCGACCTTTGATCGCAAAAGTTGATTTTCCCTTGGAACTCTTCGCGCCTTTGGCGGTTGGGCTCCCATAGGGATATCCTTCGGCCCGATCCTTGCCGGGCCTATAGCGTGAGAAGGAGATGGAGCATGATACTTTTCCGAACAGGACAGGACACGCCCCGGACTCCCACCTTCTCTCAGACGGACCGCCCGTGCGTTCCCACGCACGAGACACCATGCCGGACCTCTTCTGCAGGCAGCGGGGCATCATCATGATCGGAAAATCGATGCCGGCCTATGTGATCGATCTCGCCTTTGTCGAACGGATGCTGGAGATGGCGGAACGGCGTATCGCCGAGCCCACGTCGAGCGAAGCTCTCTACCGAGAGATCGCCGACGAACTTGAGCGAACCGAAGGAGATCCGAAGATGGCGCGCATCCTGCTCGTCACCTTTACCAATTCCTACGCCGCGCACGTCACAAGCGGCGATCGCCTCCGAAAGCTGAGAATTGAAGCCGAATGGGGATCTTTCTTGCGCCGAAGGTGGCTTTGAGGCCGCGAACAGAGCGCGTCCACGACAGGCGTCCTGAAACGCGGCAGTCGAGCTTAGCAGAGCAACAGGAATACGGGCATCAGCGCGACCAGATAGGCGAGACCGTCGGCCGCCAGGCGATCGCGCAGGTTATGCGCAGCGAAGGAGTTGCCCGATAGGCGTCCATTATTGTTCATTTTTATTCTTCCTGGGTCGTTGTTGTCGAGCCCGCCGGGAGGAGAGGCCGGGCTCGTCGCATATGGGAGAGAGGTCGGTCGGGATCAACGAAGAGCGCCAGGCAAAGCAGTGCCCCACTCGAAATTCCGACGTCGACCGCTTGCTGATCTTCCAACGCGGTGCTTGAGGAGCCGGGTGTTAGCAGGGTTTCGACCCGATGCAATCCTTTGCCGGTCACGTCCTTGCACGTTTGCGTGAGCCCTGCGGTTTGCGACCGGAAACCAGGTGCGCCCTAGCCGGCAAACCTGACGACTATTTGCACTTGCGCTCAGTTCGCCAGGCCGATCGGATTTGCCTTCGGACGGGAGGCATCGCACGTGGCCATCTGGCTTCCCGACATGACCGCGTGCGATGGTTATGGTTGGTTTAGGCTCGCTGTTCCAGCGACGCCCCTTCAGGGATTCGGCCTTTTTCCCGCCGGATCGCCAACTTCCGCACCAGAACATAGAATACCGGCGTCAATACGAGGCCGAACAAGGTAACGCCGAGCATGCCGGCAAAGACGGCGATGCCCATGACGTGGCGCATCTCTGCGCCAGCGCCTTTAGCAATCACCAGCGGAACGACGCCTGCGATAAAGGCAAGCGACGTCATCAGGATCGGTCTGAGCCGAAGGCGGGCCGCCTCAAGCACGGCGGACAGAGGATCGGCACCTTCATCCTCTTTCGCTCGCGCGAACTCGACGATCAGGATCGCATTCTTGGCCGCGAGCCCCACGAGAACGACAAAGCCGATCTGCGTGAAGATGTTGTTGTCGCCGCCGGTAAACCAGACGCCTGCGATTGCGGAAAGCAGCGCCATCGGCGCGATCAGCAACACGGCGAAGGGCAAAGACCAGCTGTTGTACTGGGCGGCGAGAATGAGAAACGCCAGCAGGACAGACAGAGGGAAAATGTACATCGCGGTGTTTCCGGCCTGCTTTTCCTGATAGGCGAGCTCCGTCCATTCGAAGGTCATGCCGGGTGGCAGCGTCTCCGCCGCGATCCGTTCTATGGCCGCGGTTGCTTGGCCGAACGAATAGCCGGGCGCCGGACCGCCGCTGATATCGGCCGACGGGAAGCTGTTGTAATGCATGACGCGATCCGGTCCCGAACTGTGCTTGACCGTCAACAGCGCCGACAAAGGTATCATCGCGCCCGCCGCGTTGCGCACCTTCAGCCGGCCAATGTCTTCCGGCTGCATGCGGAATGGCGCGTCTGCCTGGACCACCACGCGATAGGTCCGGCCGAAGCGGTTGAAATCGTTGGCGTAGAGAGAACCGAGGTTGACCTGCAGCGTTTCGAAGATGGTGTTGAGCGGCACTCCTTGAGACTTGGCTTTCACCCGGTCGATGTCCACCTGCACCTGCGGCGCATTCACCTGAAAGCTTGCAAGCATTCCGGCAAGCTCCGGCGTCTGCATCGCCTTGCCCATAATCGCGCCCTGCGCTTCGGCAAGCGCCGCAAAGCCGAGCCCGGCCCTGTCCTCGACCTGGAACTTGAAACCGCCGGTCGTACCGAGACCCGGGACGGGCGGCGGCGGGAAGATGCCGGCAAAGCCGTCGGGTATCTGGCTGAATTTGCCCATCAGGCGACCTGCGATCGCGAATGCGGACAAGGACGGATCCTTGCGCTCGTCGAAGGGCTTCAGCATCGTGAAGATGACGGCGGCATTGGGAATATTGACCATGCCGTTGACCGAAAGCCCCGGAAAAGCGACGACGCTTTCGACGCCCGGTTCCGCGAGGGCTATCTCCGACATCTTCTTGACGACCGCCTCGGTTCGGTCGAGCGAGGCTCCTGTCGGCAATTGGGCGATGCCGACCAGGTAGTATTTGTCCTGCGCCGGGACAAAGCCGTTCGGCACGGTGTGGAAGCCCAGCCATGTCGTGGCGACCAGGCCAGCGTAGACGAGAAGGACGAGCGCGCTGAACCTGACGGCACGGCGGACGGACCAGACATAGGCGTTCGAAGCGCGCTCGAAGAACCGGTTGAAGAGCCGGAAGAACCAGCCGAACAGGCCGTCTATCACGCGCGTCAGGAGATCGCGCTTCACCTCGCCGTGGTGCGGCTTCAGAAGCACGCCGGCTAGCGCCGGGGAAAGCGTCAGGGAGTTGACCGCGGACAGGATCGTCGAGATTGCGATCGTCAAGGCGAACTGACGATAGAACTCGCCTTGCAGGCCGGATAGGAACGCTGACGGAATGAACACGGCCGAGAGCACGGACGTGATCGCAATGATCGGCCCGGTCACCTCGTCCATGGCCTTGCGCGCCGCTTCCTTCGGCGTTTCGCCAAGCGCGATGTGACGCTCGACGTTTTCGACGACGACGATCGCGTCGTCGACCACGATCCCGATCGAGAGGACCAGGCCGAACAGCGACAGCGTGTTGAGCGAAAAGCCGAACATGTACATCAGCGCGAATGTGCCGACCAAGGAGATCGGCACGGCAACCAGCGGGATGATCGACGCGCGCCAGGTCTGAAGAAAAAGCACGACCACGATGACGACCAGCACGATCGCTTCAAGTAGCGTCATCACCACGGCCTCCAGCGAGGCCTTCACGAAGACGGTGGGATCGTAGGCGATGCGATACTCTATGCCCTCAGGAAAGCCTTTCTGCAGGTCTTCCATCGTGGCGCGAATGGAACTCGCCACGTCGAGCGCGTTGGCGCCGGGGCTTTGGATGATCTGCAGCGCCAGCGCCGGCTTGCCGTCAAGAAGACTGCGCAGCGCATAGGAGTCGGCGCCCAACTCGATGCGGGCAATGTCGCGCAGCCGGGTGACCTGGCCATCGGCGCCGGTCTTGACGACGATGGCGCCGAACTGCTCTTCGTTGGATAGCCTGCCGAGCGTGTTGACCGTGACCTGCAGCGCTGCCGAGGCATCCGGTTGCTGGCCGACGGAGCCGGCGGCCACCTGAGCGTTCTGCTCCTGGATTGCAGCAACCACGTCGGAAGCGGTCAATCCGCGCGCCGCGACCTTGGCCGGATCGAGCCAGACCCGCATGGAGTATTCGCCGGCTCCCCAGACGAGCACGTCACCCACACCCGACAGGCGCGCGAGCTGGTCGCGGACCTGCAGCGTCGCGAAGTTCGATAGGTAGAGAGGATCGTAGCGGTCATCGGGCGAAACCAGATGCACGACCATCAGGATATCGGGCGAGGTCTTCTGCGTCACGACACCGATGCGCTGAACTTCCTGCGGCAGACGCGGAAGCGCGCGCGAAACCCGGTTCTGAACCTGGATCTGCGCCATGTCGGGATCGGTGCCCTGCTGAAAGGTCACCGTCAGCGTCATGCGCCCGTCAGTTGCGGCCTGCGAGCTCATGTAGAGCATGTTCTCGACGCCGTTGATCACCTGCTCCAGCGGAGCCGCAACCGTTTCGGCGATCACTTCGGGGCTGGCACCCGGATAGCTTGCGGTCACCTGCACGGTCGGCGGCGTCACCTGGGGATATTCGCTGAGCGGCAGCTTTAGGAGGGTCAGGCCACCGCCGATCAGCATCAATACGGAGAGAACGACCGCAAAGATGGGGCGGTCGACGAAAAAGCGTGGAATGTTCATCGACGCGCCTCCTGCGAAGCGGCGGCCGCTAAGTCACCTTTGGCCGCTTCGCCCGACACCATCGAAACCGTCTGCGGGTCAACCTCCATACCAGGGCGCACGAGGCCCTTGAGAATGATCTTCTCACCCGGCCTGAGACCGCTTGCGACGACACGCAAGCCGTCGATCATCGGACCGAGTTCGATCGGCCGGTACTCGGCCTTGTTCCCCGAGCCCAGCGTCAGCACATAGCGGCGACCCTGGTCGGTACCGATCGCCTGATCGTCGATCAGAACGGTGCGGGCTGGCTGGGCCGTCACAAGGTTCACCCGAGCAAACAGACCCGGGGCCAGCAGTCCGTCCGGATTCCGGACGATCGCGCGGGCCCGGATCGTGCCGGTGCTGCGTTCGACCTGGTTGCTGATGAAGTCGAGCACGCCGGCATGGGGGAAACCGGCATCCGTCATGAGGCCAATCCCGACCGGCAACTTCTCGGTTCCGCCTTCTCCATTGTCAGGACGCGCTCGCCCGCCAAAATCGAGAAACGTCGCTTCGTCGATGTCGAAGTAGACGTAGAGCGGGTCCGTCGAGACGATGGTGGTGAGGAGCGTGGCGGCACCCGCATTGCCGCCTGAAACAAGGTTGCCCTCGGTCACCCGGACACGATCGACCCGCCCGCCAATCGGGGCTGCGACGCGCGTGAAGGAGAGATCAAGCTCTGCCGCAGCCACTGCCGCCTTGGCGATTTCGACCTCGGCCTGCCGTTGGCGCCGCACTGCCTCGGCATCGTCATAGGTCTTGCGCGACACGGTCCCGTTCGGAGCCAGGGATTTGGCGCGGCGGAACGCGATGTCGGCGTGATCGAGAAGAACGATCGCCTGTTTCAAGCGCGCCTTGGCGGCGTCCAGGGCGACTTGGAACGGTCGCGGATCGATCTGGAACAGGACCTGTTCCGGTTTGACGAGAGCGCCTTCGGGAACACTCACCCTGTCGATGGCGCCGCCGACACGCGGACGCAGTTCAACGGATTTTGCCGCCTCGAAGTGGCCCGTGAACTCTACGGCTGGCGCGACCTCTCGCGTGATGACCTCGGCGACCGGAACCTTGGGCATGGGCGCACCCGTGGTTCCGGTCGCCGCGACTGCCTCCGACGCACTGGTCGAGGAGGCAAGCCCAAGAAGCCGACTGGCGAAGGTTCCCATTCCATCGCCGTCGGCAAGCGCAAGCCCTCCAACGGTTGCGATACCGGCTAGGAACAGGGCGGCGGCCTTTTTACTCATTCTCGTTCACCTTCATTTTGTTCACGCTTGCGGCCGGGGCGGCCACGGCAGCGATCAGTTCTTCGCGAAGGTGCGGTTTCCAACGATGGAAAGGTCAAGACCTCCTGAAACTTCTTTCGCTCACCCTGATGCGAATGGTCAGGTTCTGCCGATAAGAGATTGGAAAATCGGGATTTTCGTCTTGTGTATTCCCCCCGGCTGGCACTCAGGCGGGGGGCCGCCGACCACGACTGATCTGTGCTCTTTGCTGGGGCGCCACGCCACCGTCATTCGTGTAGTCGCGCCGAGGGTCCCACTAGGCAATCGGTCCAGGTTCGCCGTCGCATTCCAATCTCCGAAACTGAGAACGTCGGCGGTGATCCGATACCCCTTGACCTTACCAGCGCTGGAAGCCGCAGCCTGAGGGCATTTTCGCTTGCCGCCGTCAGGAACCGGCCCGCGAGAGAATTCGAACTCTGTGAGGAAACATTTGATATGACCGTCAAACGCATAGACATACGATCGGCACGAACAAACCTCGAAGTGCACGCCGACCAGACCATTCTCGATGCTGCGCTCGCCGCCAAGCTTCCTTACCCCCATGGCTGCAGATCCGGGCGGTGCGGCGCTTGCAAGTCTCGGCTGATCGAAGGCGAGGTGGAGCTTCTCCAGCATTCGCCCTTCGCCCTCACCGATGAGGAGAAAGCCGGCGGTCTCATCCTTGCCTGCCGGGCGCTTCCGGTAACGAACTCCGCCGTGGCATGGCTTGGAGGCGGCGAAGAAGATGCCGTCCAAACGCCCCAACGGCTAAGCGGCATCGTTACGCATCTGGAGGACCTCACGCACGACATCAAGCTGGTGCGCATCGATGCGGAAGATGGGGGCAGCTCTCGTTTCGTCGCTGGACAATATGCGCAGGTCAGTTTCGATGGGGTCCCCGCCCGCAGCTATTCCATGGCCAACCGGCATGGCGACGGCCGGGTGGAGTTCCACATTCGCCACGTGGTCGGCGGAGCGACCTCGCAATATGTGCACGGCGCTTTGAAGGCCGGGGACAAGGTGACGCTCGAATACCCGATGGGATCCTCCTATCTGCGAGAGAACCACTCCGGCCCGATCCTCTGCATCGCCGGCGGCTCCGGCCTCGCACCGATCAAATCGATCGTCGAAACCGCCCTTGCCCACGGCCTGAAGCAGCCGATCCATCTCTACTTCGGCGCACGCAGCGAACGCGATCTCTATCTCGTCGATCATTTCCGCGCGCTCGCCGAGTGGCACGCCAATTTCGTCTTCAGGCCCGTCTTGTCGGAGGCCGATTCGGCAGGGTACCGTCGTGGATTCGTGACGGAGGCTGTGGCCGAGGATCTGTCTGACCTCGACGGATGGAAAGCCTATGTCGCCGGCCCGCCGCCGATGGTGGATGCGGCAATGGAGGTTGCGTTTGCGCGCGGCCTGAACCGCTCAGACATGCATGCCGACGTGTTTTTCACGCCCGAGCCGGCGGAATAGCCGCTCTCGGGCGCAAAATCGGCGGCGCAACTGCTTCATCTCAGCCTGGCGGAAGCTCAGCGAAACTGGGCGCCCGTCAGTTCCTCCATCTGCGGCCTTCGGATCCTGACCTTGTCGACGTTGCGGCCATCCAAGGCGACGACTTCATAGGTCAGGCCACCAAAGCTGACGCTTTCACCCAGGTTGGGCAGATGTCCGAGGCGCCAAAGAACGAGGCCTGCCAGTGTGGAGTAGCGGTCGGCCTCATCCACGAGATCGACCTCCAGCAGTTTTGAGACATGCCGGATATCGATCCACCCGTCGACGAGGAGCGCTCCGTCTTCCTCGCGCTCGACCGTCAACTGATCATCATCATCGTCGGCAAAGTCGCCGGCGATGGCTTCGAGCAGGTCTGTTGGTGTCACCAGGCCTTCCATCGAGCCATATTCGTCAAGGACGATCGCGACCTGAAGGGGAGACTGTCGCAACTGCTCAAGCAGGCGCAGCGCGCTGACGGTTTCATGCACGACCAAGGGCTGGCGAAGGGATCGGCTGAAGTCGATCTTGCCGGTCTCGAGCAGGTCTCTCAACAGGTCTTTCGCCAGCGCGACGCCCAGGAACTCATCGAGATTGCCGCGTCCGATCGGGAAGCGCGAATGACCTGTTTCGATGATCTTGCGGCGCAACTCGTCGTCACTCTCCTCGATATCCAGCCACTCGACATCAAGCCTCGGGGTCATGACCGATTTTGCCGGGCGCTCTGCAAGTGTCAGTACGCCTTCGATCATCTCGTGCTCCACCGGCGTGAACAGTTCGTCCTCCGTCGCCCGCTCCGCGATGACATCCGCCGTTTCGCCGAGCGACGTCTCGCTCTTGCGTCGACCGAGGAGGGAGAGAACGGCATTTGCCGTACGCTCGCGCAAGTCACCCGTCGTCATGAAGCGTTCGCGGTTGCGGCGTCCGATCTGGTTGAAGGCCTCGATCAGCACCGAGAAGCCGATCGCCGCATAGAGGTAGCCCTTGGGGATATGGAAACCGAACCCTTCGACGATCAAGGAGAAGCCGATCATCATCAGGAAGCCGAGGCAGAGGATGACGACGGTCGGGTGTTTCGACACGAAGGCCATCAGTGGTTTGGACGCAAGCAGCATCACGCCGACGGCGACAATGACCGCGATCATCATCACGGAGAGATGCTGAACCATCCCGACGGCGGTGATGACGCTGTCCAGCGAGAAGACGGCATCGAGGACGACGATCTGCACGAGGACCTGCCAGAAGACCGCATGCTCCACCTTGCCTTCCTTGTGACCGGCATGGCCCTCGAGGCGCTCGTGCAGCTCCATCGTCCCCTTGAACAGAAGGAACAGGCCGCCGAACAGAAGGATCAGGTCGCGGCCGGAGATCTCAGCGCCGAGCACTGTGAACAACGGAGAGGTCAGCGTCACGATCCAGGCGATCGAGGCAAGCAGGACGAGACGCATGCCCAGCGCCAGTCCGAGGCCAATCAGTCGGGCTCTTTCCCGTTGATGCTCTGGAAGCTTGTCCGCGAGGATGGCGATGAAGACGAGGTTGTCGATACCGAGCACGATCTCGAGAACGATGAGGGTGGCGAGACCCGCCCAGGCGGCCGGATCAGACATCCATTCGAACATCATTGGGTTTAAAGGCCAGCCCTCAAGGCAAGGCCAATCCTTCTATTGTTGATGGGAAAAGAAAAAGCGTCGCCCGCCCGTCTGGTCGACGGTTGCGGGCGCAAAGTAGGTGACCGCGAAACCGCTTCAGCGGAGCCGCGCTTGTAGGGTCTGATGAACGTTGGTCAGGGTCGGCGTCGTCAGGCATGCCGCGTGGTCCGCCTTGTCGGATAGGCCATGGAGCGGGCGGCAAACAGCAAGCCGAACTCCGCCCACCCTGCGCGACCGACAAGGTGGCGGGTCATCGTGACCGGATGGGGGACAGGCGGTGGGCTTGGTGCAGCTGGGATCATGAGAAAGGGTTGGCTCTGAGGGAAGGCTGGCTTCCGGGGGAGGGGGATGGTCCCCGGAAGCCAAAAGCGGCGTCAAATATCTTCGTCGCCGCCGAAATCCATGTCGTCAACGGGCGCTTCCGGCTCCGGGGCAGGGGCGGCTGGTTGAGCGGCCTGGGCCTCGTTACCACCCAACATGCCGGCAATCGCATTGCCGAGCAGGACGCCACCGGCGACGCCCATTGCGGTCTGCGCGGCGCCCGCGAGGAAGCCGCCGCCGGTGCGCTGTTGCATCGGCTGGCCGTAAGCCTGGCTCTGGTTGCCCCATGGCGAGCTCGGGGCCGCACGGCCATACCCGGCCTGTTGTGGCGCCGGGCGCTGAGGAGCAGCGTTGCTGCCGAACATCGAGGAGAAGAAGCCGCCGCGCTGCTGGCTTTGTGCGGTGTGCGCTTCCAGTTCTTCGATACGGCGTTGAGCCGCCTCCAGTGCCTGTTCCTGTACGACGATCGTCTGCGCCATGTAATAGGGCGCGCCCGGCTGCTGGCCTATCCGCTCTTGAATGAAGCGGTCGGCTTCCGCGTCGCGCGGAGCGGATTGGCGCTCCGCCTGGGCGAGCTTGGAGAACAGGCCGTCTATGGCCTGCTGATCATTGCGATCCATAAGATATGTCCTTGATATCGGCGACTGTTACTCTTCGCGCTGGCCGGTGAAATTCAGCAGCAGCTGGAAGATGTTGACGAAGTTCAGGTAGAGCGAGAGAGCGCCGAAGACCGCCAGCTTCTGCTGGGATTCCTGGTCGAAGTTGTCGGCATACTGCTCCTTGATGTTCTGCGTGTCCCAGGCGGTCAGACCGACGAAGACGACGATGCCGATCACCGAGACGGCAAACTGAAGGGCGCTGGAACCGAGGAAGATGTTGACGATCGAGGCGATCATCACGCCGATCAGACCCATGATCATGAACGAACCGAACTTCGCGAGGTCCCGTTTCGTCACATAGCCGTAGAGGCTCGTCGCTCCGAACATGGTGGCGGCGATGAAGAAGGTGCGGGCGATGCTGGCGCCGGTGAAGACCAGGAAGACGGAAGCGAGCGACAGGCCCATAACGGCGCAGAAGGCCCAGAAGGTCATCTGTGCCGAGGATGCCGACATCGAATGCATCTTAAAGGAAAAGAAGAAGACGAAGGCGAGCGGCGCCAGCATCACCACCCATTTCAGCGGCGTGGAGAAGATCGGCACGTAAAGCGCCGGCGTGGTGCCGACGATGAAGGCGACAAGGCCCGTCACGACGAGGCCGAGGCCCATATAGTTGAAGACGCGCAGCATGTGCTGGCGAAGGCCCTCGTCGAGGGCGGCGGCCGAAGCCTGACTCATGCCGCCGAAGCGGTTCTGGTTCTGATACATGAAGGTTTCCTCAGTAAAGTGAGTTCTTGAGAAGCTCGGCCTCGTCGCTGAGGCCGATGCCCGGCTTGCTTGAAACGACGGCATAGGCAACCTCGCCGACCTGCCACCAGGCAGCCTCGGCATTGGAAAGGTTGAGATCCTTCACGGGTTCGACCGCGAAACGACCGGGCCTGCCGGCGAAAAGTGAAATGACCGTGCCCGCGTCGGTCTTGACGCTCATCTCGACGCTGGGTCCGAATTCCGAGGGGAACACCTGGACATCGACGACGTTCCAGCCCTTCGGGAGCTCCGGCATGACGATGGCGGTCGCGGCACGAATGTCGTCCCGGTCATAGGTCTGAACCTCAGGCTGCGACGGCATTCCAGCCCTGACGACCGAGGTCTGATGGGCGCGGATGGCGTGCTCCACGAAAGCCGGCGGATGGGCCGAGGCATTGACTTCGCTCGGGCCGACCGCCGAATGGGCAATCCACCCGACTGACACCATCAAGCCGACCGCCGCAACCTTTTGCAGCGCGTTCCAAACGCGCGCATTCGCAAGCCCAGAAGAAAGGCGCCGGGCCGCCTCGCGCGTCTCTGGACGACCGGCAACGACATCCGACGTCATCGCCAGTTTGAGCGTGGTGCGCATGCCGAGGTCGGCCATGACGCGCGCCGCCGCATCCGGATTCCTGGCAAGCCAGGTCTCGACCCGCAGCCGACCGGTCGCGTCGAGCTGATTGTCGATGTAGGCGTCGAGATCGCCATCGGTAATCGTCTCGACGTCAGTCATTGTCGCCTCCGACAAGCTTCAGATGGTTAGGCTTCCTCCGTCCGCTTTCGAAATCTCTGAGCGCTGCTCGTGCACGGGAGACGCGCGACATCAAGGTCCCGACGGGGATGTCGAGTATGTCGGCGGCCTCCTGGTAGGAGAGATCTTCGACAGCAACCAGATGTAGGGCTTCGCGCTGCTCCTCCGGCAGCAGCATGAACGCCTCGCGAACCTGAGCGAGCCGGACGCTGTGTTCCTGGTGGGCCGGGTAGGACGATACGGCTTCCTGCGCCGTCTGGCTGTCACGCTGGCCGCGCGATATTACCGATCGTACGCGGTCGATATGGGCGTTGCGAACGATGGCAAAGAGCCAGTTTCGAAGGTTCGCTCCCGACCGGAACGTCGAGCGCCGCTCGTAGGCTCTCACCAAGGCATCATGAACGAGATCTTCTGCGTCGGGCGAATTGCGCGCAAGCGAACGCGCGTAGCGCCGCAGCGCGGCCAGCTGCCCAATAACGTCGAAAGCGCCTTTTTTCGATTCCATACCCGCATATACGGAGCCGATGCGATTTCTCATCCATCGTCGACGAAAAAAATATGATCCATCCGGATGCAGCAGTTTCGGAGCGCATGCCCGCTGGCATCACCGAAGCGCGCCTGCGCTGGCTACAGGGGCGGCGAGCCGCACCCGCGCGCGCTCTATGCGCTCGCAGCAAACGCTTCGAGGGTCGCGGCAAGCAGCATACGGGCACCTTCGATGGAATGCGCGGGCTCGACATATTCCGCTTCGTTGTGGCTAAGCCCATCGCGGCAAGGCACGAAGATCATGGCTGCCGGCGCGACACGACTGACGAACAAGGCATCGTGGAAGGCGCCGGAGAGCATACGCTTGGTCTTCAGTCCGAGCGATGCGGCAGCGCGATCGAGGCAGGTGAGCAGGTCGTCTGAAAAGAGGGCCGGCGGCATGTCGAAGATTTGCCGCGTTGTGCTCTGGCAACCGTTGGCTTTAGAGGCGTTGTCACATGCCTGCCGGACCCGCTCTTCCAGGTCGTCGATGGCGTTGGTCTCCGGGTGGCGCAGATCGACGGTGAACGTGACCGACCCCGGAATCGAGTTCACCGAACCTGGTTCGACTGCGAAGCGGCCGACGGTAAAGCGTGCGCGCGGGTCGCCCGGCATGGCGCTCCTATACAGTGGTTCAAGCGCGGTAACGGCCGCGGCCATCGGGTCGCGACGGAATTCGAGCGCCGTCGTGCCCGCATGCGCTGCCTGCCCATCGATCCTGACCTCCAGCCACCGCGTGCCCTGGATGCCATAGACGATGCCAACCGGTATGTTCTCCCGTTCGAGCGACGGGCCCTGTTCGATATGAAGCTCAAGGTAGCCGGTGATCGGGAAGCCGAGCGGGCGCATTTCGGCTTCCGGCAGGGCTTTCAGTGTTGCCTCCAACTCATCGACGAACAACGCTCCGTCGCGGCCGCGAAGATCGGACCAGGCCTCGGGGATGGCACCGGCGGCAAAAGCCATCGATCCCATCGTGCCGGGGGCAAAGCGGCTTCCTTCCTCGTTCGTCCAGGCAACGACCTCAAGCGGAAAATCAGTCTCGATGCCGGCATCTTCGAGACTTTCCATCACCTCAAAGGCCGCCAGGGTGCCGAGCGCTCCGTCAAAGCGCCCGCCGGTCGGCTGGCTGTCGAGGTGGCTGCCGATCACGAACGGCGGCCTTTGAGGAAAAAGGCCCTCCCGCCGGATGAACAGGTTTGCCATCGGATCCTGGAAGACGCGGAAACCGCGCGCAAGCGCGAGTTCCGCTAGCAGCCGGCGGGAGCCCCGATCTTCCACCGACAAAGCCTGCCGGTTGACGCCCCCGGCCGGCGTCCCGCCGATTTTTGCGAAATCATCAAGACGCTTGAGCAGGCGCTTGCCGTCCACTGTGGTGCGAGAGGTCATGGTCGTTCCCAAATGTCGCCTTGATCAGACGTAGGCTGCGTCATGAAAGGCGATTTCCAGTTGCTGCGCTCGCCCGAAGATAGCGCTCAGGCGTTTGCGCTCGGAAGCCTCGAGCGCGTCGCCGGCCACGTCGAGTTCTTGCTTCAGCCACTTCGCCTGAGCCGCAAACTCATCATCGGCGTGCATTTCGACCCATTCCTTCAAATGTGGATCGGCAAACGATGAACGGGCGGCCCTTTTCGACCAGGTCCAGTACATCCACTCGGCCGCAAACATGGCAGCGACGGTATCGAGGAAACCGCCGTTGCGGGCGATGTCCAGCATACCCGTTCGGAAAGCATCGACCTCGGCAACATTGAGATCATAGGCGCCGGGATCGATATTGCGTTCGGCAAAAATCCGTTCGAAGTAGGCGATCTGCTGGTTGGCGAGCGCATCCAGAACGGCAATCAGCCAGCGCTTCTGTTCGATCGTCTCGGCCTTCGCCGCCGCAAAGGCGAAGATCGAGATCGCGGTTTCGACGAAGGCCCCCTCATAGACGAGATAGCGTTCGAAAACCTGCGGGGACAGACGCTCCATCACGATGTCCTCGACGAAGCGATGTTTGACCATGGCTTCGAAGACGGTGGCGTTTTCCCGCAGGATCTGTTCCGAAAGCGTTTCAGCCGCCATTGTCACGCCTCCAGCGCGGGTTCGGCAGCGGCGCGGAAAGCCTTAACCCGCTCGATATCGACCGGGTTCCACCAGACCCCGCCTTGCTTCAGAGACGAGGCGACGATCACGCCGTTGGTGCGCCTGAGGATTTCGACGATGTTGTCCTTGGTCACGCCCGAGCCGACCAGAAGCGGCAGATGCGTCGCCGAGCCGATCTCCTCGATCTCCTCGATGGTTGCCGTATTGCCGGTGCGCTGACCGGTGGCGATCACACCGTCGGCGTCGAAGAAGGCGAGGTCGCGCGTCAACTCCTGGATCGATCGGTCGGCCACGATGGCGTGGGCGCCGTGCTTCACATGGCTGTCGGCAAAGACCTTGATGTGCTCGGCACGCAGCAATGAGCGGTAGCGCATCGCTTCTGCGGCCCGCCCCTCCATGAAGCCTTCGTTGGCGACATAGGCGTTGGCCCACTGGTTGACGCGAATGAACTTGGCGCCGCCCGCCATGGCTATGGCAAAGGCCGGGATCGGCGCATTGGCAAGGACGTTGATGCCGAGCGGCACACCTGTCGCCCGCGCGATCCGGTCGGTGACGACCGACATGAAGGCTGCCGTTTCGTGGCCGATATCTTCCGGCTTGGAGAACGGCACGTCGCCATGATTTTCGATCATCAGGCCATGCAGGCCACCGTCGACCAACGCCTCGGCGTCACGCATGCAGGCATCGTAGATAACAGACATATCGGTGCCCCGATAGCGCGGCGCACCGGGGAAGGCCGGGCAATGGATCATGCCGATCAGAACCTTGTCAGTCCCAAATATTTCCCTTATGGCGCTTGTGGACTTGTCAGATATTTCCTGCATTTCTCTCCCTTTCGAAGGTATGTTCATGCACGCTTACGTAATCGGTAATGTGACGGTGGACGAGACCATCGCCGTGTCGGAAATGCCGGCCGCGGGCGCATCGATCCACGGTAGCCAGCGGTCCCGGGACCTCGGTGGCAAGGGCGCGAACCAGGCCGTTGTCATGGCCCGCACCGGCCTGCCGACGAGCCTTGTCGCAGCCTTCGGCGACGGTTTTCGCGCCGACATGATCCGCCAGCATCTGGCAAGCGAACCGGTGGTCAGCAGACTTGTGCCGGTCCTCGGCAAGTCCACCGACTTCTCGATCGTGCTGACCACGCCGGATGGAGAAAACGTCAACATCACGACCACCGACTCTGCCCAGAACCTCACGCTTGCCGACGCCGTGGCGGCGCTGGCCGACGCGGTTCCCGGCGACCTTGCTGTGCTCCAGGGAAACCTGTCGGACGAGACGACGCGCGGTGTCCTTGACGCTGCGCGCGCCCGCCACATGATCACCGCCTTCAATCCGTCTCCCTTGCGTCCCTATTTCAGCACCCTGTGGCCCTTGGTTGACATTGCTTTCCTCAACCAGGGTGAGGCGCAGGCAATGACCGGTACCAGCGGCGAAGAGGCTGCCCGCAAGCTGCTTGCGGCCGGCGTTCGCGAGGTCGTCCTGACCTTCGGCGGCGACGGAGCCATGCTCGTCACCGCAGAAAGCAGCGTCCCGATCGGCGCCGTCGAATGCGACGTCGTCGACACGACAGGCGCCGGCGACACGTTCATGGCGGTGGCGCTCGCATCCGCCGCACTTCGTGGCACTCGCCTCGATCGCACCGCGATCGAACATGCAACGCGCGCCGCTGCCATCACTGTCAGCCGTCCCGGAACCCGTTCGGCGTTTCCGTCGATCGAGCAGTTGCAAGCGATCCTGAGCGCGCGCTGAGGCTCTCCTCAGCGCGCGCTCCTCGCTGCGGTTAGCGCGCCGTTTCCGTCATCCACCCAAGGATGTTCTTCCAGAGGCGGCCGTAGCCTTCCCACTCGCAGAATGCCGGCGACAGCCAGTGGGGCCCGATATCGGACGTCCAGGCGGCGGTGCGGCCCTTGCCGAAGCCGCCTAGGACGAGCAGCGGGTGTCCGCCCTGATCTTCGGGAAGCCGGGCGATGACCTCGGCTCCATCGCGAACCTCCACTTCATTGACGCCGAGAAGCAACGGCCAGCTGCCCGAAAGCCCCGCCATGGTCGGATGGTCCGGCTTGACGACGTCGGCAACCGCGCCCTCGGGAATCTCGACGCGGTCGTCATAGGGAAGGCACGTCACCGGAAGCGTGTCTTCGACAGCCGTGCGGCGCCAGCGCGCCTTACCGTCGATACCCTGGAAGGAGAAGTAGCCGCCGACCATCAGCAGCGCTCCGCCCTTTTCGACCCAGGCCTTGATGAGCTTCAACCGGTTCGGAACGGTGCGCGAATGCAGCCATACGGCCGGCGGCAGCAACAGCGAGTTGGCGCCGATATCCGACAGGATGATCGCATCGTATTGGTCGAGGCCTGCCATTTCATAGGGGAACTGGTCCACGGCGTCGTGTGCGGTCATGTAGGTCAGCTCGAACTCGCTGTCCTTGAGCACCTTGACGAGCGGTTCCGCGCCCAGATGGAAGGTCACGCTGCCGAACTGGTCGAAACCCTTGTAGTGGGTGGCGGAGCTTACCCAGCTCTCGCCGACGAGAAGCACTTTCTTTGTCATGGTCAATCCGTCTGTCTTGAATTGCGTTGGAAGCCGATATCAGGCCCCGGTTTGGAATACCGAGCGGGGGTTGTCCCGCATCATTCTGTCGAGCGCGCCGTCCTCCAGCCCGTGTCGTTTGAGACGCGGCAGGAAGTGGCGCAGGACGTAGGCATAGCCGTTGCCTCCGTAGTGGCTGAGCATCATCTTCAGGAACACATCGTGCGAGAGCAGGATGCGGTCCATGTGGCCGGCGTCCACCAGCCTGGCGATCGCTCGTGCTGCCTCTTCGTCGCTCGGGCACTGTACCTGTTGATCGGCATAGAAGAAGTCCATGCCGATCATGTCGTATTCGATGAACGCACCGCGTTCGGCGAGCTCGCTTTGATAGGAGAAATCGTCGTGGGACGGGTTCATGTGACAAAGCACGGTGTGGCGCAGATCCGCCCCTTCCTCGGCGACGACATCGAGCACCCGATGGCCGAGCCGGAACCAGCCCGGCAGATGCGCCATCAGCGGCAAACCGGTCCGGACCTGCGCCCGGGCGGCCCCACGCAGGGACTTCTCCTCGGCCCGGGTGAAATCGGAGGAGACGCCGATCTCGCCGATCAGTCCGATTTTCACGCCCGTGCCGTCGACACCGTCGATGGCCTCGCGGACGATGCCGTCGGCGATCTGGTCGACGCTCATGTCGGCGACCTCGGCCGGATGCGAGGAGGCAAGATAGTATCCGGCCCCCATCACGATATTGAGACCCGTCGCCTTGGAGATCCGCCGTAAGGCGAGCGGGTTTCGACCGATGCCATTGCAGGTAGGTTCGACGACTGTACGGCCGCCTGCGGTCGCGAAAGCCTGCAACTCGGCGATCGCCAAGGGTTCGTCGTCGAGCGTGATGTTGTGCTTGTTAACGAATGGGTCCTGGCGCAGTTCGCCGAGGATCTCCATGCAGACGAAGCCTTCGGCGAGATACTGACGCTCCTTCGTTTGCGGTGCGTTCCACCAGCAGCGGCAATCGTTGAGGATATGCTCGTGCATCAGTGTGATGCCGAGTTGATCCGCGTCGATCGCGCCGTTCACCGTCATCACCTTGCCGGACCGCACATGTCCTTCTGACAGCTCCTTGCTCATGACGGTCATCTCTTGCCGCCGAAGCGAAAGTTGGCGGTGAAGATCCGGGTGTTGAGCCAGATCGCAACGAGAATGATCGCGCCGGTAACAATCTGCGTGAAGAACGGCGAGATATGCATGAGGATCAGGCCGTTGCCAATGACCGCAATCGTCATCGTGCCGAGCACGGTCCCGAGGATCGTGCCGCGCCCCCCCATCAGCGATGTCCCGCCCAGCACTACGGCGGCGATAACCTGAAGCTCGAAGCCGACGGCCGCATTCGAAGAGCCGGAGCCGAGGCGCGCGGCGATCAATAGGCCAGCAAGGGCGCAGGCAACGCCGGCGATCATATAGACCGAGGCGATCACCCATTTCGCCGGCATGCCGACGCGGCGAGCCGCTTCCATGTTGGACCCGACGGCGACGACCTGGCGGCCGTATTTGGTGGAGGATATGACGACATAACCGGCCACCGCGACCGCAACCGCGATAAGCGCAGGCATCGGAACGCCCAGCAATTCGCCGCGGCCGAGCATGAAGAAACCGGGAGCGTCCTTGATCGGGATCGAGTACCCTTGCGTCAGATAGAGCGCCAAGCCGCGCAGGATCGACAGGCCGGCAAGTGTGACAATGAAGGCCGGAATACCCTGATAGGCGGTGAACCATCCCTGCACGAAGCCGAGAAAGGCGCCGAAGAAGAGCATCGCGACGACGACGAGAGGCCAGGGATAGCCCATCGCTAAGACAATGGCCGCAACCGCATTGACCAGGGCGACCTGCGAGCCGACAGAGAGGTCGATGCCGCCGGTGATGATGACGAGCGTCATCGCAACGGCGACGATGAGAATCGGCGCTGCCTGGCGGATGACGTTCAGAATGTTGCCGAGCGTCATGAAGGTATCGGTCGTGGCCGCGAAAAAGACGACGCAGGCCAGGAAGAAAAAGGCGATCGACAGGACCTGGGCGTTTTCCGAAAGGAAGTCTGCCGCCGGCGAGCCTTTCGCACGTTCGGTATAGGCCGTCATTGCTTGGCTCCTTCCCCGACGATCAGCTTGACGAGGTCTTCCAGGTTGGTCTTGCCGATTTCGCGCTCGGCGACCTTGGTGCCTTCGTACATCACGGCAATGCGGTCGCAGACACGGAACAGGTCTTGGAGACGGTGGGTGATCAGGATGACCGAGACGCCCTTTGCCTTGACGCGGTTGATCAGCGCGAGCACGGCTTCGACCTCCGCCACGGCGAGCGCCGAGGTGGGCTCGTCCATGATCAGGACTTTCGGATTGAACGAAGCGGCGCGCGCGATCGCGATCGCCTGACGCTGTCCGCCCGAGAGCTGAGCGACCTTGCCGGTCAGACGCGGAATGCGGATTTCCAGCGCATCGAGCATCTTGCGTGCTTCCTCGAGCATGGTCCTCGTATCGAGGAATGGCCCTTTGCTGATTTCTCGACCGAGGAAAAGATTGCCGACCACATCGATGTGGTCGCAAAGGCTCAGGTCCTGAAAGACCATTTCGATATTGCGGTTACGGGCGTCCGCAGGTCCTGAGAACCGAACCTCTTCGCCTTCCAGCGTAATGGTCCCGCCATCGGGAATGTAGGTGCCCGAGATGACCTTGGTCAGCGTCGATTTGCCGGCGGCGTTGTCGCCGACGAGGCCAAGGCACTCGCCGGGATAGATGTCGAGGTCGACGCCACGCAGCGCCTGGTGCGATCCGAACGTCTTGACGATCCCTTTGAGGGACACGCGGGGACTGACACCGGTGCGGGAGGGCAGAGCCCCCCCGACACCAGCGACAGCGGGAGGATGCTGTCTTTCAGTCGTCATCATTTGAAGATCGCCCGATATGGCTCGACGTTGTCCTTGGTGACGATCGTTACCGGCACGGCGATGGTCTTTTCGACGCTGCCGCCGTCGGAGACCTTCTTCAAGGCGTCGACGGCAGCGGCACCCATGGCAGCCGGGTCCTGCTGGATCACGGCGGTGACGTAGCCGGCGTCGATGCCGGCGATCGCCTGGGCCGTCAGGTCCCAACCGAAGACCTTCACGCTATCCTGCTTGCTCTGGCTTTCGACCGCGGCGATGGCACCCATCAGGGCCGGCTCGCCGGTCGCATAGATTGCGGTCAGGTCGGGATTGCCGGTAATCAGGTTCTCGGCGGCAGCGAGCGCGTTGTCCTGCACGTTCTGTCCATCGACGACGCCGGCCGAGCTGATACCGTCGACATCCTTGATGGTCTTTTCAAATCCCTCCTGGCGAACGTTCTGAATGAAGGAGTTCAGCGCGCCGACGACACCGATCTTGGCTTTGCCATCGGCGTTGGCCTTGATGTATTCGAGGAAGAACTTGCCCATGTCGGCGCCGGCCGTTGCGTTGTCGACGCCGATCTGCGCCTTCTGCGGGCCTTCCGGAAGGATCGCATCGATGGCGACGACGGGGATCCCGGCTTCGGCTGCCTGGTTGACCGCCGGCATGATGCCGTTGACGTCGATTGCGACGACGGCGATGCCATCGACCTTCTGCTGGATGTAGGTTTCGATCGCACTGTTCTGCGCGGCCGGGTCGTTGTTGGCATTGAAGATGACGAGCTTCGCGCCGGCAGCGTCGGCCGCCTTCTGCGCGCCTTCGTTCATCTGATTGAAGAAAAGCGCCTGCTGGTTGATTTGCACGAGTGCAAAGGTCTTTTCGGCGGCAAGGGCCGGCGAGAGAGCAGCGCCGAGGGTCGTCAATGCCGTGAAACCAAGCGTGGCGACTAAAGTCCTGCGTTTCAAATTCCAGTTCATGTTCTCATCCTCTGTTGGTTCTCCATTGCGTGATTTATCGTTTCGCAGGCGGAGCAACGGATTTCCGCACGACGATTTCGACTGGCAGGAGCTCTTCGACGAGAGCCTGTTTGCCCTGCCAGTTTGTTTCGAGAAGAAGGGAGAGGGCACGCCCGCCGATCGCGCGGACCGGCTGGCGAATGGCGGTCATAGGCGGACCGAAAAGATGGAGCGGGCCGACGTCGTCAAAGCCGATGACCGAAACATCGTCCGGGATCGAAACCCCCTGGTCCCGGAAGACCTCGATCATGCCGATGGCGATTTCGTCCGAGCTGGCGAAGATCGCCGTTGCCGGGCGACCTTCCTCGATGAAGCGCTTCGCCGCCTGCCGACCGAAGGCCACGGTGTAGTCACCGGCGTATTTTAAAAGACGGATATCCTCGCCGAACGCGTCGCGCAGCGTCCGCTCAAGACCGTTGGAGCGCCGACGCGAACTGATCATCGCTTGCGGGCCGCCGACGAACAGCACATCCCTGTGCCCGAATTCCGCCAGATGCCGGCCTGCGAGCGCTCCGCCCAGCTCGTTATCGCAGAAGAGCTTGGGCGCCTGCGCGCCGGGAACGTCTTCGTCGGCGATCACGACTTTGCCGGTGCGGTTTATCAACGTGGCGAGTTGACCGTCGTCCGGGTGGTTGGTGACGAAGATCAGGCCATCGACGTGATTGCGTTCGATCAGCTGGAGATAGGCGACCTCGCGACCGGCCCGGTTCAGGGTGGCGTAAAGCGAGACGGCAAGCCCGCGGGTATCCGCCTCTTCTTCGACAGCTGCCACGAGCGTCGCGAAGAAGGGGTTGGCGATATCGGGAACGACAAGACCGATCGTCTCGGAACGACCGCGGCTGAGCCGGCGGGCATGCGGGTTGGGCTGGTAATTGAGGTCGCGGATCGCATCCGAGATCCGCTTCTTCGTTTCGAAAGGCAGGTCGAGCGATCCGTTCAGCAGGCGCGAGACCGTTGTCACGGAAACACCGGCAGCTCGGGCTACATCCTTCAGACCTGTGACGCGTCGTGTGGTCACCTTGGCTCCATCCCCTGCCGTTGTAAACCGATTTACTAAAACGCTTTACAATAAGATTTCGACTTTCGTGTTCTGTCAAGAGACTTTCTCTGACACGAGGTCGGTGCGCCTATGGGGCCACGGATCTAGGCTCGGCCTGGGGCCGATTGGCGGCGGCGAAAAAGCCGCAAGGTCAATGCCGTTTGCACCTGAGAAAGCAGCATCTTGGCGCCGCGAGGCGGGAACAAATCAGGGGCTGATCGATTGAGAGATCATGAAAAACAAGGTTCCATTGGCGGCGCTGATGCTGCTATCCCCCGCCGCGCTGGCCAATGCCCAGACGCTTCAGCCAGACGCCATCGACGGTGCATCGATTACACCCACATTGTTGGAACGGACGACCGAGACCTCGGACAAGCCAGACCCCGCCATCGTCCGGCTCCAGGTGCTTCTCGATCGGGCGGGGGCGTCGCCCGGTGTGATCGACGGTTTCGCCGGTGAGAATGTCGCCAAGGCGATCGCCGCCTTCGAGACCATGCAAGGCCTGTCCGCTGACGGAACATTGGACGCCGAAGTCATCGGGCGACTGCCGGAGCAGACGACAGTGGTCGAGCCCTACGTCATCTCCGAAGACGATGCTCAAGGATTGGTCTCTGAGATCCCCGAAGACTACTCCGAGCAGGCGAAGATGGCTCAGCTCGGATACACGAGCGTCGCCGAGAAGCTGGCGGAGCGCTTCCACATGGATATCGACCTTCTCAAGGCGCTCAATCAGACTTCGGCGTTCTCGGTCGGTGACACGGTTTCCGTTGTGAACCCAGGTCCATCGACGCAGGGAACGGTCAAGCGCATTGAAGCGCACCGGCGCACCGGTCAAATCGTGGCACTTGGCGCCGACGATACGCTGATCGCAGCCTATCCGGCAACGATCGGCAGCCGGGAGACGCCATCTCCTTCGGGAACGCACAAGGTCAAAGGCGTCGCCCGAATGCCGCCCTATGTCTACAATCCCAAGATCAACTTCAAGCAGGGCGACAACCGAAAGATCTTGACCTTGCCGGGCGGTCCGAACGGTCCGGTCGGCACGGTCTGGATCGATCTCTCGAAGCCCACCTACGGAATTCACGGCACGCCGGAGCCGTCGATGATCGACAAGTCGGGATCGCACGGATGCGTTCGCCTGACCAACTGGGATGCGGAGGAGTTGGCGGGGATGGTCAAGCCTGGCGTGATTGTCGAGTTCGTCGACTAAGGTAGCGAAGACGTTTAGGAATTTCTGAACGGGCAGAAGTCGAAACCGGCCACCGATCACGCGGTGACCGCTCGCGCAATTCCCATGTCGAAGCTTCAGCGGATACGCGTCTGAACGCGCACGATGTTCATCTGGAGCTCGTGGCTGGTTGCCTGTCTACCAAGCATCTTGATCAGGCGCTGCTCTTCGGTTTTGTGAATACCGGTCCGCCGGCAATAATCCGCGACGTCCCAGATATGTCTGATCTGGGAGTTGGCGACTGTTCGAACATCCGCGTGTTTCATTCCGTGCCTCCCCTAACCCAATACAACGTTTGGAGGCTGGTTTGGTTCCGCCAGGATGCGTTCCTGGCGGCTGTGGGTGCGTTCGTACCCATCCGTCGTGTATGGGCGCCAGCTACAAGGTGCAAAGCGATCGCGACGTCGGGGTCAGCCGAGAAACCTCGATCCTTCGCCAGCACTGGCTATCCATTCGAGGAAAGACCTCACTGGTCCATCTGACGTCCTTGTTCAGTTGCTCCCGATGCCGTGAAAGGCCGTCGTCGTCCTCATGCATTTCAAACCAGATAAACACCGTTTCGCCCTCACGGACGGGGAGCCTCGGGAAGGCGTTTGCGCTGCGTTCGGTAACGAACACCGCGTCGATGCGAGCACCGGCGTCTTCGAGGATCGGCAGTGCCTCGGCGATGAAGAATGCAGCGAAACGGTCCTCCGTGCCGGGCGCCAGCGAGCAGAGGTTCACGGTGACGACACCTCTGGTCGATTGTGCCTCTTGCTCCCTTGCAAGGTTGTGAGGAAACGGCTGCGTGCCAGCGACTGGCTTGACCAGCAACACATTGTCCGAGTTGAGCATCGTCTCGTTGGCGCGAGACCCATGGTCCTTCCAAACCGGGCCCGAATAAAAGGCCGCCAACGCGTCGGTTCGCGTTGGCATATCGGCAAAGGAACGTACCCAGACGAAGGCGTCGGGATCGTCGCAGTCGCGGAATTCGCCTTCAAGACGCATTCCGAGCGCTTCCTGCGGTTCAACGAATTCGCGGTCAAACAAGTCGATCAGGCGATCCCTTCCGCCGGGATGAAGTCGGTAGCGGCGAAGTTCGTAAACGGCGTGCGGTTCCATGAATCCTCCAAAACAGGTCCATTGTCCTGTTTCTAATAACAGGTTGATCGACCTGTTTTGTCAAGGCACTATGGCGAACGATTTTTCAGGCGGCGGTCATGAGCGAACACAAAAGAACCAACGATCCTCAAGCGGTGCGCCGCAGGATCGTCGATGCGGCCTACCAGGCCTTTGTCACCCAAGGATATCTCGCGACGGGAATGCAGGAATTGCGCGCGAAGGCATCCGTCTCAGGAGGCGCTATGGCCCATCACTTTCCGGCCAAACGGGAACTTGGATTGGCGGTTATCCGCGACCGCGTCGCCGTAGCGGTGCGGCAAACGTGGATCGACCCGCTGCGTACCTCTAGCGATACACCCACAGCGATCGATCAGATCTTCACCGAGATCATCAGCGAGCTCTCCGAAAACGGCTCCGTCTCCGGCTGCCCGCTGAACAATATGGCGATCGAAGTCTCCAGGCATGATGACGAGATGCAGCAGGCGCTGGGTGCAATTTTTGAGGCTTGGGAAGAAGCGCTCGCGGCGCGATTCCAGGAAGACATCCGCCTGAAGCGCGTCGCAGGCATTCAACCCGACAGCCTCGCCACCCTGATCATCTCCGCCTATTCCGGCGCGATGGCGATGGCAAAAGCCAATCAGCACACACGTCCGCTCGTGAACTGTCAGGCGGAGATCGCAGCACTTCTCGCGTCGAAATACGTCTAGGCTGGGTCCGCTCGGCTCCCTCGTGGGGAGGCCGCTGCTCCGGATTATCCGCAAATGTTGGGGGTGTGGGCGACAGCTTGAGATGCTAGAGGTGCTCATCGGGAAGGGGCACTCCAATAAACAGGAGACTTCTCGATGAGCAGAACTGCCATGAACGCCCTCGGACAACCGCTCCATTACAGCGGAAGTTCGACCGCATGGTTTTCCGCAACCGGATCCGGGTCCACGCTCTACGGAACTCCCGGCAACGATTCGATCTGGGGCGACGGTTCCGTCGATGTGACTATGTTCGGCGGCACGGGCGACGACGTCTACTATCTCTATTCATCGACGAACCGGGCCGAAGAGGCACCCGGCGAAGGGATAGACACGATCGATACCTGGATGAGCTACAGCTTACCGGAGAACTTCGAAAACCTGACCGTCACCGGTGACGGTCGACACGCCTTCGGCAACAGCGCCGACAACATCATCACCGGTGGCTCCGGCAGCCAGACCATCGACGGACGCGCAGGCAATGACGTGCTGGTCGGTTCCGGAGGCGCTGATACCTTCGTGTTCGAGCACGGCAACGGCAGCGACCTTGTCTCCGACTTCAGCTCCAACGATACCATTCGCCTCGACGGATACGGCATTACCTCGTTCGAAGAGGTGCTGGCGAATGCAGGCCAGCAGGGAGACGATCTCCGCCTCCATCTCGGCGATGGCGAAAGCCTGGTCCTGGCCAATACGACAGCCGACCAACTGCAGGAGGGCCAGTTCCAGTTGAGCCTGGACCGATCCGCCCTGACGCAGACCTTCTCGGACGATTTCGACACGCTTCAGCTCACCGACGGCACGGGCGGCATCTGGGATGCCAAATACTGGTGGGCGCCGGAAGAGGGGGCGACGCTCTCGGAAAACGGTGAGCTGCAATGGTACGTCAATCCGAGTTACGGGCCGACCGCATCGGCTAACCCGTTTTCGGTCGAGGATGGTGTACTGACGATCACCGCAGAGCGTGCACCGGACGCAATCCAGTCCGAGATCGGCGGCTATGACTACACGTCCGGGATGTTGACGACCTATTCGTCCTTTGCGCAGACCTACGGCTACTTCGAGATGCGGGCCGACATGCCGGACGATCAAGGTGCCTGGCCCGCTTTCTGGCTGCTGCCCGCCGACGGCTCCTGGCCGCCGGAGCTCGACGTCGTCGAAATGCGCGGGCAGGACACCAACACTGTCATCACCACCGCCCATTCCAACGAAAGCGGCGAGCACACGATCGTCAGAGACGGCGCGCAAGTCGCCGATACCGACGGGTTCCACGATTACGGCGTGCTTTGGACGGAAGACGAGATCGTCTGGTACTTCGACGATACCGAGATCGCCCGCGCCGATACCCCCGCGGACATGCACGAGCCGATGTACATGCTCGTCAATCTCGCGGTCGGCGGAATGGCCGGCACACCCGATGGCGATTTTGACGACGGGTCGCAAATGAAGATCGATTCCATCGAGGCCTATGCGCTGGACGCCGACTGGCTGATCTAGGCGGAGAAGCACGAAGGGGGCCGGCAGCGTCCGGGCTGCCGGTCCCGGCCTGTCGGAGCCGGAACGTTCGCCGTTCCAGCTCCGCAACAGGGCTAGTCCGCGATATGCGTGAGCCAATGGCGCGGCTTGTTGTCGGCGAGCTGAGCGACCTTATCGATCTTGTTGCTCATCACCCAAGCCATTGGCTGTTGGTGCAGCGGCAGCATGATGATCTCGTCCTTGACCATCTGCAGTGCCTTGGTCTGCAGATCGAGCCGCTTGGTCCGATCCATTTCGGTCGATGCCTGGATGATCAGCTTGTCGATATCAGGATAGCTCCAGCCGCCCCAGTTGAAGACGCCCGCCTTGTCGCTCCTCGTCTCGATCATCTGAAGCAGGATCGAGTAGCTGTCGAGCATCGGCTCGTTTGCCCAGCCGATGATGTAGACATCCGACAGACCGCCCGTGCGTTTGGGCGCCTGTGCCGCCGTCGGGCCGATGTCGAGTTGCGGCTTGAAGCCGGCGCGGCTCAGCATGTTGACGATGCTCTGGCAAAGCTCCTCTTCGTTGACATAGGCCTCGTTCGTGCAGACGAGCGTGAAGGGGAGATCGCTTGCGCCGGCCTCGGCGAGCAGCTTTTTCGACAGTTCGGGATCGTACGGCACGACCTTGTCCAGTGCTTCGACATATCCCGGGATTTCCGGCGCAACGATCGCACCCGCTGTCCTCGACTTGCCGCGCATGACCCGCTTCTGGATGAGTTCTGTGTCGAGCGCATGGGCGACGGCCTGGCGGACACGCAGGTCGTTGAACTTGTTGTCGACGCCGTCGGCCAGTTTCGGTTTGCGGTTGAAGCCCATCATGATGGTGCGAAGGTCGGTGCGCTCCATCACCTTCAGGTCCGGCTGCGCGACAAGGCGCGGAAGATCCTGCGCCGGCGCATTCTCAGTGAAGTCGATCTCGCCTGACAACAGTGCCGCCACGCGTGTCGCGGCTGAGACAATCGGCGTAAACTCGATGCGATCGATGTTGGACTTCGCCGGGTCCCACCACTCGCCGTTCTTGACCAGAACGGTCTTGCTGTCGGGCGTGCGGCTCTCGAGCTTGAACGGACCCGTGCCGTTGGTGTGGTAGGTAGCGTAGCCTTCTATCTTCTTGCCGACATCCGTCGGCTTCAGCGAATTGTTGTCGGCGAGCCACGTGGCGTCGAAAATGTGGATGTTCGTCAGGTCGTTCAAGAGCAGCGGATAGGGGCCGGTCAGTTCGATATCGACAGTGCGGTCGTCGACCTTCTTCGCCGACTTGTATGCCGGTAGGTTGCCCCGCAGCGGAGATGCCGGATCGCTGACCCGCGTCAGCGAGGCGATCACGTCATCGGCCGTGAAATCAGCGCCATTGTGGAACTTGACGTCCTCGCGCAGATGGAACCGCCAGACCGTGTCCGATACCGTTTCCCAGGAGGTCGCCAGTGCCGGCTCGATCTTCAGGTCGGCGTCAAAGCGGACGAGCCCTTCATAGACGTGATTGAGGAAAGACAGCGTGTAGCTGTCGCCATAGGAATAAGGGTCGAGCGAGTAGATATCGCGCGAAGAGCCCCATTTGAGCGTCTCCGCGTGAGCAGCCGCGGAAAGCGCCGTCGACATGGCGGCTGCGAGGATCAGTTTCTTGAGCATTCTGCTGTTCTCCTTTGTTGAGGTCACCGGCCCCCTTGAACGGGGAGCTTCTATTTAAGAGGCAAGGACGGCTCACAGGCCGTCCATCTCGCCGCCCGACAGGGGCGGCCAGTGGCGTGATCTGCTGTTGCGCGGCATGACCTTCTCGGTCGTGTCGATCACCGCAAAGACCTTCGGCGGCCTATGCGGGAATCTTGATCAACTGGCGTTCCTGGACGGCGATGCACCCAAGCGAAAGCCTCCTGGCGATGCTTGAAGCACCAAGTCCCGTTGTCGATCGGCGGTCATTCGATGGCCAACGCCAAGCATCAACTCGAACAGGGGCATATCTCTGCGCCGCTTCATGGAGGCGGTTCAGAAACCCGAGGTCGGTGGTTGGACGCCGCAATGGCGATCGAATGAGGAGATGTCAGGCGAGCCGGCCCGGCGGTGCGGGCTCGTACGTGCGGCATTGCGAAAAGTCGTGCGAGTACGCGGTCTTCTGGAGCCCTTGCATCAACCTGCTCCTCCCTAGCTCGTTGCTGCTAAGCGGCACCATCGCACGCCAAAAGTATTTGTCAACGTCTTTGTCGACAATCTTGAATACGATTATGGCGACAATCCAAATGACCGATTGATCTGCACAGGCGCGAGCAACATTGTGGGCAATGGAGAGGACGCCTTAGCCCAAGGTACGCTACGGCCAGCTCGATAGGGAAAGCCACAAGCGGTCAACCTGTCACTTCGCCACGGAGGCCTGCTCGCTGCCGCCGCAAAGACTGTCGATGCGGGCGCGAACCCGGGCGACGCCCTCGGCAATGCTTGTGCTTGGAATGGACGAATATCCCATCCGGAAGTAGCGGCAGGGCTGGTCGCTTCTGGGGAAGAAGGGCGAGCCGGATTCGACCAGCACGCCGTCCTGCCGCAATTCGCTGACCAGCCGGTCGGCATCGAGCCCTTCCGGTCCCTCCATCCAGAAGGACGTGCCGCCGAAGGTCGAGGAGCCTGCGACTTTCAGGTTCGCCCTACGCAGTGACTCGGCCATGATTACGTGGCGCTTGTGATATTCGGTCCGCATCCGGTGGAGCACGGCGTCATAATGGCCGAGCGCCAGGAAATAGGCTGCGGTGCGCTGAAGGTGTCCGGGCGGGTGGCGCAACATCAGCGAGCGAAGCGCACGCGCCTCGCGAATGAAGGGGGCTGGCGCCACGAGGTAGCCGAGCCGAAGCCCGGGAAAAAGCGATTTCGAGAAGCTGCCGATGTAGAGCACCCGGCCTGACGGATCGAGCGCCTTCAGCGCCGGGGAAGGCGGAGCGAGGTAGCTGATCTCGAACTCGTAATCGTCCTCGACGATGACGAAATCCCGTTCTTCCGCAGCCTGCAGCAGTTGCGTACGCCGATCCACTGGCATAGTCGCGCCGGTCGGCGAGTGGTGGCTCGGGGTCACGAAGACGGCATCGACGTTTTCCGGCAAGGCATCCGGTGACAGGCCCTCGACATCGACATCGACGGTGGTGACGTCGGCGCCGCTCAACAGCAGCGAGGCGCTGATATCGGGATGGCAGGGGTTTTCGCAGACGGCGGCGGAGCCCTTCTCCAGGATCAGACGGGTCACGATCCAGAGCGCATTCTGCGCGCCGACGGTGACGAGGATTTCGTCCGGCGTGGCGTGGATGCCCCGGCGCGGCAGCGTGCGCGAGCAGATGTAGTTGACCAGCCGCACATCGTCGGCCGCGGCAAAGTCGCTCGCCATCAGCACGAAATCCTCTCGCGCCAGAGCCCGGCGGGCACAGTCGCGCCAGGCATTGAGATCGAACAGTGTCGGGTCCATCTGGCCATAGAGGAAGGGGAATGGATAGCGCCGCCAGTCCAGCGGCTTGGCGACCTGGCGCACGACGCCAAAGCTCATCTTGATCTTGCGGCTCCAGTCGATCGGATTGGAGCCGGCGGATCGGCGCTCCCCTTCCACATCCATGCCCGGCGGATTGCCGGAGATGCGATAGGAGCTGCGGTTGACCGCCTCGACATAGCCCTGGTTGATCAGTTCCTGATAGGCGAGTGTCACCGTGATGCGCGATATTCGCAGATAGTCGGCGAGCTTGCGGCTGGATGGCAGATGCGCGCGCGGCTGCACCCTTCCGGCGAGCACGGCCGAAACGACCGTCTCGCGCAACTGCGCCTGCAGGCCGATCCCACTGTCGCGATCGATGAAAAAAATGGTTTCGGAAACGTTCATCTGCACGACGCCTGCTCCCCCGACGGCGTTAAACTGGATCTATTCAACTTCCAGACTGGATATAACGCAAGCCGGATCTCGGCCTTATCGTCATCAGCAAGACCGGAGAAACGGTCAGCGAATAAACAAAGAGGAGGAAGACAAATGCTACATGGACATTTCAGACGACTGGCCGCAGCCGCCAGCATTGTCGCGAGCCTGGCCGCATCCGGCGTCGCTTATGCCGAAACGAAACTCGTCGTCGGCTATCAGCAGATCGTTGGCCCGTTCGTGGCTGCGATCGCCGATGGCCGCTTCGATGCAGCCGCCAAGGAGGCCGGCTATTCGATCGACTGGCGCCAATTCAGCTCGGCCGGCGACATCACTACGGCGCTTGCCTCCGGTGACGTGCCGATCGGCGTTCTCGGTTCGACCGGTACTGCGGCTGCCGCGACGCGCGGCGTCGAACTGCAGCTCTTCTGGATCCTCGACAATATCGGTCAGTCGGAAGCGCTAGTCGCCCGCGAGGGCTCGGGCATCGAGACGCCGGCCGATCTCAAGGGCAAGAAGGTCGCCGTGCCTTTCGTCTCGACGTCGCATTTTCACTTGCTGGTCGGTATGAACAAGGTCTGGAACGTCGATCCGCGCGAGGTGGAAATCCTCAACCTGAAGCCGCCGCAGATCGTTGCCGCCTGGCAGCGTGGCGATATAGACGCGGCCTATGTCTGGCCGCCGGCGCTCTCAGAAATCCAGAAGACCGGCAAGACGATCTCGGATTCCGAGGTGATTGGCGCGGCTAGCGTGCCGACCTTCGACGGGCTGGTGGTCGACAAGGCCTGGGCCTCGGAGAACCCGAAGCTGATGGAAGCCTTCACCAAGGTTCTGGCAGACGCTTATGCCGACTACAACGCCAACAAGGCGGCGTGGACGGAGGAGTCGCCGCAAGTGGAAGGCATCGTCAAGCTGATCGGCGGCGATGGCCCGAGCACCGTCGAAGCCTTGCGCCTGCTTTCGTTCCCGAATGCGGATGAGCAGGCCTCCGAGGTCTGGCTCGGCGGCGGCGCCACGCGTGCACTGACCGAAAGCGCCAAGTTCCTCGTCGAGCAGAAGCAGATCAGCCAGTCGCTCGACGACTACGCGCCTTATGTGAACGCCGACTTTGCCAAGGCGGCCGCACAATAGGCTAATCTGTCGATTGCCCCGGCCGTTGAGGAGCGGCCGGCGCACCACCATAGACCGTGACCGAGGTGCAGGGAGGCATTTCTCATGGAAACATTGAGCGTCAGAAACATCAGTCTGACCTACCCGGGCCTCTATTCGGACCAGGCAATCATCGCCTTGAAAGGCGTCAACCTTACCATCAACAGCGGAGACTTCGTCGTTGCGCTGGGCGCATCGGGCTGCGGAAAGACGACGCTGCTCAACCTGATGGCGGGCTTCATGGCCCCGTCGGAAGGCGACATCACCCTTGGCAACCACCAGGTCAACGGACCTGGCGCCGAGCGCGGCGTCGTCTTCCAGAAGCACGCGCTTCTGCCGTGGCTGAACGTCATCGAGAATACCGAGTTCGGCCTCAAGCTGCGCGGCGTCGACAAGGCGACCCGGCGGGATCTTGCCACCAAGAACCTAGCTCTGGTCGGCCTTCAGGATTTCCACCGCCACATGATCTATCACCTCTCAGGCGGCATGCAGCAACGTGTTGGCATCGCAAGGGCGCTGACCTGCGATCCCGCGATGCTCCTGATGGACGAACCGATGGCAGCACTCGACGCGCTGACACGCGAGACCATCCAGGAGCTGCTGCTCAAGGTCTGGCAGCTCACCAACAAGATGTTCTTCTTCATCACCCACAGTGTGGAAGAAGCGTTGTTCCTCGGCTCGCGGCTGATCGTCATGTCGCCGCGCCCGGGCCGCATCACCCACACCTACGAGCTCAATTTCAACAAGCGGTTCCTCGCCGAGGGCAATGCGCGCGCGATCAAATCCAGCCCGGAATTCATCCGCATGCGCGAAGAAGTGCTCGGCATCATTTATGGCGACGAACGTGCGTCCGGCAACCCGGAGGTGGCCCATGCTTGACAGAGTGACACGCGCCAAGCCCGTAAAGGCCGGCAAGATCTTCGGCGCGCCCGGTGAAGGCAGCAGCGGCCTCATCAGCTTTTCGACGACGGTCGTCATCGTCGCTCTCTGGTTCCTCGTGACCGAAGGCGGCTGGGTCAAGCCGCTGTTCCTGCCGTCGCCGCTGGCGGTCTGGGACAAGTTCATGCTGGCGATGACCGACGGTGTTTCGAACTCGACGCTGATGCAGCACACGCTTGCCAGTATCGGCCGCGTGTTCGGCGCTTTCCTGCTGGCGCTGCTGACCGCCGTGCCGATTGGCGTGCTCATGGGCGTCAATCGCTTCGTGCGCGGCCTGTTCGATCCGATCATCGAATTCTACCGGCCGTTGCCGCCGCTCGCCTACCTGCCGCTCGTCATCATCTGGCTCGGCATCGGTGAGTTCCCGAAGGTGTTCCTGATCTATCTGGCGATCTTTGCGCCGATGGCAATTGCCGCAAGGGCAGGGGTGCGTTCGGTCTCGACGGAACAGATCCACGCTGCCTATGCGATGGGCGCCACCCGCGGGCAGGTCATCAGTCAGGTGATCATGAAGGCGGCCTTGCCGGAGATCTTCACCGGCATGCGCATCGGCATCGGCGTCGGCTGGACCACCCTGGTTGCCGCCGAAATGGTGGCGGCCAACCGAGGCCTCGGCTTCATGGTTTTGAATGCCGCCGAAAACCTCGAAAGCGACACGGTGATCATGGGCATCTTCATCATCGGCATCTTCGCCTTCGCCTTCGATCTTCTGATCCGCTACCTCGAAAAGGCGCTGATCCCCTGGAAGGGCCGCCTCTAACCGGCGACCACCTCCGACACTTCAATTGAATACGGCCTGGCGGCCTTTTGAAGACGGCCTTTCCCGTCTCCGGCGAAGCCATGCCTTACGACCAAGCCAAAGGACTGGACCATGACACTGACGGCAACCGATCTCAAAACCTTGTTCGATGCCTTCAACCGGCATGACATCGACGGGGTCATGCACTTCTTCGCCGAAGATTGCGTATTCAACGCCGTCGGCGGCCCGGAGGTCTACGGCAACCGTTTCGTCGGTACCGGTCCGATCGCAGATGCCTTCAGCGGCGTCTGGAAATCGATGCCGGACGCCGAATGGGGCAACCACAGCCACTTCGTCGAAGGCGATCGCGGCGTGTCCGAGTGGACCTTCTCCGGCACGGCTGCCGACGGCAGCCGCATCGAGGCAGAAGGCTGCGACCTCTTCACCTTCCGCAACGGCAAGATCGTGCGCAAGCAGGCGTTCCGCAAGAACCGCCCGGTCCTGCAACCCCGCTACTGATGGCCTGGAGCTAGAGCCATGCAACTGCGCGCCACACCCTTGAAGCCTGAAAGAGAGCCGTTTGACCCGGCCTATGACCCCAACCATGCCCGCAGCCCCGGCACGGGCAAGGACTATGCGCCGACCTACTGGATCGGCACCGCCGGTCCCGAACCGGAGGACGACGGTCCGATCACGGGCGATATCGATGTCGATGTTGCGATCATCGGGTCCGGCTATACCGGTCTCTCCTGCGCCATTCATCTGGCGCGCGAGCACGGCATCAAGGCAGCGGTTCTGGAGGCCAATGGCGTCGCCTGGGGCTGCAGCACCCGCAACGGCGGGCAGGCACAGATTTCCGCCGGCCGCCTGAAGCGCTCGCAATGGATCGCCCGCTGGGGCGTGGACGTTGCCCGCAAGATGCATGCGGAGATTTCCGAGGGTTTCGACCTCTTTCGCTCTCTCGTCCGCGAGCCCGAAATCGACTGCGATCCGCAGGATGGCGGCCATCTCTATATCGCCCACCGCGACAAGATGCTGCCGGCGCTGCAAAGCGAGGTTCGCGTTCTCAACGATACCTTCGGCTATCGCGCCCGCATGGTCTCGCGCGACGAGATCCACCGCGATTTCGTTCGCGACGAGGAAGCACGCGGGGCGATGTATGAGCCCGATGGCATGGGCATCCATGCCGCCAAGCTCGCCTTCGGCTACCTCAGGCTTGCCCGCAAGCTGGGGGCAAAGGTGCATACGTCGAGCCCGGTGCTTGATTGCACCGCCAAGGGCGGCATGCATTACCTGACGACGCCTGGCGGAACGGTGCGGGCGCGTGCCGTCTGCATTGCGACGGCCGGCTACACGTCACCCGGCATGAACGCGCTCACCCGCCACCGACTGATGCCTATCCTGTCGAACTCGATCGTCACTCGGCCGCTGACGGAAAGCGAGCAGAAGGCGCTGAACTTCAAGGCGCGCATCCCGCTCACTGATACGCGGACGCTGCGTCACTACTATCGCATGCTGCCGGATGGCCGGGTGCAGATCGGCAGCCGCAGCGCCATCACCGGACGCGACGCGAGCAATCCGAAGCATCTCGAGCTTCTGCTTGCCGGTCTCTACCGCAAGTTCCCGGCACTCCGCGGCATCGACATCGACTACTCCTGGTGGGGGTGGGTGGATGTCAGCCACGACATGATGCCGCGCATCTTCCAGCCGGACCGGAGCCAGAGGCTGTTCTACGCCATGGGCTATGGCGGCAACGGCGTGATGTATTCCGCCCAGGCCGGCCGTCGCATGGCCCAGATGGTCGCCGGCAAAGGCGGCGGCCTCGACCTTCCCATCTTCACTTCGCCTCTGCCGGGCCACGGGCTTCTGACGCCGTTCCGACGGCTCGGCCAATGGGGAATGTACCGCTGGTACTACCTCCGTGACGAGATCCTCTAACTCTCTGAAATAATACCAGGAAAGGAACCACCCCATGAAAATGACCACCGAGGAAGCCTTCGTCAAAGTTCTTCAGATGCATGGCCTCGAACATGCCTTCGGCATCATCGGCTCGGCCATGATGCCGGTGTCGGACCTGTTCCCGAAGGCCGGCATCAAATTCTGGGACTGCGCCCATGAGACCAATGCCGGCATGATGGCCGACGGCTTCAGCCGCGCCACGGGCACGATGTCGGTTGCGATCGGCCAGAACGGCCCCGGCGTCACCGGCTTCATCACCGCGATCAAGACCGCCTACTGGAACCACACGCCGCTTCTGATGGTCACGCCGCAGGCGGCCAACAAGACGATCGGGCAGGGCGGTTTCCAGGAAGTCGACCAGATGGCGATGTTCGAGGAGATGGTCTGCTACCAGGAAGAAGTACGCGATCCCTCGCGTATCCCTGAAGTCCTCAACCGGGTGATCGAAAAGGCCTGGCGCGGCTGTGCGCCGGCGCAGATCAACATTCCGCGCGACTACTGGACGCAGGTGATTGACGTCGACTTGCCGGCGATCGTTCGCTTCGAGCGCCCGGCTGGTGGCCCGCAGGCGATTGCCGAAGCGGCCAAGCTTTTGTCCGAGGCAAAATTCCCGGTCATTCTCAACGGCGCCGGCGTCGTCATCGGCAATGCCATCTCCGATTCCATGAAGCTCGCCGAGCGTCTCGACGCGCCAGTCTGCTGCGGCTACCAGCACAATGACGCCTTCCCGGGGAGCCATCGCCTGTCGGTCGGCCCGCTCGGCTACAACGGCTCGAAGGCTGCGATGGAGCTGATCTCCAAGGCCGATGTTGTCTTGGCGCTCGGCACGAGGCTCAATCCGTTCTCGACGCTTCCGGGCTACGGCATCGACTACTGGCCGAAGAACGCCTCGATCATCCAGGTCGACATCAACGCCGACCGGATCGGGCTTACCAAGAAGGTGTCGGTCGGCATCTGCGGCGATGCCAAGCAGGTCGCCCGCCAGATCCTGGAGCTGCTCTCACCGTCTGCCGGCGATGCCGGCCGCGAGGAGCGCAAGGCCGCGATCCACCAGACCCGCTCGGCCTGGCAGCAGCAACTCTCCTCGATGGATCACGAGGACGACGATCCGGGCACGGAATGGAACGAAAGCGCACGCTCGCGCGAGCCGAACCGCATGTCACCGCGCCAGGCCTGGCGTGCGATCCAGGCGGCCCTGCCGAAGGAAGCGATCATCTCCACCGACATCGGCAACAACTGCGCGATCGGCAATGCCTATCCGACCTTCGAAGCGGGCCGCAAATATCTGGCGCCGGGCATGTTCGGCCCCTGCGGCTACGGTTTCCCGTCGATCGTCGGCGCCAAGATCGGTTGCCCTGATGTGCCAGTGGTCGGTTTTGCCGGTGACGGTGCCTTCGGCATCTCGATGAACGAGATGGGCTCGATCGGCCGCGAGGGATGGCCGGCGATAACGATGGTGATCTTCCGCAACTACCAATGGGGTGCCGAAAAGCGCAACACGACGCTCTGGTACGCCAACAACTTCGTCGGCACGGAGCTCAACCCCAACCTCTCCTACGCCAAGGTGGCGGAAGGCTGCGGCCTGAAGGGCGTGGCGGTCAACACGACCGCAGCTCTCACCGAAGCCCTGTCCACTGCGATCGCCGACCAGAAGAAGGGCGTGACAACCTTCATCGAAGTCATCCTCAACCAGGAGCTCGGCGAACCCTTCCGCCGAGACGCGATGAAGAAGCCGGTGCCCGTTGCCGGTATCGATCGCGCCGACATGCGTCCCCAGAAGCGGGCCTGATCCTCGATTACGTCAAGCCCCGCCCGGTACCCGGGCGGGGCGAAGCCTCCCGCAGATGACCGGAACAGAACCATGACCTTCGTCGCCTCCGTCCACGAACGCTTCCGAAGCGTGCCCTCCGGCTTTGCGGCCTACTGGCCTGGCTTTGCCGTTACCGCGGCGGTGGCCGTCGCTGCCCAATTCCTTTCCGACCACTACGGCGCGCCGGCCATGCTCATGGCGCTCCTGCTCGGCATCGCCTTTCACTTTCTGTCCGAGGAAGGGCGTTGCGTCGCCGGCATCGATTTCTGTGCCAAGAAGGTGCTGCGCATCGGTGTGGCGCTGCTCGGCATGCGCATCAGCGTCGACCTCCTCATCGGGCTTGGCGCAAGCACGATCCTGCTCCTCATCTCAGCCATCGCCGCGACCATCGGCTTCGGCCTGCTTGCCGCAAAGCTTCTCGGGCGTGGCTGGCGGCTGGCGCTTATCACCAGCGGTTCGGTCGCAATCTGCGGAGCGTCTGCAGCGATGGCGATCGCAGCCGTTCTTCCCAAGAACGAGTTCTCCGAGCGCAACCTGATCTTCACCGTGCTTTCGGTCACCGTGCTCTCGACACTTGCGATGATTGCCTATCCGATCCTCGCCCAGACCATGGGGCTCGACGCGCGCGCCACGGGCATCTTCTTCGGTGGCACCATCCATGACGTCGCGCAGGTCGTCGGCGCAGGCTTCTCGGTCTCGCCGGAGGCGGGCGAAACGGCGACGCTCGTCAAGCTGATCCGCGTCACCATGCTGGCGCCGGTCGTGCTCATCTTTTCGCTGTCACTGCGCAAAGTACCGCAGCCTGAGGGCGAGACCGGTAAGCGCCCGCCGCTCTTGCCCGGCTTCGTCGTCGCCTTCCTGATCTTTGCAGCGCTGAATTCCTTCGGTTTCGTGCCGGAACTGGTGGCCAAGGCCGGCATGGAAACGTCGCGCTGGGCGCTGCTTGCCGGCATCGTCGCCGTCGGCATGCGCACGTCGCTTCGCCGCGTGCTCGATGTCGGTGGCGACGCCGTCGCGCTGATCGTCGCCGAAACCGTCTTCATCGCTCTCTTCATCCTCGTCGGCATTCACTATCTGGGGCACGCCTGATGAAACCGCTCGATCGCATTATCGAGGCCGCTAAAGCCGCCCCGCGCCATATCGTGCTCGCCGAGGGCGAAGACCCACGCATCGTCGAAGGCGCCTTGCGCGCCGTGCGCGCCGGTATCGCCAAGATCACGCTCGTCGGCGACAGGAAAATCGTCGCGGAGGAGTTGCACGCTGCCGGCGGCGCACCAGACGAAATCCGCATCGAGGATCCGACTTCGTCTGCGCTGACTGAGCACCTTGCCGTTGCCTACCACGATCTCCGTCGTAGCAAGGGTGTCGACGAAGCGGCCGCGGCAGCAGCCGTACGCTCGCCTCTTGTCTTTGCGGCCATGATGGTCCGCGAGGATCAGGCAGACGGAACGGTCGGGGGCGCTGTCGCCACTACCGCCGATACCGTGCGCGCCGCACTCCAGACCATCGGCCGGGCACCGGATGTCGGACTGGTGTCGAGCTTCTTCCTGATGATGCTCTGCGCGCCGCACCACGAAAAGAAGGGCGCCTTCGTTTTCGCCGATTGCGGGTTGGTTGTGGATCCTGACGCCACCGGCCTTGCCGATATCGCCGTGACCTCGGCACGCTCCTACGAGGCGCTCTCCGGCAAACCGGCGAAGGTGGCGATGCTCTCGTTCTCGACGGCCGGCAGTGCCGCGCATGAGCGCGTTTCGAAGGTGGTGGAGGCGACGCGCCTGGCCCATGCCTCAGCGCCGGGATTGGTGATCGACGGGGAATTGCAATTCGACACCGCTTTTGTCGAGGCCGTCAGCGCGGCAAAGGCGCCGCAATCGGCGCTGCATGGCGAGGCCAATGTCTTTGTCTTCCCCAACCTCGACGCGGCAAACATCGGCTACAAGATCGCCCAGCGCATCGGCGGCGCCACCGCCATCGGCCCGATCCTGCAGGGGCTTGCGAAGCCTGCCAACGATCTCTCGCGCGGCTGCAACGCCGACGACGTCTTCCACATGATCGCCGTCACCGTCGTTCAGGCGTCGGGCGGGCAGTCGACCGGCTAAGTCGCGCAAGTGACAGCGAACCGCCTTGCCGGTTGAGCCTGTCAAAGCTATCACCTTTGGGTCGAATTGGACCATCGGCGGTCTATCGACTGCCGATCTAAAGGAGAGACCGAACAATGACTTGGGCGTCAAGGATCATCTTCTTTCTTACCATGGCCTTCGTATCGTCGGGTAAGGCAACGGCAGAGGAGGCCGCGTCGCCAGACGATGATCTCACGATCCTATTGAGGGCGGATAAGGGCGCGCTCACGCTCGAATACCGCAAGCCAGGCCAACGTCTCGAAGATGATCCCTCCGTCCAATGCGCCGTTGGCGCTCGGTTCACGCTTCCCGCCGGCGCGGTGGTGAACCTCGAACTCGTCTCGACGGACATCGTCTATAGCTTCGAAGTGCCGGGCTATGTCGAGCAGGTGGATCTCGTGCCCGGCCTCGTGAACTATCGGCAGATCGAGACCCCTGCCGAAACCGGCCAGGCCGACGGCGTGCTTCAAGTGCACCCGGATGGTTTGAAGAAGGCCATCGCAGTGCGCTTCAACAAAGAGCAAAGCGCTTTCGACGCCCGAATGCTGTGCGCCAACTAGGCGCACGATCTTCTCGCAGCGAATCCTTCGTGTTCGCGGCGGAGCAAAGCTCGGTTGCCGCGCAGGCTGTCGGTCACGACGTCATGATGAAGGGCCGGCATGTCTCCGGCGGCAGACCATCAAGTACAAGTTTTCGGAACGCAGCGTCGACTTCCCGGGGAGGCATTTCCGGTCGCTCCTCCAGCCACCAGCGCAGAACGGCGTTGAACGTGGAGACCATGTGACGGATCACGAGGTCACGCGGAAGAGCGGCATGCATCGTGGCGGGGAGCGACTGGCGAAGGACCTCCGCAAGCACCCCGTCAACCGCATCGCGAACGATGCCGCCTCCGCGTCCGCCGGCAAGTGCGACCTGGATGTCCGCGTGTTCGGCGACATGCTCGAACAAGGCGCGGCTGGGATCCCACGCCTCTTCTCGCTCCCGCTCGCGTGGCGATGAGATCGTCTTGTCTTTTGCAGTCACCAGCAGATCGCGCAGACGCTCCAGACTGCGTTTCAGAAGGTCGTCTTTCGACGTGAAGTGCGCATAGAACGTCGACCGCCCGATATTCGCCTCGGTCAGGATGTCTTCGACGGTGATCAGTTCGTAGTGCTTGCGGCGTATCAAGGCGAGAAGAGCTTCACAGAGCGCCGTGCGCGTTCGGGCCACGCGTCGATCGATCGGCAAGTTTGTTCTCCTTTTTCCGAACGAGCGCGCGTTGCAGTCCCATTCGGTACACGAGGCGCCCTACTGTTTCGCAACTTCCGAACACCGTGTTCCGGATCGTGCTAGCCGAATGTCGTCTAGTCAACATCGAGGAACAGCCATGGTTGCGCTTTCTGCAACGTCCCCTCTCTCTTCCCCATTTCGAAAAGCGGGTGCCTGCGCGCTTTTCCTGCTCACCCTGACGAGCCTGCATCACGCCTATGGCGCCTACATCTATGAAACACCGTGGCGTCTCCATATCGTCCAGTTGGCCGTGCCGGCGGCAATAGTCATTGTGGCCGCCCTGTTCGTTGGCCGGTCGAGGAGCGGGACCACAGCTGGACGTGTCGCGACCTGGCTGGCCGCCCTTGTCGTGCTCGCCTTTCCGGTCGCAATGATCGGCATCTACGAGGGAGGCTGGAACCATGTGGTCAAGAACGCCGCCTATTTCGGCTTCGGAACAGATGCAGCACGGTCCCTGTTTCCCGAGCCCGTGTACCGGTTGCCGGATAATTTGCTTTTTGAATTGACGGGGATCGCCCAATTCCCGCTCGCCGTCATCACCGCGCTGAATACGCTCGCCCTGTTGCGGCGTCCCGTCCGGTGATCGGATTTAGGTGCCGGCGGCCGCGCCGGTCGTTCGGATAAGGCAACGCTGCGAACAAGCGCCGTCAGGCGATTGTTCGTGCGCTATCCGTCATCAGCTTCAGCCCCAGTGCGCCCACCACGGCGCCGGCGGCGCGGTCGATCCAGGTCTTGGAGCGCAGGTAGACGATCCGCGGGCCGTGGGAGGAAAAGCCGAGGGCGACGATTGCGTACCACGCGAACTCGTTGATGAAGAGCAGCGGGGGCAGGGCGAGAAGCATCCAGGTAGGCGCCGGCGACGGCAACAGCGCGGCGAACATCGAGGCGTAGAAGATCGCCGTCTTCGGGTTGGAGATCTGAACGAAGAGCCCCCGCAACAGGGATTTCCAGAGCGTGCTCGGCTGGTCGGCGGGTGTCTCGGCAATCATTATCTTCTGCGGTGCGGCCCGCCAGATGCTTATGCCGATCCAGACGAGATAGGCGCCACCGGCGAGCCTCAGGAGGATGTTGAGCCATTCAACCTGAAGAAGGATCGCCGTCAGGCCGGCGACCGCAATACAGGCGAAGAAAAAGCCGCCAATGCCCATGCCGACCGCTGCCATCAATCCATCGGCGCGGGACCGTGCGATCGCGATCCGCGACACCACGATGAAGCTCGGCCCGGGGCTCATGGCTCCAAGCAGGAAGACGCCCAGGATGGAGGCAAGAATTGCAAGTTCATGCATGTCATTATCCTCTCTTTAGAACGCTGCCGCCGCCGACGCAGGGCGAGTATGAAACGCGTTGCGTCATCCCACAATCGGGCATGTCCTCTCCCGCTCTCTCCGTCGAGAAAGCGGGAGACGTTCGTCAAGAATGACCTTCCTCGATCTTCGGGAGGAACCACGCGAGAAGCCCCGCAAGCGGAAGGAACGAGCAGATATAATAGACCGTTTCGACGCCGTAGCTATCGGCCAGTATCCCGAGAAGCGCTGCCGCAATGCCGCCGAGACCGAAGTTCAAGCCGTAGAACAGCCCGCCGATAAGCCCGATGCGGTTCGGCAACAGCTCGATGGCGTAGATCAGGATCGATGCGAAGGCGCTTGCCATGATGAGGTTGATCATCACCGTCAGCACGCCGGTCCAGAACAGATCGGCATGTGGCAGGATCAGCGTCAGCGGAAGCGGGCCTAGAACCGAGATCCAGATGATCCGGTAGCGTCCGATGCGATCGCCGACAATCCCTCCGATCAGGGCGCCTGCGGCCGAGGCAAGCAGGAAGATGAACAACATCATCTGTGCGGAAGGGATGGAGAGGCCGAACTTCTCCATGAGGTAGAAGGTGTAGAACGAGCGGAAACTTTCGCCATAGGCGTTCTTGGTGAACATCAGCAGCGTCAGGACCACCAGAGCGGCGCCAATCGTCGCCGGCGCGTGGCGGATGCTGCCCGCCTTCTTGCTGTCCGCCCGCAGCGCCATGAATGCGGCGCTGATCTCCCGCTGCTTGCCGCCGATCCACGCGAGAAGCACCATTGCCAGCAACGCCAGGGCGGCGAACCAGGCGAGGCTCGGCTGCCCCCAGGGAACGATGATAACCGCGGCAAAAACCGGACCGAGTGCGCCGCCTGCCTGGCCGCCGACCTGAAACAGTCCCTGCGCCAATCCCTGCCGGCCGCCGGCGGCATAGCGCGCCATGCGCGTGGCTTCCGGGTGGAAAATGGACGACCCGATGCCGATCAGCGCGACAGAGACAAGGATCATGGCATAGCTATCGGCAAGGGCGAGGCTGACCAGGCCCGAGAGCGTGAACATCATCCCGACGACTGGCGAATAGGGGGCGGGGTGTTTGTCCGTGACCATGCCGATCGCCGGCTGCAGCAGAGACCCGGCAATCTGGAAGGTCATGGTGATCATGCCGATCTGCACGAAGTCGAGCGCATAGGCGTCCTTCAGGATCGGATAGGCGGCCGGGATCAGCGACTGCATGAGGTCGTTGAGGAGATGGGTGACCCCGAGAACGACCAGGACGGCCAGATGCGTCTTCGGGCGTGTCACGGCAGGGATGGCGACTGTCATGGTTGATTTCTTGACTCCAGGATGCCGTGAAACGGCCTGCGGCGATGCCGCGCGGCGGGGAGCTTATGCATCCTCCGATAGGCGGGCAACCACCGGATGACGCTGCGCGCGAAAAAATGAGCTGTCGGGGCGGGAGGTTAGGCTCGCACGGGCACTTTCTTGGCCAGCCTTCCTCTGAGGACGCCCCGGAGCTTGCCGGCAAGGCGCGGTTCTTGCCCCGCCGCCTCGTTCGCCCCGACTCAGGCCTTCCCCCGCGAGACAGGTCTCACGGCGCTGTCGGCTTTCGGGTGGCAAGGTCCGCGATCGCGAGGAAAACACCGATCGCGAGGAATACGGCAAGGACCAGCGCCGCTCCAGTTGCACCAGTCGCGTCGAGCTGCATCGCAGCAAGCGGCAGCACGGCCAGGATCATCAGGTTGTTGAGGCTTTCCGAAAGCGAAAGCACCTGACCTTTTTCCTCTCCGGCCAGGCTCGCAAGAATGGCGGTGCTCGTCGGTGCGGCGAGCCCCAAGGCAAAGCCCCATGCCGTCAGGAAAACGAGGTCCCCCGTGAACGACAGGGGGGTGAGCATGAAGCCGCCGACCGCCGCACTCAGGAGGAACAGCGCAACGATCAGCGTGCGATCGTCACCGCGAAACAGCCGTGCGGCTCGGCCGACGCCGAGGTTGCCAAGCAAGAGTCCCAGACCGAAAGCCGAGATGGAGACGCCGGTGGCCGCAACGCCGAGGTCATAACGAAGCCGCAGGACCTCGCCGGCAAGAAGGAAACCGGCGACAGCCGTTCCGTTCCAAAGGCCTTTCGCGGCCAGGGGGCGGATCAAATTGCCACGGCCGAGCCAGACAGGACGCCTCATCTTCGGCACTGGGGGATTTCCCGCCCGGGCGGGAATCGCACTCCGGGCTATGGCAACTGTCGTGAGGCAGCCGGCGGCAGTCACCAGGAAAGGCGCACGCCAATCGAGTGCCTCCGTCAGGACGCCGGCGATGACCGGCCCCGAGACGATGCCTGATGTCATGCCGATCATCACCGCTCCCATCGCGGCGGATTGTCGGTGCGCGGGGATGATGTCTGCCACCAGGGCAAAGACCGTCGGAATCAGAGCCGCCGACGCCAGGCCGCCGAAGACCCGCAGGACGATCGCTGCCCCGAAGCTCGGCGCGATCGTCAGCGCGAGGCCGTCAATCGAGAACAGAACCAGCGACACGAGCAGAAGTCGGCGACGGTCTATGCGATCGGAAAGGTAGCCGAAGATCGGCGCGGCCACGGCATAGGAAAGCGCGTAGCTGCTGACGAGCCATGCGGCGTGCGCCGGCGTCGTCTCGAAGGCCACGGCCAGGGGCGAAAGCATCGCCGACAGCATGAACTCGGTCGCGCCGACAAAGAAAACGGCGAGCGCGAGGGTGGGCAAAATGAAGCGTGAGGGCACGGATTATCGTCCTTGAGCTTGAGAAGCAGGAGAGAACCGGCGCGCGAAGACGTCTAGCCCGTTCGTGGCGCCGGAAGGATCGAAGCGTTTTTTTTGGGGGGGGGAGAGTGTCGGCGCTGCGGACCCCGATGGTTCGGGTCATGGCGATGCGAATGAATGCTCGCCTAAGCTGAATACGACAAGGAACCTCTAGCAAAGAGGTTTAGGGAACACAACAGTTCTTCCCGATCGGTATCCGAAACGAACCGCTGGGTGGCCAGCCGCGCTATCGCGCGACCGGCCCATTCAGGCGCTCGTGGTCAAGGCAGACCCTGGCCTCACATGATCTGCGGTGGAACGCTCAGACCTGCCGGTCAATCGGCCGGTCCAGCGCCCAGCGTCCGATCCCATGGGCGCTGAGATAGGCAAAGACGCCGATCCATACCGTCGAAAGCTGAAAGCCCGTGCCGCGCGGGATCATCACCACAACCAGAATGACGATCATCTGGATGAAGAGCATGAAGGCGAGGGCGCGCGTCAGAAGCCCGAGCGCAATTGCGATACCGCCGAAAAGCTCCAAGGCGATAGTCAGATAGGCGAGCGGCCGGATCGAGGCCCCGACTCTGGAAAAGTTCGATGTCACGGGGCATGTCGCCGTTGAAGAGCTTTTCCCAGCCGAACCAGCTCACGACTTCACCCGTTGTGATCCTCAGCATCAAGTAATGCGACAAAGGCCGCGGTGAGGTTGAAGATCAGATAAAGTCCGGTGCTGCTCCCAGATCCGGCAGAACCATGGCATTCGCATGCGTGGTAGCCTGTGTCACGGGAAGTTCCTTCCATGAATGAGCATTCGTTGTGAGGAGATGCGTGCGGCTCAGCACATGCCGCCGTTTGCCCGGATGACCTGGCCATTGATCCACGCGCCTTCCGGTCCGGCGAGGAACGAGACGACACGGGCGATATCCTCGGGTTCAGCGAGCCGTTCGAGGGGGTTCATCTTTGCCATGCGGAACAGCAGTTCAGGGCTCTTTCCGCTCAGGAACAGCTCCGTCGCAACAGGCCCAGGGGCGATCGCGTTCACGCGAATTCCGCGGCCACGCATCTCTTGCGCCAGCACCTGGGTCAGTCCTTCGACCGCCGCCTTGGTGGCAATGTAGATGCCATAGGTCGGCAGGCGCATTCCAATCACGCTCGACGAGACGTTGATGATCCGGCCGTCGTTGCGCAGTCGTTTCGCCGCCTCGCGGCAGACGTTGAACGCGCCCTTCAGGTTTATCGCGATGGTATCGTCGACGACGTCGTCGGTGACGTCGGCAATCGGTGCAAGCTTCATGATGCCGGCGCTGTTGACGACGACGTCCACCCCGCCGAAGGCTTGCGTGGCCGTGTCGAACATCGCGGCAACCGCGCCGGCGTCGCTGACATCCGCTTGAATGACGCGTGCGTCGCCACCGCCGCCGATGATTTCGTCCGCGACCGCCTTGGCCGCCTCAGTGCGTCCCGCATAGTTCACGACAATCTTGAAGCCGTCACCGGCGAGGCGCCTGGCGATTTCCGCCCCAATGCCCCGCGACGCTCCGGTAACCAGCGCGACCTTGTTGCTGTTGCTCATGTGCCAAGCCTTTCAGGTGTTCCGTCTATTGATCGCGAGGAGGATACGCCTGGCATGAGAGAAGAAAAAATGCATAATTTGCAGGAGATAAATTACTGAAAGTATGAGTTGTCATGACGTTTGATGCGCGCTTGCTCAGCGGGATCGGAGTGCTTTCAGCAGTCGTCGAGGCCGGCAGCTTTGCCCGGGCCGGTGAAGCAATGGGGTTGACTCAGCCTGCGGTCAGCCGCGCAGTGGCCCGATTGGAGGAGCGCGTCGGCATACGTATTTTCAATCGAAGCGCCCGGGCAATCTCGCTGACGGACGAGGGGCGGCGCTTTTATGAACTCGTCGCGCCACTTCTTTCGGCAATCGAGGAGGCCGCGATCATGGCCGGCGGCACCAAAACGCACGTGCGTGGCAAGCTGCGGATCAATGTCGATGGGACCTTCGGGCACTTCGTGCTCGCCCCGAGGATCAATGACTTTCTCGAACGCTATCCGGAACTGTCGGTCGAGATCTTCGTGCGTGACTCGATCGGCGATTTTGTCGGCGAGGGGACGGACGTTGCCGTACGCTTCGGCGAGCCTGGCGCCCATTCGATGCATACGGAGCTGCTGCTGGAAACGCGTGTGTTCACCTGCGCGTCGGCGCAATACCTAAAGAAATATGGCAGGCCGCAAGTGCCAGCCGATCTTTCGCACGGGCACCAATGCGTCCTCATCCGCGACCCGGCGACCGGGCGCCCCTTCGCCTGGGAGTTTCAGAGCCGTGGCGAAGCCATACCGTTCGCGGCGACCGGCCGGGTCATGGTCAATGACACGGGCTCGCTGATTGCCGCCTGCCGCAGCGGCGCGGGGATCGCGCAATTGCTCGAGATCTATGTCAGGGACGAATTGTCGGACGGCGATCTGATCCAGATCCTGCCGGACTGGTCAGAAGAAACCTTTCCGCTCCATGCCTATTATCGCCGCTCGGACCTGATGCCTGCAAAACTCCGCGCCTTTCTCGACTTCGTACGCGAGATCGTCGCTTAGCCGCTTCGGATCGCTCTATCCCGCGTTGGGCCGCCACCGCACATGCTCGATGAGCGCGCGCAGCTTCGGCGCAAGGTTCCGTCGATTGGGAAAGTAGAGATAAAAGCCCGCGAACGGCGGGAAATAGTCCTCGAGAAGCGGCACCAGCTGTCCCGCAGAAACATAGGGTCTGAAGGTTTCCTCCATGCCGAAGGTGATGCCGCCTCCGGCGCAGGCGGTCCGGATCATCAGCGACATGTCGTTGGTGGTGATCTGCGGGTTCACCGCCACGTCGAACTCGCGCCCATCCTTGCCGAACTCCCAGCGATAAGGTGCAGTTTGAGGCGCCGGACGCCAGCCGATGCATCGGTGCTGGGCGAGGTCCGACGGTTGCATGGGCTTGCCGAAGCGTTCGATATAGGATGGCGCCGCGACAGCGGTCTGGCGTTGCTCGGCCGATACCGGGACTGCGATCATGTCCTGCTCGATGACTTCGCCGAGCCGCACCCCGGCATCATAGCCTTGGGCCACGATGTCGAACTCCTCGTCCGTGACGGTCACATCGATCTGGATCGTGGGGTAGGCCTCGGCAAAGCTTGCGAGCAGCGCCCCTGATATAAACCTTTCGGCGATCGAGGACACCGCCAGCCGCAACAGCCCGGTTGGGGCCATGTCCCGGTCGGCTGTGGCGTCCAGGGCCAGGCCGACCTCCGCGAGGGCCGGGGCAACGCGCAGGTAAAGTTGCGCGCCAGCCTCCGTAAGGCTGACGCTGCGTGTCGTCCGCTGCACGAGTGCAACGCCGAGCCGATCTTCCAGCCGCCGCAGAGACTGGCTTACGGCCGATCGGGTAACGCCCAGATGCTCGGCAGCCGCGCGAAAACTCCGCGCCTCGGCGACGGCCATGAAGACGGAGATGGCATTAAGATCGACGGCCATTGGACGGCTCAACTTACCAGTGTCGGTGTGATTGGGCAGAGTGATGATGCAATCATGGCCCGCCGATCGACAACCTTCAAGGCATCAAAGAATGTCACCGCGAGTTCTACCGCGCCTGTGATCGCCTCCAGAAGGCTTGCCCTGATCGCAAGAGCCCGGCAGAGCCTTCACTTCTTCCCCGCCTCCCGCCCCGCCTCTGCAGCCGCAATGGACATTCGGCTGCAGAGGCGGGGCGGGAGACACGCGGCAACCATCGTTGGCATCAAAGGATCGGGGCGATCCCGTAACGACGGTCTTCACGTGCTCCCCTTCCGCAGTCACCTTTCGCGGTAAAACACCATGCCGCCATGGTGCAGCACGTCATCCATGAACTCGCCATCGGCCGTAAAGCCGGTGTCATCCCAGTAGTCGATCTGGTTGCCGGTCACTTCGTAGCGCCCCTGATAGGCGCTCTTTCGGTTTCCGCGCGCCTCGTCATAACGGCCGTTCGGCAACAGCTCCCGGCGGATCCGCCCGTCCTCGGTCACCCACATGCCGACATAGGGATGATCTGCTTGCTTGCTTTGAGCCTCGCTGCTCATGACGTCCTCCGCGACGGCTTGACGGGAGATGGGCGCGTCGAGAGATGCGAGACCGGCAACAAGGGTGGCGGCGGCAAGCTTGGGGAGATTGTTCATGGCTGCTCTCCCGCAGGCTTGTCCTTGCCCGCTTCGGCCCGTTCGGCAAAGAGCTGCGACAAGGATTGCGAGGCAGCAATGGCGCGGGGAAATCCGGCCGGAACAGTTACCATGTAGATGATTTCCTTGAGCTCATCCTCGGAAACACCGATGTTGAGCGCGTATCCGGCATGGACATTCATCAGCTCCGTCAGGCCCATCGCAGCGAAGGCGGCGACCGCCGCCAGTTGCCGCGTCCGGTTGTCGAGACCCGGGCGAGCCCAGACGTCGCCAAGGGCATAGGCCTCGGTCGCATCGGCAAGGAAGGGAAACTCCTGCCGCATCCGTTCCAGATTGGGCTGCGTCACGCCATTGTTGAGGGTCCGGATGACGGCGGCGCCGCGTTCGCGACGCTCCTCCAGGGATTGGGCGAAGGCGACCTCCGGCGAAAGGCCCAGGAAAACCGCCGCACCTGCTGCTGCGAATTGCGATTGAATGCGATCAAGCACGTTTCTCTCCTCGATAGATTGTCTGTTGGGACGTCAGCCGATCGCGAACGTCGCCATCCTCCGGCTGTTCGATGCCGGGGAGGGCGCGACAAGCGCGCGTCCTATCCGCGTCAGCTGAATTTGGGGGAGGCGCTGTCATTCGGAGCGTCGAAAGTCAGCGGGCCCTGTCCAGTTCCTCCTCCGTCTTGCGTTGCTGTGTCGACGCAAAAGGTAGGCGGGGAAGATTGGAACGATAAGACCTCGATTTCGATCCATACTGGTAAATCTGACTAACCAGTCGGAATACTGTTCAGTGGCACGCTCATCGCGACCATGTCAGTTATGACAGGCGAATTTGTTCTCTCGGGTACGGGCCCTTGGCGTGATTGCGGCGGCACCACCGTTTGACTTCGAAATCACTTACAAAAACGCGCCAGCCTCGCGGCTCAGCGTGTCGATCAGCAGGCAGACACCGGGCAGCATGCCGCGGCTCGCAGGATGTATCAGCGAAATATCCAGTCCGGGGCCGGCCCAGCCAGGCAATATCTGTATGGCGGTTCCCTCGGCGACCATCCTGCGGCCGATGACGGTTGGCAGGCGGCCGATGCCGATCCCGGCCTCGATAGCCTCCGAGATGCCGCGGACGCTATTGGCACACATGCGCGGCTTGAACTCAACCTTCACCGGGTCTTGCGCCGCATGGTGGAGTGTCCAGGTCTGGCTTTCGCCCGGTGCGATCTGCTCGTCGATCAACTGATAGGTTGTTAGGTCGGAAGGCAGCTGTGACATGCCCTGTGCCGGGAACAGCGCCGGTGCTGCAAAGATAGACGCTTCGGTGCGTCCGATCTTGCGGGCGATCAGGGACGAATCCTCGAGATTGCCGACCCTCGGGAACATTCCGTCGACCTCGGCATGGACAATCTCCAGATGATCCGCAACGCCCAATTCCCGCCGGCGCTATCGCCGCCGGCCGTGCAGCCACAGGAACGCTTCATCGCGGGCGGCGAGGGAAATCCGAAGCTGCGGGTCGTCGTCCTGGATCCGGCGCCGGAGCGCCCGAACAAGCCGGCAATCCAGCATCTTCACGGTGGTGGACTGGTCGTTGGCAAGCCCGAAGTCGCCGTTCCCGAACTGCAGCAATTGTCCGCGGAACTGGGCGCGCTTATCGTTTCGGTCGACTACCGCCTTGCACCCGAGCATCCGTTCCCGGCTGGGCTCGACGACGCATACGCGGCGCTCGGCTGGTTGCATCAGGCTGCGGTCGAGCTTGGCGTTGATAGGAAGCGGATCGCCGTGATGGGCGAGAGTGCCGGCGCCGGGCTTGCCGCTGCCGTCTCGCTGAGGGTACGTGACCGCGGCGAGTGGCCGATCCGCTTCCAGTTGTTGCGTTATCCAATGCTCGACGACCGCACTGTGTTGCGCTTGCCACCGGCTCACGTCGGAACCTTCATCTGGAACGCGCAGTCGAATGCTTTTGGCTGGACTTCCCTGCTCGGTCGCAAGCCGCTGATGGCGGAACCACCGGCGGAGGCGGTTCCGGCACGTGCCGTCGATCTTGCCGGCCTGCCATCCACCTGGATCGGCGTTGGCACACTCGACCTGTTCGCACAGGAATCGATACATTTCGCATCCCATTTCGTCGTGGCCGGCGTGCCGGTCGAAATGTCCGTGGTTCCCGGCGCCTATCACGGCTTCGACACGATGGTACCGCAGGCGCGCATCTCGGCGGATTTCATCGCCGGCTGGAAATCGGCGCTGAGCCGATCTTTGGAAGTCGACTAAGGGGCAGGCGCACTGCACGGTTCGCGCCGCATGACTGCCAGGGCGCAAGAGGCTTTCCGCCCGAAGGCGGCATCTCGCTTGACGACCGCCGCCATTTCTTCCGATAGGGTCAATCTACGAGCAGGTGTGCGGGGAGGTGGCGACTGTGGCAATGCTCTTTGTTCCGGGCTTCATGCTCGACGCCGATCTCTGGCGCGATGTGGTTCCCGCACTCGGCGAGTACGGTCCCGCGACCTATGCCGACCTGTCGCAAGACGGCTCGATCGAAGCCATGGCCCGTCGCACGCTGATGGATGCCCCGGATCGCTTCATACTCACCGGTTTCTCCATGGGAGGCTACGTCGCCCGGGAAATCGTCCGGCAGGCGCCCGACCGGGTGACCGCACTGATCCTCATTGCCACGTCCGCGCGCGGCGACAGCGACGTCGAGCGCCAGCGAAAGGCTGTCGTCGCCGGGCAGGCCGCTGGCACGGCATTCAAGGGGCTCAGCCGATCGGCTATCCTCTCGTCCCTGCACCCCGACAATGCGGGGCGGACCGATATCCTCGATCGCATCCAGGTGGCAGGCCATCGAATGGGAGGCGACGCCTTTCGCCGACAAGCTCTCATCGAGCGGAGGGACGAACGGGACGCTCTGGCGTCGATCCAGTGCCCAAGCCTGGTCATTGCCGGCGAAGAGGATCGGTTGAGGTCGCGCGCCGAAACGCTGGAGCTTCACAATGGGCTCGTCGGCTCAAGCTTCGAGGTCGTCGCCGACACTGGCCACATGGTCCCGATGGAAGCGCCGCAACGCCTCGCCACCATCATTCGGGAATGGCTCGCTCAACAGAAGGCCGAAGCGTAACGCGCCCGAGCCAAACTCCACCGTTCGCCTCCCGTTGTCACCCAATTCTTGCCGTTTGCAGCCCTGGCCGTTCCAAATCCGGCGGGTGTCACGCTTGGGCTGAGGACGCTTTGGCAGTCTCGCCAAGCAGGACGTTCCACGGAGGAGAAGGATAGCAACCCGGCATTTCCGCTCACCCTCCACTTCGGTTACAGGACAGCTAGAAGAACGCTGTTGACAAAACACACCGATGACTGGCAAATGTCAGAAATGTACAGAGGACGCGGGTTGTCGGTTGGTTTCAGGGGAGACAGGAGCCTGGAGCCGAAGAACCGGGAAGCATTTCCGTCTGCACAGATGCCAGCATGGGAGGGGACATCGTGGCTTTTCAGATGGATCGGCAGCTCGGCTTTCTCGCCACTGTGAACGTTGCCGCCATTGTCGCCGGTGCGATACTCGTCGGCGCGAGTTTCGTCGAGCTCTATAACTTCCAGTCCATGGCGTCGCAGGTCCCCGAACTGGGGTTCCTCGCCCTTGGCGTCATGCTGGCCATGATGTCCGGCAACGGCGGCATCGACCTTTCCGGCATCGCGCTTGCCAATCTCTCGGGCGTTGCCGCCTACTACTTTCTGCGCGACGTGATTCCCGCCGACGAGGCTCCGCTTCTCTTCACCTGGAGCCTGATCGGCTTAGCGCTTGGCGTCGGCCTTGTCGGCGGCATGCTGAACGGTTTCCTGATCGCGAAGGTTGGATTGACGCCGATCATCGCCACGCTCGGCACGCAATTGCTCTTTACCGGCCTGGCGATCGTTCTCACCAATGGTTCGGCGCTCAGCATCGGCTATGTCGAGCCGCTCGACGATTTCGGTAATGCCACGATCCTGAGCGTGCCCCAATGCTTCGCTCTGTTCCTGGTCGTCGCGCTCGCGATCGGCGCCATCCTGCGTTTCACGCCCTTCGGCCAACGTCTGCTTCTGCTCGGCAACAATGCCAAGGCCGCGCGCTACGCGGGCATCCCGGAAAAGCGCATCCTGTTCCTGACCTATACGGTTTGCGGGCTATTGGCGTCGGTTGCCGGCATCGTCATTGCCGCGCGCACCTCGAGCGTGAAGTGGGACTACGGCACCTCGTATGTCCTCATCGCTATCCTGATCGCCGTCATGGCCGGGGTTCGCCCCGAGGGCGGCTATGGGCGAGTCATCTGCGTCGTGCTTTCGGCAACGTCGCTGCAGATGCTCTCCAGCCTCTTCAACTTCATGAACATCTCGAACTTCTTCCGAGACCTCGCCTGGGGCGTTCTTCTGCTCGTTTTCATCGCCACCTCCGGCTTCGACTTCAAAGCCTGGTTCAGGGCGGCCCGCAGCTAAACCCCGTTTCCGCCAGGGCCGGGCGCGAGCCTTCGCGCGCCACAGCTCTTTCCTTTCGAAGGCGCAATGGGAGGAACTATGCCTGATTTTCGTAAAATTGCCGCCTGCACCGTGGCTCTCAGCACCATCTGGAGTGCCGCGGCTGCCATGGCCGAGGAGAAGCCGAGCATCGTGACCGTCGTCAAGGTCACCGGCGAGAATTGGTTCACCCGCATGGCCGAGGGCGTCGCCGCCTATGGCAACGACAACGATACGGTTGCCACGAGCCAGATCGGCCCGGGCAAGGCGGATGCCGCCCAGCAGGCACGCCTGATTGAGGACCTTGTCGCCAAGAAGGTCAGCGCGATTGCCGTCGTGCCGATGGATGCGTCGTCGCTCGAAGGCGTGCTGAAGCGCGCCGCCCAGCGCGGCATCAAGGTGGTGACCCACGAGGCCGACAGCATGAAGAACACGCTCGTCGACATCGAAGCCTTCGAGAACAAGGCCTTCGGCGCCCGCTTCAACGAGAAGATCGCCGAGTGCATGGGCAAATCAGGAAAATGGACGTCCTTCGTCGGTTCGCTCGGCAGCCTGACGCATGTCCAGTGGGCTGACGGCGGCGCTGAAAACGCCAAGAAGTACCCAGAAATGGAGCTGGTCTCGGAGAAGAACGAATCCTTCAACGACGCCAACCGCGCCTATGAGAAGGCCCGCGAGATCCTGCGCAAGCACCCCGACATCAAGGGCTTCCAGGGCGGCTCCGCCATCGACGTCATCGGCATCGGCCGCGCCGTCGAAGAGGCCGGCCTGCAGGACAAGACCTGCGTCTTCGGCATCGGCCTGCCGAAGGATACCGGATCCTATCTTGAATCCGGCGCCGTCGATGGCATCAGCTTCTGGGATCCGAAGGATGCCGGCTACGTCATGAACAAGGTGGCCGACATGGTCATCAAGGGCGAAGAGATCAAGGACGGCATGGATCTCGGCGTGCCCGGCTACGAAAAGGTGACGGTCAAGAAGGGTGCCGGTGACGGTATCATCGTCGTCGGCGAAGCCTGGGTCGACGTCGACAAGTCGAACTACGGCAAATACCCGTTCTGATCGGTTCTGCCGATTAATGCCGTCGCGCCATAAACCGGCGCGGCGGCGTGACCCTCGAACGCCCTCATGCACCATCAGGACAAAGCCATGCAGCCCCAGCCCACTGGCGGTGAACCGCATCTCAAGCCCGCGACCCCTTTTCTGGAGGTGCGCAACATCGAGAAGCACTTCGGTGGCGTGCGCGCGCTCAAGGGCGTGAGCCTTTCGATCGAGGCCGGCAACATCTATCACCTGATGGGTGAGAATGGCTGCGGCAAGAGCACGCTCATCAAGATCATTTCCGGGGCTCAAGGGGCTGATGCAGGCGAACTATTGATCGACGGCAAGACGGTCACCGGACTGACACCGGTCGCAGCCCTCGCTGCCGGCATCGAAACGGTCTATCAGGATTTCTCGCTGCTCCCCAATCTCTCCGTCGCCGAGAACATCGGCCTGACTCAGCAGTTGGTGTCCTCGTCGGGCAAGCTTGCGCGGCGGCTCGACATACCGAAGATGCGGGCGACGGCCGAGCGCGCCCTTGCGGCCGTCGGCCTGCCGGCGAGCAGGACCTTTCTTTCAACGCGGACGGACGAGTTGCCGATGGCGACGCGGCAGCTGATCGCCATTGCCCGCGCAATCGCCTCCGACGCCCGCCTCGTCATCATGGACGAGCCAACGACCGCGCTGACCAAACACGAGGTCGACAATCTCATCGGCGTCGCCGACCGCCTGCGCGCCAAGGGCGTGGCCGTGCTGTTCGTCACCCACAAGCTCGACGAGTGCAAGTCGCTCGGCGGGCGGGCGATCATCATGCGCGATGGCCAGAAAGTCGCCGAATGCGACGTCGAGGATCATTCGAAGGCCGATCTAGCCTTCTGGATGACAGGCAAAGTGCTGGACGACACCCGCCAGCGGTCCGCCGTCACGCTCGGCGAGAAGCTGCTCAATGTCGAAAAGCTCTCACGAACCGGATTTTTTGCAGACGTGTCCTTGTCGCTGCGCAAGGGCGAGATCATCGGCATTACCGGTCTGCTCGATTCCGGGCGCAACGAACTGGCGCTTGCGCTCGCCGGCGTTTCGCCGGCCGACGGCGGCGGTGTATTTCTCGAAGGCAACGAGATCCGCCTTGGCAAACCCGCCGATGCGATCGCTTCCGGGATTGGCTACGTTCCCGAGGACCGGCTCTCGGAGGGATTGTTCCTTTCGCAATCGATCAAGGACAATATCGTGGTTCCGGTCCTCGACCGGCTGCGCAATGCCTTCGGCATCGTCGACGGGCGCCGCAGCCGAGCGCTCGCCGAGCGCACGGTCGACGACCTTCAGGTCGTCTCGGCCGGCGTCGACAAGCCGGTGCAGTCGTTGTCCGGCGGCAACCAGCAGCGCGTGCTCATCGGGCGCTGGCTGACGATCGAACCAAAACTGCTCATCCTGCACGGCCCGACCGTCGGCGTCGACGTCGGCTCCAAGGACACGATCTATCGGATCATCCAGCGGCTCGCCGGCGACGGCATGGGCGTCATCATCATCAGCGACGACCTGCCCGAACTGCTGCAGAACTGCGACCGCATCATGGTCATGCGCAAGGGTCGAGTCGTCAAAACCTTTGCCGCCGAGGGGCTGGCGGAAGACGTTCTCTCCCGCGCGCTGACCGACGATACCATTGCGAGGCTTCAATGAGCGAAACCACCTTCTCCCCGGCAGAACCCCGGTCTGAAAGCGCGGGCGCCGTTGCCGGCATCTGGACGTGGCTCATGCGCCACCCACCGGCCTTCACGCTGATCCTGATCGTCGCGGTTTCGCTCGTCGTCGGTGCAATCAACACGGACTTCTGGCAGGTGTCGAACCTTTTCGACATCCTGCGTGCGTCCGTCGTCCGCGGCCTCTTCGCGCTCGGCGTGCTCGTCGTCCTTGCTTCCGGTGGCATCGACGTCTCGTTCACGGCGATTGCCGCCTTCGTCATGTACGCCGTCACCATGCTGGTCGTGAATGTCGTGCCCGACATGCCGATCGTCGCGATCCTTGCGCTCGGCGCGGTCGGCGGCGCCTGTTTCGGCGCGCTCAACGGCGTTCTGGTTCATGCCCTGAAAGCGCCATCGCTGATCGTGACGATCGGCACGCAATATGTCATCCGCAGCTTCTTGCTCACCTTTGTCGGCACGGCGCTGTTCATGAACATTCCGGCGGCAATGGACGCGTTCGGAAAGCTTGCGCTCTTCACCCATCACAGCGCCAACGGTTCGACTTCGACGCTGCCGGCCTTCGTGCTCATCCTCGCCATCGCTTCGCTCGTCACCTGGTGGGTCCTTGAGCGCACCCTCATCGGCCGTGCAGTCTACGCCGTCGGCGGAAACGCCGGTGTGGCCGAGCGGCTCGGCTACAACCTGCGCACGGTCCGTATCTTTGTCTTTGCTTATGCGGGACTTCTCGCCGGCATCGCCGGGATCATTCACGTCTCCAGCAACCGCCTGGCGAACCCGTTCGATCTCGCCGGCGCCGAACTCGAAATCATCGCCGCGGTGGTCCTCGGCGGCGCGCGTATCACCGGCGGCTCCGGCAGCGTCATCGGCACGCTTCTGGGCGTCGTGCTGATCACGCTCGTCAGTAACGTCCTCATTCTCGTCGGCATTCCGAGCACCTGGCAGCTCGTCATCGTCGGCATTTTTATCATTCTCGCCGGCGGGATCTTCTCGATCCGCGGCAGACAATCCTGACGGCTGGCCCCGAGGCCGCCAAGCGCGGTCAGGGCCGGCGTCATTCGACAACCCTGTTTCCTTGAGAAAGGTTTGAGTGCATGGCGCACGATGTTTCGGTCATCGGACTTTACATTCTCGACATCCTCGGTCGCCCGGTCGATCGCATTCCCGAGGGCGGCAATGTCGAGTTTATCGACGAGATCCGCTTGACGGTTGCCGGTACCGCCGGGGGCACCGTCGTCGACCTTGCAAAGCTCGGTCTCAACTGCCTCGCGGTTGGCGCCGTCGGTGACGACGAGAAGGCCGATTTCGTGCTTTCGACCTTGCAGCGCTTCGGCGTCGATACGGCCGAGATGCAGCGGATCCCCGGCGTTCCGACGTCTGCCACGATCCTCAACATCCGCCGCAACGGCGAAAGGCCTGCTCTTCACGTCCGCGGCGCGTCCGGTCATTTCGAGATCGCAGCCGAAGCGCTCGATCGCGTGACGGCGGCGCCGATTGTCCACCTTGGCGGCACGGGCCTGCTCGACCGCCTCGACGGTGAGCCGAGCCGCGTGCTTCTCGAAGCGGCCAAGGCCAAGGACCGGATCGTCACCTTCGATCTGCTCGGCGCCAGTGAGAAGACGCTTTCCCTCATCCGCCCGCTCTTCCCCTATATCGACTACTTCATGCCGTCGGTGGAGGAGGCCATGCTGATTTCCGGGCGGAAAACCGCCGAGGATGCGGCGCTCTTCTTCTGCGATCTCGGTGTGAAGCATTGCGTTTTCACACTCGGCGGCGACGGCGTCTATTTCATGGATCCGGACCGAAAGACCGTGAAACTGCCGGCCTTCGAGATCGACGTCGTCGATACGACCGGCTGCGGCGACGCCTTCAATGCCGGTTTCATCACCGGCCTGCACCACAAAATGGACACGGAGACATCACTGAAGTTCGCGCAGGCCTCGGCCGCGCTGGTGGCGACCGGTCTCGGTTCTGATGCCGGCATCACCTCCTTCGAGGGGACGCAGGCATTCATGCGCACCGCGCGCGTCAAGGCAAACTGACGGGCTGGCAGGGCGCTCCTGACGGAGCGCCTCAGACCCCTTCGGCCAGCAGCATCTCGGCGGTTTCGATGTCGGTGACAAGGTGAGTGGCGTAGCCGCCATTCATCGTCGCGCGGATTGCCGTTACCTTGTTCGCGCCGCCGGCGACACAGACGCGGCTCGGGATGCGCACGAGTTCGTCGAGCTCGATGCCCACCATGCGATCGTCGAGTTCGCCGCTCACCTGTCGGCCCGCCTCGTCGATGAACCGGCAGATCAGCACCGCGACTGCGCCGTGCGCCTGGTAGGAGTCGAAGTCCTCCTGGCTTGCGACATTGGCCGACCGGATCAGCGTGTCAGGACCGATATCGCCGACGCCGAAAACCAGGATGTTGGTCGAATGGATAAGCTCGAACTGCTTGACGAGCACCGGTTCGGAGAGAAGCCAGCGTTTCAGTTCCGGCGTCGACAGCAGCGCCGGCGCCAAAAGGTTGACGCAGCGCGCGTGAATGCGCTGGGACATCAGCGAGGTACAGAACTCCGGCGAGAATTCGGGATTGGCGATGGAACTACCCGAGACCTGGACGACAGTCAGCCCATCGAGTGCTTCGGCCAGCGAGATCTGGTCGGCGACTGCAAGTACGGTCCGTCCCCAGGCCACACCGATCGTGTCGCCTTGCTTGATCATGTCGGCAAGCAGGCGGGCGCCCGCCTCACCGAGCCGCGTCACCAGCGACGCAGGCTCTCCCGCGGGAATGACCAGCGCTCCTTCGAGCCCGAACTTCTCCTTGAGCTTGCGAGCCACGGCGACGCGTCCGCCGACATCGGTGTTGACGCGGATGGTGACGAGGCCGCGCTCGCGGGCCTCCTGAAGGTAGTTGACGATGGTCGCGCGCGACATGCCGAGGATCTTGGCGATGTCGCTCTGGGTCAGTTGATCGACGTAGTAGAGCCAGGCGGCCCAAACGACCCCGTCATCGAACTCGGGCGGCAACGACTTGCCTTCGCCGATCATCCAACTTGCCCGCGCGCTCTCCGTCATCCGTCACTCCGCTTGATACCGTTTGCGCCACCTCAAACCGGAAAAGCGGCTGCCGTCAAACAAATTCGAACGCTCAATTGACATTTGACACACTATGTTGTCATTTGTTTACGTTCCGTTGTGACGGACGATCGAGAACGGAATCGCGCTTGAGCACGCGGCCTCGAATGTGGCCGCATGGGCAGGCGAGACCGCGGCAGACAGGATCGGACCCGCGCCTCTTCGACGCGGCCCGCGCCAGACGCCGATCCCAAATTTCCCAAGCGGCCTTTCCCGTCAGCCTCCCGTGGCTCGGTGGGCATGGTCCCGCCATGTCATTTTTGTCCGGAGCCGTCGCAGGTGATGTCTGCCGGAAGCTGAGGAGCCTTTGCATGAAATCGAGATGGTCTGAAACCGAATATGCCAGTGTCGTCGACGCCTACGTCCGCAACGGCGTCAACCGCGACCTGGCGATCCGCACCTACACCACGCGCCTGCTCGGATCGGATCCGGAACTGGTGCTGCACGGCGGCGGAAACACGTCGGTGAAGACCACCTTTACCGATCTCGACGGTTCGGAAATTCCGGTTCTTTGCGTCAAGGGAAGCGGCTGGGACATGGGCACGATCGAACCGGCAGGACTGCCGGCCGTCCGCCTGCAGCCCCTGCAGGCGATGGTCGGTTTCCAGACGCTTAGCGACGACGACATGGTCATGCTGCAGCGCCGGTTGCTGCTCGATCCAGCGGCGCCCAATCCTTCTGTCGAAGCGATCCTGCACGCCAACCTGCCGTTCAAGCACATCGACCACACCCATGCCAACGCGATCGTATCGCTGACCAACCAGCCGCACGGGGAAGATATCGTTCGCGAACTCTTCCCCAAGGCGATCATCGTTCCCTATGTCATGCCCGGCTTCGATCTCGCAAAAGCCTGCGACGAGGCCTTCCGCGCCGATCCGACCGCCGACGGCATGATTCTCTTGAAGCACGGCATCTTCACCTGGTCGGAGGATCCGCGCGAAGCCTATGAAAAGATGATCGTGGCGATCGACATGGCCGAGCGCCGCATCGCCAAAGGCAATCCGCGCCCGTTCGTTCAGGCAAAGCAACCGGCAGCGATTGCGTCGGCCGCCGAAATCGCCCCGATCCTGCGGGGCGCCGTCGCCATCGACACCGGTGTCGAAGGCTCTCCGAAGCGCTTCGTGCTCGAACACCGCGCGAGCGAGACCGTGCTCGAGTTCTGCAACGCAGAAAACGCTGCCGATCTCGCGCGCCGCGGCAATGCGACGCCGGAACATGTCATCCACATCAAGCGCTTCGGACTGGCCCTGCCGGCGCCGGTTACCGGAGAAATGGCCACCTGGGCAGAGACGGTGCGCACGGCGGTGGCGGATTACATCGCCGAATACCGCGCCTACTTCGAGCGCAACAACGCGCGTGTTGGCGGCAACAAGAAGATGCTCGACCCGATGCCCCGCGTCTTCTACGTCGCCGGCGTCGGCCTCTTCGCAGCAGGTCCCAGCAAGAAGGCGGCACGCGTCGGCGCCGATGTCGCGGAAGCCACGATCAACGTCATCCGCAACGCCGAGGGCATCGAGAGCTTCGAGGCGCTGTCGGAACAGGATCTCTTCGACATCGAATACTGGTCGCTTGAGCAGGTGAAACTGGCGAAGCAGGTGGAAAAGCCGCTCAGCCGACAGGTCGCGGTGGTGACCGGTGGCGCCGGCGGCCTTGGCCTTGCGATTGCCGAGGCGCTGCGTGCGGAAGGCGCCGAAATCGCCCTCGTCGATCTTGCCGAAGCGGCGGTCACGAAGGAGGCCGCCCGGCTTGGCGGCCTTGGCGTCGCCTGCGACGTGACCAACCCCAAGGCCGTTGAAGCCGCTCTCGCCGGCGTTACCGAACATTTCGGCGGTGTCGACATCGTCATTTCGAACGCCGGCGCTGCCTTCCAGGGCGCCATGATCGAGGTCTCCGACGAACTCTTCGAGAAAGCCTTCGCGCTCAATTTCTGGGGGCATCACTACATTGCCCGGACTGCGACCAGGATCATGAAGGCGCAACGCACCGGCGGCGCGCTGGTGTTCAACGTCTCCAAGCAGGCGGTCAATCCCGGCCCCAACTTCGGTCCCTATGGCACCTCGAAGGCGGCGCTGATGGCGCTGATGCGGCAATACGCCGTCGAGCATGGCGCGGACGGCATCACTTCGAACGCCGTCAACGCCGATCGCATCCGCACCGGTCTCATGACCGACCAGATGGTCGAGGAGCGCAGCCGCGCCCGCGGCATCACACCGGAAGCCTACATGCGCGGCAATCTCGTTCATCGCGAAGTCGCAGCCAAGGATGTGGCCGAAGCCTTCGTGCATCTTGCCAAGGCACGCACGAGCACAGGCGCGGTCATCACCGTCGACGGCGGCAATGTCGCGGCGATGATGCGATAGCCAGATTGTGCGGCCGCGGTGAGCACCACCGCGGCCGTGCCCTGCGATATGAAGAGCATCGGCTCGACCTGCCGATTGTGTCGCCGTGGCGAAGAAAGTTCGACAACGCGACGGCCTAAGCCAACGGACAGCGAAGGTCTACCTGACGAGCTGGCGCCTGGGCTCCTAGATCCCGGAGCCGTCCAGTTCCTGTTCGTCCTCGCCTTCCCAGGGCAGGGGCATCGCGGCGCGATCGAGATTTGCCATGGGCATCGGCATCCAACACTTCAGCTCAGGCTCGGCATACTCGATGATGCGACCGGGCGAGGAATCGGAGGCGCGCCAGCCTTCGGACCCAAACTGATCACCCTTCGACCAATAGGCGAGATCGACTTCCGCGGCGCCTTGTTCGGACGGGCGGATCGTGACGAGGATCCGGCTCCCGTTTTTCGGCGCGCTTGCCATATGACGCCAGTGGTCCGCCTCAGCCATCATTACCCTCCTGCCTTGCTGCACCTCACAAGTTTCGCCTCGGCGCTTAAAACGGTCAACTCATTGTTTGCGTGGGCGAGGGGAGGAGGCAAGGCCAAGCGACAGACCTAGGCAAGCGCGGAACCGGGCTGGGTAATAGATGAGCGGGATGATCAGGTCTTCCTCGCCGTCCAAATGACGAATCCGAACTCGGACGCGGAAACCTGGCCGGCGAGGCTGTCGACCGCCGGCCGGCTTCGCCCGCAGTTCCCGAAATAGCGTCGGCGCCAGCAAACTTTACGGGATGGCGATGACCGCTTCGATCTCCACCTTCGCGCCCTTCGGCAGAGCGCTGACCTCGTAGCAGGCGCGTGCCGGGAACGGCTTGGTGAAGAAGCCCGCATAAACCTTGTTGATCTCCGCGAACTGTCCGAGGTCGGTGAGCAGAACCGTGGTCTTGACGGTGTTGGAAAGGGTCGTGCCCGCTGCGGTCGCAATAGCCCCAAGGTTCTTGAGGCACTGCTCGGCCTGCGCGATCGCGTCGTCCGAGTTGAACTCTCCGGTGGCCGGATCGATCGGAAGCTGACCGGAAACGAACAGGAGGTTGCCGACCTTGATTGCCTGTGAGAAGGGACCGACGGCACCCGGCGCGTCGGTGGTGTGGATTTCCTGGATCATGATCCGTCTCCGAGATTGGTGGTTGATTGGAACACGCTTATGCGTAGCGGGCGATCGCGAGATCGGTGGCGTCGATTTCCGGCTGGCGTCCGCTGACGAGATCGGCGATGACGCGGGCCGAACCGGAACTCATCGTCCAGCCGAGCGTACCGTGACCGGTGTTGAGATAAAGGCCGGCGACCTTCGTCGGGCCGATCACAGGCGTGCCATCCGGCGTCATTGGGCGAAGCCCCGACCAGAAGCTTGCCTTCGACACGTCGCCACCCGGGAAGAGATCGGTGACGGAGTGCTGGAGCGTCAGGCGGCGAGGCTCGCCGAGATCGTTGGTATAACCGGAGATTTCCGCCATGCCGCCGACGCGGATGCGATCGCCAAGCCTGGTGATGGCGATCTTGAAGGTTTCGTCCATAACGGTCGATTCCGGCGCGCGCGAAGCGTCGGTGATCGGGATCGTCAATGAGTAGCCCTTGACCGGATAGACCGGCAGACGGATGTCATGCGGCCTGACGAGGAGAGGGGAGAAGCTGCCGAGCGCCACGACGACGGCGTCGGCCTTGAGCGTGCCATGCGCCGTGACGACGCCCTTGATCCGGCCGCCTTCCACGTCGAGGCTGCGGATGATGCTGCCGTAGTTGAAGCGCACGCCGAGCGCTTCCGCCTTTTTCGCAAGTTCGTTGCTGAACTTGAAGCAGTCGCCGGTCTCGTCCTTCGGCGTCAGCAGGCCGCCGACGATCTTTTCGCGCACATGTTTTAGCGCCGGCTCGACGCGAATGCAGCCGTCGCGGTCCAGAACTTCGTAGGGAATACCGTCGGCGGCGAGCGCCTTGACGTCTTTGCCGGAGGCGTCGAGCTGGGCTTGGGTGCGGAAGAGCTGCAGCGTTCCCTGCATGCGCTCGTCATAGGCGATGCCGGTTTCAGCGCGCAGCGCGGCGAGCGAGATGCGGCTGTAGTCGGCAAGCCTGAGCATGCGGCTCTTGTTGATCGCGTAGCGCCCGGACGTGCAGTTCGAGAGCATCTTGATCATCCAGGAGATCATGGCGGCATCGACCTTGGGTCGAAGGATGAGCGGCGCGTGCTCCATGAACAGCCATTTCATCGCCTTCATCGGAATCCCGGGTGCTGCCCAGGGCGAGCAGTAGCCGAAGGAAACCTCGCCGGCATTGGCAAAGCTCGTCTCCAGCGCCGGTCCGGGCTGGCGATCGATGACGGTGACCTCATGTCCGCTCTTGGCAAGCTGGTAGGCCGAGGTGACGCCGACGATGCCGGCGCCGAGAACGATAACTTTCATGATGTCCTCAAAAGGAAAGGAAGCTCAGCGATACTGCCGTTCGTAGCGATGCCCGAGACCGGTCAGGATTTCGTAGGAGATGGTGCCGGCATCGCGTGCGATGTCTTCGAGTGTCTGGTTGGGCCCGAGGACCTCCACCAGGCTGCCGAGTTGCAGGCGCCCCTCCGGCAAGGCGGAGATGTCGATGGTGATGCTGTCCATCGACACCCGGCCGACGATCGGCAAGCGAACACCGTCGCAATAGACCGCACCGCGATCGCTCAAGCTGCGCGGCAGGCCGTCGGCATAGCCGGCAGCAATGGTGGCAAGCCGGGTCGGGCCTGCGGCGACATGGCTGCCGCCATAACCGACGCGCGCTCCGGTCGGCACTTCACGCGTCTGTACCACCGCAACATCGAGCTTGATGACCGGCTCCATCGGGTTTGGATGACCATCCGTCGGAGCACCGCCATAGAGTGCAATCCCTGGCCGAACGAGCACGCCGTGATAGGCTTCGCCGAGGAAAATGCCGCCCGAGTTGGCGAAGCACAGTTCGTATTCCGGAAACTCCGTGGCGATGCGTCGGAGTTCGGCAAGCTGGTTGCCGTTCTGCTCGCTCAAGACATCGTCGGCAGAGGCCAGGTGGCTCATGACAAACTGGATGTCGATCATGCCGCAGGTCCGCAGCATCGATGCGATCGCCGGTCGTTCCTGCGGCGGGACACCGAGCCGCGACATGCCTGTGTCGAACTGCAGCGCCGCGGGAAGGCGACGGTTGAGGTTTACAGCCGCACCGGCCCATTGCCGCAATTGTTCGAGGGAATTGATGACTGGAACGATGCCATCGTCGGCGCAGGCGAGCTCATTGCCCGGCTGCAGGCCATTCAGAACGAAGATCATCGCATCGCGGGCAAGCTGAGGTCGCAGGCGCCGAGCTTCCACGAACTGGGCCACGAAGAAGTGCCGGCAGCCGTGGTCATAGAGGCGCGCCGCGACCCGGTCCGCGCCAAGCCCATAGGCATCCGCCTTGACGACTGCTGCGGCCCGCGCCGGCGCAATTTCAGACACAAGCCGGTCGTAATTGCGAACGAGCGCCGCAAGATCGATCGTGAGGTAGCCTGAGGCGCCGCCCTTGATCGCTTTCTGCTGCGTATTTTCCCTGACTGCGCCGTCCATGGCCGAGCCTCCCAACTTGTCCGGAGGGTAGTGAAACGATCGCAGAATTGTCGACGAATTGTCGATTGATCGTTGCGCGGATTCGTGATCTTTGAATGAAACAGCGAAGAATTGGAATAATCTGCAATGCCCGCGCTCGACACCATAGACCGCAATATCCTTCGGCTGCTGCGCCTGGACGCGCGCCGGAGCAATGCCAGCCTCGCGACCGAGGTCGGGCTCTCGCCATCCGCTTGTCTAAGGCGGATAAAATTGATGGAACAGTCCGGCGTCATCCGCGGCTATACCGCCCTGGTGGACACCTCGAACGTCGAGGCCAGCATTGCCGTTATCATCAACATCACGCTGGACCGCCAGACGGAGGACTATCTCGACCGGTTCGAGGCGGCTGTACGAAGACATCCCGAGTTGCGGGAGTGTTTTTTGATGACCGGTGGATCGGACTATCTCCTGCGCGTCGAAGTCGCCAATGCCGGCGAGTTCGAACGCATCCACAAGGAGATTCTCTCGGCTTTACCGGGGGTCTCCCGGATCCATTCGAGCTTTGCGATCCGCAACGTGCTCGCGACACGTCCCAAGGCGCGTCGATAGGCTGCAGTGTCAGAACCCCGGCGGCCGCCCCTAGCAGAGCAGGAGGGCGACAGGCATCAAGGCGAGGAGGCGGGCAAGTCCATCGGCCGCAAGTCGGTCGCGCAGGCTGTGGGTGGTTGGCGATTTGTATCTCGCCCGGGACAATTGTGCCTCCAGCGTTCATATATGAAACAGAACGAATATTCCGAAGGCGGAAATTTGCGAATTCTGCATTCTATTTTCTCTTGCAGGTTCGTTATCGTTCGTTTTTAATCAGCGCACTTTCGATGCGAAAGTCAGGCGCGACTGATTGAGGAGGATCAACGCGACTGAGCACCGAGACTTGTCGTCTCAATATTGGGAGGAACCGCCATGAGAGTTTTGAAATGGACGCTTGCGGCCACATCTGCAATCTCGATCTTCGCCGCCTCGAACGCCTTCGCGGCAACGGAGCTTGCCTGGTGGCACGCGATGACGGGCGCCAACAACGAAACCGTTGAAAGGCTTGCCAAGGAATTCAATGAAAGCCAGTCGGATTACAAGATTGTCCCCGTGTTCAAGGGCACCTATGGCGAGACCCTGAACGCGGGTATCGCCGCGTTCCGCTCCAAGCAGGCTCCCGCCATCCTGCAGGTGTTCGACGCCGGCAGTGGCGTGATGCTGGGCGCGGAAGGTGCCGTGGTCCCCGTGGCGGAGGTGCTTAAGAAGGGCGGCTACGAGTTTAATAAGGACCAGTATCTGCCGGGCATCGTCGCCTACTATTCCAAGGCTGACGGGACCATGTTGTCCTTCCCCTTCAACTCGTCGTCCCCGATTCTCTATTTCAACAAGGACGCCTTTACGAAGGCTGGTATCGATACGGCCAAGCCGCCGGCCACCTGGCCCGAGGTCTTCGAAGCGGCAAAGAAGATCAAGGCGAGCGGCGCGGCAAATTGCGGCTTCACCTCGACCTGGCTGACCTGGATCCAGACCGAAAACTTCTCGGCCTGGAACAATGTGCCCTACGGCACAAACGAAAACGGGCTTGCCGGGCTCGAAGTGGAACTGAAGATCGACGCGCCGCTCTTCGTCGACCACTTCCAGTCGATCGCCGACCTCGCCAAGGACGGCACCTTCCGTTACGGCGGTCGCACCTCGGAAGCCAAGCAGCTGTTCATGTCGGGCGAGTGCGCTATCCTGACGGAATCCTCCGGTGGCCTCGGCGACATCGTCAAGTCGGGCATCAACTACGGTGTCGGCGAGCTTCCCTACTATGAGGGCCATGGCCCGCAGAACACCATCCCGGGTGGCGCAAGCCTCTGGGTCTTCGCCGGCAAGAGCGATGGCGAATACAAGGGCGTGGCCGAGTTCTTCCATTTCCTCTCGAAAACGGAAACCCAGGCCCAGCTTCACCAGGTTTCGGGCTACCTGCCGGTCACGCTTGCAGCCTATGAGGAAACCAAGAAGTCCGGCTTCTATGAAAAGAACCCGGGCCGCGAGACGCCGATCAAGCAGATGATGGGCAAGGCGCCGACCGAAAACTCCAAGGGCGTCCGCCTGGTCAACCTTCCGCAGGTTCGCGACATCCTCAACGAAGAGTTCGAAGCGATGCTTGCCGGCCAGAAGGATGCCAAGACCGCGCTCAGCGAAGGTGTCGTGAAAGCAAACGCAGCGATCAAGACTGCAGTCGGAAACTGACCCCCAAAACGAAATGTCCGCATCGCCGAAAGGCGGTGCGGACCGGTCTTTGATGGGGAGGGGAGTCCATGCAGTCCGTCGTGTTTCCAAACAAGGTGCTGCCGTATCTTCTGCTGGCACCTCAGATCGTCTTGACGGTCATCTTCTTTTTTTGGCCCGCCAGCCAGGCGCTCTACCAGTCGGTGCTTCGCGAGGATCCGTTCGGCCTTAAATCCGGCTTCGTCGGTCTCGCCAACTTCCGGGCAATCCTTGCCAACCCGGACTATCTGCATTCGCTAAAGGTCACCGTGGCCTTCAGCCTTGCGACCGCGCTGTTGTCGATGGCGCTCGCGCTGCTGCTCGCCACGGCGGCCGACCGGGTGGTGCGCGGGCGCAACGTCTATCGCACGCTGCTAATCTGGCCCTATGCGGTTGCCCCGGCTGTTGCCGGCATGCTGTGGCTGTTCATGTTCAACCCGGCAATGGGCACCTTCTCTTACATTCTGCGCCGCAATGGCTTCGCTTGGGATCCGCTGCTCAACGGCAATCAGGCGATGTTTCTGGTGATCGTGGCGGCAGCCTGGAAGCAGATCAGCTACAACTTCCTCTTCTTCGTCGCCGGCCTGCAGGCGATCCCGAAGTCGCTGATCGAAGCGGCAGCCATCGATGGTGCCCGCGGCACTAAACGGTTCTGGACCATCGTCTTCCCGTTGCTTGCGCCGACGACGTTCTTCCTGCTCGTCGTCAACACCGTCTACGCCTTCTTCGACACCTTCGGCATCATTCACGCGGTCACAGGCGGAGGCCCCGCCAAGGCCACGGAGACGCTCGTTTACAAGGTCTATAACGACGGCTTCGTCAATCTCGACCTCGGCAGTTCGGCAGCCCAGTCGGTGATCCTGATGATCATCGTCATTGCGCTGACGGCGTTCCAGTTCCGCTTCGTCGAGAAGCGGGTCCACTATTCGTGAGGCGCAGATGATCGAGAACCGTCCCATATCAACTGCGATAAGCCACCTGATACTCGTCATCGGGATCATCATCGTAGCGCTGCCGATCTACTATACCTTCGTCGCCTCAAGCCACAGTTCGATCGAAATCGTGCGGCCGCCCATGTCGCTGGTGGTCGGAGATCACCTTGTCGAGAACTATCGGGAGGCGATCGGCGGCGGCGTCGAGCGTGTCGTCGGCGTCAGCCTCGAGCGGCTGTTGTTCAATTCGACGGTCGTGGCGATCGCGATCGCTGTCGGCAAGATCGTCATCTCCTTCCTGTCGGCCTTTGCGATCGTCTTCTTCCGCTTTCCGCTGAAAATGCTGTTCTTCTGGATGATCTTCATCACCCTGATGCTGCCGGTCGAGGTGCGCATCCTGCCGACCTACAAGGTGATCGTCGATCTCGGCTTGATCGACACCTATGCGGGGCTGACGCTGCCGCTGATGGCGTCGGCAACGGCGACGTTCCTCTTTCGCCAGTTCTTCCTGACGATACCAGGGGAGCTGGTGGAGGCCGCGCGCATCGACAATGCCGGTCCGTTTCGCTTCATGAAGGATATCCTGCTGCCGCTCTCGGCAACGAACATCGCGGCGCTCTTCGTTATCCTCTTCATCTATGGATGGACCCAGTATCTCTGGCCGCTGCTCGTCACCAATGACGCGAAGATGAACACAATCATCATCGGGCTCCGGCGGATGATCGATTTTACCGACGCCTCGACGCCTTGGAACTATGTGATGGTGACGGCGATCCTTGCAATCATCCCGCCGATCGTCGTGGTCGTGCTGATGCAGCGCTGGTTTGTCAAAGGTCTTGTGGAGACAGAAAAGTAATGGCTGAAATTACCCTGAATGACGTCCGCAAGACCTATGGCACGGTGGAAGCGATCAAGGGCGTTTCGCTCGAGATCAAGGACGGAGAGTTTGTCGTTCTTGTCGGGCCGTCCGGCTGCGGCAAGTCCACGCTGTTGCGCATGATCGCCGGGCTCGAGAACATCAGCGGCGGAGATATCCTGATTGGCGGGCGTCGGGTCAACGACGTCGAGCCGGCAGAGCGCGACATCGCGATGGTCTTCCAGAACTACGCGCTCTATCCGCACATGACGGTGCGCCAGAACCTTGCCTATGGGCTCAAGAACCGGAAGACACCGCCGGCCGAGATCGACCAGCGCATTGCCACGGCCGCAAGGACGCTTGAAATCGAGCCCTATCTCGACCGCAAACCACGGCAGCTTTCGGGCGGCCAGCGCCAGCGCGTTGCCATGGGGCGGGCAATCGTTCGCCAACCCGCCGCGTTTCTGTTCGACGAACCGCTCTCGAACCTCGATGCCAAGCTGCGCGGGCAGATGCGCATCGAAATCAAGCGGTTGCAGCGCTCGCTCGCAACGACGAGCGTCTATGTCACGCATGATCAGATGGAAGCGATGACGCTTGCCGACCGGCTTGTCGTCGTCAGCGCCGGCCGCATAGAGCAGGTCGGCACGCCACTGGAGCTTTACGAGAAGCCCGCGACCACCTTCGTCGCCACCTTTATCGGCTCGCCCTCGATGAACCTGCTGCACGGCAAGGACATGTCGGCGGGCTGGTCGCTTGCCGCAGATGTGACCAGGCCGACTGGCGATTACACGCTGGGCGTCCGTCCGGAAGATATTTCGCCGATGTCAGCCGATGCTCCAGCGCGAGCCTTCGAAGCGACGGTGCGCATCGACGGCATCGAGTTGGTCGGAGCCGAAAGCCTCATACACGGTCGCCTCCAAAACGGCGACGAGTTGGTTTTTCGCGTTTCCGGGCGCGCGCGCAACGAGATCGGTGACGAGGTGAAGGTCGGGGCGAGCACCGAAGCGCTCCACATGTTTGATGGCAGTGGGAACCGGCATGGATGATGGCCGGAAGGTCAGGGGAAGATGTTCCGGCAGAACTTCCTGTCCACCCTTAAAAATCGGCGAGAGCTATCCGGCGCTGAGTAGCGGGAGCCCGATTTGCGCCCGCCTGGTCGATAGCCAGTCTTCCAGAATACGATCAACGTGATCGGCGCCGGGCCTTCGGAGTTTGATCGCAGCAGGTTTAGTTTGCCGCGCCTCGGATCAAGAAGCCGAAGGTGTCATGTGAGCGGCCTCGAGTTGCCAAGCGCGGCAAGACGAGTGTGCGCCAACAGTCGGCATGTTTTCGTCGGCGAAGCGGTGTTGCGGGTTTTCAAGGTCGAAGCCCCGATGCTCCAGCCGACGAATGCAGCAGTCACCGTCCGGCTGGATTGTCCAGTGCAGCTCGAAATCAGCAAACGTGTAGACCAGCGTCTTGCCGGGATCGACCTCGATGACACCGCACGGAACCGCTAAAGCGGCCCGAATGGGTGTTTGCAAGTTAGTTCCATAATGTATGTTATGCGACTTAAATCTGTAGTGGCTATTTAGTAATGCGACAGTTGGGCCAGTTAGAGATGCGACAGTCTCGCCTCTCGACGCACTGGTCAAAGCCAACGTTGGGAGCAAGGATGACGACCTTCAGCCTGGTCGAGACCATGAGCGGTCGGAGTCGTCATGTCCTGTTTGATCACCATGTCGCAGAAAGAGTTGCATCGCCTCGAAGTCATCCAGAAGATCCGTGACGAGCGCCTGAGCGTTGTCCAGGCTGCCGAACTGCTCAACCTCAGTCGAAGTCAGATCCACAGACTGCTGCAGGCTTATGATCAAGATGGTCCGGCCGGTCTTGTTTCGAAGAAGCGATCCCGGCCGAGCAATCGGCGCCACGGCGAGGATTTCCGCAATGCGGCGCTGGATCTGATCCGCGAACGCTATCTGGATTTCGGTCCGACGCTGGCGCGCGAGAAGCTCATCGAGCTGCACCGGATTTCTGTTGCCAAGGAAACGCTGCGGCAATGGATGACCGAGGCTGGCATCTGGATCTCGCGTCGGGAACGCAAGAAACGGGTTTTCCAGCCACGTGGCCGGCGCGACTGCTTTGGCGAACTGGTGCAGATCGATGGATCGCATCACTGGTGGTTCGAGAACCGCGGCCCCAAATGCGCCCTGCTCGTCTATATTGATGACGCCACCGGCAAGCTTTTACATCTTCGCTTTGCTGGATCGGAGAATACATTCGATTATCTGCACGCGACGAAGGCCTATCTGCAGCAATGGGGCAAGCCGCTGGCCTTCTACAGCGACAAGCACGGCGTTTTCCGCTCGCTCCATGCGTCGAAGAAAGACCGGACAAGCGGCCTGACGCAGTTCGGACGGGCGCTCTATGAACTCAATATCGACATCATCTGTGCCAACACCCCGCAGGCCAAGGGTCGAGTGGAGCGTGCCAACCAGACATTGCAGGATCGGCTGGTCAAGGAGATGCGACTTCGCGGCATCGATACGATCGAAGCTGCCAATGTCTATGCGCCTGAGTTCATTGCAGATTTCAACACTCGTTTTGGCAAGCAACCACGCAATCCGAAGGACATGCACCGGCCGCTGTCCGACCATGAGAACCTCGATGGTGCCATGTGCCGCAAGGAAGTGCGCACGCTGTCGCAATCCCTGACGCTGCGTTACGACAAGGTGCTGTTCATTCTCGATCCGACCGAGATTTCCAGGCCATTGGCGGGCCAGAAGGTGATTGTCTGCGATTATCCGGACGGTCGGCTTGAGATCATGCACGAGAGCTTTGCCCTGCCCTACAGGACCTTCGATACGTTGCGCTCGGTGCATCGTGCCGAGGTCGTCGACAACAAGCGGCTGGACGACATGCTGTCAATTGTCGCCGAGATGCAGGCCGGACGCCAACAGCAGCGCAGCAAGAGTGGTCCGAGCCGAACGGGCCAAACGGATCATATGTTCGGCATTCGAGACGGTAGCACAGCCAACGGCTACCAGAAGCGTGGTCCCAAGCCTGGCCGGCGGACGGATTTCATGAACGATCCGGCGGTGATTGCGCGACGAGAGAAAGCGTTGATGAGGCGGCCAGCGGCGGAATAAAGAGCGTCAATGCACGCCGATGTCGCTCTGCGTATCCGATTCCAACTGCAGGCAAGCTGGCCAAAGTGGCGTCTTGTGGAAGGCTCCATGCTGGAGGAGCGTGAGCCCCTCTCGTGCCTCATAGAGCACACCGAGCCAGCACAAGCGCCGAAAGACGCCATATTGGAGATCGGATTTCAACTTCCAGGCTTCTATGGTCATTTCGGTGTCCGACAGAGGCGCCAAATCTGGATAGAGGATCTTCACAACGTCTATTGGCGTGCACCCTTCCCTGGCTTTGATATTGAGAAGATTGAGGAACATGCGCCACCAGCGTAACCGCGCTCGGACCTCCTCTTCCCGCTCGGTGGTATGGACATACGAATAGAGATAATCCGTGGCGATCAGATCGAAGAAGGCTTGCGGGTTCACCAGGAACTCCCGGCCGCGTCTGGTTGGCAGCAGCACATCTTTTTTCCGACGAAGAAGCTTCAGATGACGGGTCATGTCGCGCACCACCCAAAGCGGCGGCATGTCGCTTTCATTGAGCACCTTGTTGATGCTGTAGAGGTCTTCGGCTGTGAAGCCTGGCCAAAGGAAGTGCACAGCGGCCCAATGCACGAACTTGCGGTTCATGGCGCCGGTCGCCGTCAATCCTATGCCGCCCTCACCGTCAGCATAGGCAACCGAAAGAAGCATACCGCGAAGAAGTGGGGACAGTGCGGCGACATCGACGTCACCATGCAGCTTGATTTCCGGAAGCATCGTGCGGCTGTGATCCCTACCTCGCCCTATGCAGGTGCAAGCGAGTATCAACCGGCGACAAAACAATTGCTACTGAGAAAGCTAAAGCCGAAGGGGAGTGTCATCACCCGCCCCCGCTCCGCCCTTTCAACCCGGACCAGCCGGTCGGATCGGGGGCTGACTGGCAGAGCAAGCCGGCGGGCAGTGTCGCATTTCTAAATGGCTGGCGACGTCGCAGCCCTATTCAGCTTTGACAAAATCTGTAGCCGCAAAGTTAAAGTGTCCTGATCCTGCAAAGTTGGAATGTCACTCTCCCCGGGTTTTGATGACCTGGGAGATTGCGGATGGGATTGATTGCGATGAGCGAGCGCGATCTGCAGCGGATTGAGGTTTTGTCGAAGGTGATCGCCGGACGCATGACGTTGGTGTCGGCGGCACATGTGCTTGAGCTGAGCACCCGCCAGGTTCGCCGGTTGCTGGAGCGGATCAGCACTGGCGGTGCGGCGTCGATCCGGCACCACGCTATGACCGTGCGCACCGCATGTTCGGCATCTTCCTAAGACATGTAGTTTTCGAGCTCCCCTGAAAATCGGGTAAAGGGCGCGTGGTGACTCGGTCGGTCGTCGAGCGCGCGCCGGATGAGCGTTGAAAGCGGGACGTAAGCTAAAAGATGCTCCGCAAACAGGCGCTTACGATTGTCGACTTCAGCAGCGCAACGGAGGCCGACGTCTCTCAAAAGATGACCCGAAGCCTCTGATAAGGCAAGGCAATTGCAAAGCGGCATTGACTGCGGATTGACAGTCGACGGAAATGGGCGGATAGCCGGGATGCCATTTTAAGGCTTCAAAGCACCCTGCAACCGGTTCTAGGGCTTTGGCAGCGATGCCGTTGACGGTTAGATGGGCCAAACCGATTATGAAGCCGACCCCGGGCTCTCGGCCGCCCGGCAAAGCCACAAGAATTCTTCCACACGGACAATCAGAGGAAATCATGGAAACGGTAGAAATCAGCGATCGTAACGACTTTGCCCTTTGGGCCATTCAGCGCGCTCAGGAAATCGTGACGGGAGAAGGCGCAGCCTTCGCAATCGCAGCCCAGGGCGCAGACGAGGAAACCCTGTCGCAAACCGCGGCCGCCCTCGGCCAGGCGATCAGCGATGCCATGCTCGAGGTTTTCGACGGTCTCGTCGCTTCATAAATTCTATCTGCGCCGATTGGCTCTTGCTACCGTCTCGCAGCCCGGACCAGCCAGCAGCGTGGTATGGCCTCCCCATAGGATCGCGCGCCATGCTCACGAAACTAGTCGTGACCGGTGGTACTACAGTCTCAGCCCCAAGAGCTTCGACGAATTACTGAAGGAAGCCAGCGCAAGCCGGCTCCCTCCAGCAGAAGCATTAGATGACGCCGAGCGCGTCCATCGCTTCGGCGACCCTCACAAAGCCGGCGATGTTGGCTCCGAGCACATAGTCGCCGGGGTTCCCGTATTCCTCGGCGGTCTCGGCGCAACGGTCGTGGATCGACCGCATGATAATGGCAAGCCGTGTTTCGGTTTGCTCGAACGTCCAGCTGTCGCGAGAGGCATTCTGCTGCATCTCCAGAGCCGATGTCGCAACACCGCCCGCATTGGCGGCCTTGCCAGGGGCAAACATGACCCCTGCATCCTGAAAAATGCGAACCGCTTCCGGGGTCGACGGCATGTTTGCCCCCTCGCCTACTGCGATGACGCCATTCTTCACCAGAGTGCGGGCATCCTTGCCCGTGAGCTCGTTCTGGGTCGCCGAGGGCATCGCGACATCGCAAGGAACGTCCCAGACGGAGCCGCCCTCGACATAGTGTGCCCTGGAACCTTTCAGCCTGGCGTACTCGGATATCCGCTCACGGCGAACCTCCTTGATCTGCTTGACCAATTCAAGATCGATACCGTCCTCATCGACGACATAACCGTTGGAATCGGAGCATGCGACGATCTTGCCACCGAACTCCGCGACCTTTTCCATGGTGTAGATAGCGACGTTTCCGGATCCCGATACGGTCACGCGCCTGCCTTCGAAATCGAGGCCCTTGGTGCTGAGCATCCGCTGGACGAAGTAGGTCGCACCGAAGCCCGTTGCCTCCTTGCGTGCGCGCGAGCCGCCGTAAATCAGCGCCTTGCCCGTCAGCACCCCGGCCTCATACCGGTTGGTGAGCCGCTTGTACTGGCCGAACATATAGCCGATCTCCCGGCCTCCGACGCCGATATCGCCGGCAGGAACGTCCGTGTATTCGCCCAGGTGTCGGTGGAGCTCGGTCATGAACGACTGGCAAAATCGCATGATTTCCCCATCCGTTCGCCCTCTCGGGTTGAAGTCGGAGCCGCCCTTGCCGCCGCCGATCGGCATGCCTGTCAGGGCGTTCTTGAAGGTTTGCTCGAAGCCGAGGAACTTGATGATCCCGACGTTGACGGAAGGATGAAAGCGTATCCCGCCCTTATAGGGCCCAAGTGCGGAGTTGAATTGCACGCGGAAGCCGCGGTTGATCTGTACCTGCCCGGCGTCGTCGACCCAAGGCACCCTGAAGATGATCTGCCGCTCGGGTTCGCAGATCCGTTCTATAAGGGCCTGTTCCGCATAGCGCGGATGCTTGGCAATGACACGCCCCAGACTTTCAAGCACTTCCCGTACGGCCTGGTGAAATTCCAGCTCGCCGGCGTTGCGCCTCAGCACTTCCGTTAGAATTGGTTCCAGCTTCTCATCGACATTCAAGATGGTTCTCCTCATGCGCGCAGGTTCTTAGGCGCAGACCCCTCGCGCATTAACGGAAGCTGGGCGGCAAGTGAAGATTTATTTCCCGCGGCCATGCAATTCTTGATTGCTTACTTGGGCGCCGTTTTCCTTGGGAAAACAGGTTACCGCGCACCTGGAATGCCGATGGCGAGCTGAAGGGCTGCAGCCCGTGGAAGCGAGGCAGCCGCCCGATAGAATGGATTGCTCGCCCCGACAGCAAACTAGCGCGCGCATCGTCACCGTTGCGGTTGCATAGGAAGGAGAGCTAACTCGCCCTTCCCGCGATCCTGACGGGCCGCGTGCGCTTGCGCGTCCAACTCGACACGTGCTGAGCCAAAACGCGGATTGGAACCGACCTCCTGATCTTGGCAGCAGGAGTTCCTATATTACAGTCCATCTCCCGCGCTGGCCCGCAGCCAGTGGGAGACAAAGCGAAGACGCGCTCACGAACCAGGTGGAGGATATCTGAATGACCGAGAGAGCTGTTCTGGCCGGCGGTTGCTTCTGGGGAATGCAGGATCTGATCCGCAGGCTCCCCGGCGTCACCGGCACCCGTGTGGGCTATACCGGCGGCGACGTGCCCAATGCGACCTATCGCAACCACGGTACCCATGCCGAGGGCATCGAGATATTCTACGATCCGGCGAATACCTCCTATCGGCGGATTCTGGAGCTGTTTTTCCAGATCCACGACCCCACCACGAAAAACCGTCAGGGCAACGACATCGGCACCTCCTATCGTTCGGCGATCTACTACGTCGATGACGAACAGAAGCGCATTGCCGAGGACACCATTGCCGATGTGGAAGCCTCTGGCCTGTGGCCGGGCAAGGTAGTGACGGAACTGGAACCCGTTGGCGACTTCTGGCAGGCGGAGCCGGAGCACCAGGATTACCTGGAGCGCTATCCGAACGGCTATACCTGCCACTTCCCGCGTCCGAACTGGGTGCTGCCGCGACGGTCCGCCGCGGAGTAACAAACGCCCCGGCGAGCGTCTGGCGAACCGTGTCCGCATGCAGCCGCCAGGTTCGGCGGACATGGACGCCGGCCGCATCATTCGAATTCAGGACAGTCGTTGCGACCTTGGGATGATTGTTCTCCTTCCTGGAGCATCACATGAACTTCAACAGTCAAAGACTTGAATTTACCGGCCATTCCGGCGCTACCCTTGGCGCCAGACTCGACCTTCCAAACGGCCCGGTGCGGGCCTATGCGGTTTTCGCCCACTGCTTCACCTGCTCCAAGGATCTGGCGGCGGCGCGTCAGATCTCGGCCGAACTCGCGCGCGAAGGGATCGCGGTCCTGCGCTTCGATTTCACCGGCCTCGGATCAAGCGAGGGCGAGTTCGCCTCGACCAACTTTTCGTCCAACATCGCGGATCTTCGTTCGGCCGCCGACTATCTACGGCTACACTTCGAGGCGCCGTCGCTCCTGATTGGCCATTCGCTTGGCGGTGCAGCCGTCTTTGCGGTTGCCAACGAAATTCCGGAAGTTCGCGCCGTGGCCACGATCGGCGCACCCGCGGACGTCGGCCATGTGCTCAAGAACTTCGGAGCGAGCCTCAAGGAAATAGAGGAAAGTGATGCCGCCGAAGTCGATCTTGCCGGTCGCAAATTCCTGATCAAGAAACAGTTCGTCGACGACGCTTGCGCCCAGCGCCTTCATGAGGCTGTGGCCACGCTCAGGAAACCCGTTCTCATTCTCCACGCGCCGCTGGATCAAACGGTCGGCATCGAAAACGCCAGCGACCTCTTCCAGGCGGCCAAACATCCGAAGAGCTTCGTTTCGCTGGACAAGGCCGACCATCTGCTCACCGATCCTGCCGATGCCGCCTACGCCGCCCGGGTGATTGCGGAGTGGCTGAGCCGCTATCTCGTGGCCGACACTCCGCAGGGCACGGAGCCGGTGGAACAGGTCCAGGTGACGGAAACGGGCGAAGGCAAATTTCAGAATTCGGTTCAAGCCGGCAGGCATCGCCTCTTTGCCGACGAGCCGCAAAGCGTCGGCGGGTTCGATTCCGGGCCATCGCCCTATGACTACCTGTCGATCGGGCTTGCTGCCTGTACCTCCATGACGCTGCGCCTCTACGCCGACCACAAGAAGCTGCCGCTCGGGCGCATCAAGGTGGAGGTCTCGCATTCCAAGATCCATGCGCGGGATTGCGAAGACTGCGCTGCAACGGAGCGCGCCGACAGCGGGAAGATCGACCGGTTCGAGCGGGTCATAGCGATCGAGGGCGAGGTCGCAGACGAGCTTCGCTCCAAGATCGCCGAGATTGCCGACAAGTGCCCGGTCCATCGCACTCTGGAAGGGATCGCCAAGATAACGACGGCCGTGAAATAGTCCGCGGCCCTGCCCTGAATTTTCCTTTGTAGTATTCCGCTAGTACCCGTTGCCTCAGCCGGATTGCTAAACTCCGCCCATTGGTTTTTGGGAGGAAACAAATGGCAAACTCGAAAATTCTGATGATCACCGGTGATTTCACCGAAGACTATGAAACGATGGTTCCGTTTCAGACCTTGCTCGCCTGCGGCCACACGGTGCATGCCGTCTGCCCCGGCAAGAATGCCGGCGAGACGGTTGCGACCGCGATCCATGATTTCGAAGGCGACCAGACCTATTCCGAAAAGCGCGGCCATAATTTTGCGCTCAACGCCACCTTCTCCGCCATCCGCGCTGAAGATTACGACGCGCTGGTCATACCCGGCGGTCGCGCGCCCGAATATCTGCGTCTCAACCCGGATGTCATCAAGGCTGTCCAGCATTTCTTCGCGGCGGGAAAACCGGTGGCGGCCATCTGCCACGGCGCACAATTGCTGGCGGCGGCCGGCGTGTTGAAGGGCCGCACCTGTTCGGCCTACCCGGCGTGCCGTCCGGAGGTCGAACTTGCTGGCGGCATTTATGCGGATATTGCGATCAGCGACGCGGTCGCCGACGGCAACCTCGTTACCGCGCCGGCGTGGCCCGCCCATCCGTCGTGGCTGCGCCAGTTCATGGCTGTGCTCGACGCCTCGGCCCTGTTACAAACAGACGCCGCCTGAGAAGGCGGCCACGGGAGGGGCGAGATGTGCGAGTTGTTCATAAAGGCGGATGCGCGGCTCTGGGAGAGCACCACCCGGTCGCTGCGCATCGATGGCATGGTGACGAGCGTCCGGCTGGAGAACTTCTTCTGGTCGAAGCTTGAGGAGATCGCGCGGCGCGATCGTATGAACGTCACGCAGCTGATCACCAAGCTGCACCACGAGTCCATCGATGCCGGGCATGATCTCGGGAACTTCACATCATTCCTGAGGGTCTGCTGCGCGCGCTATCTCGACCTGCAGCTGTCAGGCGACATTCCGACGGATGTCAACCAACCGATCGCCGGTCTGAACGCTCCGGCGATCCTCACGCGCAAGCAGGAAAAATATCATTGAGCTGCGGCAGGCTGCCCCCTTCGCGGGGGCAGTCCCGGCTCGACGCGCCCCTCGCCTGCTGCCGCGGATCCAGGATCATCAAACCGAATTCGTTTGGTTCAAGCCCCGGCGACAAGACTATGCTATTCAGGGGGCCAGCGATTCTGAGTTTGTAGTGCAATGAGCCCCAAGACCCGCGGTTATCTGTTTGCCTTCCTTGCCATTTGCATCTTTGCTGGCCAGGACGCCATCACCAAGTATCTTGGCGACCGCTACCCCGCTTTGTTCATCACGATGATCCGATTCTGGGCGTTTGCGCTCTTCGTGTTCGCTTTCGCCGCCTCGTCATCGGGTGGACTTCGCAAGACCGCTCACACGCGCCATCCCTGGCTGCAGGTCGTGCGAGGCCTGCTGCTCGTCGCCGAAATCGTCGTCATCGTCATTTCCTACGTTCACGCCGGGCTCGCCATGAGCCAGTCGATCTTTCAGGCGACACCACTGATCATCACCATCCTCTCGATCCCTCTTCTCGGGGAGACCGTGGGATGGCGGCGCGGTGCGGCCATTCTGATCGGTCTGATCGGCGTTCTGGTGATCATCAATCCCGTCAACGTGCACTTCGACATGTCGCTGCTTCTGCCGCTCGCAGCCTCTGTGCTTTTCGCGCTTTACAGCATTGCCACCCGCGCCGTCAGTCGCGAGGATTCGGCCGTCACGAGCCTCTTTTATGCCGGTGTTGTCGGCGCCGTGGCGATCTCGCTGGTTGGCCCGTTCTACTGGACAGAGGTGGTGCCGTCCGATTGGTTTGCCCTTGCCGCGCTTTGCGTCTGTGGCACCCTCAGTCACTTTTTCCTCATCAAAGCCTACGGACTGCTGCCGGCAGCCGAAGTCCAGCCGGTTACCTATTTCCAGCTGGTCCTCAACGTGATCTTCGCCGTCATGCTCTTCGGCGAGACGATCACTCACAACATGATCGTCGGCGCGCTCATCGTCGTCGGCGCCGGTCTCTTCACGATCTGGCGCGAGCATCAGCTGGCGAGACGGTCGTCGGTATCGCGCGCCTAGTCCTGCTCGCTGACGGGCCGCTCAGGCGCCGCCAGCGTCTTTCGAAGGCCGAGATCAAGCCGCTTGTCCTGCCGGACGATCATGCAGAGCCGCCGGCTCAGTTTTTGGCGAAAGGGCCTGACCACAAGCTCGCTCGATGCTGCCGCTTCGCCTGTTCATCGCCCACATGCATGGCGCCTTCAGGCTTGATGATCCAGGTGCGTTGCCCGCTGAGACCCCGCAGCATCCTTCATCGCACGCTCCGCAATCGTTGAAAGCCTGAGTTCGGCAAACTCCTGCAGCAGGGTCCGCTCCGCTTTTTCGAAGGCGTCCACCAGCGCCGCATTCGCTGCGCGCTCCACCGGGCAGGTCGGATGGTCCTCGGACACGCCTGCCGCCAGAACCTGCCCATCGTCCAGCGCCCGCTGCACATCGAGCACCGTCAACTCCCCAAGCGGCCGCAGAAGCGCCCAGCCCCCTCCCCGGCCGCCTTCGGAACCGACGACACCCTTGCGCTTCAACGCCCCCATCGTCCGGCGAACGACCACCGGGTTGGTGTTCAGCATCTTGGCGATGGTCTCTGACGTCTCCCGTCCCCCGAGCAGTGCCATGTGTATGAGCACATGGATCATCCGCGCCAACCGGCTGTCTTGCTTCATTCGACACCCCATAGCGTAACACTATAAGTTACGCACTCTTGACGCCACCTGTTTCCGTAACTTATACAAGTACGGTATCAGGGTGTCGAGAAGGAACCAAGATGCAGGCCCAGACAATCCAGACCCGAACCATCCGCATGGGCTTTATCGAACGGGGAAACGGCCCGGCCGTTCTGCTCTGCCATGGCTTCCCGGAGACCTCCCATGCCTGGCGGCACCAGGTAGCGGCACTTGCGGAGGCGGGCTTTCGCGCGATCGCGCCTGACATGCGCGGCTACGGCCTCTCGGAATGTCCTCCATCGGTCGACGAATACAGCGTGTTTCACATCGTCGGCGACATGATTGCTCTGCTGGATGCCCTCGACCTATCAACGGCCATCCTCGTCGGTAACGACTGGGGCGCGACCGTTGCCTGGCAGGCGGCACATATGCGGCCCGACCGTTTCTGCGGCGTCGTCGCCATGAGCGTGCCGATGATGGGCCAGCCGCCCGTTCCGCCGACCCGGATCTTCCCGCGGACCGACGAGGCAGAATTGTACACGCTCTATTTCCAGGAGCCTGATGTCGCCGAGGCGGAGCTAGAGCGTGACATCGGCCAGACGCTGCGAAAGATCCTCTTTGCGGCTTCCGGCGACGCGGGCGCGCGACAGGCCGGAGACCAGACACCCAATCCGTTCGGCATGGTATCGCGCCGGCATGGACTGCTTGCGCCGCTGCCCGACAGCATGCCCGACTGGCTCACTGCTGCAGACCTCGACACCTACATCAGCGCCTTTGCCACGACCGGTTTTCGCGGAGGGTTGAACTACTATCGAAACCTCGATCGCAATTGGCAGCTGCAGGCCGCTTTCGCCGGCGTAAAGGTCGAAATTCCTGCCCTGTTCATGGTCGGCGAGCGCGACACGGGCCTCACCATCCCCGGGATGCGCGAAATTGTCGATGCAATGCCGCCCCTCGTCCCGCAGCTCAAGGAAAGCATCATCGTGCACGGCAGCGGCCATTGGCTGCCGCAGGAGCGCCCCGATGTCGTGAACGAGGTTCTCATCCGGTTTGCCCGGAATGTTTGAAAGCCACGTGATCGACGAGCGAAGGACACCCCCTATCCCCCGAGACCAAAAAATGCATGATCGCACACGCAAAACGTGTTGATCCAAGGGGTGCATCTCGATGAAACGGGTGCGGCCCGGGCCCTCATGAGACTTAAATCCAAACTTAAAGTATTCTCAGGATTCCTCATGAAAACCTTTCGATATCTCTTTTTGCCCGTAATCGTTGTCGCCTTGTCGGCTTGCACCACAACCTCCGACGATTCCCGGCAGCAGGCGCTATCGATCACGGCGCGCAGCGGGGTGAAGACGCTCGTCGCCAAGAACTGGCATATCGACGATAACTGCAGCCAGATCGACTATCCGGCGATGACGATTGCGGAGAAGCCCAAGCATGGCCACCTGGAGATTGTCCACGAGGCGGTCTATCCGAAACTGGTGGGCAAGCAGTCAAAATGCGCGACAACCAAGGTGAATGGCGTCGTCGCCTACTATACGCCGAACCCCGGCTAAACCGGCCGCGACCGGCTTGTCATTCGCTCCCCCTATGAAGACGGAAAGATCGAAGAAGGCGTATTGAGCGTGACTGTCGTCAAATAGACAGCCGCTTGGTCGGGCGGCGGAAGCACCCTGGAAAACGAAGTGCCATCGAACCGGTTCCGCGCTATAATCGGGTGCGGGGTGGAAAGAAGGTGAAGCCAAATGAAGAGGCTAGCAATCTTTGCCTTGTCACTGGCGGCGGTGGCTACGAGTGTTCCGCCGGCCATGGCATTTCCTCCAGCCGTTACGGCGGAGATCGAGGCATCTCAAGTCCAACCGGTTCAGTACAGGCACCACGGCGGCGGCTATCACGGCGGCTACAACCACGGGCATCACCACGGCGGTGGCGATGACTGGGCATGGGCGCTCGGCGGATTGGCAACCGGCGCGATCATCGGCGGGCTGCTCGCGCAGCCTCGCTACTATGGCCCGGGCTATTATGACGAAGGCTATTACGGCCCGACCTATTCCGCCCCGCGCTACTATGCGCCGCGCTACTATCGCCAAACCTATTACGGAGGCAGCGCCCACACCCGCTGGTGCTACGCTCGTTACCGGTCCTACAGGGCCTATGACGACACGTTCCAGCCGTATTACGGTCCGCGGCAGGCGTGTGTCTCCCCCTACTACTGAAGCGTTAAAGCTCAGCTGACACGGGCTTCATAACTTCGTGCAGATCCCTCGGTCCGGCACTTGCCGGATCGACGCGGCAGGCCACCTCTAATTGTCTGCAACTTTTATTCTTTTTGTCGAAGCCGATGAAAGGAAAGTTTTGCAACCCTAATGTACGCAATGGTAGAGTGCAGTGTTTGCGCTACCCGCGCAGCCTGATTTGTAGCGTTTAGAGCACTTTAAGAGGCCCCCGGGGACCGTCAGCATGCTGAACCTGCCTCGCCTGCCGCTTCTGGACAACCTTAAGGGGTATCAGGGAAGTTGGTTGCGCAGCGACATTTCCGCAGGCGTCGCCATTGCCGCGGTCGGATTGCCGAGCGCCATCGCCTATCCCGCCATCGCCGGGCTGCCGCCCGAGACGGGCCTTTATGCGAGCATCACGCCGCTTGTCGCCTACGCCCTTTTCGGTCCGTCGCGGCAACTGATCGTCGGACCGGATGCGGCGACGATGACGGTGCTGGCGGCCGTGCTGACGACGGTCTTCGCCTCCTCTGCCGGTAGCGCTGACCGCGTAACGGCGGCGGCCCTGCTGGCCCTCATCGTCGGCATGCTCTGCCTGATTGCACGCCTCGTCCGTCTCGGCGTGCTCGCGACCTTTCTGTCGCGCCCGATCCTCACAGGCTTCTTTGCTGGAATTTCCCTCTCGATTCTGGTTGGACAGATCAAGCGCGTCACCGGCGTCCAGATCGAGTCGGACGGGCTGATCAGCCCTATTCTCGAACTTCTGAGGCAGGCCGGCTCCATCCACTGGCCCACTCTGGTGTTTGCCTTGGCGTGTTTTGCGCTGCTGCAGGTCGCCCGCTTCTATCGCTCACCCGTTCCAGGTCCTGTTATCGTCGTCTTCGTCGCGGTGTTGTTGTCATATCTCTTCGACTTCGAAGGGCGCGGCATGACGGTCGTCGGCAACATTCCCGACGGCTTGCCGACCTTCGTCCTGCCTCGTCTCGAGGGTCTGCCGATCGATGGATTGCTGACCGGCGGCGCGGCAATCTTCCTCGTCAGTTTCGGTTCCGGCGTCATCGCCGCGCGCAGCTTTGCGGCGCTCGGCGGCTACCGCGTCGATCCGAACCGTGAACTGAGCGGCTTCGGCGCCGCCAACATTGCGGCAGGACTGTTCGGGACGTTTCCGGTGACCGCCTCGGATTCACGCACGGCCGTGAACTTTGCCGTGGGTGGGCGTTCGCAGATCGCGAGCCTCGTTGCGGCAGGGACCCTGATGGTGGTGCTGCTCTTTCTTGGTGACGTCCTTCGCATTCTGCCGGTCGCCGCGCTCGGGGCGATCCTTGCGGCAACGGCGCTCAGCCTGATCGACATCGACGGCCTCAGACGGATCTGGACCGTCAACCGCATCGAGTTCATTTTCGCGCTGATTGCCCTTTGGGGACCGATCGGCCTCGGCGTGCTGAACGGCGTGGTCATCGCCATCGCTGCAACACTGGTCTACCTCATCTTGCAGACCATGTATCCGCACGACGCCATGCTGGGCCGCATCCCCGGGCGCGACGGCTTCTACAAGCTGCATCGCGTGACCGAGGCACGCCCGGTTCCAGGCTTCGGTGCCTGCATGGTTCAAGATAGTCTGCTTTTCTATAACGCCGATTACGTCCGCGAGCGCCTCGAGGTGATCGCCGAGAGCCTGCCGAAACCTACCCGCTGGCTGGTGATCGATGCGAGCGCCATCCCGCAAATCGACAGCACCGCCGCGGACATGCTTGGAGAGTTGCAGAGCGACCTGAAGAACCGCGGCGTCACGCTCGGCCTGGCCGAATTGCATACCGATGCGCGCGCCCTGCTCGAGCGCTCCGGAGTCGTCGAGAAGATCGGCCCGGGCATGATCTTCGAGGGAATGGAAGATGCGCTCGACGCTTACGAGACCAAGTACGGGCGGAACGACGGTCAGCCGACCGGTTCTGTCGAGATCAAGCCAGATGACCATGTCCGAACGGGAGGGAAAAATGGGCAAGCATGACGGCAAGAAGAAAAAGGGCAAAGACAAGAGCGAAGGCGAAATAGCCGATGACGCGACGACTTCGGACGACTCGTCATCCGAGGGCTATGCCAAGGAGCTCGCCCGGCTGCAGCAGGAAACCGCCCATCTGCAGGCCTGGGTGAAGAAAACAGGCGCGCGCATCGTCATCGTCTTCGAAGGCCGCGATGCGGCCGGCAAGGGCGGTGTGATCAAGCGGCTGACCGAGCGTGTCAGCCCACGCGTCTTCCGCGTGACCGCGCTGCCGGCGCCGACCGACCGCGAGAAGTCGCAGATCTACATGCAGCGCTATATCCAGCACCTGCCCGCCGCCGGCGAGATCGTGATCTTCGATCGCTCCTGGTACAACCGCCCCGGCGTCGAGCGCGTTATGGGTTTCTGCTCGGATGACAGTGCCCGACGCTTTCTCGAGCTCGCGCCGCGTTTCGAAGCGGCCATGGTCGAAAGCGGCATCATCCTGCTCAAATACTTCCTCGACGTCAGCGAGAAGGAGCAGGAAAAGCGCTTCCGGCAGCGCATTGCCGATCCGCTGCGCCAGTGGAAGCTCAGTCCGATGGACGTCGAATCCTATCGCCGCTGGTGGGATTATACCCGCGCCTACAACGAGATGATCCGTATGACGGACACCGATTTCGCGCCCTGGTGGATCGTACCGTCGGATGACAAGAAGCGTGCCCGCATCAACTGCATCTCGCACATTCTCTCGTCGATCCCATACGAGCGCGTGAAATTCTCGGAGCCCGATCTCGGCAAGCGCCAGAAACGACCGGATGACTTTGCTGCGGACGACCACGTGCGTAGAAACGTGCCCGACGTTTTATAAGACTGAAAAGCCCGCACCAAAGGTGCGGGCTTTGAACGCTTTCGATCGGGACGGGCCGCAGCGCGACAACGCGATGCGACGCCGGGACGGTCGTACTCAGGCTTTTTCGGGAGCCCAGTTCAAGAAGAACCCGACGTCACCGGGCACGCCACCCGGGAAGTTGATGATCATCGCCTTCAACTTGTAGCCACTTGGCTTGCCGAAGGCCTGATAGCGGTCAAAGAACTCTTTTGCTTTTCCCTGCAGCGTGTTTGGCCAATCCCGGTCGCCGCTGTTGATCGCGCGGCCGCTGTCGGTGCAAAGCTCGGACGGGAAGCTGTAGACCATCGCTTCGAACTTGCCGGCCTTCACGGCGTTCGCGACCAGCCGGCGAACGATGGCGATTTCCTCTTCCGTTACATGCTTCTTGAGAAAATCCGCGGCAAAGTCGGCGAGCTTTTGCTCTTCGATGGATTTTAGTCGCCGCTCCTTGTCCATCTCGTCCATTTCACGCTGGAGCATCTGCATTCTGAGGTCCTGTGCACTTGGAGGTGCGCCGGCATTCTTGTTGTCAGACATCACGTCGATCCACTTCAAGCAAATGGGCGCTCTGTGACGAAGCGATACACGGTTTCCGTGCATCACATGACCAGGGACGTCCCGCAGTTACATCCAAGGAAACCCAAATGGCAGTGCAATTCGGGGACGAAACATTTTCGAATGTGAGCCGCTATATCTCCGATGGCCCTCTATTCATTGGTCTTTTCACTGCAAAACGAAAGAACCGCGACTGGCTCTCCCGATGCAAGGCTATCCTAAAATACCACAACCGCAAGAGGACAGTGACAACTTAACAGGGGCGGCAAGATCAGTCGAAAATCCATGCGCATGCAAAGCACTCGCGGGCCTTACATAACGATCAGGCCACGGATGCCGGGGCGCATCCTAGAGCGCGGAATGCGCCTGCGCGCTGCCATGTGTTTCCGGCGAGCCATAGCGGGCCGGCAGGCCGCAAATGGCCTCCATCCTCGGGTCGTTCTCGCCAATACGCTCATCAATCCATGATTTCGCCCAATGATAGGCTTCGGCGAACAGTTCGGAGTGCCGGCTCCAATCCATAAAGCTGATCGCGGCTGAAACCGGCGGGGAAATCAGGATGTCCTTTTCCCCGAGAGCGATCTCCTGCGGCCGGTGCGCCAGCATGCTTGCGGCAATGACCTGGATCAGGTTGGGGATTTTCGGCAAGCCCGAGCGGCCGAAGGGGTTGAGCAACCGAACGGTCAGTTCGGACGCGCCGGGAATACTGTCATAGTCGATGTGTTGTTTTCCCGGACCGCCCCCACCCAGGCTCACGACGACGTTCGGCCCTGTCTTCAGTTCCTTCATCTGTTCCAGTGGCAGATTGTTCATGATCGCCCCGTCGACCAGCATGTCACCGTCGGCCGTGAAGAAGGGCGGCAGTATGCCGGGGATCGAGCCCGACGCCCTGACGGCCTGCCACAGTTTTCCGCGGCGATGGACATGCGCTTGCCCTGTGCTGAGATTGGTCGACAGCGCGAAAAATGGCAGCCAGAGGTCTTCGATAAGAACGTCGCCATATTCCGCCTGCAGGGTGCGGTCGAGCACCTTGTGATCCAGCAGCGCATATTGCGGCACGGTCAGGCGACGGAACGCGCGGCTGCGGACGAAGATCTCGTGCGTCCCACGATTGATCTCGTCGGCGTTCATGCCGCGGGCGAAGCCCGCCATCATCGCCGCTCCCGAACTGGTGCCTCCCAGATAGTCGAAGGAGGCGCCGGCCTCGATAAAAGCCTTGTGGACGCCAAGATGCGCGCATCCGAGCGAGCCCCCGCCGGCTGCGACAAAGCCCCTCGCCTGGCCGGCAATGAAGCGGACCAAACGCTCGACATCCTCAATGTCTTCGAGCGCCACGTGATGATGCTGCCGGAGTCCGGGGCGCTCGTTCAGCCAGCCGCTGGTGCCGACGACCGTTGCGGCGCGCTTGTCATGCACCAGAACGAGCCGCACGCTCGATGGCGAGTGCACTGACAGCGCCAGTTGCTCTGACGGGTTGAGTTTTGCAGAGCCGGACGGCTCGCCGACCAACAGGACACCATCGGCCTGGCGGATGCAGACACGCGTCCAGTCGCTTGGTTCGTCGTCGGTGATGTAGACGATGCCTCCGGTCTTGGCTTCCAATTGGTTGAGCCAGTCCAGCACCGGCTGATCATCGATCGGAACGCCGGGAAAGCGCTCTTCGATGTCGGCCCTCGCCAGGAAAGCCGTGCGCGTGGATCCGGAAAAAGCCTTGCGCAGTAGGTCGATGAAGCGGGGAGAAACCCGGCTGCTTCCGGCAGCAACAATTGCGAGCGTCCTTATCCGGCAGGCGCCCTTGGCATGCGGCGAAGCCGGTGCCTGCTTGGCAAACCGTCGCGCCAGAAACGTGGTGACCGATTGGCGCAGGCTCGGCAGGGCACTCGCCGCCTTTTCGAACTGGTGGTCACAGATCGAAAGAACAATGGAATCGCGAGCAGCAACGACCGTAGCCATGCGCGGCAGCCCGGCGAAGAAACCGACCTCGCCAACGAGTTCGCCCTGCCCTATCTCGGCAATAGGGTCGGAGACGTCATCCCGGTGGACGGTAAAGCGGCCGGACAGGACCACGAAAAACCGGTCCGACGGCTCGCCTTGGCGGACCAGGATCTCGCCGCGCCGCACGATGCCGCGATCGGAATTGGCGGCCAAGGCTTCCAACGCAGCCAATGACGTCTGGTCGAACATCAGGGTCTCCGACAACAGCTTGGCAGCAAGGGAACCGGTGGCGTCCATTGAACCTTCCTTGGAAACAGGCCGCTTACGAGCTTAGCCGTTTCGATCGGGATTGCCGAACACATTTCCTCGCCACGCCATATGGCGCAGGCGGCCTTCACCGGGTCATAAACAGATGGGCTCGCCCCTGAAGACACGATGGCGACGCCGGGTCGAGGGCGCCAGCGGGACACAACCTTTCTGTGCAGAATAGCATTGCGTTGCACCTAGCCTGAGACGGCAGGGTATTACCCTAAGACTCGAGACGGCGCTCAGGACTATCGCAAACCTATCGTTAGGCTTGCTTCTTGCCGCCCTCGTCGCTCGCCTTACCCTCCGGCTCCACGTCAGGCTTTTGGTGTCGCACGGCCTTGGCTTCGAAGTAGCCGATGATGGTGAGAACGGCGAAGGCGGAACCGACCGCCAGGCCGGCAACGATCCAATGGCCGAAGCCGACCGAAATGCCGATCGCGCCGGCAAGCCAGAGGCTGGCCCCGGTCGTCAGGCCCTGAACCTCGCCGCGAGACAAGACGATTGTGCCGGCTGCAAGAAAGGCGACACCGGCTGTGACCGCCTCCACCACGCGCAGAGGATCGATGCGGACGCGTTCGTCGAAGAAGCCGCCGAGGCGGACGCTTTCGATCGAGATGATGCCGAAGGTGCAGGCTGCGAGGCAGACGAGCATATGGGTCTTGAGGCCGGCTGGTCGTGCCTTGACCTCGCGCTCGAAGCCGATGACCGCGCCCATCAGCAGCGCTCCAAGAATGCGCGCAAAAATGACCGGATAGGGAATTTGCGATGGCGGGAACAATTCGGCAGTGATCTGATCCATGCGGAACCAACGCGAATGCTTCGCATTGGTTCCGCATGATGGCGCCCGCGCCTCACCCAGTGCGCAGACGCCAGGAGCGGCCTGTCCCCACCCCGCTCCGAAGCGCTAGAAGTCGCTTAGTTACCGAGCGCCGCGAGGGCTGCGTCCAGGCGTTCCTGAGCCTTCTTCGGGTTCTTCGCTCCCTTGACCGCTTCCAGGTTGGCCGGCGCATCGCCGACCTGAACGACGCCGACCATGCCCATGCCGTAGTGCGGCGTGCACTTTACGCCGTAGACGCCCGGCGCCGTGAAAGTCACCTTGTAGTTTTCATTGATCTTGCTTTTGAAGGCCTCGGCGCCATCGGGGATCATGCCCTTGATGGTTTCGACGTTATGTCCCTTGTCGGTCGGGATGAAGGTGACCGTGTCGCCAGGCGCAACCTTCAGCGACGCCGGCTCGAAAACCATCGCGCCGTCCTTGCCCTTGTTCAGCATGTGCACTTCGAAGTCCGCGGCGGCTGCCGGTGCGGCGACCAGCATTGCCGCGATCGCGATACCAAATCCGCTCTTGATTGCATTCAACATCGTCTTCTCCATTTGAGCGACCAGCCCGTGCTCGGGTTGTTCGAGAAGAGGATTAAGCCTAAGACGCCCCCTCCACTTTGATGCGCGTCAAATTCGCGCCGCTTTTTTGTCGGCATTGACAATACATAGGATTCCTATATTAATGACCACATGAGCAAGGAACCTGACACGACACCGCCCCTGATCGACCGTATCGGCGACGGCCTTTCCCGCGTAGCGACGGCCATGCGCACCGAGGCCTGGTCGAGTGCTGAAGCGATCGGCCTCAATCCGACGCAATTGCAGATCCTGACCTTCCTGGTTGCCGGTAGACGCAGCGGAATGCGGGTAAAACAGATCGCCGGTTATCTCGGCGTCAGCCAGCCGACGACGACGGACTCGGTCAACGCGCTCTTGCGCAAGGGGCTGGTCGAGAAGCGGCCGGATCCGAGCGACGCGCGCGCCCTTTCGGTTGCCACCACGCCGGCCGGCGAGGACGCAGTGCGACAGGCGGGGCGGCTCGCATCGGCCACGGAGGATGCCATCGCTTCGCTTTCGAGGCTGGAGCAGCAAGATCTGCTCATGCATCTCGTCAAGATCATCCGTAGTCTGCAGGCGGCTGGCGCCATCCCGGAACAGCGCATGTGCGTCAACTGTCGATACTTCCGGCCGCATGTCTATGACGACCCGAAGGCGCCGCATCACTGCGCGTTCGTCGATGCTGCGTTCGGACCGGCGGAACTGCGCGTCGATTGCGGCGAATACGAAACGGCAGAACCCGAAGCACAAAGGGCCGCCTGGCGTCTCTTCAATCGCGAGACGGTCTGATCATGCGAAACGATCCAGCCGCCGGCGCCAATGCCGGCGGTTCCGAAGGCGTCGCTAAGCCCCCCGGCGCCTCGCCACAAGCTTCACCATCGGAATTCGCGAGCGCTGTTTCCTGCGTCGCAAGCGGACAGACGATGATGTCGGCGCCGGTCCGACGACTGCCATCGGCGGACCGGCAATTTTCTCCCTCCAGCAAATAGAAAGAGAAAACCATGAGCAGAATTAATCTAGTCGACCCCGTTTCGGCAACTGGCGCCAGCGCCGAACTGCTTGGCGAAATCCGCTCCGCCTTCGGGGTAGCACCCAACATGTTCCGCGCCGTCGCCAATTCACCGGCGGCCCTTGCCAGCATGTGGGGCTCCTTCGGCGCGCTCGGCAAGGGACGCCTCGGCGCCAAGCTCGGCGAGCAGATCGCCGTTGCCGTCGCGGATCGCAACGATTGCCACTATTGCCTGGCGGCTCATACTGCCCTTGGCCGCAAGGCCGGCGCGACCGCCGAGGAGATGACGGCAGCGCAGCACGGCAAGTCCGCCGATCCGAAGACGGCGGCGGCCCTTACCTTTGCACAGAAGCTCGTCGAGGCGCGCGGACAGGTATCCGACGTGGATGTACGCACCTTGCGCGACGCCGGATTCGATGACGAGGACGTCGTCGAGATCATCGCGCATGTCGCGCTCAACCTTTTCACCAACTACATCAACGTCGCGCTTGCCGTTCCGGTCGACTTCCCCGGCGTGAAGCTCGTTCGCGAAGCCGCCTGATCCGCACATGTCGCAAAGGCCGGGCGACGAGCGTTCGCCCGGCCGTCTTGGAGATGAGGACAATGAACAGCAATCACAGGACCGCGGCTCCGGAACTGGCCGTTTCGACCTGGTTCAACACACAGGAACGTCCGAGCCTTGCGCGGCTTCGCGGCCGGGTCGTTTTCCTTCATGCGTTTCAGATGCTGTGCCCGGCCTGCGTTTCGCACGGACTGCCGCAGATGCAGCGCGTCCAGAGCATTTTTCGGGATACCGATCTTCAGGTCCTCGGCCTGCATTCGGTGTTCGAGCATCACGCGGTCATGACACCCGAGGCGCTGAAGGCTTTCATTCATGAGTATCGCCTGACCTTCCCGATCGCCGTCGACCAGCCTTCCGAGCAGGGACCGATACCGAAAACGATGGAGCGCTACGGCATGCGAGGCACGCCGACGGCAATCATCATCGGACGCGACGGTCATGTCGAACACCACCGCTTCGGCATCGAAGACGACATGGTCATCGGCGTGCGTCTTGCGACACTCCTTTCCGCCCCGATCCCCGATTTCAGCGGGGCCACCGCCACTTCAGCCGGGTGCACGAGCGAAGGATGCGTGCCCGACGCGCGTGCCGGATAGAACCTCTGAGCATGGGAGAACAGACGATGACGACCAGAATGGCACTCGCCCTCAGACATGTGCATTTCGAAGATCTCGGCAGCTTTGCCGGACCGCTGCGGGCGGCGGGATTTGAAATCGAGTACCGCGATGTCGGCGACGAAAATTACCTCTCTTTCGATCCGTTGGAGCCCGATCTCGTCATCGTGCTCGGCGGTCCGATCGGTGTCTATGAAGACGAGGCCTATCCCTTCATCGCCGGGGAAATCGCCATGCTTCAGGCACGTCTTGCCGGCAACCGGCCGACGCTCGGAATCTGCCTCGGCGCCCAGCTGATCGCCCGCGCGCTCGGTGCCCGCGTCTACCCTTCCGGCCTGAAGGAGATCGGGTTTTCGCCGCTGAGCCTTAGCGCCGCAGGCGAGGCCTCGGCTCTCCGCCATCTCGCCGACGTCTCCGTCCTGCATTGGCACGGTGACACCTACGACCTGCCGGCCAGCACTGACCTGCTGGCCTCGACATCGCTGATCGCGCAGCAAGGCTTCGCGCGCGGCAATACAGTGCTCGCCCTTCAGTTTCACCCGGAGGCCCAAGCCGGCGCGGCCTTTGAACGCTGGCTTGTCGGTCACGCCTGCGAACTGGCGACCGCCGGGCTCAGCGTGCCGGGCCTACGCGCCGACGCCCGACGTTACGGGCCTCGCCTGGAGGCGGCGGCCGCGTCGATGATCGGCGAATGGCTGGAGAACATCGATGGTTGAACAGGCCCCGATTGCGCTCGACGCCCTGCTCATCGGCACCCTCACGCCGATCGACGACCGCGGAACCTTAAGCGGTATCGACAAACACCAGGCTCTCGGGCCGGTACATCTCGGCACAACCGGCTTTGCCGGCGACCATCAGGGCGATCTGAAGAGGCACGGTGGCCCGGATAAGGCCGTGCATCATTACCCGCGCGACCACTACGAGGCTTGGGTCAAGGATCTCGGAAGCGTAACCAGGCTGGAGCAGCCGGGCGCCTTCGGCGAGAACATCTCGGCCTTGGGATTGACGGAAAGAGATGTCGCGGTCGGCGACCGGTTTCGCCTTGGTAAAGCCCTTCTGGAGGTGAGCCAGGGCCGGCAACCCTGCTGGAAGCTGAACCGCCGTTTCGATCTGCCGGATATGGCCCGCCGCGTCCAGCAGACCGGCCGAACGGGATGGTACTACCGGGTCATCGAAACCGGCTTGGTTTCGCCCGGTGAGCGGATGCAACTCGTCGAGCGGCGCTATCCCGAATGGACGATCGCCCGGCTGTGGCACTATCTCTATGTCGATACGCTCAACTGCGATGCCCTGTCCGAAATCGCCGATCTCGCCATCCTGCCCCCGAATTGGCGGGACTATGCAGCCAAGCGCCTGCAGACGCGGGCTGTCGAAGATTGGTCCCGCCGGCTCGACGGCGAGGCTCCGGCTTCAACGCCTGGCGGCGCCGTCGAGGGTCGTGACCAGTCGTTGCCGAACGGATGACGCCGACCTGCGGCGGGTGGCGGCCCTGTCCGGCCGCGCCAGCATCTCGGCGATCTCATCGGCAATGAAGATGGCGTGATCGTTGACCTGTGGCAGGCCCATGAGTTCGCCGAAGGTGCCGCGCGCCAGCGGCCCGGCAACGATCAGCGATCTCTCGGCCACGCCACTCGTCCCGATCGCCCGACTCGCCTCATCGCAGGCAAGCCCCAGTCCGACACTGTCTAGGCGCAGCCAGCCCTTCGACGCCAGATCCGCGAGCCAGTCCTGGCTGGAAAGAACACCCGTATGCGCCGGACCGGTCGTCACGACGCAGGCATCGAACAACAGGCGTTCCCGGATGCGCGTCTGCCGGTGACGGATATCGACCGCGATGACCTGACCGTAGCGCTCGACGCCTTCGATCGAAGCGCCGAGGACACGCAACTGTCCCGTCTCGATTGCCTGTCGGATCGCGTCATCGATCTGCGGCGCCACGCGGAACCGGTGGGCGTCCCAGAACGGTCGCAGGCGCTGCACGAGGCGGCGTCGCTCTGCAACCGGCAACGCCCGCCAGACTTGTCCGCCCTGGCTACGCAAAGCGTCGAAAACCGCATGCCAGCTGAGCCCCGCCAGAGCGGCCTGCCGCACCGCCAGGCGCACGCGTCGAAGCAGTTCGAGCGCGGTTCGCGCCGGGGTACCGACAAAATCACCGAAGGGTTCCTGTGCCCTTCCCGCGTGGCCTCGCGAACGAAGTCCGCGGCGCGACAGGGCGACGATCGAGCCGCGGTGGTCGGCGAGCCTCAGCGACGCAATCACGTCCGCCGCCGTCAGGCCGTTTCCAAGCACCAGAACGTGATCATCGGGACGAAGGCAGGTAAGAGACCCGGCGACCGTAGTGTCGGCGACGAAACGCGGGTGGCCTTCGAGCGCCTGTGCAACGCGCTTCGGCGCACAAGGCGAGGGATGCGTCGTGGCGATCACGACGATGTCGGCCAGCAGCTCCGTCCCAGCGTCGGAGGTCAGCTTCCAGCGCGCTCCACGCCGCTCGATGCGCGCGATGCGCTCGCGCCGGTGCACGACCTTGCCGCTCCGCACAAACGGCGCGACGAACGCGCCGACGTATCGCCCGAACACCGCCCGCCGCACATAAAGATGGCCATCGGCCGCCCTTGCGTCCGGGTCGCCGCGTGGCTCGCCATGGGCCGCCAGCCAGTTCAAAAAATCGTCGGGATCATCAGGAACGAGGCTCATGCGGGCCGCAGGCACATTCGTGCGATGGGCGGGATTGCCGCTATCATAGGCAAGGCCGGCGCCGAGCCGGTCTCGCGGCTCGAAGACCACGATGGCGGCGCCGTCGCTGGCGGCATGGCGTGCAAGGTTCGCCGCGACCACTGCGCCGGTGAAGCCGCCGCCGACAATGGCAATGACCGGTCGCCGCACAGCTGTCACGACTGGGAGACCTTCAGCTTCGGGCGATGATCGCCGGCGATGGTTTCGCCGAACGGCCCGGTGTTGATCGACGTCTCGCGTGCCGGGATGGCGTGGGCCAGCGGCAGATGCGGCAGAACCAGTTCACCGAAGCGATAGGCCTCTTCGAGATGCGGGTAACCGGACAGGATAAAGCTGTCGATGCCGATTTGTCGGTATTCTTCCATGCGCGCCCTGACTTGATCGGGATCGCCGACGAGCGCCGTTCCTGCCCCTCCGCGCACCAGGCCGACGCCGGCCCAGAGATTGGGAGCAATTTCGAGCTTGTCACGGCGACCACCATGCAGGCGGCTCATGCGGCTCTGACCAACAGAATCCATGCGCTCGAACACCTTCTGTGCGGCAGCAATCGTGTCGTCATCCACATATTGTATCAGTTCGTCGGCGGCCTGCCACGCTTCCTTTGCGGTTTCGCGAACGATCACATGAAGGCGGATGCCGAAGGTAACGTCCCTGCCCTCGGCTTCGGCCAGGGCGCGCACTTCGGCGATCTTGCGGGCAACGTCCTCGACCGGCTCGCCCCAGGTCAGGTACTTGTCGATCGTGCGCGCTGCCACCTCCTGGCCCTTGCCGGAGGAGCCGCCGAAGTAAAGCGGCGGGTGGGGCTGCTGTACGCACGGAAACAGGAGCTTCCCGCCTTCGATATCGAAGTGGTTCCCCTTGAAATCGACCTCTTCGCCGCGAAGCACGGCCTTGTAGACGTTCAGGAATTCCTCGGTCACCTCGTAGCGTTCGCCATGCGCGAGATGTATGCCGTCGCCCTTGTTTTCGATCGGATCGCCGCCGGTAACGACGTTGATCAGCAGCCGTCCACCCGAGAGACGGTCCAGCGTGGCCGTCATGCGTGCCGCGAGCGTGGGCGAAAGCAGGCCGGGCCGAACCGCGATCAGGAACCGCAACTTTTCAGTGAGCGGCGCCAGCGCCGAAGCGACCACCCAACTGTCCTCGCAACTCCGCCCCGTCGGGATGAGCACGCCATAGTAGCCGAGCGTATCGGCGGCCTGCGCGACCTGCTTGAGATAATTGAGGTCCACGTTTCGGCCGCCGCGCGTGGTTCCGAGATAGCGGCTATCGCCGTGGGTCGGCAGAAACCAGAGCACATTGATCTTTTCGGGGATCTTCTCGGGGATTTCGTCGGGCACAATTCCCATTCGCGCAAGCCTCCTCGCAGGTTCCTTCGGAGGCACGCAAGAGCGTCCCTCGATTGCCAAAAAGCATAAACTCTATAAAATTTATTGACAATAAGAATTCGGACGATCATTTTTGATGTGAGGAAAAATTTTTCCCGCAACAGCCGTGAGCGACCGGGAATTAGATTAAATTTTTCGAGGATTTGGCCATGACCATTGCGCTTGCCGCTTCTCCCGCATTCGATGCCATCGTTCCGACCGCCAATGGTTACGGGTCGATCACCACGCCGGCGCTGAAGGCGGCCATGCGCAACTTCTCAGGTGGCGTCTCCGTCATCACCGCAGGGATAGGCGAAGAGCGTACCGGCGCCACCGTGACCTCCGCAACCGCGCTCGCCGTCGATCCGCCGACCATGATCGTCAACATCAACCGCACATCCTCCACCTGGCCGGTCATCGAGCGCTATCGGCATTTCTGCGTCAACCTTCTGTCGCGCGAACAGCAAAGGGTCGCCGAGCGTTTCTCCGGTGTCGATGGCACCAAGGGCGCCGCTCGCTACGATGGCGCCGAATGGATCCGGCTTGCCAGCGGCGCGTCGGCGCTTGCCGGCGCGCTTGCCGCCATCGATTGCGAGGTCGAGGAGATCATCGAGCGCCATAGCCATGCGATCATCCTCGGTCGGGTGGTGGCGATTACCGCGGGGACCGGCGAACCGATCGTCTACCACAACGGCCGCTACGGCGGCGTGCAGTTCTGACGCTGCTTTCCATGCATGGCACAGAGCGCTGCCACGGATCTCAAATTTGGAATGGGCTCTCTGCAAAGCCGCAAAAAGCGGAATAATTTATCTACATAAAATCCATGCTTTTAATCAACATAATGTCAGGACTTCCCGAGGAAGCCGCAACCGTTGAGGAGCATACGATGACGATCCGCAGACGCACCCTTCTTGCCGCCAGTGCCGCCCTCTTGGCGGCGAGCCAGCTTTCCCTTCCAGCCCATGCGGACGAAACGACGCTGACCATCGGCTACCAGCCCATCGTCGAGCCGTCGCGCGTGCCGCAGGCAGACGGGACCTATGAGAAGGTGACCGGCGCCAAGATCACCTGGCAGAAATTCGACGGTGGCGCAGACGTGATTGCGGCACTTGCATCCGGGTCGATCGACATCGGCTATGTCGGATCCTCGCCGCTGGCCGCCGCCGCGAGCCGCCAAATTCCGCTCGAAACAATCTTCGTCGTCGGCCTGATCAGCGACGCAGAGGCGCTGGCTGTCAAGGGAATCGACAAGCCGGAAGAGCTTGCCGGCAAGAAGATTGCAACGCCCTTCGTCTCGACGGCGCATTACAGCCTGCTCACCGCCTTGAAACACTGGAACATTGACCCGAAGGCGGTTGAAATCCTCAACCTCCGGCCACCGGAGATCGCCGCTGCATGGCAGCGCGGCGATATCGATGGCGCCTATGTCTGGGATCCGGTTCTCTCCGAAATCAAGAAGACCGCGACCGTGCTTGCGACATCGAGCGACGTCGCGAAATGGGGCGGACCGACCTTCGACGCCTGGATCGTCAGCAAGAAGTTTGCCGAGGAATATCCTGAAATCGTCACCGGCTTCGTCAAGGTGACCGGCGACGCCTATGCGGACTACCGCACCAAGCCGGAGGCCTGGAGCGCGGGCTCGCCCCAGGCCGAGAAGATCGCACGGCTCACCGGTGCAAAGCCCGAGGAGGTGCCGAACCTGCTAAAGGGCTATTACTTCCCTTCGCTCGAAGAGCAGGCGAGCGCTGATCTTCTCGGCGGCGCGACCGTCAAGGCGATCGCCCAGACCTCGGCCTTCCTGCTCGAACAGGGCAAGATCCCGGCAGTCCTCCCCGACTACGCGCCCTACGTTTCCGCCCGCTGGGCGCAGGAAGCGGCAAAACTCTCGTTCTGACGTTCACTCAATTGCTGCCCGCCCGGATGAAATCTTCGGGCGGGCGCACTTCGCCATGCCAGGAGAACAGCATGTCCGTCCTCTCGCTTGAGAATGTCACATTGCGATACGCGGCCGATGCCGGCCGGAACACGCCGGTGCTTGCATCGATCGATCTGTCGATCGACCACGACGAGTTCGTTGTCGTCATCGGCCGCTCCGGCTCCGGCAAGACCAGCCTTCTCAATCTTGCTGCCGGCTTCGTGAAACCAAGCAGCGGCCGCGTTCGGCTCGATGGCGCGCCGGTCGCCGGCCCAGGGGCAGAGCGCGCCGTCGTGTTCCAGGACGATGCACTCTATCCGTGGCTGACTGCCCTCGACAATGTCGCCTTTCCCCTGCGCCTGCGCGGTTTTTCCAAGGCGGATCGGCTTCGGCGGGCGCGAGCCCTTCTCGATCAGGTCGGGCTCAGCGATGCAGCCGAGCGGCATGTCTGGGAACTGTCGGGCGGCATGCGCCAGCGTGTCGGCATTGCCCGTGCGCTCGCCTCCAGCCCGAAGTTTCTGTTGATGGACGAGCCGCTCGGCGCGCTCGACGCGCTGACCCGCAGCCGTATGCAGGGCTTTCTTCTGGACATATGGCAACGGAATCGCGTCGGCGCCCTCCTGATCACCCACAGCATCGAGGAGGCGCTGCTGCTGGCAACGCGGGTTATCGTGCTTGCCCCCAACCCCGGCCGGATCACCAGCGAAATCTTCACGACCTTCGGCCGCGATCACCTCGCAGGGACACCGCTTTCGGAAATCCGCAGCTCAGCCGCCTTTCGCCGCCTGCAGGACGAATTGACCGTGCTCATCCATGCCGAAGAAGAAGGAATTGCCGCATGAGCATCTCGGTTGAAGGCCTGCCGCCCATCATGCCGACGGCACGTCACCTAGACGAGCAACCGGAACAGAGCGCCGACCGACCACCATTGCCGCTTGTCTGGATTTCGCTCGCGACCATTACGGCACTGCTTTTCCTCTGGAGCCTTGCCTCCAGCTATGGTTTCGTCTCGCCGCTGTTCCTGCCGTCACCGGTTGCCGTCTACCAGGCACTCCGGAGCCTTGCCATCACCGGTTTTGTCGATGCGACGCTCGCTGAGCACGTCGGCGCCAGCCTGCTGCGGATCTTCGGCGCGCTTGCCGTCGCCCTCGTCGCCGGCATTCCCGCCGGCCTTGCCATCGGAGCGAGCCGTCTCGGCAAAGGCATCCTCGATCCGATCGTCGAATTCTTGCGACCGCTGCCGCCGCTTGCCTATCTTCCCCTGGTGATCATCTGGCTCGGCATCGGCGAAGCGTCGAAGATTGCGGTGATTGCACTGGCGATGTTACCGCCGGTCATCCTTTCGACGGCAACGGGCGTCCGTTCCGCGTCGGCCGATCACGTCAATGCGGCGCGCTCCTTCGGCGCGTCGCGGCTGCAGGTGCTGCGCCATGTCATCGTGCCGAGCGCCCTGCCCTCGATCCTCACGGGAACCCGTATCGCGCTCGGCGCCGGGTGGTCGACGCTGGTGGCGGCCGAACTCGTCGCCGCAACCCGCGGCCTCGGTTTCATGATCCAGTCCGCCGCCCAGTTCCTTGTGACCGACGTGGTCATCGCCGGTATCGTCGTGATCGCCGCTGTCGCCTTCCTGTTCGAATTGGCGGCACGCCTCATCGAGCGCTGGCTGGTGCCCTGGGCAACGCGGCGTTAAGCGGCAAGCCTTAGCCAGTCTTCAGAGTGACCCGGTTCCGGGTTGCGATCAGTCGCGCCGCGGCATAGGTCTGCGTGACGATTTCCGGCACGAGATCGATGTCGGGCAGGCTGCCGACGCCGAGCGGCCCAATTGCGTAGAGATCGCGCGTCGGGGCTCCGCCCGCGAGCACTTCGCCCGCCGGGCTGACGGCAATGCCGAGATCGAGTTCGTCGGGCTCGGCAAGGCCGCCGGAAAAAAGGCTCTGCATCAACGGCGCCTGAAGGTCAGGCGCCGAACAACGACAGTCGATCACCTGGTCGGCTGACAGCAGCGTCTCCTGGCTTTCACCGGCAAAGCGCACCATCAACCCTTCCGGACGGCGCCGGCCGGCCCAGCCCTTGCGTAGCACGGTCCGCTCGCTGGCAAGCTCCTGCCGGAGACGCAGGTAGAGGGGTGCCGGCAGGCGATTGCGGTGGCTGTCGTAGATCGACCGCAGGTGCCGGTTAAAGCGATGTTTTTCTTCCTCAGGCAGCGCCTGCCACAAGGACCGCGCCCGTCGACGCAGGCCGTTCATGGCCGCCTGCCAGCCGAGCCCTGCTTCTTCTGCCTCGGCACAGGCCTGCCGGACGAAGCGAACGATCTCGCCGAGCCGCGTCGGCATCGGCTCGACCGGAAATGTCGGCGCTGCCGAAAGACGGGTATGCGGCTGCGGCAGGAAACCATGGCGGGAGAGGATGGTGACCTCGCCGGCAAAGCCGTTATCGCGAAGCTGCAGCAGGCGGTCGACCACCCGGACTCCGCTACCGAGCAGGACCGTGTGGCGCGGCACGACGAGACGACGGGCGCGCACCAGTGGCTTTTCCTCGTCGGCAACTTCCATCTCGCCGCGGCGCAAACCAAAACCAGTCGCCAGCACAACGGCGTCGCATTCCACCGTCGCGTTCTCCTGCACCACGAGAAAGCGCCCATTAGCCTGCTTGCGAAGACCAAGCACCGCCTGACAGGAGAGCTGCATCGAAATATCCGGCCGGCGCGTCAGCGCCTCGGAGAAGCGCTGGTAAACATAGTCGCTGAAGATGCTCTTCGGCACGAAGATCTGCTGGAACCCGGGAATGGCGGCCGGCACGGCGGCGCGAAACTCGGCATTGGCCGAGAGCCAGTCGTTGAAGTCTTCGGGCTGACCGGCGGCCACCGAAAGGTCGCGAACGCGGCTGTTGAGGATTTCGCCGCTCTGGGCGGCGGCCAGGACCTGCCCGCCGCTGATCGTCGGTTGCGGATCGAAGAGATGGACGTGAAAGGCGGCCCGCACAGACTTCATCAGGGCGATAGCCATCATTACACCGGAAAAACCGCGGCCGACGATGGCGATATGCGGCTTGCCCCTGGAACTCATTTCCGTCGGAGACGTCTTGGCAAACAATCCATGGACAGTCATGTGCACTCTCCTATGGCCGGCCCCGCCGGCAAAGTTTGAAATGCATGGCTGTTTCGGTCCTCAACGCAGACACCGACCGAATTGTGAGGGTATCGGCGACCATCTGCAGGGTCGCGAGAAGATATCGTCCGCCGCAAGGACGGTCGAGCCCGTATGTCCTATCCCGGCTGGCCTGGCACCTTGGCGCATGCGCATCCCTAGACGGTATACTCTATAAACTTTGTGCGTTATTAGAGCGCGAAACGGCGCCGACATCAAGGGCCGTGTGACACGACCACGCAAAGCGGTCTCCCTCGCCATGCTCTGGAGCGTTCAAGCCACGCCGTTTGGCAAGGGTAACTGCTCTGAAAATTCGCCCGGCTGCGCACGTGCAAACTCCCGACGCGAAATCCCGTTCAACACCCTCAATAGGTCATAGCCATGCGACCAGCGGCCAAAACCACTGGCAATGTTGATGTGCCCGGCATGGCCAAGATCGACGAGGCGGCTCCCCCAGCGGGTCGAAAAATGACGCAGGCGGTCGAAAGGCATATAGGGGTCGTTCAGGCTGCCGACGACGAGGCTCGAAAAAGGCAAGGGCAGGTCGGGCATCGACCCGAAGTCGATGGCGCCCGGATGAAGCCGATCGGTCGGACCGAGATCGCACGGCGCGACGAGCAAGGCGCTGCGCACCTGCCGGGCGAGCGGGCGCCGCACGAGATTGGCGACCAGAAGGCAGCCGAGGCTGTGGGCCACGAGGTCGACTGTTCCATGCCGGAAGATCTCGTGTTCGAGCCTGTCGCGCCAGAGATCGAGCCTCGGGCGATCCCAATCGTCCTGTTCGACAAGAACCGCCTGCGGATTGTCATTGAGCCAATGGCGCTGCCAGTGGCCGCTGCCCGATCCGAACAGCCCGGGAATGATGAGCGTTGTTGCCATGACATCAGCCGCTTACGAGAATGTTTCAAAGTAACGGCCGCGCATTCTGCCGCGCCCGATTCATGGCTTGATTATGGAAGAGTGGGACACAGCGCGTAAGCAAGGAACATTCAATATCTATAAATTCTATAGCATAACTTTTCAGCTGCATCGTTTGCCTTCCATCATTTTAGATGTCAGGCATGGAACAAAGTTGGGAGCAGAGTGTTTCTTGAGACGCGGTCAGAAGCGAAAATCAGTTTCCCTTCCGGCCGCCGAAGCGTCAAAAATTTGCGTTGTTGGAGCCCATGAAATTGGTAGTTTGGCGCCGAAAGATACCGGCGCTCGAACAAGCCGGCCAACCGGCGGTTTGAAGATCGGTTTGGATGAGGGGATAGCGCAGCCGCTCGCGGCTGCGGGGCTAAGAGGTGACCGAAAGGTGACGGAGCGACGCAATGGGAACCGGTGGCGATTTCGCCAGCCGAGTGTTTTGCCTGGATTTGGATTGTCGCTCGGGATCACGCTGAGCTGGCTGGTTCTGATCGTGTTGATCCCGTTGTCGGGTCTGGTGTTTCGCGCCAGCGGGCTCGGCTGGGCGCAGTTCGTGGCGCTGGCGCTTGATCCGCGCACGCTCAATGCCTTGAAGATCTCCTTCGGCACGGCCTTTATCGCTGCCGTTATCAATCTCGTCTTCGGCGTCATCCTCGCCTGGGTATTGGTGCGCTACCGGTTCCCCGGCAAGCGGGTGATCGACGCCATGGTCGACCTGCCCTTTGCGCTGCCGACCGCGGTTGCCGGCATTGCGCTGACGACGCTCTATGCCCCGAACGGCTGGATCGGCCAGTTCCTGGAGCCGCTTGGCCTCAAGATCGCCTTCACCCCGGCCGGCATCGTCATTGCCCTGATCTTCGTCGGCCTGCCCTTCGTGGTCAGGACCGTGCAGCCGATCATGGAGGAGATCGACAAGGAAGTGGAGGAGGCTGCCGCCACCCTTGGCGCCAGCCGCTTCCAGACGATCAGCCGGGTGCTTTTGCCGGGGCTCTTGCCAGCCGGCCTCACCGGCTTTGCGCTCGCCTTTGCCCGCGGTGTCGGCGAATACGGCTCGGTGATCTTCATCGCCGGCAACCTGCCTTACGTCTCCGAGATCGCCCCGCTGCTGATCGTCATCCGGCTCGAAGAGTTCAACTATGCGGCTGCGACAGCAATTGCCGCGGTCATGCTGGCGATCTCGTTTGCCATGCTGCTCCTCATCAACTCGATCCAGGCCTGGAGCCGGCGGAGATATGTCTATGTCGCATGACCTGACCGCCGCCTCAGCACCCAGTCCCGGTCTCAGTCCGGCCTCCGGCCCTCGCGCCGCCCTGCCGGAACTGGCCGCCGCCACCTCCGAAAGCCGCTTTGCCCGACTGACGCTGACGATCACGGCGCTTGCCTTCGTCGCACTGTTTTTGCTTTTGCCGCTCGCCGCCGTCTTTACCGAGGCGCTGCGCAAGGGCGTGACGGAATTCGTGCTGGCCCTTGGCGATGCCGAAACCTTTTCCGCCATCCGCCTGACGCTGATCGTCGCCGCCATCGCCGTGCCGCTCAACCTCGTCTTCGGCGTGGCCGCCGCCTGGGCGATCGCCAAGTTCGAGTTCAAGGGCAAGGCCTTCCTGACGACGCTGATCGACCTGCCGTTCTCGGTCTCGCCGGTGATCTCCGGCCTCGTCTTCGTGCTTCTGTTCGGCTCGCACAGTGTCCTTGGTCCCTGGCTGCAGAGCCACGGCATCCAGATCCTCTTTGCCGTGCCGGGCCTGGTGCTCGCCACCGTCTTCGTCACCTTCCCCTTCGTCGCCCGCGAGCTGATCCCGTTGATGCAGGAACAGGGCAGTAGCGACGAGGAGGCAGCCTTGTCTCTCGGGGCATCGGGCTGGCAGACCTTCTGGCATGTGACGCTGCCCAACATCAAATGGGGGCTGCTTTACGGCGTGCTTTTGTGCAACGCCCGCGCCATGGGCGAGTTCGGCGCCGTCTCGGTGGTGTCCGGCCATATCCGCGGCGAGACCAACACCATGCCGTTGCAGGTCGAAATCCTCTATAATGAATACAACTTCGTCGCCGCTTTCGCGGTGGCGGCGTTGCTGGCGCTGCTGGCGCTGATCACCCTGATTTTGAAGACGGCGCTGGAGATCCGCTACAGCGCCGAGATCGCCGCCAGCCGCAGGCACTGACCGGGAAAGCCGGCATTCGAAAGGTATTGTCATGGACGTGCGCGTTCACAACATCCGCAAGGAATTCGGCCGCTTCCCGGCGCTCGACGACGTCTCGCTCGACATCCGCTCCGGCGAGCTGATCGCGCTGCTCGGCCCCTCCGGCTCCGGCAAGACCACACTTCTGCGTCTCGTTGCCGGGCTCGAAAGCCCGACCGAAGGCACGATCTTCTTCGGCGACGAGGATGCCTCGCAAAAGACCGTGCAGGAGCGCAACATCGGCTTTGTCTTCCAGCACTATGCCCTGTTCCGCCACATGACCGTGCTCGACAACGTCGCCTTCGGCCTCAAGGTCCGCCCGTCGAACCGCAGACCGCCGTCGGCCGAGATCCGCAAGCGCGCCCTCGATCTGCTCGACCTCGTGCAGCTCTCCGGCCTCGACAAGCGCTATCCGGCGCAGCTCTCGGGCGGCCAGCGCCAGCGCGTGGCGCTCGCCCGCGCCATGGCGGTGGAACCGAACGTGCTTCTGCTCGACGAGCCCTTCGGCGCGCTCGACGCGCAGGTCCGAAAGGAACTGCGCAAGTGGCTGCGCGACATTCACGACCGCACCGGCCACACGACGATCTTCGTCACCCATGACCAGGACGAGGCGCTGGAGCTCGCCGACCGCGTCGTCGTCATGAGCAAGGGCGTGATCGAACAGGTCGGCACCCCCGACGAGATCTACGACCATCCGGTCTCGCCCTTCGTCTACGGCTTCATCGGCCAGTCGAACTGCCTCAATGTTACGCTGCAGAACGGCGAGATCTGGTTCGAGGATCGGCCGATCGGGCTGCGCGCCCCGTCCGAGCCCGACGGCCCCGCGAAACTGCACTTCCGCCCGCATGACATCGAGTTGGTCGACGGCTCCGGCGGTTGCCTTGCCGGCCTCGTTGCCGCCAGCCGCCGGGTTGCCGGCACCCGTCATCTCGAACTCGACCTTGGCCGCAACCATCCGCATGTCGAGATCGAACTCTCGCCCGAGCGCGCCGCTGCCGGCGACCACAGCCGCATCGCCTTCCGACCAACAAAGTGGAAGATCTTCAGGGAAGGTCGACCGGAGATGAAGATCGCTCCGGCCGGAGCCACGGAATCCCAGCGCCAGACGGCCGATGAGGCCGAATCCATGCTCGCCGCTCAGGTCTCCTGGGCGACTCCCTAAGGAAGTTTAAGCGGCCAGATTTCGACCACGCCGTGAGCAACGGCGCAGGGTGTCTGCGAAACCAGGGCGATGGCTTCGTCGAGATCGGCCGCTTCGATCACCGCGAAACCGGCCACCGGCAACGGGGATGACAGGAACGGACCATTCTTGGTTTCGACCCGCGCCGCATCCGCATTGCGCACCTGCACGGGCGCGCCGGCAATCCCCATCAACACGCCATCGGCCTGAAGTCGCGCGTCATGCGCATGCGCCGCATCGCGCACCACTGCCGCCGTGCGATCGTAGCCGGCGCGATCGCCGTATCCGATGGTGATAAATTTCGGCATGAACCTCTTCCTTCAAGTTGCCAGAGAAAAAACGCGCCTACCTCTGACGGGCTAATTGACAGCCCGGCCTTCAGGCCGTTCCGTTGAAGGAACGCGGATGCGCCGGGAAAGTTGCGACGCCGGTGCACAGCGTCAAAAGAGGGAGGATCCGATGCCGACCATCATCGCCCATCACAACATTACCAAAGGCGCCGATCACTGGCTGAAATCGCCGAGACGCAAGGAACTCTTCGGCGCGCTCGGCATCACCAACATCCGGACCTTCGTCGACCCAAAGGACCCGACGCGCGTGGCCGTCATGATGGATGTTCCCGATATTGGCGCCCTCTCGCAGGCGATGCAAAGCCAGGCTGCGGTGGACGCCATGGCCTATGACGGGGTTGTGCCGTCATCGCTTGTGATCCTGGTTGAATCGTAGCGCGCCTTCGCGCGGTGTGCCTCTGTACCTTGCCACGCAGGGTGAAAGACCGCGCTTCGGCCTCTCGCCATGGCGTCGAGATTGAGCCGCTACAATGCGGTACATATTGCGGCGAAGACCGACACATCCGGGATACCTCGCCTGAACAGATTGCGATCGTTGCCTCACGAACAGAAGAAGGAACGATCGCATGAACCACCGCATCCTCCCGACCATCGCGCTTGCCTTGGCGACAAGCGTCGTCGCTTTCGCAGCGCAAGCAGCCGAGATCAAGAACATCGTCATCGTTCACGGCGCTTTTGCCGACGGTTCCGGCTGGAGAGAAGCCTCCGAAATCCTCGGGCGCCGCGGCTTCAACGTGACCGTCGTCCAGGAGCCGCTGACGTCGCTCGGCGCGGACATCGAGGCGACGAACCGCATCCTCGATCTCCAGGATGGCCCGACCCTGCTCGTCGGCCACAGCTATGGCGGCATGGTCATCACCGAGGCCGGACACCATAGCAAGGTCGAAGGCCTGGTCTATGTGGCCGCCTTTCAGCCCGACAAGGGCGAAAACCTTGCAGCGCTCGCCGGATCGAAACCTGCGGCCGCCATGAGCGTGCGCGAAACCCCGGACGGCAAGTATCTCTATCTCGACCCAAAGGCGTTTCCGGCCGACTTCGCCGCCGATTTGCCTGCGGCGGAGGCGGCCTTTGCGGCGAAATCGCAGGTCCTTGCCGCCAAGGAGGTCTTCGCCGCCAAGGTCGGCGACCCCGCCTGGCGCACCAAGAAAAGCTGGTCGATCGTCGCGACCGATGACCGCGCCATCAACCCGGACCTGGAGAGAAGCATGGCCAAGCGCGCCGGCAGCCAGGTGACCGAAATCAAGGCCAGCCACGCTGTCTTTGCGTCGCAACCGGAGAAGGTTGCGGGCGTCATCGAGGCCGCAGCCAACGAGGCCGGCAAATAGCCCGAATGCCGTTCTCCGCGACCTGAGTGTGACCTTCGGCACTCAGGTCGCTTCCTTGACGGTAACTGAGATCTGCCGCCAAAGACCTGTAACAATCCTTCGGTAGTTTGCCTCGGATCACGCCTCAGTGCGAAGCGCTTTCGCCATGTCCCGTAAAGTCGCCGCCGAAGCGCGGCTTGACAGCGTGCGGCCAACGGCGGCAAACTTCGCGGATGGGGGTGCGATCACCCCATGAGGCGCCAGCCGAAGCATCGCGTCCATAGAACCGCTCATCCGGAGGACGCGTCATGTCGTCGTATCTCGAAATATCATCGGAAAAACTCGCTCGCCTCATCGGCACGCCGAACTGTCCCGCGCTGATCGACGTTCGCGTCGACGAGGACTTCGACGCCGATCCACGTCTCGTCCCGGGATCCGCCCGGCGCGACTATCGCACTGTGCAGGACTGGACACACGACGTCGACAAAGCGTCGGCGATCGTCATCTGCCAGCAGGGCAAGAAGCTCAGCCATGGCGTTGCCGCCTGGCTGCGCAATGCCGGCATCTCCGCCGATGTGCTCGAAGGCGGGTTCGAGGCGTGGGTCGAAGGCGGCAGCCCCGCCGTGCCGTCTTCGGCTCTACCGGAACGGAACGCCCAAGGGCACACGGTCTGGGTCACCCGGGCGCGGCCGAAGATCGACCGCATCGCCTGCCCCTGGCTGATCCGGCGCTTCGTCGATCCGCATGCCGTTTTCCTTTACGTAGCGCCGTCGGAAGTGGAGATGGTCGGCGAGCGCTTCCGGGCGACACCGTTCGACATCGACGCGCCCGTGCGCTGGAGCCACCGCGGCGAGCGCTGCACCTTCGACGTCATGGTCGAGGAATTCGGGCTTGCCACGGCCCCGTTGCTGCGGCTCGCCAGGATCGTGCGGGCTGCCGATACCGCCCGCCTGGAACTCGCGCCGGAGGCCTCTGGCCTGCTTGCTGCCTCGCTCGGGCTTTCGCGCATGTATGCGGACGATCTGGAACAGCTGGACGCCGGTATGCTGCTCTACGACGCCTTCTATCGCTGGTGCCGGGATGCTACCAACGAGACCCACAACTGGCCCTCGGCCAAGAAGGACGCCTGAGATGACCGACATTGCGGACAGGGCCGCGCCGGGACCGGCGCGGCAACGGGAAAGCCACGGCATCTCCTTCGGCGAAGCGGTCCGGGTCTGGGCGCGGATTGCGGCGCTGAGCTTCGGCGGGCCGGCTGGACAGATCGCCGTCATGCACCGCATCCTGGTCGATGAAAAGCGCTGGATCGGCGAACACCGTTTCCTGCACGCGCTCAACTACTGCATGCTTCTGCCGGGACCCGAGGCGCAACAGCTTGCCGTCTATATCGGCTGGCTCCTGCATCGCACCGCCGGCGGCCTTGTCGCCGGCATCCTCTTCGTGCTTCCGGGGTTCCTCGCGATCCTGGGCCTGAGCTACATCTACGCCGCCTTCGGCAATGTCACGGTCGTCGAGGGCCTTTTCTTCGGTCTGAAGGCCGCGGTGCTCGCGGTCGTCGTTCAGGCCGTCTTCCGCATCGGCGGGCGAGCACTGAAGAACAAGGTGATGATCGGCATTGCCGCAGCCGCCTTCATCGCCATCTTCGTTTTCCGGGTCCCCTTCCCGCTCATCATTCTTGCAGCCGGGGTGCTTGGCTACATCGGTGCACGTTCCGGCTCGGATTTCTTTCGCATCGGCGGAGGCCACAAGGCCAGCACGGGTCCGGTGCTCAAGGACGAAGACTCCGTGCTCGGCGACGAAATTCCCGCGCATGCGCGCCCGAACCTCGCCTGGTCGCTGCGGATCTCGGCGATCCTGCTTGCCCTGTGGCTGGTGCCGCTGGCGTTGCTCGTCGCCATTCTCGGCACGGGCAACGTCTTCAGCCAGATTGGCCTCTTCTTCAGCCAGATGGCGGTGGTCACCTTCGGTGGCGCCTATGCCGTACTTGCCTATGTCGCCCAAGAAGCGGTGCAGCACTACGGCTGGCTGAAGCCGGGCGAGATGCTTGACGGGCTCGGCATGGCCGAGACGACGCCTGGGCCGCTGATCATGGTCGTCCAGTTCGTCGGCTTCATGGGTGCCTATCGCGATCCCGGCACGCTTTCGCCCATGGCGGCTGCGACCCTCGGAGCGATGCTGACGACCTGGGTCACCTTCGTTCCCTGCTTTCTCTGGATCTTCCTGGGCGCGCCCTTCATCGAGCGGTTGCGCAACAACGTCGCGCTGACCGGCGCCATGTCGGCGATCACCGCCGCCGTCGTCGGGGTCATCCTCAACCTTGCGGTCTGGTTTGGCCTGCACACGCTGTTTGCCGAAGTCGCCCCCTGGACGCTCGGGCCGTTGGCGCTCGATATTCCGGTCCTAGGGTCGCTGGTGTTGCCGTCACTGCTGCTGACGCTCGCGGCCGGCGTGGCGATCTTCCGCTTCAATGTGTCGGTCATAACCACGCTGCTTGCCTGCGCGCTCGCCGGCATGGCCTGGACGCTGGCAACGAACTGAGGGCGGAGCCGGCGCTCAGTCGTCGTAGACAGATTGCGGCAGGTGAAATCCCTCCGGCAATTGCGATCCGTAGTGGCGCTCCTCCGGTAATGGCGGCGGAGGCTCGCGGTGCTTTATTGCGCAAGCCGCAAGCACGGCCTTCAGCTGCACGGGCCGGTAGTGTTCGACAAGGCTCGGAAGTGTCTCTTGCTTGTCCGTCTGTCGCGACATCGCGGGCTCCTTGGAAAGGTCTCTCGCCACCGAGCGACAGTGCCAGTCAACCGACTGTGTTGCAACAGTTGCCGCGCGATCGACGGTCCCGAGGGGGCCATCGCCTCCGCCATACCTGCCGCGAGCGACCCACAAGATATTCGGGTAAACTGTGGCGCCTGCCCTTGCGTCCGTAACCGCTCACCCTACCTCTGCAGCGCTGCCAGATGGCAGGCAACACGCAGCGAGGACACGACTATGCAGGGCACCCTTTCGAAACTCGGCCTGAGACATCCCCTGATCGTCGCGCCGATGGCCGGAGGTCCTTCGTCGCCGGCGCTCGTGGCAGCCTCTTCCGCCGCCGGCGCGCTCGGCTCGATCGGCGCGGCCTATTCGAGCCCGCCGGCGATCGTAGAGTTCGCCCAGGCCGTGCGTGCCCGGACAGATTGTCCCTTCGCCATAAACCTCTTCATCCAGCATCCGCAGCCGAAGATCGACGCCGCGGCGCTCGAGCGCGCCCGGCGCGCGACGGCGGGATACCGCGTCGAACTCGGCCTGCCCACGCCGGAATTTGCAGCGCCCTACGAAGAGGATTTCGACGCGCAGTTCGAGGCGGTGCTGCGGGCAAAGCCTGCGGCGCTGAGCTTCGTCTTTGGCGTTCTGCCCGCCGAGCACATGCGCGCTGCTCGTGACGCAGGAATGCTGATCATCGGCACGGCAACGACGCCCGAGGAAGCCCTGGCACTCGAAGAGAGCGGCGTCGATGCCATCACGCTGCAGGGATACGAGGCCGGCGGGCATCGAGGTATCTTCGACCCGTCCGCCGAGGACAGCGAAATCGGCCTTGAAGACCTGCTCGCCTGGAGCCTGGGAAAGGTCAAGGTACCGCTCATCGCCGCGGGGGGGATCATGACGGGTTCCGACATCCAAGCCGTTCTCGCAAAAGGCGCCAGCGCCGTGCAGATGGGTACGGCCTTCCTCAAGACCGCCGAAGCTGGGACGTCGGCCCCCTATCGCGCGGCGCTAGAGGGCACGGAGCGGAAGACGCGAACGACGCGGGCCTTTTCCGGCCGGTTTGCGCGCGGCGTCGAAAACCGTTTCATGAACGAGGTGGATGCCGCCGCCGTAATGCCCTTTCCGGCCCAGAACAAGTTCACGCGTGACATCAGAGCGGCGTCCACCGCGAAGGGGTCGCCAGACTTTCTGTCCTTGTGGTCGGGAACCGGCAAGGGCGAGCTTTGGCAGGGCTCCGCGTCCGATTTGATCGCTCGCCTCTTTCCGGCGTAGCCCAGAAGGGACAGCACTTTCCGGCGCAGTGCTGTCGGCCCTTTACTTCCGCCGTCTTGCAGACGAATTCTTGCTGATTGACGTCATCTCTTGCGAAAGTCGGCAGAATGGATCGTATCGATGCGATGAAGGTCTTCGTCACGGCGATTGACGAAGGCAGCCTTGCGGGTGCGGCCCGTCGGCTGAAGCGATCGCCAACGGCCGTCAGCCGCGCGCTGAACCTGCTCGAAGCCCATGTCGGTGTCGAACTGCTGCACCGGACGACCCGCTCGCTGAAACTCAGTGAAGCGGGCCAGCGCTATGCAGCCGCCTGCCGGCGGGTGCTGGTCGATCTCGAAGAGGCCGATATGCTCGCAGGCGGCGAGCGCGCGGCTCCGCGCGGCACGGTAACGATCTCTTCGCCGCCGATCCTCGGTGAAGAGATGCTGCGCCCGATCCTCGACGACTTCCTCAATCTCTACCCGGCGGTTTCGGCCAGGTTGCTGCTGCTCGACCGCTTCGTGAACCTTGTCGACGAAGGCGTCGATATCGCGCTGCGCATAGGGCTGCTCGCGGATTCTTCGCTGATCTCAACACGCATCGGCGGCGATATCAGGCGCGTCGTCGTCGCTTCCCCACGCTATCTCGCCAGTCATCCCCGCATCGACGAGCCGGCAGACCTCGCCAAGCACCAGATCGTCGCCTTCACCAATTTCGGCCTTGATTCCTGGACCTTTACGCCGGCCGAAGGTTCGCTGATCCCGCGCACGGTACAGTTCACGCCGCGCTACATCGTCAACAGCGTGCGCGCAGCGGTCGATTCCGCCGTTGCGGGCACCGGCCTTACCCGGCTCTACTCCTACCATGTCGCGCGCCATGTCCACGACGGACAGTTGAAGATCGTGCTGGCCGATGCCGAGCATCCGCCGATGCCGGTTCATCTTCTGGCACCGCAGGGCCGCATGTCGGTTCCCAAAGTTCGCGCCTTCGCGGATTTCGCCTTGCCGCGTCTCAGGACCGAGTTCGCACGCATGGCGATGGAAGCTGGCACGCTTGACTGATTATGCCGAATTTCGGTTGATTTACTGCCGATTGTCGTCAATTCTCGCACAGACCGGATGGGTCTAAATCTGATTGCACCAACGCCGAGGGCGAAGGGACGGGCTGCACGAACGCCCGTTGCAATCGAAGAAGGATCACATCCATGAGCAACGAACAGAAGGTCGCCATCATCACCGGTGCATCGCAAGGTATCGGCGCCGCCCTGGTGCAGGCCTACCGCGATCGCAACTACCGTGTCATCGCCACGTCGCGCTCGATTAGGGAGAGCGCGGATGCTGGCATCCTCGCCGTTGCAGGCGATATCGGAAATCCCGAGACCGCCGAGCGCGTCGTGCGCCAGGGCCTCGAACGGTTCGGCCGCATCGACACCCTGGTCAACAATGCCGGCGTCTTCACCGCCAAGCCGTTCACGGACTTCACCCAGGAAGACTACGACCTGAACATGAGCGTCAATGTCGCCGGCTTCTTCCATATTACCCAGCACGCCGCCCGCGAGATGCTGAAGCAGGGCTCCGGCCACATCGTCAGCATCACTACCAGCCTCGTCAACCAGCCGATCGCCGGCGTGCCCGCCGCGCTCGCCTCCATCACCAAGGGCGGCCTGAATTCGGTAACCCAGGCGCTCGCGATCGAATTCGCGACTTCAGGCGTTCGCGTCAACGCGGTTTCGCCCGGCATCATCAAGACGCCGATGCACGCGCCGGAAACGCATGCGGCGCTTTCGACACTTCACCCGGTCGGACGAATGGGCGAGATCCGCGATATCGTCGACGCCGTTCTCTACCTGGAGGGTGCCGGCTTCGTAACGGGCGAGATCCTGCATGTGGACGGCGGCCAGAACGCCGGACGCTGGTAGGCCAGTAACTCTCCAAACAAACGCGGCACCTTTGGGTGCCATCAAGTTCCAGAAAGGAGACGGCAATGCCGATCGTAACAGTTCAGGTGACCCGCGAGGGCACCACGCCGGAGCGTCAAACGGTGACGGCGGAGGAAAAGGCCGAGATCATCAAAGGCGTCAGCCAAGTGCTGCTCGACGTGCTCAACAAGCCGCTGGAATCGACCTATGTGGTCATCGAGGAAGTCGATCTCGACAATTGGGGCTGGGGCGGCCTGCCCACCGCCCAGTATCGCGCGCAGCTTGCTGCAAAAGCTAAAGCCTGACGCGATCAGCCACAGTTCCCACGACCCGCCGCTTGACAGCAAGCGGCGGGTTTCCTTTGTGAAATTGTGTCGAAATGTATCTGCAGGCGCTTGCATTACATTCGCATGCAAGTCTGGATGTTGCGAACACACCGACGACATATCCAGAGCGTCAACCAGACAGAGCAAGTGGCACAGCCCCCTCGCCCAGAAGCGGCGGCACCATGCGAAGACCAAACCGACTTGAGGAGTTTGCTCGATGGAGCATATCGACCATGTGCTGATTGTCGACGACGACCGAGAGATCCGGGAACTCGTGTCGAGCTACCTGAAGAAAAACGGCCTGCGCGCGACCGCGGTCGCCGACGGGCGACAGATGCGCAGCTTCCTCGAAGGCGATACCGTCGATCTGATCGTCCTCGACGTGATGATGCCGGGCGACGACGGGTTGGTGCTCAGCCGCGAGCTGCGCGCCGGCAAGCATAAAGCGATCCCGATCATCATGCTGACCGCCCGCTCGGACGAGATGGATCGCATTCTTGGGCTCGAAATGGGTGCCGACGATTATCTCTCTAAGCCATTCTCCGCGCGTGAACTGCTGGCCCGTATCAAGGCCGTGCTTCGGCGCGCGCGCATGCTGCCGCCCAACCTGCAGATTTCGGAGGCCGGGCAGTTGCTGCGCTTCGGCCGATGGAAGCTCGACACGACGGCGCGGCACCTGATCGATGCTGATGGCACCGTGATCGCGCTGAGCGGAGCGGAGTATCGGCTGCTGAAGGTGTTCATCGACCACCCCCAGCGCGTGCTCAACCGCGACCAGTTGCTCAATCTCACGCAAGGCCGCGAGGCCGATCTCTTCGACCGCTCGATCGACCTGCTCGTCAGCCGGGTCCGCCAGCGACTCGGCGACGACGCCCGCGAGCCGGCCTACATCAAGACGGTGCGCAGCGAAGGCTATGTCTTCTCGGTGCCGATCGAGATCGTGGAGGCGCGCGAATGACCGCGAACGCTGCTGAAAGAGGCTTTCGACTATGGCCGCGCACGCTCAGGGCGCGGCTCTTTGTTATTCTGCTGGCCGGCCTCGCCATCGCACATGTGATGTCGTTCACAGTTCTGTTCTTCGAGCGCTACATGTCAGCCAAGTCTGTCATGTTCAACACGCTCGAAAACGACATAGCGACCTCGATCGCAATCCTCGACCGCCTGCCCGCTAACGAGCGTGCCTCCTGGCTCAATCGCCTCAGCCGCGACAACTACGGCTTCATTCTCGGACCGGGCGTGCCCGGCAACGCGTCGGTCGATCCGGCCACCGCGGAGCTCTCCGCCAACATCCAGCGCGCGACCGGCCCGAAATATCCGGTCACCATCGAGACGATCCCCGGCAATCGCCGCCACGTGCAGGCGCATCTGACATTGAGCGACGGCTCGCCGCTGACGATCGACGTCTATCCCAAGGGGGTAATGCCGCTCGCCGATTGGCTGCCTTACGTGCTGCTGGCGCAACTCGCGCTCCTGCTTTTCTGCAGCTGGTTTGCCATGCGCCAGGCCGTCCGCCCGCTCGTCAACCTTGCCGCAGCCGCCGACACGCTCGACCCGAACCGCAACACGCCGCGGCTCAGTGAAACCGGCCCGACGGAGGTCGCCTATGCGGCAACCGCGTTCAATGCCATGCGCGACCGCATCGCCCAATATCTCGAAGAGCGTGTCCAGATCCTGGCAGCCATTTCCCACGACCTGCAGACGCCGATCACCCGCATGAAGCTGCGCGCGGAAATGGCCGAGGATTTCGCCGATCGGGAGAAGCTGATCCAAGACCTCGGCCAGATCGAGAGCCTTGTGAAGGAGGGGGTTGCCTATGCCCGCAGCGCCCACGGTAATGTCGAGAAATCGACGCGCGTCGATCTCGCCTCATTTATCGAAAGCCTCGTCTACGATTATCAGGACACCGGCAAGTCCGTCAGCGCCAGCGATATCGATGGCGGCACGATCGCGACCCGGCCGCAGGCGCTCAGGCGCATTCTCACCAACCTCGTCGACAACGCGCTCAAATTCGCAGGCAGCGCCGAGATCGAGGCACGGCGGCTTGCTGACGATACGGTGGTTATCAGCGTGCTCGACCGCGGGCCGGGCATCCCGGATGATCAACTGGGCGCCGTTTTGAAACCCTTCGTCCGGCTGGAGGATTCCCGCAATCGCGAGACCGGCGGGACCGGCCTTGGTCTCGCCATCGCCCAGCAGTTGGCAGTCTCCATCAACGCGTCTCTGACCTTGCGCAATCGTGACGGCGGCGGCCTTTTGGGCGAGCTGGTGATCCGCCCTCAGTAGAGAGGAGTTTCATAAAACGCCGTATAATGCGATATAAAACAATCGCATATATTATTTTCCTAATGTCACGATTGAGATCAAAAGCTCAAGAAGAATAGGCTTGCCGGGCTCGGCCACGCCCATGGCCGATGCAAAAGAGCGGCGACCCTGATGGTCGCCGCTCCGGAGGTGACAAGAGGTAGTGCTGATCAGACGAGATTGATCGTCACGTCAATGTTCCCCCGGGTCGCCTTGGAATAGGGGCAGGTCTGGTGCGCGGCATCGACGAGCCGACGCGCGACGTCGGCGTCGATCCCCGGTAGGCTGACATTCAGCCGTGCCTTCAGGAAGTAGCCGCCGTCGCGGTTCAGCAGATCCACTTCGGCATCAACGGCGACGTCGGCGGGAAGCGCGACCTTCGACTGGCCGGCCGCCAGACCGATCGCGCCGATGAAACACGCGGACCAACCGGCGGCAAAAAGTTGCTCCGGGTTCGTCCCCGGCCGGGAACTGCCGGGCGTGGAAAGCTTGGTGTCCAGGCGTCCGTCGTCGCTGCGGGCAGCGCCGTCGCGGCCGCCGGTCGTGTGGGTCTTGCCGGTGTAGAGTACCTTTTCAGCTGCGCTCATGGTGTTTTCCTTTCGACAGGTTTGCCGTCCGGGCCCGATTGCCCTGCGACTGTCGAGACGCATCTGGCGCCTTTAAGATGTATCGGATGTTTCACCGACGCCCGAAAATGTATGGAAACCTGCCCAGGTGCCGGCGCCGATACACGCTGATACGAAGTCCATCCGAAAGTGGTTGTCGCCCATTGCGCCACACCAGCATGACGCGGCGCCGCATCCGGCGGGCCCTGTCTCCAATCACCGCGCACAAAAAAACGCGGGGCCGGCGAACCGGATCCCCGCGCCTCCACGCAATCTGCGGGAGAAAAACTAGAAACGATCGACGGCGACAATTGCCTCGGCAAAAGCGAGCGGCGCCTCCTGCGGCAGGTTATGGCCGATGCCGCCGGCAAGCAGCCGATGCTCGTATCTGCCGGAAAAACGCTTGGCGTAGGCGGCGGGATCGGGATGCGGCGCGCCATTGGCGTCGCCCTCAAGCGTGATGGTCGGGACGGTAATGGTAGGGAACTGCGCCAGCCGCTTTTCGAGGTCGTCGTACTGTGCTTCCCCCTCGGCCAGGCTGAGCCGCCAACGGTAGTTGTGGATCGAGATATCGACATGATCGGGGTTTTCAAGCGCCTCGGCACTCCTGTCGAAAGTGGCGTCGTCGAAGTTCCACTTGGGCGAGGCAAGCTTCCAGATCAGCCGGGCGAATTCCTTTCGGTTCTGCTTGTAGCCCTCATAGCCCCGCTCGGTGGCGAAGTAGAACTGGTACCACCAGGCAAGCTCGCCCTGCGGCGAAAGTGGCTTCCTGTTCACCTCCTGGCTGCCGATGAGATAGCCGCTGACGGAGACCAGCGCCTTGCAGCGCTCGGGCCACAGGGCCGCGATGATGTTGGCGGTTCGCGCACCCCAGTCGCAGCCGCCGATGACCGCCTTCTCGATCTTGAGCGCGTCCATCAGGGCAATGATATCCGTTGCGATCACAGCCTGCTGGCCGTTCCTTGGAGTCTCGGCGGACAGGAACCGAGTCGTGCCATAGCCGCGCAGATAGGGAACGATGACGCGATAGCCGGCATTGGCGAGCACCGGCGCCACGTCCACATAGGTGTGAACGTCATAGGGCCAGCCGTGCAGCAGGATCACGGCAGGAGCATCGCTGGCGCCAAGTTCGGCGTAGCCGACGTTGAGCACGCCCGCATCGATCTGCTTGAGGACGGGGAAGGACTTGTTCGTGCCCGGGGCGACGGCGGGTAGGCGCGGCGCCTCACCGGCTCCCGCTTGCGCTCTGACCGCGCCAGCCGATGCGAACTGCGTTGCCGCCAGCGAGAGTGCGATTGCGCCGATGAAACGACGGCGCGGGTGGTTGATTTCGTCCGACATTGACTACCCTCCGGGGAACTGAACTGGCATCACGAATGGAGTGCTGGTGTATCTGGGGCGTGTGCTTGGCGGCGTCCTATTGAAAGCACGTGTAGAAACCGCAGGGGCTGGATACACGGCGATACAATCGCATTTTCAAGGCAGGTTATTACCGTCAGGCAACGCCTTCGCGCGCATTGCGTCGGATCGTCTGGGGCGGCTGCCCGAGCGTGCGCAGGAAGGCCCGGCGCATGCGGTCGCTATCGGAAAAACCGGTCTGCTCGGCAATCACGTCCATCGAGTGACGCCCCTGCTCCATCAAGAGCCGCGCGGCTTCCACCCGCAGATGCTCGACCGCTTTTGCCGGCGACTGGCCGGTCTCCGAACGGAAGGCGCGACTGAACTGGCGCGCACTTAAGCCCGCGGCGTCCGCGAGTTCGTCTACCGAGAGGACGTTTCGCAGGTTGGCCTTGGCGTAATTGACCGACTTCTGAATGCGGTCCGACTTCGGATCGAGTTCCAGCAGGGCGGAAAACTGCGACTGGCCGCCGGCGCGCCGGTGATAGACGACGAGCTTGCGTGCCACCTGACGGGCGACATCCTCGCCATGGTCCTTCTCGATCATCGCCAGCGCCAGATCAATGCTTGCCGTCATGCCGGCCGAGGTCCACACGCTGCCATCGACGATGAAGATACGATCCTCCTCGACCTTGACCTCGGGAAATCGCTCGCGCAGTTGACGGGCGAACACCCAATGGGTCGTGGCGCGACGACCGTCGAGCAGTCCGGACTCGGCGAGGATGAAGGCGCCTGTGCAAGGGGCTGCCACCCGGCGCGAGACCTCCAAGGCATGGCGCGCGAAGGCGGCGAGTCCCGGCGTTACCGGCTCGATCACGGTGCCCGCGCCGAACATGACGGTGTCATAGACCGCGTCGTCGAAGGCCTTCGTGAGCACGCCGAAGCCGGCGGACGCCTTGATCTCGCCGCCGGCCTCCGACAGCAATTCGATCGCATAGGCTGGTTCGCCAAGCGTCAGGTTGGCGATCTCGAAGGCGGTGACCGCCGCGAACCCCATGAGCTGAAATCCCGGAAAGACGACGTAGCCGATCCTGTGCATCTCACACCACCCCTGTCCGACTCTGTCTGGAATGGCCGCTTATAGCAGATTTACGCCATGGAGGAAACGCGACGGTCATGGCCGGCGCTCATTCGGGAAGCGGCTTGCCCGCATGTTCGGCCACCATGTAGGCCGCATACCAATCCGGCCAGTTATGGTCGTGCTCACCACCGTTGCGCTTCTCGTGCTCGCCATGGGCGGCGGCAGCGCGACGCAGGGCCCCCGCAAGGTCACCGACGGAAGCAAAGTCCGTCACCTCGGTATCCACACGCCCGGGCAGACGTTCGGTCACCTCTTGCAGCAGCCAGCCGTTGCCGTCGGGGTCGCTGAAGGTGGCATAGGAGCGGTAGCTGCGGCGCGCGGGATCGCGTCCGCTGATCGCTGGCTTTCCGGGGCCCTCGCGGTGGAAGATGTCGCTGACCTCGGCGCCCCGTTCGACGAGTTCCGCACGCGCGGCTTCGATATCCGAAACGACCAGATAGAGGCCGCTCGCCGAACCGGGCGTAGCCGAGGTCAGCCCGGTGCCGAAGTGGATCGATGCCGGCGAGCCCGGGGGAGTGAACTGCACAACGCGAAACGCATCGCCGACGGGAAAGTCGGCATCGAGCCGCCAACCGAGGCGACCGTAGAAATTTTTGGCGCGATCGACATCCGCGACCGGAATGACGGCGACCTCGAACTTCAGATCGACCGATGGTGCTCTGTTGTTGCCATCTGCACCTGTCATGACACTTCTCCTTTGTTGCGACGGTGGGGCGCGCTTTCGCACGCCTCTTCCTGTCAGCTCGGTTGACGCAGTGACTTGAATGAAGCCCTCAACTCGTCGACTAGGGCTTGCGGCTGTTCCCAGGCTGCAAAGTGCCCGCCCTTGGCGAGACGATTATAATGGATGAGCTTGGGGAATGCCTTCTCCGCCCAGGATTTTGGTGCCTGATAAAGCTCGTCCGGGAAGGCGCTGACGGCCACCGGGATCTGCACGCCCTTCGGCTGGAAGAAGGCAAGCTTGTTTTCCCAATAGAGCCGTGCCGACGACACGGCGGTATTGGTCAGCCAGTAGAGCGTGACATTGTCGAGCACGTCATCGCGCGTCAGCCCTTCCGGCTTGCCATCGAAGACGCGGGCGATCAACTCGTAGCTGCGGGCATCGTGGTCGAGCATCCAGCTCGCAAGCCCGATCGGCGAATCCTCAATCGCATAAAGCGTTTGCGGACGTTTGCTCATCTCCTGCGCATAGGACAGCCCGTTCCGGTAGAAGAAGTCGAGCTGCTCATAGGCGCGGCGCTCGTCGGCCGAAAGGTTCGCTGGTGCCGGCTGGCCGGCATCGAGGCTCTTCTGGATCTCGTCAGGCACGGTCGCCGGCATGTTGGTGTGGATCCCGAGCAAGCCCGCCGGCTGCTGCAGCGCCATCTGCTCGGTAACAGCGTCGCCCCAGTCGCCACCCTGCGCGACGTAATGGGAATAGCCGAGACGCTGCATCAGCACTGCCCAGGCGCGCGCGATCCGGACAGGGTCCCAGCCGCGCTCCGTCGGTTTGCCGGAGAAGCCGTAGCCGGGAAGCGAGGGGATGACCACGTCGAAAGCATCGGCTTCCGTGCCTCCATGCGCGTTCGGATTGGTCAGGGGATCGATGATCTTCAACTGCTCGATGATCGAGCCCGGCCAGCCGTGGGTGACGATGAGTGGCATCGCGTTCTTATGCTTGGAGCGCACGTGAATGAAGTGGATGTCAACGCCGTCGATGTTGGTCACGAACTGCGGCAGGTCGTTGAGTGTCTTCTCCACGCGGCGCCAATCGTAGTTTGTTGCCCAATAGTCGGCGAGCTTCTGCATGGTGGCAAGCCGCACGCCCTGGGTGCCGTCCGCCACCAGTTCGCGATCCGGCCACTTGGTCGCCGCGATGCGCTGCTTGAGGTCGGCAAGTGCGGCATCACTGGCGTGGAATTGGAAAGGGCGGATGGATTCGTCCGTGGCCGGTTTGGCAGCCGACGTGATTTGGACGTCGCCGCCGGCGGAGACGCCCGCCGCTTGAGCGGCGAGCGGAGGAAGCAGGATCGCGATCGCGCCCGACAATGCCAAGGCGGCCAGTCGGCGGTTTTGGACAATGGGCATGGAACGTCTGAACATCATCATTCTCCTGGTTCGATTGGCGAGGCGAGGAACCGCCTCGAAAGTCCGGGTTGGGAGGTTGCCGGAAGGTGAGCGGGCGCTAGCTCCCGATACGGTAGCGAGCGGCCGGCGTTTTCCTGGAAAGGTTCGGCATCAGCTTCTGCCGTGCGGCCTCATAGGCTGCCCAGTCAGCGGCATCCGGCAGCGCTGGGATAGTGATCACTTCGCCCTCGTCGAGGCCGGCAAGTGCCGCGTCCACCATGTCCTCGGCGCGCATGACGATCTCGCTCGGCACGTGTTCGATGGGGGTGCCGGCAATGCCCCAGAAATCGGTGGCGGTCGCACCCGGCAACACGGCCTGGATGCGGATATTCTTCTCGGCAAGTTCCTTTTGCAACGACAGGGTGAAGGCCAGGACGAAGGCCTTGGTGCCGCCATAGACGCCGTTCAGAACTTCCGGCGCCACGCCGACGATCGAGGCGATGTTGATGATCGTGCCAGTGCTGCGCGCCGCAAATCCGGGTGCCACCGCATAGGTCAGCCGCGTCAGCGCGCTGACGTTGAGCGTGATCATCTCGTCCATCTTGTCGACATCGGAGGCGAGCAGCGGCGCCGTCGCGCCGACCCCGGCATTGTTGACCAGCATCGTGATGCTCGCATCGCTTTCGAGGATCTTCTCGACCCGCCTGACATCATCCCTGTTGCCGAGGTCCGCGGCGACGACTTCGATGGCGCGGCCGGTTTCGTCCGCCAGCCGGCGGGCTAGATCGTCGAGGCGTACGCGGTTGCGCGCGACGAGAATGAGGTCATATCCGCGATGTGCCAGGCGGTCAGCATAGATCGCGCCGATACCGGACGAAGCACCGGTGATCAGTGCAGTGCCTTTTGATTTGCTCATTTCAAGCTCCTTTGCTTGGGTTGGAGCCTCGATGGTACGGCCGAAAGATCGCGTCTCAAATGTCGTAATTCCGTCTTTTCAGGACATAGCCCGCCTGGGCGGACGCGAACCAAATTTCGCCGTGACCATGCGTGTGCTGTGTATCCGCGATGTGTTCGGAAGCGGCGTCTGTGTATCGCAATGTTTGAACGGCCGCGGACGGCGGCAAACCGATACGAAATGCCCTGGGATTTCTGCCGCTGCGCCTTAGCGTCAGAAAGCGAAACGGGGCCGACATGACGTCGGCCCCGCTATCGTCTGCAAGCAACTCCTTGAAAATACAGGTCCTTGAAAATACAGGAGGCTCAGAGATTGTAGAGACTGCGCGCGAACGCGCCGATGCCCTTTGCGTCGAGCAGGTTGAGCGGGGCACGAAACGTTACCCGCGCCACGCCCGGATGGCGGCCGATCTCGATTGCACCTGCGATCGTTGCCCGGTTCATCACTTCGGGAACGCTGAGACCGAGCAGGTCCGCCGCCCGCTCCAGCCCGTTCGTGGTCGCATCGTTGAGGTTCGCGCCCGTGCCGATGAAGGTGACCGGGGCGTCAGCTTCGACCTCTCGGACACCGTGCTTGCGGGCAAGTGCCGCCACCCGCGTTCGTTCCGCCTCGTCAAGCGGACGTGCAAGGAACGGTACATCTTCCAGCACCGGCAGAAGGATCGGCCCGTCGATATTGAGCCCCTTGATGACATGGACCTCCAGCGTCACCGTGCCGGCGACGTCGCAGGTATGGCCGGCAATTTCGCCGTCGCCCTGCAGGGCATGCATGTCCCCCATATAGATGCCACCACCCGGTACCTTGACCGGGCAGATCAGGATCGCGCCTTCCCGCACGGTATTCACGTCCATGTGGCCGTCAGTCTTATGCTGGACGAGTTCGTCCGCGGTCAGGGAATAAGCATGTGGTGCGTCGGTCAGAAACTGGCCGAAATCGCCGGCATTGTGCGAGTCCGGCATCGCCTTCGACGGCGTCGTGCCCAATTGGCCGAGGAATGGCCGAAGCCTTGTGGCAACACCGATGACGTCCGCTGGCGCGAAGGTCAGGATCGGATGCTGGATCGAGCCGTCCGGCAGGGCCAGCAGCCGTTCCGCATCCGTGGCAAAGGTCTCGGCAGTCGCTTTGCCGACGGTCAGCCCCACCTGGCGCTCATCGTCGAAGGCGATCGTGTAGCCGTTGGTGAAGATAAAGGGCGTCGCGTCCGCGCCGCACTTCTCGCAGCGGATCGCAGTCTGGCCGGTGCCCTCCACGCGCGTGCGCGGCCATTCCGTGCCGCAGCCCGGGCAAACGGCCGCGCAGAAGGGATCACCGTTGAAGCGACCAGCCACCACCTCGTCGTTGCCCGAGGCCGTCGCCGCGGACGTGACGATCAGCGATCGGATCCGAATGGCAACGGCGTCGCCGACTTCAGCGCCCGCGACCGCCACAGGGCGCGTCACCTCATGTCCGCCGCGGATCTCCGGCGTGATCATCGGCCCCCAACATCCGGGCGCCGTGTTCGCGATGATGACACCGCCATCGGCGACAGGCCCCAGCATCGGCTCGGCGGGGTCGAGTATCCCGTTGGTCAACTCGTTGACAAATACTGTCCGAGCCCCGGTCGTCTGGCGCTCTCTCGTTTTCTCCAGCATGTCACTTTCCTCCAGGTTGATTGGCATCAAAGGTTCGGGCCGCCCGTCTCGGCGGTACTATCGTCAGTCGAAGAACGGATCGGCAAGCTCCTCGTGCGGCGCCCCTTGCAGCAATCCTGCTCCCTTCTCAGCAACCGTTGCGGATCCGGATCCGGAGACGAGTGCGGCAAGAAGCGAGGGTTCTCTCGGGTCGCTATCCCAGGCGCATGGTGCCGCCGCGAGCGCGGCGATGGCGAAAACTGTCGCGAAGATACGCATGATGGCTCCTTCCGTTATTGATGTCAGCAGCGGCGTTTCGTCGCCGAAGGCTCGAAACGTGCTCGCGGCCAGAGTGTCTCTTGGACGTATCGCGGGTGCGTGCAGCAGGCCGCGAAACTGTATCCTTGTGTAAAGGCCCGAACCGGCGCGCCCCTTCGGGAGGCCTCACGGCACCTCGTCAGCTAAGAAGCGCTGTCTGACACAAGCACCGGCTTCTGCCGATAGAGGCCCGGAAACAGACGATGCAGCGCGCCGATCTTCGGTTTCTCGTAGATGACCACATAGGGCTGGCCGGGATTGTTGTAGACGTAATCCTGGTGATACGCCTCGGCCGGGTAAAAGGTCTTGCCGTCCTCGATGGTCGTCGCAATCGGGCGGCTGAAAACGCCGCTCGCATCCAGTTGCGCGATATAGTCGGTGGCAACCTTCGCCTGCTTTTCATCGCGCGGAAAAATCGCCGATCGATATTGCGGTCCGCTATCGGGTCCCTGCCCACCAAGCTGCGTCGGATCATGAGCGACGGAGAAGTAGATCTCGAGCAGCTTGCCGTAGCTCACCTGCTTCGGGTCGAACGTGATCTCCACCGCTTCGGCATGCCCTGTGGCGCCGGTCTCCGTCTTTTCGTAGGTCGCCGTCGCGGCGCTGCCGCCCGCGTATCCTGACGTGACACTCGCGACGCCGGCCACGTGCTGGAACACCGCCTGCACGCCCCAGAAGCAACCGCCGGCAAAGACCGCCGTCTGGCGGCCGTCCGTCGGCGCGATATCGTGGAGCGCCATCGGCACAGGCTTGGTCTCCTGTGCCGCCGACGGCGGCCCGTTGAGAACGAAGATCAATCCGCCACCGACCATGGTTGCGGCGACGAGAAGGCGTCGCGTGAAGGCGGACCAGGTGCGCCCGCGCCGTTTTTCATTGTCGCTCATGGCAAACTCTCATCCAAAGGTGAAAACGAAGGCTTCTGCGCCGGGTGCGAGAAAGCGGATCTCGAAGGTCCGCTCCCGGGCTGCTCCGGACTGGCGGACGAGTTGATAAAGGCGGGTCGCCGTAACGGTACCTTTGCCGGCCGCATCGATATCCGCGCCATGGTCCGCGCCCGGCGCCACCCCATCGATGGTTATCTGAAACGGGACCGGCCTGCCGCCGGCGCCAGGGCCGAGCACCAGGTGCAGGTCCCGCGCGCGGAACCGGTAGGTGATGCCGCCGCCGGCCTCGTTGAGGCGTGCCTCTTCGGCGCCGACCGTCCAGTTGCCGGTCAGCCCCCATTCATTGAGCCCCGGGTTGCCGACCGTGTACCGCGCGGACGTATTGGCCGAGACGCCCTCGGGCGAGACGAAGTTTGCGGCACGCGCATAACCGACATAGGTCTCGCCGGATCCGAGGCGTGCCAGGTCCGGCGAGGCCTCGGCACCCCCAGCATTCGGCTTCACCAGATCGTCTTCGGCCTTCTTCTTGCCGGCGGCTTCCGCCAGCAGATCCTGGATCACCCGCTCGGACCCTTCATAGTCGCCCTCGCCGAAATGGGTGTAGCGGATCTGCCCCTCTGCATCGATGAAGTAGTGGGCCGGCCAGTAGCTGTTGGAGAAGGCGCGCCAGATGGCGAAGTTGTTGTCGATCGCCACCGGATAGGTGATCTTGAAATCGCGCACCGCCTTCTCGACGTTGCCGATCTGCTTTTCGAAGGCGAATTCGGGGGCGTGCACGCCAATGACGACCAAACCTTGGTCCCGGTACTTCTCCGCCCAGGCCCGAACGTAAGGGATGGTGCGGATGCAGTTGATGCAGGAATAGGTCCAGAAATCGACGAGAATGACCTTGCCGCGAAGCTCGGCCGGCGTCAGCGGCTTCGAATTCAGCCACTGAACCGCGCCGTCGAGCGACGGAAATTGCCCTTCCACCGGAAGGTCGCTGCGATAGGCCGCCTGTCGCGTATCCTTTGCGGCAAGGGTCATGCGGGTGCTTGCGACGTCCACGGGCGAAGCACCGCTGCGCAGGCGATCGAGGATCGACTGTTCGACGCCCGACGTGCTGGCATAGGAAAGCTGCGCCAAAAGACCGGTGTCGAGCCCCAGTGCGATCGCGCCAACACCGGCGAGCACCGCGACGCCGAGACCCTGGCGGATGCGGTCGCCAAGGCCGAGGAAGCGCTTCATCGCCGCGAATACTCTGGCACCGGCCAGGACGGCGAGCGCCAGCGAGGTCGCAGCACCGGCCGCATAGGCCACAAGCAGCAGCGTGGTCTGCGCATTCGCGCCGTTCAGCGCCGCCCCGGTCAGCACCAGACCGAGCACCGGTCCGGCGCAGGGCGCCCAGAGCAATCCGGTCGCAACGCCAAGGAGGATCGAGCCGCCGATGCTGCCCTTCTCCCCGGTCGCAGCCTTTCTCGACAATCGGTTGCCGAGTTCCACGAGCGGACCGGTCACAAAGGCGGCAGCCCGCGTCGAGAGCAGCGTCACGCCGAAGACTGCGAGCATCGCGATCGCCGCGTAGCGGCCATAGGCGTTCGCCTGCACCGCCCAGTTGCCGCCTAGGGCTGCAAGCGAGGCGATACCCGCAAAGGTCACGATCTTGGCGAGCAGCATCGGAAGAATGCTGGTGGAAAAGGGTTGGCCGGCGCGGGCAAACACGAATGGCAGCACCGGCAGGATGCACGGGCTGACGATCGTCAGCACGCCGGCAAGATAGGCTACAACAAAGAGGATCATCACCGTCTCTCCGCATGGGATCAATGCCCGAGGCACAGATCGCTTGTCACGTGCGGCAGAGGACCATCGCGACGTATCGCGGATGTTTCCGACAGGAGCGGATTTGTATCTCAGTGCATCAGGGTGGCTCCCCAAACATCGCAAATCGCGCAATCAATATATTCCATGAAATATAACGACATGCCATAGTGCGGCCTGACCGATCCCTCTCGCTATCGTGGCCTTCATGTTGAAATCTCTTGCGATAATCTTCTCAGCCGTGCTCGGCCTTGCCTCAGGCGCCGCCGAGGCGCGTACGATCACCGATGCCGCAGGGCGGACGGTTGAGGTTCCCGATACCATCACCCGCGTCCTTGCTGCCGGCCCGCCGGCCTCGGTGCTCACCTATGTTCTGGCGCCGGACAAGCTCGCCGGCTGGGTGCGCGAGCCGACGGAGGAGCAAAAGGCGTACCTGCTACCGTCGGTCCGCGACCTGCCGACCTATGGCCAACTCACGGGCAAGGGCGGCAGCGCCAACGTCGAGGCGGTGCTTGCCGCCAAGCCGGACATCATCCTCGACGTTGGAACCGTCAACGACACCTACCGCTCGCTGGCCGACAAGGTGCAGGCGCAGACCGGCATTCCCTACGTGCTGATCGATGGACGCTTCGCTGATAGCGGCAAGACGCTGCGCGACGTCGGCGCGCTGCTTGGCGCGGCCGCACGCGCCGAAACGCTCGCAACCTATGCCGACCAGCGGATCAAGGATCTGAACGACAGTCTCGCCATGATACCGGCCGATCAAAGGCCGCGCGTCTATTATGGCCGCGGCCCGGAAGGGCTGGAAACGGGGCTTTCCGGCTCGATCAATGTCGAGATCCTGGAAGCCGTCGGCGCCGAAAACGTCGCGGCGGCAGCCGGCAAGGGCAGCCTGACCCAGGTGTCGCTCGAACAGATTCTCTCCTGGAACCCGGACGTCATCATCGCGGCAAGCGGAAAGTTCGCAGCCTCGGCAAAGAAGGACCCGCTCTGGGCCGACGTGAAGGCAATCACGACCGGTCGAGTCTTCACCGCGCCGTCCCTGCCTTACGGCTGGTTCGATTCGCCGCCTGCGATCAACCGAGTGATCGGCGTCGTCTGGCTGCAGAAGCTGTTTTATCCCGACCGCTTCAAGGGGGACCTGAAGGCTGAGACCCGCGATTTCTACAAGCTGTTCTACCAGGTCGACCTGACGGACGAACAAGTGGCCACGCTCCTGAAGGGGGCGGTGCCGGCTTCGAAATGAACCGGAGGCAGGAAACATCGGGCATGCTGGCCGACGGGCGCAAGGGCAATCTCTGGCTCCTCGTCGGCCCCCTCCTCCTGCTCGCCCTGGTGTCGATGTCGGTCGGCAAATATGCCGGCCCGTCGGAGATCGCCGGGGCGCTGCACGCGGCCCTATCGGGACAGCCGAGCGACCCCGTTCTTTCAACCGTGCTCTGGAACGTGCGGCTGCCTCGGGTGGCGGGTGCGATCCTGATCGGCGCAGCACTTGCCGCAGCCGGCGCCACCTATCAGGGGCTTTTCCGCAATCCCCTCGTCTCGCCGGATATCCTTGGCGTTTCCGGCGGTGCCAGTCTCGGCGCCGTCATCGGCATCTTTCTGTCGCTGCCGGTCCTGGCAATCCAGGCGATCAGCTTCGCAGGCGGGCTGCTCGCCGTCGCCGCAGTCTATGCCGTCGGCATGGCAATCCGCGGACGCGATCCGGCCCTGACGCTCGTTCTGGCAGGGATCGCCATCGGCGCTCTCGTCGGTGCCGGCATATCGCTGATCAAGATCCTCGCCGATCCCTATGACCAGTTGCCGGCGATCACCTATTGGCTGCTCGGCAGCCTCACTGCGATCACGCGTCTCGACGTCGTTTCGATCCTGCCGTCGCTTTTGATCGGGCTGGTGCCGCTGGTGCTTTTTCGCTGGCGCATGAACCTGATGACGCTCGGCGACGAGGAAGCCCAGACCTTGGGCGTCGACACGCGTCTTACCCGCGCATTGCTGATCGCGGCGGCAACGCTGATCACTGCGGCGGCCGTCTCCGTCAGCGGCGTCATCGGCTGGATCGGCCTCGTCATCCCGCACATTGCGCGCATGCTGGTCGGCCCGGACTTCCGCCGCCTGCTGCCGGCCTCGATGATATCTGGTGCTGCCTATCTGCTTGTTGTCGACATGCTGGCGCGCAGCATTGCGCTCATCGAAGTGCCGCTCGGCATCCTGACCGCTGCCGTTGGCGCGCCCTTCTTCCTGTGGCTGCTCGCCTCCGGCCGGAGGGCCTGGCTATGACGCTGGACATCAAGAATCTCGCCTTCGGCTATGGCGGACGCACGGTAGGCGAGAATGCCTCCCTGTCGCTTGAGTCCGGCGAGGTTCTGGCCCTGCTTGGCCCCAACGGCGCCGGCAAGACGACGCTGTTCAAGACCGTCCTCGGTCTCCTGCCGGTCAAGGCCGGCGATATTATCCTGGACGGTCGACCGCTTTCCGCCTGGTCGCGGCGCGAACGCGCCAGGCAGATCGCCTATGTTCCGCAGGCGCATGCGGCACTTTTCCCGTTTACAGTGCTGGAGGTGGTGTTGATGGGGCGAGCCCCTCACCTCGCGCCGTTCTCATCGCCTGGCGCTCGCGACCGTCGGATTGCCATGGAAGCGCTTGGCGGCCTCGGCATGGCCCACCTTGCCATGCGCCCCTATACCGAGATCAGCGGTGGCGAACGCCAGATGGCGTTGATCGCCCGCGCACTGACGCAGGAACCCGCCATCCTCGTCATGGACGAGCCGACCGCCAATCTCGACTATGGCAACCAGATGCGGGTGCTTTCGCATGTCCGAGCGCTGGCGGCACGCGGGCTTTCGGTCGTGCTTTCGACGCACAATCCGGATCACGCCTTCCTGGTCGCGGACCGCGTCGCCCTTCTCCACGCCTCGAAACTCAGCGCGCTCGGCTTACCCAAGGACGTGTTGACGCCCGCCTCTCTCAAACAACTCTACGACATCGATGTGGTGATCGGCTCGATCGACGGCAGCGACGCCCGTCTCTGTGCGCCGCGCCTCACCACCCCCTCTATAAGGAAAGGAACTGACCATGGTCCGCCAGAACGAAATCCGTGAGAACGAGGTGGCCGTGGTACCGCCCGCGGCAACCGACGCCGGTCTCGTCTTTATCGGCCGCATTTCCACGCCCTGGACCTCGCGCATGGAAACCCCTCGCCAGGGTCGGCATGACGGCCCGGTCTGCCGTATCGAAATCTTCGAACCCTGGGTCCTGGCGCTGAAAGGCGTGGAGGCGTTCGAGCGGCTGGAAATCCTCTACTGGCTCGACCGTTCGCGGCGCGATCTGGTGTTGCAAAGCCCAGCCAGCAACGGCGAAGTGCACGGAACATTTTCACTGCGCTCGCCGGTTCGGCCGAACCCGATCGGCACCTCGATCGTCAAGCTCGAAGCCGTGGAAGGCTCGAGCCTTCTCGTGCGCGGCCTTGATTGCCTCGACGGTACGCCACTCATCGATCTGAAGCCCGACCGGACGCTGTTCAAGCCGATTGCGCCGCCGCAACGCGGCGACTTCGAGACCGGCGACGGCAAAGCGCATTACTGCCAGAAGGCGTGATCCGGTCGCGATTTGGCAGGGCGCGACGGTCGATCCACGCGCCCTTGCCGCAAGCGTATCAGTCGATGCCGACCATGACATCCGAGGCCTTGATGACCGCATAGGCTTCGCCACCGACCTTCAGGCCAAGTTCGTCGACCGACTCGTTGGTGATCGCTGCAGTCACGATCGAGCCGCCGACGTCGATCCGGACATGGGCGGTGGTGGCGCCCTTGATGACTTCGACAATCTTGCCCTTGAGGCGGTTGCGCGCGCTGATTTTCATGCGGTTCTCCTTCGTGTTGACCAGGCTGAATGTCGCGGTCACCGCATTCAGCCGCTAGGCCGGACGGGGTTTACCCCGGATCGCGGCTGCGAATAGCGGCGTTCGAGGCGAAACAGTATCACCGTCGCGCATGGACGTGCAGTCTCCCCGCAGCATTGTCAGGTCAATCGCGGAGCGTGATCCACACCGGCGCATGATCGCTCGCACCCTCCATGCCACGAACCTCCCGGTCGATGCCGGCACCGGTAAGCTTGCGAGAAAGCTTGCGGCTGAGCAGCATATGATCGAGCCGAAGCCCCGCGTTGCGCTGCCAACGGTTCCGGCGATAGTCCCAGAAGGTGAAAAGCTGGTCCTTCGGGTGGATCTTGCGCAGCGCATCGAGCCAGCCCTGGTCGAGAAGTTCGCCGAATGCGGCGCGGCTTTCGGGCTGGACCAGCGCATTGTCGTCGTAGGAGGTTGTCGGGTAAATGTCGCGCGGCTCCGGAACTATGTTGTAGTCGCCGGCAAGCACGACAGGCAGATCTAGGGCGAAGAGTTCGGCGGCATGTTTGGCCAGACGCTCGTGCCAGGCAAGCTTGTAGACGAACTTGGGGCCTGGCTGTGGGTTGCCGTTGGGCGCGTAGAGACAGGCGACCAGGATGCCGCTGACGGCAGCCTCGATATAGCGCGCCTCGGCATCCGACGGGTCGCCGTCGAGCCCGACACGGGTCAGCACCGGCTCGCTGTCTCGGGCGAGGATCGCGACACCGTTCCACGCGGATTGTCCCTGCCGCACGGCGCCGTAGCCGGCCGCTTCGATCGCCGAGCGCGGGAACTGCCGATCGGGCGCCTTCAACTCTTGCAGACAGACGATGTCCGGCTCCGCCTCGCCCAGCCAGGCGATCAGGTTGTCGAGCCGCCTGTTGATGCCGTTGATATTGAAGGTGGCGATCTTCATTCCGGCGATCGGATCAGCGTGTCAGCCGGGCAGCCCAGGCTGCCACCGCATCGGCCAAGGTCCTTAAATGATCGGCGGTCGAAAAGCCGGAAATGCTCTTGCGCGGTTTGAGATCATGGTCTCCGTCCTCGAGCCACAGGACTTCGATCGCATCGGAAAGCACGTAGTTCTGCACTTCCTCGCGCGTGCCGAATTCGTCGCGGGTTCCCTGGCAGATCAGCGTCGGCGTCTTGAGGCCGGCCAGGTGCTTGGTGCGCAGTTGCTCGGGCTTGGCTGGCGGATGGAAGGGATAACCGAGGCAGAGCAGCCCGGTGATCCTGCCGGCCGCATGCAGCGGATCGGCGATCATGCTCGCGACGCGTCCCCCCATCGACTTGCCGCCGATGATAAGTGGGCCTTTGACGTCCAGATCCTCGATGGCGGCGAGATATTCCGGATTGAGCGTGTCGGCGCGAGGCGGCGGCTTGCGCCCCTCAACGGTGCGCCTTGCCGCCATATAGCCGAACTCGAAGCGTGCAACGCGAAAGCCTGCCGTCGCAAGCGCCCCTGCGGTCGCGGTCATCGAAGCCGAATCCATCGGCGCGCCGGCGCCATGGGCAAGAAGGATGGTGACCGCGGCATCGTCGGGTCCGTCGAAGAGAAATTTGTCGCCCATATCAGCCTGTTCTCGGGCGGCTCTGCAGGTCGACATATTGCACGCCGCGCTCCGCCGTTCGCGCCCATTCGCTATCGCTATCGAGTTCGAGATAGCGGGTCCACCAACGCTTCGCCTCCGCGAGATCGCCGGCATCGAATTCGAGTTTCGCCAAGTTGAAGACGGCGTCGGCATAGTCGCCGTCGATCTCGATCGCCTTCCCGAGATGCCTGCGCGCGGCGTCGATCCGCCCCCGTTCGTTCATCAGCCCCGCGAGGTTGAACCAGGCCTCGACGAAGGATGGATCGAGCTTGATGGCGCGGGCGTAATCATGGGCCGCATCTAGCTCCCGTCCGGCTGCCTTCAGGCAATTGGCGCGGTTGAAGGCCGCGACCGAATCCGTCCGGTCCATGGCAAGATAGCGTTGATAGAAGGCCGCAGCCTCCAGGTAGTCGCCATTGGCTTCCGCCTCCTCGGCCAGATCGAAGAGATCTTCCAGGGCGGCATCGTCGGGTGTGTCGAGATCGAAGAGCAATTGCCCATTCAGCTCGCTCAGGCCCTCGGCGCTGCGGGCATAGATCGCATCGGTGCCACCGTGGTGCAGCGAAAGCGCCGTCAACGAGGCGACCGGTCCGGAGCGATGAACGGACCGGGCGATCGCGCTCCAACTCGCGCCGCTGGCAATCAGCTCGGCATATTTCCTGGCGAGGATGAGGTCGCGGAACGAGTAGGGCTCGCTGCCATGCTCGAAAGCGTCGAACAGGGAGAGCAAGTCGAAGATGCGCGGCGAGAGCCTCGCCTGATCGATCAGCGACTGGCGACTAAGCGCGGACGCAGCCGGCACCGACATCAACCCCAAAAGGCGAAGAAAGCCGTTCTCGCTGATAAGCCACCGCCCGGACGAATGTTCGGCATCGAAACGGGCTTCGATCTCCGCCTCGCTCGATTTGGCAAGCAGGCTGCGGCCGAACACCAGATAGGTCGTCTGGCGCGTCACGCCGCGACGCACGTGGCCGTGCTGGCGCTCGACCTCGCGCGCCACAAGCCGGCGCGGGAAGGCCGACAACGCCCCGACGATACCGAATGTCTGGCCTGCAACAGCCATCAGGCTTTCTTCTTCGCGGCCGGCTTTGCCGCCGTCCGCTTGGCTGGCGCTGCCGCCTTGGTGGTTTGCTTGGCTGCCGGCTCGGCCTTGGGCTTGCTCTTTGCAGGCGGCTTCGACTGCGACAGGCTCGCCTTCAGCGCATCCATAAGGTTGATGACATTGCCGCGCTCAGGGGCTGCCGCAATGATCGGCTTATGACCTTTGAGCTTCTCGCGGATCATCTTCATCAGCGCGATCTCATAACGATCCTCATAGTTCTTCGGGTCGAAGACCGTCATCTTCTGCTGGATCAAGGCTTCGGCAAGCTGCAGCATTTCAGGGTCCGGATGACCAACGGGTACATTGCCGAAATATTCAGCGGTTCCGCGCACTTCGCTCGGGTTTCTCAGCGTACAGACGAACATTCCGGTTTCGCGCGCGCCGATGGTCACGACGCGTTCACGGCTCGAAAGCACCAGGCGCGCGATCGCCACCTTGCCGCTCTTTTTCAGCGCTTCGCGCAGGACGACGAAGGTTTCCTCGGCCATCGCGCCGTCGGGCGCGAGATAATAGGGCGCGTCCTGGTAGATCACGTCGACGGAGCCTTCATCGACGAAGGCCTCGATGTTCATCGTGTGATTGGATTCGATCCTGACGCTGTCGAGATCGCTGTCCTCGATGATGATGTACTTCTTGTCCTCGTATTCGTAGCCCTTGACCAGATCCGAGCGCTCGACGAGCCCGAGTTCCGGATCGACCGGCTTCATGTTGATCCGGTTGTGGGTGTCCTTGTGCAGCTGGTTGAAGCTGATGCGCTCGCTCGAACTGGTCGCCGGATAGAGCCTGACGGGGCAACTGACGAGACTGAGTTTGAGATAACCTTTCCAACTTGCCCTGGGCGCCATTGATGTCTCCTACGCGGCCAAACGCATTACGTCCTCGTTTCGGACAGAAGCGGCAGATCCTTGGCAAAGTCGTCGATATCCGCCCAGGGATCGCCGAAAGTATCCAGAAGTCCAGGCAGCGAAGAATAGTTCAAATCCTCCGGAGCGTCGATAGTCTCCAGATCCGCCCACTGAAGCGGGGCCGAAGCCGGCAGATTGGTGCGTGCCCGCAGCGAATAGGGAGCGGCCGCCGTATGGCTGCGGGCATTGCGGTGGAAGTCGATGAAGATGCGCTTGACGCGGTTTTCCTTGCCCATGGTCGTGGTAAAGGTCTGGGGTGCGGTCGCCGCCAACCGCGTCGCTATCGCGCTCGTTGCCTGGTGTGTCTTCTTCCAGTCCAGCTTCGGCTTGACCGGCACCACGACGTGGATGCCGCTGCCGCCAGACGTCTTGACGAAAGGAACGAGGCCGATTGCTTCCAGCTCGCCGCGAATATGGACCGCTGCCTCGACCACGTCGCGCCACGAGATCCCCTCGCCGGGATCAAGATCGAAGACGACGCGATCGGGCTTCTCCAAGCGCGTGCGCCGCGAACCCCAGCTATGAAGCTCGATCACGCCGAACTGAGCGAGCGCCAGATAACCCTTCGTGCCTTCGATCGAGAGGAAGGACTTGCTCTCGCCCTCGGAATTGGTCGCGTTGAAGCCGACGATGGAGGGCGGCATGCCGGTGAAGGGATGGCGCTGGAAGAAGCAATCGGCCCGCTTCCCCGTCGGGCAGCGGAAAAGCGACACCGGTCGTCCGAGGATATGCGGCAGCATGAAATCGCCGACGAGCGCATAGTAGACGGCAATGTCGAGTTTGGTCGGTCCGGATCTTCCGAACACCCGGCGGTCGGCGTTGGTCACCTGGATCGTCGCCAGGTCGGCGTCCGTGATCAGCCGCTTGCGCGGCGCCGTCGCCGGGGCCGAAAGCTCGACATCGCGAAGCCCCTTGAACACCGCATGCCGCAAGACATTGTCGGTCGTGCGGTTGGAGTAGTGGATGCGGGCGGATAGCACCGGCCGCACCCAGAGGATTTCCTTGGGCGCACCGTCCAGCGCGGTCTCCCCCCCGCGCAAGGCTTGCAGCCGGGCGAGTAATTGCTTGGCTGTCGCCGCATCGAAGCCGGTGCCGACCTTGCCGCGGTAGTGCAGCTCGCCGCCCACCCACTCCCCGAGCGCCAGTGCCGCCAGCCCCTCGGCCGCCTCGGAGACGGTGTAGCCTGCGATCACGAAGTCTTCGCTTTTGAGCGCTTTGGTCTTGGTCCAGGTCTGGGTGCGTCCGCTGCGGTAGGGTGCGGAGGCACGCTTTGATACGATCCCTTCCAGCCCCAGCTCGGCCGCCTGATCGTAGAGCCCGCGCCCGTCACCTTCCACATGATCGCTGAACTGAATGGCGGAACGGCTCGATATCTGCCCTTCAAGCAGCTGAGCCAGCAGACCCTTGCGCTCTTCCAACGGAACTTCGGTGAGATTCCAGCCGTCGAGATGGAGGATGTCGAAGGCATAGAAGACGAGCTTGCCATCGGTCCCGGATGAAAGAGCCTCCTGCAACAGCGAGAAGCGGCTGATGCCCTTGTCGTCGAGAGCGACGATCTCGCCATCGATCATCGCTTCCCGACAAGGCAACTTTCGGAATGCGTCTGGCAGATCGCCGTAGCGTTTCGTCCAGTCGAGCCCGCTGCGCGTGATCAGCCGTACGGAACCATCCGAGAGATCCGCCATCGTGCGGTAGCCATCGAACTTGATTTCGTGCAGCCAAGTCTGTTCTCCCGGTGAGGCCCCGGGCGGTTTCGGGATAGGGCTGGCGAGCTGCGGCTCGATCCGCTGCGGCTTCGGACCTTTCACAGCGCCCGGCAGCGAACCAGGCTTGAGGACGGCCGGCTTCGCCGCTTTAGCCGGCTTCTTTGGCGGCTCGACCAACTCTTCGATGCGCCGCCCGCTTTTCACGCTCTCCGGGCGTGCCGTCAGAATGTCGACATCAGGATCGGCGGCTGGATCATGCTCTTTGAACAGCAGCCAGTTGCGCGTGTCGTCGTCTCCCGGTTTCGGCTTCAGCCGCGTCAGCATCCAGCCGCCATTGAGCTTCTCGCCGGCTAGACGGAACTTGAACGCGCCGGTTCTCAGGCTCTTTTCGATATCGTCCATCGGTGCCCAGACGCCGGTGTCCCAGACGATCATCGGTCCACCGCCATATTCGCCTTCCGGGATGACGCCCTCGAAGTCGATGTAGTCGAGCGGATGATCCTCGGTCTCGACAGCCAGCCGTTTGTCGGCGGGGTTGAGCGACGGCCCCCTGGGGACCGCCCAGCTTTTCAGCACGTCGCCGACCTGTAATCTGAGATCATAGTGATCGGCAGTGGCATGGTGCTTGTGCACGACGAAACGATTGCCCTCCCCGCCACTTCTTCCGGCAGGCTCCGGCGTCCGGGAAAAGTCCCGCTTCGCACGATAGGTCGTGAGTTTCGACGTCGCCATGCAGCAAAGCTAGAACGTGTTCGCAAAGGTCGCAATATCCGCCACGGCCAGGACACGCGGCACAGAAATTTCGGAAAACAATTGCTTTCTCAACTCGGCTCACCTAAAAATTCGAAGAATTTGGAAAGCCGCCATGATCGAAAAGCAGAAGCCGCCACGCTCCCGCGGCCGTCCCCAGGTCCGACCGGACGACGAGACGCGCCAGGTGATCGTCCTCGCCGCCGAACGGCAATTCTGCGACCTCGGCTACGAGGCGGCGAACATCAACGTCATAGCTCAGAATGCCGGCGTTTCCACCAAGACGCTCTATCGGCTGTTTCCCACCAAGGCCGATCTCTTCGAGCGCGTCATCTCCCTCAGGATCGCCGAGTTCGTACTGGAAGCCGATGAAGAGAACCTGGAAGATCTGGGCGTAAGGGGTGGCCTGGTGCACCTGCTTGCCGCCTACGGACATCTCGTGCTCTCGCACGACACGATCGCGATCATCCGCCTGGTGCTCGCCGAGGCAGAACGCTTTCCCGAAGTTGCTGCCACCTTCTGGGAACAGGCGATCCAGCGGACAAGTGCCACCTTGGAGCGATGGCTGAGGACGCAGGTGGCCCACGGCCGGCTCGCGGTGGCAGACCCGCGTCTGACCGCAGGCATGCTGCGCGGCATGATGGCGATGGAGCCGCAACGCGCCGTCATGATGGGTTGCCTTGGCACCATCGACGAGGCGACGATCACGGCGCGAGCAGAAAGCTGCGCCGACATTTTCCTGACAGGCGCCTTGCCGAGATAGAGCCGTCGCTCTCCACGGCAAACTTTGGCGATGTCATCCAGCTGTCATCAAGCTGTAACGTGAGACAGTATAACTCTCCGCGCGGAAGCCCTTCCGCCGGACGCATGAGGCGTCGCGACCAGCCTTCGGCATGGCCTCCTCCCCTTGCACGTCCGGTGATTGTTATGCGTTTGTCCGCGAAGCTTCCTCTCGCTGCGGCGGCTCTGGCCGCCTTTTCCATTGCTGCCACCAGTCTTGCCAGCCTGACCGTCAGCGGCAATCTCTCGTCACGCGCGGCAATCGAAAAGCTGGAGGCGCTCGCCGATGCCCGCCGCAACGAGCTACGCCATTACCTCACCACCGTGGAAAACGACCTGCGCAATCTGCAAGCACAGAAGTCCGTCGCCAAGGCGCTAACCGACCTCAATGGCGCAGCCGCCAAGTTCGGGGAAAAGACCGAAAGCGAATTGCAGCGCCGCTACCTGGCGGAAAACCCCAACGCCGAAGACAAGCGCGCCCTCTACAGCTCCGCCGGCGTCGACGACTACGACGCGCTGCATGCGCGCTATCACCCGTTCTTCCGGCGCTTCGCCGAAGCCCACGGCTATCGCGACGTGCTGCTCGCCAATCTCAGCGGCGATGTCGTATACGCCCTCAACAAGAAAGGGGATTTTGGCGTCAACCTCAAGGACGTGGCCTGGAAGGACACCGGGCTTGGCCGCGTCTTCCGGGAAACGGCCGAGGGAACGGACAAGAGCAAGCTCGCCTTTGCGTCCTACGAAGCCTATGCCCCGCTTGGCGGCAGCCCCGCTGCGTTCGTCGCCATCCCCCTGGAATCGATTGACGGCAAGATCGGCACGCTGATCCTTGAAATGCCGGATGGGCGCATCGGCGAAAATGTCGGCAACCGCACGGGCCTTGGCGAAACCGGCGAAACGATTTTGCTCGACAGTAACGGGTTCTTCCTCGCCGACAGCGCCGCCACACCCGGCAACGATATGCTGAACGCCCGGATCGTGGCCGACCAGCCGGCGGAAGACGGCATCGTCAGCAGCAGGCTTGCGGATTTCCGCGGCGAGGAAGCCCAGATGGCGGCCACCAATCTTGATGTTTTCGGCACGCGCTGGACCATTGCTGCGGTCATGACCTCGCGGGAGGCCTTTTCCGCGGTTACCGCCTTGCGCAACTGGACGCTCGCGACCGCGCTTGCCGTCCTCGCGGCTGCGCTGGCGATCTCCATCTGGTACTCGCGCCGACTGACGCACCCGATTACCGGTCTCGTCCGCGACATGAGCAGGCTCGCCGATGGCGACACGACGATCAGCGGTGTTGGCGGTACCCGCAAGGACGAGATCGGTGACATGGCCCGCTCCGTCCTTGTTTTCCGGGACGCTCTTCGCGACCGTGCCCGCCTCGAAACCGAGGCAGCGGAGACGCGAACCATGATCGAGGAGGAACGGCACGGCCGCGAGACGACCCAGGCCGAGGTATCGCGCCAGATCAACGAGGCCGTCGAAATGCTGGCCTCGGGGCTCGAACGCTTGTCCCACGGCGATCTGACGGCCCGCATCGACCGCCCCTTCGGCGCCGGCTTCGATCGCCTGCGCTCGGACTTCAACCTGTCGCTGGAGAGCCTGGCGGTCACGCTCGGTGACGTGAAGGCGAGAAGCGCCGAGATCGACGGCGAAACCGGCGAGATGCGCGACGCCATCGGCCAACTCGCCAAGCGCACCGAACATCAGGCGGCGACGCTGGAGGAAGCGACCGCGGCGCTCGGCGCAATCACCGCCACCATCGGCCGCACCGCAGAACACGCCACATCCGCAACCACGATCGCCGCCGCTGCCAAGGCGAGTTCCGATCGTTCGGGTCAGGTGGTGATGAACGCCGTCTGCGCCATGGCCCAGATCGAGAAGGGATCGGTCGCCATCTCTCAGATCATCGGCACGATCAACGATATCGCCTTCCAGACCAACCTCCTGGCGCTGAACGCAGGGGTCGAGGCGGCGCGTGCCGGCGAAGCGGGTAAGGGCTTTGCGGTCGTTGCCCATGAGGTGCGGGAACTCGCGCAGAAGTCGGCGCAGGCCGCCCGGGAGATCAAGGCGATCATCACCGCGTCGGCCGAGGAAGTGGCGAAGGGCGTTTCTCTCGTCAGGGCCGCTGGCGACGCGCTCGACGAAATCTCCGGTCAGATCCACGCGATCAACGAGCAGACGCTGCAGATCGCGGGCGACGCGCGCAACCAGGCAACCGACCTGCAGCACATCAACCAGACCATGCTGTCGCTGGACGCCGTGACCCAGCAGAACAATGCGATGGTCGAGGACAGCACCGCCATGACCCACAGGCTCTCAGGCCAGGCATCCGCCCTGTTCGATCTGGTCGAGCGCTTCCGCACGACATCCAGCGGACGTCGATCTGAAACGGCCGCGGTGGAGTGGGCTGGCCTTCGCCGCACGGCCTAGCACCGCACATCGGCGCCGCCATCCAGACGCATGGCTGCCACCGCTTTGGCGCCGCGACCACGGCCTTGACGCTTCGCCGAACGCATTTTACGCCATGGCGGGAGTGCTCATGGAGCGCGGGGAAATCATGCGGATAGCCAGCCTTGCGATGTATGTCAGCCCTCAGCCGCTCGCGGCCGCAACGGCAACGCTCTGGGCGTTCCTGCGCGACGACCTGCGGCGCGAGGGCCTGACGGATGTGCCCGACCGATTGGACGCCGTCCTCCATCATGCCGATGCCTGGCTTCATCCGGCGCTGCTGCTCGCGCAGACGTGCGGTTATCCCTACGTGCGGCATTTGCGCGGCAAGGTTCGCCTTGTCGCTACGCCGGTCTACGGGCACCCGGGCTGCGACGGGCCCGACATGTGCAGCTTCGTCATCGTGCGAGCAAACGCACCGGTCCGTTCCCTTGAAGATCTCCGGGGGACACGGGCTGCCATCAACGATCCGATCAGCAATTCCGGAACCAACCTGTTGCGCGCGGCGATCGCGCCCCGCAGCCGCAATGGCCGGTTCTTCTCCTCTGTTGCCGAAACCGGCAGCCATTTGGCAAGCATCGATGCGGTTGCATCGGACACTGCCGACGTGGCCGCCATCGACTGCGTGACCTATGGCAATACGCAACGTTTTGATCCGGAACGCGTGGCCGGTCTGCGGGTCTTGACCGCCACTGCCAGCACGCCGGGCCTGCCTCTCGTCACCCGCGGCGACGCCTCGGACGACGAGCTTTTGCTGCTGTGCAGTTCACTCGGACGGGCGATTACGGAGCCCAATTTGGCTGAGGCCCGCGCTGTGCTTTCCCTAAAAGACTTCGCGGTTCTGTCGGATGCCGATTACGAGCCTGTGGCGGAACTGGCGCGGTTCGCGCATCGTCTCGGCTACCCCGAGATCGCCTGAAGACGCGCAGTTGAGTTCAGGTACGTCAGCCTGCCTGTGCCAGCGCCACCGCATCGTCGCCGGCCGGGAAATGGAGCTGGCCGGACAAATCGTTCGCCGCTTGCCAGACGGCCTCCGCGACGTCGGCCTCGGTCGTCACCAGAGACGGTGCTGCAAATTGGGCGAAGATCGGCGCTGCGAATTCGGCATAGGCCTCGGGGATCAGGTCCTCGACCCGCATCGTCGTGTTGTGAGCAAAGCGCGTGGTTGGCGCGTAACCCGGCTCGACCAGCTTGACACGGATATCGAAGGCGGCAAGCTCGTGGGCAAGCGAACCGGTGAAGCCAGTGATCGCCGTCTTGCTGGCGGTATAGGCGGCAGCCAGCGGCATGGAAGCAAGCGTCACGCTGGAGGTGACGTTGACGACGACGCCGGACCGGCGAGCACGGAACTGCGGGATCACCGCCTGGGTCATCGCCATCACGCCGAAGGTATTGGTGTCGAAGACCTTGCGGATATGGGACATCGGCGTTGCCTCGAAGGCACCCACCACGCCGATGCCCGCATTGTTGACGAGCGCATCGATCGGACCGCTTTCCGCGATGGCGGCTGAGACGCTGTCGGGATCGGTGACATCGAGTGCCAGCAAACGAAGCCGCTTCGAATTCGGCAGAATATCGTGTCGGGGCGAGCGCATCGTGGCAATCACGCTCCAGCCTTCGGCATGAAAGCGGCGCGCAGTCTCCAGCCCGTAGCCGGAAGAGCAGCCAGTGATCAGTACGGTCTTCATAGCGGTATCCTTCGTGGTTGCGATGGAAACGGAGTACTGCGCGGACTGCGGACGTTCTACGGCTTGAAGTCCTGATTTTATTTGCTAGCATCCTGAAATGACCGATCCCCTCTCGCAGCTTATTCAGCTTCTCCGCCCACGCACAGTGTTCACCAAAGGCATCAGCGGTGCCGGCCGCTGGGCGGTTCGCTACTCCGAATTCGGTCATCCGAGCTTTTGTACCGCCATCGAGGGATCGTGCCGGCTGGCAGTCGATGGCGAGGCGCCGGTGACGCTGCAGGCGGGCGACTTCGTGTTGTTGCCTCGCACGCCCGGCTTCACCATCTCGGGCTTCGATCCGGTTCAGCCGACCTTCATCGATCCCAAGGCGGCGCCGTCACCGGTCGGCGAAGTTCGCCATGGCAGGCAGGACGGCGAACCGGACGTGCGCCTGCTCGGCGGCTATTTCGTCCTCGACTCGCCCGACGCCGGACTGCTCGTTTCGCTGCTGCCGGCATTGATGCATTTGCGCGGGATAGAACGGCTTTCGACGCTCGTCCGCATTGTGGGCGAAGAAGCACGCGACGAACGCCCGGGCCACGACCTGGTTCTCGCACGCCTTGTGGAAGTGATGCTTGTCGAGGCGCTTCGATCAATTGAAGGGGAGAGCGCGGCACCCGGCCTGTTGCGCGGGCTGGGAGATGCGCGGCTGGCGGTGGCCATTCGCCAGATCCACGCCGATCCCGCCCATCCCTGGACCGTGACGGAGCTGGCGCACGAGGCCGCACTGTCGCGCTCCGTCTTCTTCGAGCGCTTCACGCGCGCCGTCGGCGTGCCACCGATGGAGTATCTGCTCGTCTGGCGCATGGCGATCGCCAAGGACCTGCTGCGGCAACGCGAACTGGATCTTGCCGCCGTCGCCGAACATGTCGGCTACAGCTCGGCAAGCACCTTCAGCACGGCCTTCAGCCGCCATGTCGGGCAACCGCCAGGGCGCTACGCGCGCATGGCGGCTGCCCAATAATACCGGCACGGCTTCTCGTGAGAATTGTCTCAAATACAGAAGTCAGCCACATTTACACCCTGCTCTCTGGCCTATAGACGAGCCTTGGGGCCCGTAAACGGACCCCGGGCCAACAGAGAACCGCACCTCATGCTCCGACGCCTGTACGATTGGACAATGTCGCTCGCGACACGGGAAACCGCCATTGTCTGGCTTGGCATCATTGCCTTTGTCGAAAGCTCGATCTTCCCGGTTCCGGCCGATCTTCTCTTGATCCCGATGGCGCTGGCGCGCCCGGAACGGGCCTGGCGCTATGCGCTCGTGGCGACGGTCTGCTCGGTACTTGGCGGCATCGCCGGCTGGTATCTCGGCCATTATGCCTTCGACACCATCGCAAGGCCATTGCTCGAGTTCTACGGCAAGCTCGACACCTTCGAGCATCTGAAGGCCTCGGTCGACAGTGAGATGCTGGCATTGCTGCTCGTCACCTCGGGCCTGGCGCATCTGCCGCCGATCAAGGTCGTGACCATCCTTTCAGGCGCCGCCAACATCAATCTCGGCCTGTTCATCGTCTCGGCGATCATTGCCCGCGGCGCGCGATTCTTCCTGCTCGCCTGGCTGCTGCGCCGTTTCGGCGAAGAGATCCGGGATTTCCTCGAAAGGCGTCTTGGCGCGCTGGCGGGCGCGGCGGCGACAGTCCTGATCTGCCTCTTCGCCGCACACCGCTTTCTGTCCTGACGGACCGCGGCCGGAATTACCTGCGCGGCAGTGAGAGCGGCGCAAGCGTCCCCATTGCGCGACCCTTCGTGTCGTTCTCAGCCGCCTTGCGGCAAGCGTAGTCCTGCGCTTCCTGGAGCTTTGCGAGCGCGCCGTCATAATCGATCAAGGTCGGGCGGCCATCACTGACGACGCAAGTGCCGTCCACGTGGACACGCTCGATCGCCCGCTCGGCCGCGCAATGCAGGAGATTGCGCAAGGGGTCGTAGACCGGCTGCATGGCGTGGTGCCTGAGATCGACCACCAGGAAATCCGCCTTCGAGCCGACGGCGATCCGGCCGATGTCGTCCCGGCCAAGTGCCCGCGCGCCGGCGGTCGTCGCCGCCTCGAAGATGTCGCCGGTGGATACGTCGAAGACGGACTTGCCCGAGAGCCGCGCGCAGATCATCGCCTGGCGCATTTCTTCGAGCATGTTGAACGGATAGCTGTCGGTTCCGAGCGCGACGTTGACGCCGGCGCGGCGGTAGCGGCCGACCGATTCCAGTGCCATGCCGCTGCGCGAGAAGGTGACCGGGCAATGGGCGACGGTCGTCTGGCGTTCGGCGAGCAGACGCAAGTCGATCTCCGTGCGCTGTCGCGTCCAGGAATGGCTGTCGACGAAGATGCAATGACCAAGGATCAGGTCCTTGCCGAGCAGACCCAGCTTTTCAAGATATTGTACGGCCGTCAGCCCGTGCCGGCGCAAGAGTTCTTCGTGCTCGGTCATGGTCTGGGCAGCATGAATGGTGATCGGCATGCCGCGCTGACGCGCTGCCGCCACCGCATCCTGCAGCAGTTCCGGCGAGCAGGTCTCGATCTGCGACGGTGCGACGACGCCGCCAAGGCGGCCCGATGGGTGTGCATTCGCAGTATCGACGACCTCAAGCGCTCGCGCAAAGGCATCGCGCCCCCGCGCCCTGTCCCAACGGAAGTCAAGACGATGGCTGTCTTCGACGTGCCATTGCGCTTCGCGGAAACCCGGCGCGACGAAGGTGCGTGCACCACTCTTGGCAAGCGTCGGCAGCCAGCTCGCATGCGGGCCGGCAATATCGAGCAACGTGGTGACGCCACTACGCATCAGGTCGCCGACCATGACCGTCAGCGACGCCTCGATCGCATCGTCATCGATTTCCAGAAGGTTGGAGTATTCGTAGAGCGCATTGCCCCAGAGCGCTGCCGTCCCCATGTCCTCGAAGATGCCCTTGGAGATCGGCTCCTCGCCGGAATGGCAATGCACGTTGACGAAGCCCGGCAGGATCATCCGGTCGCGGCCGGAGCTTTCGCTGACGAACGGACCGTCATAGTGGCCGCCGACATGCACGAAGCCCTTCTCGTCATAGGCGACGTCGGCGTCGTTGAGATAGACATGGCCATTAAGCTTGCGGTCGAAGGCGACGAGCGTATGCGCTTTGCGGATGACGTGGATCTCTTTAGTCATGCGTGGTCCTGAAATATTGCTCAAGGAAACGGCTGTAAGCCCCCATGAGAGCGCTGAAAACGAAGTATACAACAGCCGCGAAGACATAGCCCTCCAGCACCGCGATGCCCTGCCATTGCGGGTCGCGCATGGCGGTGCGGACGGTGTCGAGGAAGTCGAGCAGACCGACGATCGTCACCAGCGTTGTATCCTGGAAGAAGCCGATGAACAGGCTGACCAAGGGCGGAATGACCTTCTTCAGCGCCTGCGGCAGCACGATTTTACGCATGATCTGCCAGTAATGCAGACCCAGCGAATGGCCGGCCTCGACCTGCCCGTTGGGAACCGCCTGCAGGCCGCCGCGCACGATCTCGGCGATATAGGCGGCGGCAAAGAGGATGATCGCCACCTGCGCCCGGACGAGCTTGTCGATGGTGATGCCATTGGGCATGAACAGGGGCAGCATGACCGTCGCCATGAACAGGATGCTGATCAGCGGCACCCCGCGCACGATCTCGATGAAGCCGACGCCGAGGACGCGGATTGCCGGAAGGCTCGATGCGCGGGCGAGCGCCAGCGCAATGCCAAGCGGGAGCGCGCAGGCAAGCCCGATGAAGGAGAGCATGAAGGAAAGCGGCAGCCCGCCCCATTGCGTCGTGGGCACGACCGTGAGCCCGAAATAGCCGCCCGCCATCAGCACATAGAGCACCGGCAGGACGACGGCGACCCAGGCGATCAGCAGTCCCCGCCCCCAGACCTTCGGCATCATCGAGACGAGGCAGGCGCCGAGAAACAGAAGCATCGCCGTCAGCGGACGCCATTGCTCTTCAAAGGGATAAAAGCCGAAAAAGATGTAGCGCATCTTCGCCGACAGGAACGGCCAGCAGGCGCCGCTGGTCGCCTTGCATTCCGCCGGCGTGCCCACAAAGGTGGCGTCGACGAAGAGCCAGCCGATTGCGAGCTTGGCGAGCGCAAAGACCGTGCCGAGGCAGAGGATGGTGATCAGCGCATTGCCGGGCGTGCCGAAATAGGCGCTGAACCAGCGGCTGCGCGATGCCGGTGGCGCTTCGCGGCTCGGCGCAAGCGTCGCATTGCTCGCGAGGGTGTCGACCTGTGTCATGGCTCAGCGCTCCCTCAGCGCGACCCGCGCATTGTACCAGTTCATCACCAGCGAGATCAGGATCGACAGGCCGAGATAGACGCCCATGAAAATGGCAATGGCTTCAATCGCCTGGCCCGTCTGGTTCATAATCGTGTTTGAGACCATCACCAGATCCGGATAGCCGATGGCGATCGCGAGCGAGCTGTTCTTGAACACGGTCAGATAGGTGTTCGTGAGCGGCGGAATGATGATGCGCAGCGCCTGCGGCAGGATCACGAGCTTCAGCGTGCGTGCCCGCGACAGGCCAAGTGCCGTCGCCGCTTCCCACTGCCCCTTGCTGACTGCCTGGATGCCAGCGCGAACGATTTCCGCGACATTGGCCGACACGCTGAGCGTCAGCCCTAGCAGAAGCGCCACGAATTCGGGGCGCAAATGATAGCCGCCGCTCAGGCGGAAGCGGCCGAGTTCCGGCACATCCCAGGTGACCGAGATGTTTGCGAAGAGGATGGTTGCGGCGAGCGGCAGCAGAAACGCGATCGTCGCGAACAGGGCAATCGGCCGCTCCTTGCCGGTTACGATGCGGCGGCGGCCGAGAATGCGCGCGGTAACGACGGCGGCAGCGACGCCGACAACAAAGGCCGTGACCAGCGCAGCGAAACCGCTCTGCCAGTGCAGCGCCGGCGTGACCAGACCGCTGTTCGACAGAAAGACGCCGGGAAGCATCTCGATCGCCTGCTTGACTGGCGGAAACACGGAGATGATCAGCGAATACCAGAGCAGAAGATAAAGCAGCAGCGGCACGTTGCGCAGCGCTTCCACATAGGCAAGCATCAGCCGCGACAACACCGGATTGTGCGACAGCCGCCCGATGCCGACCAACAGCCCGAGAACAGTGCCGAACAGGGCAGCGAGCAGCGAAACCTTGACCGTGTTGGTGATGCCGACGAGGATCGCGCGGCCGATCGTATCCGTCGGCTCATAGGTGATGGCAGATTCGGTAATGACAAATCCGGCCTGGCGCGCCAGGAAGCCGAAACCGGTCGCAATATCCTGCTTGGCAAGATTGGCGCTTGCGGTGCTGAACATCACCCAGGCGATGAGCAGCACGACGCCGACGGCGATCACTTGATAGAGATAGGCGCGAATGCGCGCGTCATAAAACAGGGGCATCGGCACCCGTCCCTTGGAGCACAATGATCTCGGGCCGGCGCGACCCAAGATCATAACTTGATCGATTTCTATCGTTTATAGTACGGCGGCATACCGCGCGCACTCTCCACGGGCCGATTAGGCACCATGTGGAGACGTGGACCCGAGCGAAACGCGCGGGCCCGTCGATTCTCAACGGAACGGCGGTGCGTAGAGCAGGCCACCTTCGCTCCAGCGCGTGTTCGGGCCACGCGTCAGGCCAAGCGCGGTCTTGGTGCCGAGGTTGCGCTCGAACACTTCGCCGTAGTTCCCGACGCCCTTGATGATGTTGTAGCCCCACTTGTTGTCGAGGTTCAGCATCTTGCCGAGTTCTTCGCTGACGCCGAGCATGCGCTGGATCTCCGGATCCTCGCTCTTGGTCATCTCGTCGACATTGGCCTGGGTGATCCCACGCTCTTCGGCAGCCATCAGCATCCAGGCAGACCAGGAGACGATGTCACGCCAGTTGGAATCGTTCTGGCGAACGGCCGGCGCCAGCGGCTCCTTTGAGATCGTTTCCGGCAGCACGACGTAATCGTCCGGGTTGTTGGCAACGGCGCGGATCGAGGCAAGGTCCGAACGGTCGGACGAGATCGCCTCGCAGCGGCCGGAGAAGAAGGCGTTGCGGTTTTCGTCCGGGCTTTCGAAGACGACCAGCTCGAACTTGCCGCCGATCGTACGGAAGAAGTCGCTGAGGTTCTGGGCGGTCGTGGTGCCCGGCAGCGTGCAGATCGCTGCGTCGGTCAGTTCCTTGGCGCTGCTGACGCCGAGCGACTTCGGCACCATCAGACCCTGGCCGTCGTAGAACACGGTCGGGCCGAAATCGAGCCCGAGTGAGGTTTCGCGCGAAAAGGTCATGGTCGTCTGGCGCGACAGCATGTCGATCTCGCCGGACTGAAGCGCCTGGAAGCGCGTATTGATGTTGGTCAGGACGAAGTCGACCTTTTCCGGATCGCCGAATACGGCAGCCGCCACGGCGCGGCAGACATCGACGTCGAAGCCTTCCATGTGACCCTTGGCATCGGCCGTCGCAAAGCCCGGCGTGCTCATCGAGACGCCGCAGATCAGCTTGCCGCGGGCCTTGACGGTTTCGAGCGTCGTCGCGGCGTTGGCAGCGGTCGCGGCCACCAGGCCGACGGCGATGCCGGCAACTGTCGCACAGAGCTGCAGAATCCTGCTGTTCATGAATTCCCTCCCATTGGCTGTTCCCTTTCAGGCCTTCTCAGGTCGCGCGGTCCTCTCCGCACGCCTCCTCCCGAACCGGCCGGCACCGGTCTTGTTTGTCGGCGCCTGCAATTGCATACGACAAGAGAATACAAACATCAACATTATTGTATACAATATTGACGACCATTTGGACGGGCGCTATCGAAGACAAGGGACATGTTCGGCCGGTCCCCGATCGGCCCGTTGGGGAGGCAACCTTGTCTGAGAAATCTAGCCGCAGCGAAGTGGTCTACAAGCTTTTGCGCCAGGCGATCCTGGAACAGGCCCTGAGGCCCGGAACGAAACTTTCCGAAGATACGATCGCCGACCATTTCAAGGTCAGCCGTACCAGCGTTCGGGCGGCCCTGGTCCGGCTCAACGCAGAAGGCATTGTCGATTTACGCGCCAATAAGGGCGCCTGCGTGGCCGAGCCGACATTGGAGGAAGCCCGCGACATCTTCGCACTGAGACGCATGCTCGAAGCCGAGGTGATCCGACGGCTCGTCGCCGATCTCGACGCCGCCGGCGTCAAGCGGCTGCAGCAGCATGTCCGGCAGGAGGAGACGGCGCTTACAGATCACGGCCCGCTTTCGATCCGGCTCGCTGGCGAGTTTCACATCCTGCTTGCCGAGCTTACGGGCTCACAGGCGCTGACGCGGTTCGTCCGCGAGATCGTCTCACGCTGTTCGCTGATCCTTGCCCGGTTCGCGCGGCTGCATTCGCCGGAATGTGCCGTCGACGAGCATGTCCAGATCATCCGCGCCCTGCAATCGCGCGACACCGCCACGGCGGAACGGATCATGCTCGAACACCTCGACGCGGTCGAGCTTCGCGCCGAACTCGACACCGACAAGACCGAGCCGGATATCTCCGCGATCCTGCAACGCTACGCCCGCAAGGGGTGACGGCGCCTCAACTATTCGGTCGAGAACACGACTTTCTTTCGCCGATCTGCGCCACCATCTGTCGCGCGGCAACACACCAGGCGCGGCATCTGCCTCCAATATCTGCAACGATACCGGTTACACCGGGTGGGTCTTGCAAGAGAGGGAGTAAGACATGCCAATTGAACTGGAATTCATGAGCAAGCAGGTTGCCGCGGGCCGGCTGTCGCGACGGGAGTTTCTCGGACGGGCCGCGGCACTCGGGATAACCGCCGCCTCGGCGAACCTGCTGCTTGGCCAAGCGGCCCGCGCCGCAGGGCCGGTCAAGGGCGGAACACTCAAGGCGGGCCTCGTCGGCGGGGAATCGACGAACAGCCTGGACCCGGCAACCTGGGCAAGTCAGGTCCCCTACACGCTCGGGCGCTGCTGGGGCGAACAGCTCGTCGAAGTCTCGCCGACGGGCGAGATCGAGTACCGGCTTGCGGAAGCCTACGAGGCGACGCCGGACGCCAAGACCTGGCGCTTCAAGATCCGCAAGGACGTGACCTTCCACAACGGCAAGGAGCTGACCCCGGCCGACGTGGTGGCGACGTTCGAGCGTCATGGCGACGCGGACTCCAAGTCTGCGGCCCTGCCCTTCGTTCAGGACTTCGAGACGATCAAAGTCGATGGCGACAGCGTGGTCATCACGCTGCGCGCGCCCAATGCCGACCTGCCCTATATCGTCAGCGATTACCACCTGATGATCCAGCCGAACGGCGGCAAGGACGACCCGACGGCGGGCATCGGCACCGGCCCCTACAAGGTCGTGTCCAACGAGCCGGGCGTCAAACATATCGCAGAGCGGCACGAAGGTTATTGGGGCTCGGCCGAGCGCGGCCATGCCGATCAGATCGAAATCGCTGTCATCAATGACTCGACCGCTCGAACCGCGGCCCTCCAGAGCGGCCAGATCCACATGATCAACCGCATCGAGCCCAAGGTGGTCGCCCTGATCAGTCGCCTTCCCGGCGTCGTCATACGGAATGTGCCGGGCAAGGGTCACTATGTCTTCATCACCCATTGCAACACGGCGCCCTTCGACAACAACGACCTGCGCCTGGCGCTGAAATATGCCGTCGACCGCGAGGAGATGGTGGCAAAGGTGCTCGCCGGCTATGGCACCGTCGGCAACGACACGCCGATGATCAAGGGCTATCCGCTGTTCGACAACGATATCGAGCAGCGCGTCTTCGATCCGGACAAGGCGAAGTTCCACTACAAGAAATCCGGGCACAGCGGCTCGGTTCTGCTTCGGACCTCCGATGTCGCCTTTCCCGGCGCTGTCGATGCGGCACAACTCTTCCAGATGAGCGCCGCCAAATGCGGGATCACCATCGACCTGAAGCGCGAACCGGGCGACGGCTACTGGTCGGACGTCTGGAACAAGCAGCCCTTCAGCATGTCCTATTGGACCGGCCGGCCGACGCAGGACCAGGTCTATTCGATCGCCTATCTCTCCAAGGCCGAGTGGAACGATACCCGCTTCCTCCGGGAGGACTTCGACAAGCTGATATTTGCGGCGCGTGGTGAACTCGACAACGCCAAGCGCAAGGCACTCTATCATCAGGCGGCGATGATGCTGCGCGACGAAGGCGGCGTCATCGTACCGATGTTCAACAACTATATCGACGCGACCAACGACAAGGTCGGCGGTTGGATCGACGATCCGAACGGCGAACTGATGGGCGGGCACGCGCTGACGAAATGCTGGCTCAACGCCTAAACCAGCGACGCGAATGACGGGAGGTCCGCACGCGGCCTCCCGTTCTCATCGACGGGTTTTCAAGCGGTACGGCGCAGTGATACCGTGCCGTCTGTTGCGCGCTCCACCGCGATGTCGTGGTAGCGGGCAAGCGTCATGTGCGGCGTTCCCTCGGCGGCCGCATGCGCACCGGTGACGACGACGACATCGGCCCCGGCTGCGAGCCCGGCCAGAATTCCGGCCGGCGCGTCCTCGAACACCAGGCAATCCTCCGCACGCACGCCCAGCCGCTCGGCCGCCATCCGGTAGCCCTGTGGATCGGGCTTGCCGATGGAAACATCCTCACCGGTGATCATCAGTTGGGGCATCGGAATGCCGGCGGCCGCGAGACGGCGCACGGCGAGATCCAGCGGCGCGGACGTCACGATCGCCCACCTTTCCGGCGGCAGAGAATTCAGGAAATCAACCGCACCGGGGATCTCGACAATACCTTCAACGTCGGCGATCTCGGCCAGCGCCAGGTCGTAGGCTTCCTTCTCCGGATCGATGTCCGGCAGCTCGAGATTGCGGATCGTATCGACGGCGCGCACGCCATGTACGGTTTTGGTAAACTCGACTGGGTCGAGACCATTGCGCTCCGCCCATGCGCCCCAGACACGCTCGACCACGGCCATGGAGTTCAGCAACGTGCCATCCATATCGAACAGGAGGGCAGCAAAATTCTTCGTGAAAACGGATGAAGGCGCGGCGTCCAAGGCAATCCCCTGAGATGATGAGACGGGCGGCAAAGGCTTCGCCCAGCGGAGAAGCCACACCTACTACCGGAGAGCCGCCCGCACAATGCCATTTACGCCACCGATGCCAACGCTCACTCGACGCGCCAGGCAGCCTTGCTCGCCGTCAGGAAGTCGATCGGCCCGCCCGCCTGATCGTCGTCGAAGATGGCGCAGGAGAGGATGCCGCTGAACACCGCGCCGGAATCGACATTGGTGCGGTTTCCGACCGTGCGCGGATTGGCCGTGCTCGGCGTGTGGCCATGACAAAGGTGCCGGCCCCAGTACTCGCCGGAATAGTCGTCGGGCGGCCGGATCCAGAGGAAAACCCCGTCGTCCTGTTGTTCCAGCGGCCGCGTGTCGTCGACGCCCGCATGAACGAAAATGCGAAAGCGCTCGACCAGGATCGTCGGCAGCTCCTTGATCCATTTCAGGTGCCGCCCGGGAACCGTGCCGTCATAGGAGATCAGCGTCTCGCGGCCACCGTTGACCAGCCACCAGTCGACATCGCTTTCACCACTGCTGGCACCCCAAAGCATTTCCTCGTGGTTGCCCTTGAGGGTCAGCCAGGTCCAGCCGGGCTTCGTCGGACCAGCCATGATCAGTTCAATGACGGCGCGGCTGTCCGGCCCCCGGTCGATCAGGTCGCCGAGAAAGATCACCCGCCCCGTTGGCGCATAGTCTTCGATTTCATCCAGCAGCGCGCGCAGCTGGTCGAGGCAGCCGTGAATATCGCCGACGGCGAACGTCAGATGCCGGACGGCCATGCATTCACTCTCCAAATTCCGATAGCGGGCGCCGGCCGGTTCGAGGCCGAAAATATCGCCAGATCAAGGCGCTATAACATGCCTTTTGCGGAAAGGATGCAAGATGCGGCGGCCGCGACGCGGACCCGTGCGACAATTAAGAATGAGGGCCGCCGTGTAAGGAGCCACGGGCGAGATGCCCGCACTTGGGAGCCACTATTGTGCCGTCCTGATGTCAGCGTCGGGAATGACCCTTGGCGATGGTCGAGCTGGCGATCGACACCGGGTCGCTTGCCGGAAAAGTATCCTCGAGTCCTTCGTCGAGTTGCTCTTCCATCGCATCGCGATCATGCGCCCGGCGCGCGTTCGGCAGGGTGCCGCGACGCACCCCTGCCTGGTCGCCGGCGGCCGCGACCGTTTCGTCGGCCGCAATGGCCGCATGCAGAATTTCCTTTGCCTTCGCGATCGCGTTCAGCCGGTTAAGGGATCCGGCCTTGTCCTGGGGACACATCACTGTCACCACCTCATCGCCGTCGCCTATGAATTCGACGGTGAACCCTGAGCGACCGGCTCTTTCGGCAGTGACCTGCAGGCCGACGATGCGCATCGGACCTCTCCTTCCTTGGGCCGTCCCGAAGGGCCGAGGCCGCGTTGGCCGCCTCGGCCGTGGCGGGAACGAAATCGGGGTGTGTTTTCAAGGAAGCGTCGAGGCCGGGTTTTGTTCCGACCGTGGGCAAATTTACGGGCCGTTAAAGGGCGCCTGGAAACCCTGAGGAACGCACGGGGCTTGCCGGCAAGTCGTTGGTCGTATCCGCGGCCTGGAACGCCGCCCCGCCGCCCGGCTTCTTCGTGCAGCTCGCAAAGGCATCAAGGCCCGGCTTGTAGACCTTGGTCTCGACATTCATCATGCCGAGCACGGTATGAAACAGGTTGTCGTGGGATTTCGGCTGCGCCGTATCCTTGGCGAGGCACGCCGTATCGACACCCATTGCCGCCTGGTAGGGCTTCGAGAACCACGCAATAAACGGCACCTGCGTCTGTTCGCGCGGGGCGATGGCATAGGGCGCGCCGTGCAGATAGATGCCGTTCTCGCCGAGCGACTCGCCGTGATCGGACATATAGATCATCGCGCCCGCGATCTGGTCCTGATGCTTTTCCAGCAACCGGGCGACACTCGCCACCACGTAGTCGGTGTAGAGGATCGTGTTGTCATAGGCGTTCGTGATTTCTTCAACCGAACACTTCATCAGTTCGGGCGTGCGGCAATCGGGCGTGAAACGCCGGAACTTCTCGGGATAGCGCAGGTAATAGGACGGTCCGTGGCTGCCGAGTTGGTGGAGTACGATCACGCTGTTCTTCTTGGTCGCCGAGAGCTTCTTGTCGAGCTCGCCGAGGAAGATCTCGTCCAGGCATTCCCCGTTTTTGCAGAGCGGGCTGTTCTTCTGGTCGGTCATGCTGGCGAAGTTGATGAGGTCGGCAATGCCCTTGCTTCCGGTGTTGTTGTCCCACCAGGTGGTCGAAACTCCGGCGCGCGTCAGCACGTTCATGAGGTTTTCCGTCGAGCGAGCCTTCCAGTCGCTGTACTCATCACGCGGGTAGACGGAGAACATGCAGGGGAGCGACGTTGCCGTCGCCGTGCCGCAGCTCGTGGTGTCGGTGTAGTTGACGACGCCCAGAGCCTTGAGTTCCGGATTGGTCTCGCGCCCATAGCCGTTCAGCGAGAAGTTCATCGCGCGCGCGGTTTCGCCGGCAACGACGACGACAACCACGGGCTTGCCGGCAGCTTCAATCCGCGCACCCTGTCGGGCATCGGTTGCGAGTGGCTGCACGACGATGTTGCGCTGCTTATAGGTCGAGGATGCATATCGCACGGCAGCCGAAACCGGCCCCGTCGGGTTGAACCGCTTCATCAGGTCCTTGTGTTCGCGGATCACGTAGGCGACGTTTGCAAAGTTCGCGTAGACCAGACCCCCGCTGACGAGGAGGCAGGGAATGATCACCGCCAGGTTGACCGCAGCATTCGACAGGAAGGGCCGGTAGCGGAGCTTGAACCAGATCACCAGCAGCGACGGAAGTACCCCGTAAAGCAGCAGATGCGTCGCCAGACTGCCGGTCAGGAGGTGGCTGGCTTCGGCCTGCGTCGTCACCGCCGCGTTGCCGATCATGTCCTTGTCGATGATGACGCCGAAAGTATCGATGAAGTAGGAGGCGGCGGCCGATACCATGATCAGGAAGATCATCACCGGCTTCATCACATATTTGACGGAGGCCAGCGTCAGGCCTGCGAAGGTCAGCAGACACAGAGCCGCGCTGAAAGACAGACGCGCCGTGAGGGAATCGTCGAAATAGGCGACCGTGTGTGTCCAGAAGGATTTGTTGGTGGCAAGGAGCAGATAGGCACTGACAAGAGCGCTGAGCGCAATACTGCCGATTTCGGGGCGGCGAATACCTGAAAATCTCAAAACTGTAGTCTCCTGCGGTGACTGCAAGAGCGCCTGGGAAGGGCGTTGCAGGCACGGGCATTCAATCGAGATGGAGGCCGCGTGGCGGCCACCTGCTAGGTTGCAGCCTCCCCCTCAGCCGTTGAGATACGACGGACAAGCTGTCCAAACCCCGTCAAGATTGCTCATTGTTGCGCCGATACGCGCGCTGGTAGGTGTCGCGCAGGCAGTTGGCAGTCCCGGCGAAAGCCCATATGGTCGGCGGTGGCCCTGTAATATCGAGACGAATCAATGCGCCTGCTCCTGGTCGAAGACAGTCCGCGACTGGTTGAACTGGTCGGTGAAACCATGCGGGATGCGGGCTGGCGCCTCGATGCGGTTTCAAGCGTGGCCGATGCCGAAACGGCGATCGCGGCGCGCGAGCATGACCTGGTGCTGCTTGACCTCGGGCTGCCCGATGGCGACGGCCTGTCGCTGCTTCGCCGCGTCCGCCTGGAGTATCCCGGGCTGCCGGTGCTGATCATCACGGCCAAGGGCTCTGTCGACGAGCGCATCGCCGGGCTCGACGCCGGGGCCGACGACTATCTCGTAAAACCGTTCCACCATCGCGAGCTGCTGTCGCGCTGTCGCGCGATGCTGCGGCGCAATCCCCAGGCCGTACAGCCGGTACTGGAAGCTGGGACATTGCGCTACGACCCGGCAACCGCCGACCTCACCTGCGACGGCACGGTGGTGCCTTTGCCGCCGCGCGAGCGGTCGTTGATCGAGATCCTGATGCGCGAGGTCGGTCGCGTCGTGCCGAAGCGGAAGCTCGAAACGGCCCTTTCGGAATATGGCCAGGAAGTCACTCCCAATGCCCTGGAACTGGCTGTTTCAAGGGTGCGCAAACGCCTGCAGCCGCTCGATAGCGGCGTTCAGATCGAGACGGTGCGCGGCATCGGCTACCTCCTCAGGCAAGCTCCATGAGGAGCCGAAACCCTTCCCTGATCGGTATCGTAGCCCGCCGCATCATCGCCTTCTCGCTGTTGGCCATGGCGATCCAGATCGGCGTCGTCTTCGCCGACTACTGGTTCGACGACGACAAGCTGAGCGTGCTCATGCTGCAGCAGGAAACCGAAAACCTGATCGAGTATGTCCAGGTGCGTGACGGCGTGGCGCGTTACGAGCCCAATCGCGACGTGCGCGAACGCTATCTCGACCGGTCCGACGACAACGGCGCGATTTTCCTGCGTATCCGCACTGCGTCCGGCGAGATGATCCATTCGAACTGCACGGCCGAATGTGCCCAGCACTTCCTGCCGCTCAACGTCGACGCGCCGCAATTCTGGAAACGCCTGATCGCGCCGGGCAAACCTTTCAGCGTTGCCGGCGGCCAGACTTTCGAACGGGGCGGCCTGGTCGTCCTGGTCGAACTCGCGATCCTCAACGATCCGAACGGCTTCATGTACGGCGCCTTGCTGCACGAGATGTTCGATTCGATGATCGTGCCGATGACGCTAATGTTCTGTCTCGTGATCGGCGCGACGATCTGGTCGGTGCGCAGCGCCTTGCGGCCGGTCGCCATGGCCGCGCAGGCCGCCGACGCCCTCGACCCGCGCGACAGCAATGCGCGCCTGCCGTTGACGCGGATGCCGCAGGAAATCGCCCGTCTCGTCACCGCAGTCAATCGGATGCTGACCCGGGTTGCCGATCTCATCCAGTCGCAAAAGCTGTTCTCGTCGTCGATCGCCCATGAAATCCGCACACCGGTGTCGATCGCCAAGATGGAACTGAGCCGCATCGACGACCCGCGGGCGCGCAATGCGGAGCGCGACCTGGACGCACTCACCCATATTCTGGAGCAGTTGACCTCGCTCGCGCGCGCCGATGCCGTCGATCCCTCCGCCTACCAGCGCACCAGCCTGTCTCAGATCGGCGCCGCCGTTGCGGAGGCGATTGCACCTTTCGTCTTCGACCACGACAAGTCCCTCGAATTCGTAGACGAAGGCACGCCACAGATAACCGCCATTCCGGCGCTCGTCCAAAACATGCTGCGCAACCTCATCGAGAACGCCGTCAAGCACAACCCGCCGGGAACCCGGATCGTCCTGACCTGTGGCCCCGGCCCGGTCGTCTCTGTCGAGGATGACGGCAAGGGGCTGATAGACCTTCCGGAGCACAACGAAGACCTCGGCTATGTAAAAAGCTCCGGGCAGCTCGGCCTCGGCCTGAAGATCGTGCGGCGTATCAGCGAATTGCACCAGGCAACCGTCGCGGTCGATACGACGCCTGGCCGTGGCACCCGGTTCTCGATCGATTTTTCCGCCGCCCTGTCGGGCTGACGAGCCCGACGACAGGGACAGCACGCGCCCGCGTGTGCATCGCACATTTTTTAGGCGCGATGCATATATTTCAATCCAACGCCGGTTTTTGGATGCGGATTTCATGCCCAATGCTGCGCCATGTGCTAATGGCGTGCCCAAGTCCGTACCTCCCCTCCCGAGAGGCTCCATGTCGAAGGCCCGCGCGTACATCAAGCGTTTCATCCCATCGCTCGTTCCGATCAGCCATCTGGAACGCCTGCGTGCGTCTTTGGGCGCTCTTCTTGGCATCCTGCTTACCGGCTTGATCAGCAGCTATGCCCTCGGGGCGGGCGCCAGCCTGCCGCTGCTGATCGCGCCAATGGGCGCCTCGGCCGTCCTTCTCTTTGCCGCCCCGGCGAGCCCGCTCGCCCAGCCCTGGTCGATCGTCGGCGGCAACACCATCTCTTCGCTGATCGGCGTGACCGCGGCGTTGCTGATCCCGGATCCGGTCGTCGCAGCCGCAGTCGCCGTCGGGCTCGCCATCGCGATCATGCTGCTGCTCGGCTGCCTTCATCCGCCGAGCGGGGCGGTTGCGCTGACCGCCGTGCTCGGTGGCCCGGCGATCCACGAGGCGGGCTACTGGTTCGTCCTGTCTCCGGTCGCCATCAATTCGGTCGTCATCCTCTTGATCGCGCTGGCGTTCAACAACGTGACCGGTCGCCGCTACCCGCATCTTGCGCAGGCGCCGACGCTGCATGGAACGAGCGACCCCGCGCCGACGCACAGGCTCGGCATCGTCCCCGAAGACCTGCAGGCCGTTCTCGCCCAATATGGTGAAGTGGTCGACGTCAGTCCCGAAGAGCTCGACGCGTTGATCCACCAGGCGCAGATCCGCGCCTTCAACCGCCGCTCCGGCGAAATCACCTGCGCCGAGATCATGTCGCGCGACGTCGCCACGGCCACGCCCGAGACGACCTTGCGCCAGGCCTGGCAGACCCTGATCAAGCATCACATCAAGGCGCTACCGGTCGTGACTGAAAAGGACGGCCTCGTCGGTATCGTCACGCAAACCGATTTCATGAAACACGCGATGCTCACGCCGCAGGGCGGCATCCGCCAGCGGCTCGGAAACGTTATCGGCTTCGGGCCGAAAACACCACGGCTCGTATCCGACATCATGACCCGCAAGGTGCAATCCGCCCTGCCGGAAACCATGATCGCCAAACTCGTGCCGCCGATGTCCGACATGGGGCTGCACCATATGCCCGTGGTCGATCCGGATAACCGGCTGCTCGGCGTCGTCACCCAATCGGATCTCATCGCCGCCCTCTTTCAGCGCCGCCTCGAACGGGGCGAAGAGCGAGACGTCGCTTAGGCCAAAAAGGTTCACCGGAGGTTCCTCGCCCGCAAAATAGAGCGCCACAGCAAAACCGCTGTGCGCCTTTGCGCGACTCGCTTTCTGCAACACGACCTCATCGAACCAAGGCATGTCGTCATCCGTCGCGTAAATTCATTCGATTGACTTAATCAATGGAATGATGTAATTTCAGTATGCCATGAAAAAAGAAACCTCGCCCCGTCCGACCAAGCAGGACCGCGGAGATGTCACCCGCGAGAAACTGCTGACCAGTTCCATCGACGTCTTTGGCCGCTACGGCTTTGACGGCGCAACCACTCGCATGCTCGCCGAAACGGCAGGCGTGAACCTCCAGGCAATCCCCTATTACTTCGGCGGCAAGGAAGGCCTCCATATCGCCGCTGCGGAGCACCTTGCCTCGATCATCATCGACCACGTCGCAGACCTTCGAAACGCGGTTCTTGCTCGCCTTGCCCACCTCGACAGCCAAGGCCAGCCGTTGGAACCCCGGGAAGCCCGCGACATGCTCACCCAGCTGGCGCAGCACATGGTCGCCCTCTTCGTGAGCCGTCAGTCCGAAAGCTGGGCGCGCTTCATCATCCGCGAACAGATGGAGCCGACGGAAGCCTTTGAGCGCGTCTATTCCAACGTCATGGGCCCGATGATCGGCATGGCCGGCAGGCTGGTTGCCACCATCCTTGGCGAGCCTCCTCAATCGGAACATGTCCGGCTGAAAACCCTGTCCTTCGTCGGCAGCATCCTGGTCTTCCGCATGGCCCACGCAGCCGTGCTTCGGCAGATGAAATGGCAGGCGGTCGGTCCTGACGAGCTCGACCTCTTGCGCCGACATGCTGCCGAGCTGGTCGCGACCATTGGAAGCAAGCGGGAGGACCGGTCATGAACAAGCCGGCAGTAGCCCTTGTATTGCTTGCCGGAGCCGCGGCCAGTGCCTGGTGGTTCGACGTGCCGCAGCGGCTCGGCTGGATCGGCACGGAGCAGACCTCGGTGCTCTACGGCAATGTCGACATTCGGCAGGTTTCACTCGGCTTCCGCGTCAGCGGCCGCATCGCAAGCCTTGGCGTCGACGAAGGAGACGTGGTCAAGCCCGGGGACGTTCTGGCGACGCTGGACGCCGCCCCGTTCGAGCAGGCGGTCGCCGCGGCGCAGGCCGATCTCGGTGCGCTCAGGGCCAACCTTGCAAAGCTGAGGGCGGGGGCACGCCCGACCGAGATCGCCCAGGCGCGCGCGACCCATGAGGAACGTCTGGCCGATCTCGAAAACGCCAATCTCGCTTATGAACGCGCCCGGCAATTGCGCCCGAACGGCACCATCTCCCAGGCCAATCTCGACGAGGCGAACGCCAACAGGGCGGCAGCCGCAGCGCGCGCCACCTCCGCCCGCGAGGCCCTGGCGCTCATCGAAGAGGGAAGCCGGATCGAGGATATTGACGCCGCCCAGGCGCAGGTGCTCGCCGCCGAAGCCAAGCTCGAAAGCGCCCGCACCTCGCTTGCCGATACCCAATTGTTCGCGCCGAGCGCCGGCACGGTCCTGTCACGGGTGCGCGAGGCTGGTGCCATCGTCGCGCCTTCCGACACCGTCTACGTCGTCTCGCTGAACGAACCCGTCTGGGTGCGCGCCTATGTGGCGGAACCGGACCTTGGCCGGGTGCATCCCGGCATGGCCGTCGAGGTCACGTCCGACAGCGCCCCGGACCACCGCTACAAGGCGACGGTCGGGTTCATTTCACCGGTCGCCGAATTCACGCCCAAGTCGGTGGAAACGCCGGAACTGCGCACCGATCTCGTTTATCGCCTGCGCATCGTGGTCGACAAGCCGGGCCCCGATCTCCGGCAGGGCATGCCCGTGACCGTGCATCTGCCGGAAAAGGCTGGAGCCGCGCAATGAGCGACGAGGTGCCGTTCGTTCGCATCGCGGATGTGGTCAAGCGCTTCGGCGATGCCCCGCCGGCGCTCGACCATATCGCTGGCGAAATCTTGGGCGGGCGGATCACCGGGCTCGTCGGCCCGGATGGCGCCGGAAAGACCACGCTGATCCGCCTGATGACCGGGCTGATGGTGCCGGACGAAGGCAAGGTCGAGGTTCTCGGTTTCGATACGGTGGCGAATGCTGCCGATATCCAGGCGGCCATCGGCTACATGCCGCAACGCTTCGGCCTCTATGAGGACCTTTCCGTTCAGGAAAACCTCAATCTCTACGCCGATCTGCGCGGCCTGCCGCTTGGCGAGCGCACAGCGACCTTCGACGAACTGCTCGAATTTACCGACCTCAAGCGTTTCACTAGCCGCCTTGCCGGCAAGCTCTCCGGCGGCATGAAGCAGAAGCTTGGCCTTGCCTGCGCCCTGCTGCGCAAGCCGAGGCTGCTTCTCCTCGACGAACCGGGCGTCGGCGTCGACCCGATCTCGCGCCGAGATCTCTGGAAGATGGTCGAAAACCTGACGAAGGAAGGCATCGGCGTCGTCTGGTCGACGGCCTATCTGGACGAGGCGGAGGCCTGCGACAGCGTTCTGCTCTTGAACGAAGGCAAGCTCCTGTTCACGGGCAGTCCCGCCGAATTGACCGCCAGGGTCGCCGATCGCGTCTTCAAGGTTTCCGGCATTCCCCATGGGCGGCGCCAGAAGCTCGCAAGCTATCTCGACGACGACGATGTCGTCGACGGGGTCATCCAGGGCGAAGCGATCCGCCTGGTCATGAAGCCAGGGACCAAACCGCCAACCCCGGAGGGACATTCGTCCGCATCGGGCGTGGCGACGACCACGCCGCGTTTCGAGGATGCGTTCATCGACATGCTCGGCGGCGGTCCCGGTGGCCGCTCCAAGCTCGCGGAAACCCAGACCCCCTTCCCGACCGACGGCGAACGCCCGGTCATCGAAGCGCGCGGACTGACGAAACGATTCGGCGATTTCACCGCCGCGGATGCGATCACCTTCGACATACCGCGCGGTCAGATCTTCGGGCTCTTAGGCCCGAACGGCGCCGGCAAATCCACGACCTTCAAGATGCTGTGCGGGCTGTTGAAGCCCACAGCCGGCGAAGGCCGCGTCGCCGGTTTCGATCTACGGCGAGACGCAGCGGAAGCACGCAACCGGCTGGGCTACATGGCGCAAAAATTCTCGCTCTACGGCGATTTGAGCGTCGGCCAGAACCTCAGCTTCTTTGCGGGCGTCTACGGTCTTGCCGGCGCGCGCAAACGCGAACGCATCCAGTTGATGACGGAAATCTTCGGCTTCGCCCGCCTGCTCGACATGTCGGCGAAAGATCTGCCGCTCGGCCTCAAGCAGCGTCTGGCACTCGCCTGCGCCGTATTGCACGAACCGGAAGCGCTGTTTCTCGACGAACCGACCTCCGGCGTCGACCCCATCACCCGGCGCGAATTTTGGACCCACATCAACGGCCTTGTCGAAAAGGGCGTCACCGTACTCGTCACCACCCACTTCATGGACGAAGCCGAATATTGCGACCGCATTTCGCTGATTTATCGCGGCCGGTCGATCGCGCTCGGCTCACCAGACGAATTGAAGGCGCAGGTCGCCAGCCCCGACCTTCCGGACCCGACCATGGAGGATGCCTTCATCGCTCTGGTTCAAGGCTCGGAGGAGAAGGAGGCCGCATGAGCGCGCGCGCCGCAACGACCGAGGGCCGGGCCACGAGAGCCAGACGCTTTGCCGCGTTGGTGCGCAAGGAAAGCTATCAGATCGTTCGCGACCCGAGCAGCATCCTGATCGCCTTCGTGCTGCCGATGATCCTGTTGTTTCTCTTCGGCTATGGTGTTTCGCTCGACACGACGCAGACCCGCATCGGCCTCGTCGTCGAAGAAGAGGCCCCGCTGACGCGCGATCTCGCTGCGGGATTTCAGGCCTCGCGTTATTTCACGGTGGCGGTCGGTCGGGACCGCCGCGAGTTCGAGGAAGACTTAGTGCTTGGCCGGGTCCGCGGCATCGTTGTAATCCCCAAGAGCTTCGTGGCCGACTACTCGGCCGGTCGGCACCCCGCCTTGCAGGTGCTCGTCGACGGCTCCGATCCCAACACCGCGAACTTCGTCCAGAACTATGCGCAGGCGACCGTAGCCAATTGGGAGCGCCAGCGGTTGAGCGACAGCGCCGGCCGGCCGCCGGCGATCTCGGCCGAGCAGCGCTTCTGGTTCAACCCGGAGCTGACCAGCCGGAACTTCCTGGTGCCGGGCTCGATCGCCATCGTCATGACGCTGGTCGGGACGCTGCTCACCTCGCTCGTCGTTGCACGTGAATGGGAGCGCGGCACGATGGAGGCGATGATGGCGACGCCGGTTTCGGCAGCCGAACTCCTTGCCGGCAAGCTGCTGCCCTATTTTATTCTCGGGCTCACCTCGATGACGCTCTGCGTCCTCCTTGCCGTCTTCCTCTTCGGCGTTCCTTTTCGCGGTTCGGTCGCAGCGCTCTACGCGCTGTCAGCGACTTTCCTGATGCCGGCGCTCGGTCAGGGCCTGTTGATTTCGGCGGCGACCAAGAACCAATTCCTCGCCTCGCAGCTCGCGCTGATTTCGGCGTTTCTTCCGGCCTTTCTGCTTTCGGGATTTCTCTTCGAGATCAATTCGATGCCGACGGTCATCCAGTGGATCACCTTTATCGTGCCGGCGCGCTATCTGATCCCGAGCCTGCAGACGGTGTTTCTGGCTGGCGACATCTGGCCGATGTTCGGCAAGTCCATTGCCGCCATGCTCCTGATCGGCAGCGTGTTCTTCGCGCTCGCCGCCCGCAGTACCCGCAAGAGGATCGGCTGACATGTGGTGGACGAGACTGAAGGCCCTGATCGTCAAGGAGTTGCTGGCGGTGCTGAGCGACCCCAAGGGGCGCACCGTGCTGATCGTACCGCCGATCCTGCAGCTTCTGGTGTTCTCCTACGCTGCGACGCTGGAGGTCACGAATGTCGACGTGCTGGTGCTGAACCGCGACAACGGCCACTGGAGCCAGGATCTGATCGAGGGGATCGACGGCTCGCCAACCTTCCGAAGCATCCGCTTCACCGACAGTCAGCAGGAGGTACGCCTGGCGATCGACACCCAGCAGGTCATTGCGGCGATCGAAATCGGCCCCACCTTCTCGCGCGATATCGAGGCCGGCCGGCCGGCGGAGGTGCAGGTCATCCTCGACGGCCGCCGCTCCAATGCGTCGCAGATCGTCTCCGGTTATCTCGGCCGTATCGTCGGCGCGCTTGCCGCCGAGACGCCCGCCGGCAAGCGCGTGGCATCGGGGGCGGTCACCGTCGTTGCCCGCAACTGGTTCAATCCAAACCTTACCTACCAGTGGTTCATGGTTCCGAACCTCGTCGCCAGCATCGCATTGTTGATCGGTCTTATTGTCACGGCGCTATCGATCGCGCGCGAACGGGAGCTCGGCACTTTCGATCAACTGATGGTCTCGCCGCTTCGAACCCACGAGATCCTGATCGGCAAGCTGATCCCGCCGATAATGATCGGCCTCTTCCACATCAGCATTTACATCCTGGCGGCCGTCTTCATCTTCGGCGTGCCGCTGCGCGGCTCGCTGCTTTTGCTCTACGGCAGCGCGGTGTTCTACCTCGCCTCCGTCGTCGGCCTCGGCCTGTTCATTTCTGCCCTGTCGATGACGCAGCAGCAGGCGATCCTCGGCGCGTTCCTGTTCATGGTGCCGGCGATGCTGCTTTCGGGTTTCGCCACGCCGATCGAGAACATGCCCTCCTGGCTGCAGCCGATCACCTATGTCAATCCGCTGCGCTACTTCCTCGTGATCGTGAAGGGCGTGTTCCTCAAGGACATTCCGGCGGTCGAGGTGGCGCGACAGACGATCCCATTGTTTCTGATCGCCATCGTCACCCTCTCGGCCGCCTCCTGGCTCTTCCGTCGCCGGCTGGAGTGATCAATCCTTCAGGAAGCGCGCGATCGCCGCGATTTCATTCTGGCGGATGTCGTGCCCGCCCGAATGCCACTCGATCTCGGTTGCCGCGCCCTGCCCCTGGAAATAGTCCGCGAGCGCCTGGGTCAGCGGCGCCGGGCAGATGGGGTCACGCTCGCCGGCGGTGATCAGGACGCTACGCTCCTTCAGCCCCGCATTGTCCTTCGGGCGGAACGGGATCAAGGGATGCATCAGCACCGCCTTGTCGAAAACACCACCTTCGATCAGCACGTTGGCAAGGATGTTTGCGCCGTTGGAATAACCAAGGCCGATCACCTGAGAAGCCTGATGCTCCGTAGCCAGCGCCTTGACGAAGCCCGTCATCTTTTCGGTGGCGCGAGCAAGGTCGGCCATATCGTAGACACCCTCGCCGGTGCGCTTGAAGAAGCGTGCGGCGCCAAATTCCGAAACGTCGCCTCGTGGCGAAACGATCGTCGCGTCGGGCAGCAACTCGGATGCGAAAGTGAAGAACTGGTTCTCGTCACCGCCGGTCCCGTGGAACACGAAGAAAATCGGCTGGCCGGGCTTTCCGGCCTTCAGCTTGTGAACATAGCCATGATCTACCATTTTTGTCTCCTGGGGCAGGCCTCCGACGGGTCGAAGCCTCGTGCGAACCTGCCTGATTTCAAAGCGTTGACTTCACGGTTTCGACGAAACTGTGAACCGACCTGTGCAAGATCGGGTAGCGAAGGCTCGCCGCCGCGGCGAGCCTTCTTGGCGTCTTAGTCGATCTTCTGCAGGTGACTTTCGAGGATCGGGCGCAGGTGCTTGTGCTGCTGCGGCAGCTTCAGCGCCTCGCCGAGATGGGCGAGGTCCTCGTCCCGGTCGAAGCCAGGCTCGTTTGTCGCGATCTCGAACAGGACGCCGCCCGGCGTGCGGAAATAGATCGCCCAGAAGTAATCGCGGTCGATGACCGGCGTCACCTGATAGCCCGTGTCCATCAGTGCCTTGCGCACCTCGAGTTGCTTTTCGCGGTTATCGACCGCGAAGGCGATGTGGTGCACCGAGCCTGCCCCTTGCGAGGCGCGGCCAATATTCGGCATCGTTTCGAGGTCGATGACGCGGGCATCGTTGCCGCCGGGCACGATTAGACGAGTTACACCATCCTTGCGGTCAAGTTCTTCGTAGCCCATGAACTTCAGAAGTTCCGCCGTCGCACCTTCGTCACGCAGGCGCAGTGCTGCCGAATGGAACCCGCGGATCGCATGATCAGCGGAAATGCCGCCTTCCGTCCAGGGCGTGCGCCCATCGTCCCTGACCTCGACAAGCGCAAAGCCGTCACCATCAGGACCGGCAAAGTTCAGGCGCTTTTCACCGAAGGTTTCTTCATCCTTGAGACCGGTGGCGCCGAGCGTCGCCAGCCGCTCTTTCCAGAAACCGAGCGAACCTTCGGGCACGGAGAAGACGGTGGTTCCGACTTCGCCAGTACCGGCGCGGCCACGCGGCATCTGCGGGAACGGGAAATAGGTCATGACGGTACCAGGCGTGCCGGCTTCGTCGCCGTAATAGAGGTGGTAGACATCCGGCGAGTCGAAGTTGACCGTCTTCTTGACACGGCGCAGGCCGAGCGACTTGGTGAAGAACAGGTTGTTCTCGCGCGCATCGTCCGCCATCGAGGTGACGTGATGCAGACCCTTGATCTGATTGAGCATTGCCGTGATCCTTTCTCTCCGGCGCCACCGGGCGCTCCGTTGGGTCTTAGATGCGCCTATCCGCTTCTCGGCGAAAGACGGCCGCAACCAAACGCATTGTCAACAGATCATTGACGACGCCTAAAACTCGTCAACAGAAGCGAGTTGCAGCGGCGACTTGTGAGCCCTCGCCCCGATGCTTAAGATCGGCGGGCGGCATTTGCTGCAACGACGCGAGGAGGGGCGCGCATATCTGTGAAACATCGCTTGGTCCTTGCGTTCCTGCTGTTGCCGCTGCTTGCAACCATGCTGGCATGGAAAGGCTATGCGGTCACGACCGACAGCTATTTGCGCGAGGCAGGTGCTCAGGCGACCACGGCGCTGCGCCTCGCCGTCACCGCGCTCGACGGCCACCTCAACCGCTACCAGGCGTTGCCGGCACTGATCGCGGATCATGACGATGTCCGCGAGCTCGTCACCCGCCCACGGGACCGGCGACTGCGGGAGGCCGTCGACAGCTACCTCAAGGACATCAACGGCCTGTTGCAGTCCTCGGACATCTACGTGATCACGCCGGATGGCAACACCATCGCCGCCAGCAACTATGACGGGCCGACGAGCTTCGTTGGGCAGAATTTCAGCTACCGGCCCTATTTCCAGGAAGCGCTTCGCGGCGAGCAATCGCGGTTCTATGCACTCGGAACCACGTCGTTGAAACGCGGCTACTTTTTCGGCTCCCCGATCCGGGTCGGCAACGAGATCCGCGGCGTCATGGTGTTCAAGGTCGATGTCGAGCGCATCGAAGCGTCCTGGCAGGGCGGCGAGTACAAGATCTTCGTCTCCGACCCGGAAGGCATCGTCTTCATGTCCGGCGATCCGGAATGGCGCTACGCGTCGATCCTGCCGCTGACGTCGGACCGGCTTGCACGAACCGAGGCCTCCAGGCGCTACGCCGATGCGACCGTACATGCCCTTCCCGTGTCGGAGCGCGTTTCGTCCGACCGTCATTTCCTCACCGTCTCGGCCGAAAACTCGAGCCGCGAATACCTGATGCTTTCGCAGCGGATGCCCGACGCCGACTGGACGGTGAATGTGCTGGTCGACACCGCGTCGGTGCGAACACAGGCGCTGACGACTGTTATCGCCGCTCTGCTTCTGCTCTGCCTTGCCGGTCTCGGCGTCGCCATCATTCTCCAGCGGCGCGCGCGGCTCAACGAGCGCCTGTCGATGCAGGCGGAAGCACAGGCCGAGCTGGAACGCCGCGTAGACGAACGCACCGCTGACCTTGCCCGCGTCAACGGCCAGATCGAGGAAGAGATCGCCGAACGGCGGCTGACGGAGAAGCAACTGCGACGGACGCAGGCCGATCTGATCCAGGCCGGAAAACTGGCAGGGCTCGGGCAGATGTCCGCCGCCCTCTCGCACGAATTCAACCAGCCGCTCGCCGCCGCCAAGACCTATGCTGACAGCGCCGCACTGCTGATCGAGCGGGGTCGGTCCGACGAGGCGACGGACAATATCCGCCGCATCTCCGGGCTTGTCGACCGCATGGCGGCGATCAGCAAGCACCTGCGCAATTTCGCCCGCAAACCGAACGAGAAACTCGGGCCGGTCCCGGTCGAGGAAGTGGTGCGCGACACGATGGAGATCGTGTCGGTTCGGCTGAAGGCGGCGGCGGCGACCATCGACATCGATCTCGGCAACGAACCGCTCGTCGTCCGGGCCGGCTCGGTCCGCCTGCAGCAGGTGCTCGTCAACATCATTTCCAATGCCGCCGATGCCGTCGAGGGCCTTGACGACCGCACCATCCGCCTGCGTGCGAAGCAGGAAGACGGCAAAGTCGTGCTGACCGTCAGCGACCGCGGCCCCGGCATTGCGCCGGCGATTGCCGAACGTATCTTCGACCCATTCTTTTCCACAAAGGGCGTCGGCAAGGGGCTGGGCCTTGGCCTTTCGATTTCCTATAACATTATCAAGGATTTCGGCGGAAGCCTTGTCGCCACTAACCTCGCGGAAGGCGGCGCCGAGTTCCGCATCGAACTCGCTGCCGACAACAGCAATGCCCGGGAGGCCGCCGAATGATCGAGAGCCGGATCCTGCTCGTCGATGACGAAGAGGATGTGCGCCATTCGAGCGCCCAGGCGCTGGAGCTGGCCGGTTTCCGCGTCGATGCCTTCTCGGCCGCCGAACACGCGCTCGAATTCATCAGCTACAGTTTTCCTGGCGTGGTGATCAGCGATATCCGCATGCCGGGCATGGACGGCATGACCCTCCTGCAGCGCATCCGCGAAATCGATGCGGAGGTACCGGTTATCCTCGTCACCGGCCATGGCGATGTGCAACTCGCGGTCCGGGCCATGCGCGAAGGCGCCTATGACTTCGTCGAGAAGCCCTTCGCAGCGCAGATGCTCGCCGGCACGATCCGCCGGGCACTGGACTGGCGCGCGCTCGTTCTTGAAAACCGCCGGCTGAAGGCGGTTGCCGGCAAACGCGACGACATCGAACAGCGGCTGCCCGGTCGAAGCCAGGTCATGGTCGATCTGCGCTACCGCATCCGCGCGCTCGGCGCGGCCGATGCCGATACCTTGATCATCGGCGATACCGGCGTCGGCAAGGAGGTGCTGGCCCGCACGCTGCATGATCTGAGCACCCGCGCCAACAGCCCGTTCATCGCCATCAACTGCGCCGCACTGCCCGAAAACCTGATCGAAAGCGAGCTCTTCGGCCACGAGCCCGGCGCCTTTCCCGGCGCCATCCGTCCACGCTACGGCAAGTTCGAACATGGTCGCGGCGGTACGATCCTGCTCGACGAGATTGGCTCGATGCCCTTCGACCTCCAGGCAAAGTTTCTGCGGGTGCTGCAGGAACGCGTCATCACCCGGCTCGGATCGAACGAGCAGGTCCCGCTCGACGTCCGTTTCATCGCCACCAGCAAGGTCGATCTCGAAAAGGAAGTCGCCGCCGGGCGCTTCCGGGCGGACCTCCTCTATCGCCTCAACGTCGCGACGCTCCGCGTCCCCTCGCTTGCCCAGCGGCGCGCCGACATTCCGCTGCTCTTTCTGCAACTGGTCAGGGAGTCGGCCGCTCGCTACGGCCGGGATGAGGTGGAGATCTCCCAATCGATGCTGGCCGAAATCGCCGAGCGCGACTGGCCGGGCAACGTGCGCGAGTTGCGCAATGCCGCCGAGCGGCTGGTGCTCGGGCTCGATGCGGCTCCCGACGACAGCGCGCGATCGGAAAACGGCAACCGCCTCGCCGACAAGGTGGCGGCCTATGAAAAAGGCCTCATCGCCAGCGCAATCGCCGCCCATGGCGGCGCGCTGAAGCCGGTCTACGAGACCCTCGGCATCTCGCGCAAGACGCTCTACGAAAAGATGCAGAAGTTCGGGCTCGACAAGAAACTCGTCGCTTCCGATTTCTCCGCAGAGAACGAGACCTGACGTTTCCGAGCCCGAGAACGGAAACGGGGACGCGATCGCTCGCGTCCCCGCCAAATTTTGAAGGCCTGTGCCTGCTCAAACGTTGAAGGCAGCGCCGATCAGCGTCTTGGTATAGGGCTGCTTCGGCGCCTCGAAGATCGCATCGGTCTCGCCTTCCTCAACAATCTTGCCGTTCTTCATGACGATCACATAGTCCGACATCGCCTTCACCACCGAAAGGTCGTGGCTGATGAAGATGTAGGAGAGCCCGTGTGAGCGCTGCAGGTCGCGCAACAGCTCGATCACCTGCCCCTGGACCGAACGGTCGAGCGCCGACGTCGGCTCATCGAGGATGACGACCTTGGGCTTCAGGATCATGGCACGAGCAATGGCGATGCGCTGGCGCTGGCCGCCCGAGAACTCGTGCGGGTAGCGGTTGCGGGAGGCGGGATCGAGGCCCACTTCCTTCAACGCTTCCGACGCCCGGCGGTCGCGGTCGGCGCGGGTGAGCTCGGGCTCGTGCACGTGCAGGCCTTCGGTGATGATTTCGCCGACGGTGCGCCGTGGCGAAAGCGAGCCGTAGGGATCCTGGAAGACGAGCTGCAGGGTGCGCCGCAACGGCCGCATCTGCCCGCGGTCGAAGCCGGAGATATCCGTCGTGCCGAAGCGGTAGTGGCCGCTGCTCGGCAGGAGCCGAAGAAGCGCGCGGCCGAGCGTCGACTTGCCCGAACCGGACTCGCCGACGACACCGATCGTCTGCCCTTCCTTCAGGCGCAGATGGACGCTGTCTACCGCACGGAAGACGGACTTGCCGCCGCGGAAGAGGCCGCCACCGATCTGGTAGTCGACGCAGACGTCGCGACCTTCAAGAATGATCGGCGCACTGTCGGGCGGAGACGCCTTGCGGCCGCTCGGTTCGGCGGCAAGCAGCATCTTCGTATAGTCGGCCTGCGGCCGTTCGAAGATGTCGGCCGTCGTGCCCTTTTCAACCACTTCGCCGCGACGCATCACGGCGACACGGTCGGCGAAGTGTTTGACGATGCCGAGGTCGTGGGTGATCAGCACGATCGCCATGCCGAATCGCTTCTGCAGCGATTTCAGGAGATCGAGGATCTGCGCCTGGATCGTCACGTCGAGCGCCGTCGTCGGCTCGTCCGCAATCAGCAGATCCGGGTCGTTCGCAAGTGCCATCGCGATCATCACGCGCTGGCGCTGGCCGCCCGATAGCTCGTGCGGATAGCTGTCGATGCGGCGTGCCGGTTCCGGAATGCCGACGAGCTCCAGCAGTTCGAGCACGCGCGCCCGCGCCTGCTTGAACGTGCCGCCGCGGTGGTGAACGATCGGCTCGGCGATCTGGCGACCGACCGGATAGAGCGGATCGAGCGAGGTCATCGGCTCCTGGAAGATCATGGTGACCTTCGCGCCGCGGACCTGGTTCAAGGCCTTAGCCGGCAGTCCGACGAGCTCCTGCCCGCGGTAGGTTGCCGAGCCGGTCACGGTGCCGTTCTTGGCAAGCAGACCCATGATGCCCATCATCGTCTGACTCTTGCCGGAGCCGGACTCGCCGACGACCGCGAGCGTTTCGCCGGTGCGCACATCGAGATCGATGCCCTTGACCGCTTCGACCGTGCCGTCAGGCGTCGAGAAGTTCACCTTGAGACCGCGAACGGCCAGGATGGTTTCCTTGGTATCTGCCATGTCAGCGATCCTTCGGGTCGAGCGCGTCGCGCAGGCCGTCGCCGACGAAGTTCAGCGAGAACAGCGTCAGGACGAAGAAGATGGCCGGGAAAATCAGAAGCCATGGCGCCGACTGGATGTTGTTTGCGCCTTCCGAGATCAGCGCCCCCCAGCTCGTCAGCGGCGCCTGAACGCCGAGGCCGAGGAAGGAGAGGAAGCTCTCGAGCAGGATCACCTTGGGCACGACGACGGTCACGAAAACGATGACCGGGCCAATCGTGTTGGGGATGATGTGCCGGCGGATGATCTGCCAATCCGTGAGACCGAGCGCCTGCGCGGCGCCGACGAATTCTCGACGTTTCAACGCCAATGTCTGACCGCGCACGATACGGGCCATGTCGAGCCATTCCACTGCCCCGATCACCAGGAAGATCAGGATGAACGAGCGCCCGAAGAACACGACGAGAACGACGACCAGAAACACGAAGGGCAGAGAATACATGATCTCAACCAGACGCATCATGACGTTGTCGACGCGACCGCCGATGTAGCCCGATGTCGCGCCGTAGACGACGCCGATCCCGAGAGACACGAGGCTCGCAAGCAGGCCGACGGCGATCGAGATCTGGCCGCCGAGCATGACGCGAACCAGGAGGTCGCGGCCGTTGGAATCCGTGCCGAAGGGGAAGTATTCCCGGTCGACCTGACCGGTCACCTTCAGCGTCTTACCGTCGTTTTCCGTTGCCACCACCTGGGTGTCACGGAATTCGTTGGCGCGGTCGAAGTAGCGCGTGGCACGGGAATCGATCGGCTGTTCGGAGGTAATCGTCGCGGTGAAGGTTTCACCCTCGAGATTGAACTCCTTGAGCGTGACGCGTGCCCGTGTGGCGACGCCTTCCATCACGTCCTGAAGCGTCGACGTATCTGGACGCGGCTCCAGGCTCGGGCTGATCGAGACGTAGGACGGAAACACCTGATCATAGGTGTGCGGGACGAAGAACGGGCCGAGGAACGAGAACAGCGCGATAAGCGCCAGCATGAAGCAGCCGGCCATGGCGGCGCGGTTGCGCTTGAAACGCATGGCGGCGAGCTGGAAGAGGCTGCGCCCCTTTGTTTCCGGCGTCGCCGCCGGGGTCTGGGCGATATCAGTCATGGCGAACCCTCGGATCGAGCAGGCCGTAGAGAATGTCGACCAGGAGATTGAAAACGATGACGAAGATGGCAACGAGGATAACTGTGCCCATCACCAGCGTGTAGTCACGGTTGATGGCGCCAAGGACGAAGTAGCGACCGACGCCCGGGATGGTGAAGATCGTCTCAACGACGGCCGAGCCGGTAAGAAGGGCCGCAGCACAGGGCGCGAGATAGGACACGACCGGCAGCATCGCACCACGCATCGCATGGGTAACGACGACCGTTCGCGATGGCAGGCCATAGGCCTTGGCTGTTCGGATATGGTCGGTATGCAGCGCCTCGATCATCGAGCCGCGCGTGAGCCGCGCAAAAACTGCAAGCTGCGGCAATGCCAGCGCGATCATCGGCAGGATCAGGAAGCGCAGCGATCCATCCCCCCAACCACCGGCCGGCAGCCATGCGAGCACGATCGCAAAGACCAGTGTCAGCACCGGGCCGACGACGAAGTTGGGCACGGTGACCCCTATCGTCGAAAACGACATGATGGTGAAATCGAGGACGCTGTTTTGCCGAAGCGCGGCAATCGTTCCGGCGGTGACGCCGCCGATCAGCGCAATAAGCAACGCGTAGAAGCCGAGTTCCATCGAATAGGGCAGACCCTTGCCGATCAGTTCAGCGACGTTGTTGTCCTTGTAGACGTAGCTCGGGCCGAAGTCGCCGGTCACCGCATTGCTGAGATAGTGCGTGTATTGGCGCCAAAGAGGCTGGTCGAGCTGGTACGTCTTCATCAGGTTCGCCATCGTTTGTGGCGGAAGAGGACGCTCGAGGTTGAAGGGGCCACCAGGGGCGAACCGCATCAAGAAAAACGAAATGGTGACGACGATAAACAAGGTCGGCACCGCACTCGCCAATCGGCGAAGGATGAAGGAAATCATGGACGTGCTCCGGAGGCGACGCGCGACCTTATGACCGCGCGTCGTCTCTGTTCGTTATTCGGCGATGCTCAGGAACTTGCTGAGGTGCTCGTTCGGAGCATTGTCCGCCCAGCCCTTGACGCGGCTGGCAACCAGCCACAGGTCGGCCTGGGTCAGAAGCGGAGCGATCGGCTGTTCCTTCATCAGCAGCGCTTCGGCTTCATGCATCAGCTTCGAGCGAGCGGCCGGATCCTGCTCGTCGTAGGACTTCTTCATCAGGCCGTCGAACTCGGCGTTTTCGAAATGGCCGTAGTTGAAGGTCTTGTTGGAGCCGACGCTGAGCGCCAGGAAGTTCTCGGCATCCGCGTAGTCAGCCTGCCAGCCGGCGCGGGCAACGTTGAACTTGCCGCCTTCCTGCAGGTAGGCGTAGTGCGAGGACACGTCGAGGTTCACCAGCGACACCTTGGCGCCGAAGGTGTTCTTCCACATGTCGGCGACAGCCGTTGCGACGCGCTCGTGGTTCGGGTTGGTGTTGTAGCGCAGCTCGATGTCGAGCGGCTTGCCACCTTCGCCGTAGCCAGCTTCCTTCATCAGGGCGATGGCCTTGTCTTCGCGGTCGAGCTGCGACAGCGTGCCGAACTCGGCCTTGGACGGCTCACCGTAGCTCTCGATGCCCGGAGGAACCATCGAATAGGCGGGGAGCTGCGAACCGGCGTAGATTTCCTTGGCGAGGAAGTCGCGGTCGACGGCCATGGAGAGAGCCTGGCGGACGCGAACGTCGCTATAGGGCTCCTGGCGGGTGTCGAAGGCGTAGTAATAAGTCGCAAGCGACGGCGAGACATGGACCTGCTCGCCATAGGACGTGCGCAGACGGTCGATCTGGTCAGCCGAGAAGTTGTAGACGAGGTCCATTTCCTTGGCTTCGAAACGACGAACCGAAGCAGCCTGGTCGTCGATCGGGTAGAAGATGACCTTGTCGAGCTTGACGTTGGCCGCATCCCAGTAGTTGGCGTTCTTGACGACGGTCAGGCTGTCGTTCGGAACGTGGGCCTGCAGCGTGAAGGCGCCGTTCGATACCATGACGCCCGGCTTGACGAAGTCCGCGCCGTTCTTTTCGACGCTGGCCTTGCTGACCGGAAGTGCCGTCTGGTGTGCGAGCAGCTCCAGGAAGAACGGGGTCGGACGCTCGAGCGTGATTTCGACGGTCTTTTCGTCGATCGCCTTGATGCCGAGCTGATCGGTCGGCAGGTCGCCCTTGTTTACCTTTTCGGCGTTCTTGATCGGGAAGAGAATGTTGGCGTAGCCGGCAGCCGTCTTCGGATCTTCGACGCGGCGGAAGGAGAAGACGAAGTCTTCAGCCGTTACCGGCGAACCGTCCGACCACTTTGCATCGGCGCGCAGCTTGAAGGTGTAGACCGTGCCATCGTCCGAAAGCTCCCACGTCTCAGCAACACCGGGGACGATCTTGGCAGAGGCGTCATAGATCGTCAGGCCTTCGTAGAGGTCCTTGAGGATGAACGCTTCAATGTTGATCGAGGTGTGGTGCTGGTCGAGCGTCTGCGGCTCACCTGCGTTGCCGCGATGCAGGACAGCTTCGGCAAGTGCCGGGCTTGCTCCGATGAGCAGCGAGCCAATCAGCGCGGCAGCGCGGAGGTTGAGTTTCAGTGATGCCATTTTGTTTCTCTCCTTCCCCTTGTTTTGGGTTTGTGATCGCAGGAGAGAAGTGCAAATCGTTCGCGAACGCAAGGCGGATTCTGCGGCTGTCTGCATCTTTATCTATAGGAGGGGAATCGACCTATCCCATAGGTTGTATTTTGTTTGCGATTCTTTTCGTCGCCTTTGCGACGGGCATATGACGTGAACAGGGCATTTTTGCGAAATCTACTGCAACGTTTTAGGTCCGCGCTTTTTGTCGGCCGGATTGGGCCTCGAATCATCCGCGATGCAAAGTTTGTGAATTTTAGCGGCAGTTTACGTAATCTGCGCAAAGAAAGAGGGGCGTTGCCGCAATCTTCTTGCGGGACGTTCACCTCCTGTCGACAGACTGTTTCCGAGAGGGCATCCACCACGATGGTGTAACAGACAAAACCAGCGCCCGATGGTTGCATCCACTGCCCTTGACTCCCCCTCCTCTCAGGCACCACCAGAAAGTGAAAACACTTCAGACTGAAGGTGTTGCATCCAGTCCACAGTAAAATCGATTGAAGCGAGTTTCGACCTCTGGCAACCTGCCTTTTGCCCGGTTGTCAAACCACTTCGATGAACTATTGTGCGCCTGACTTCGGTGGGCGCGACCAATTCGCGCGCGCCGTCACGCCGCACGAAAAAGCCGGCCATCGACTTTGCCATCGATGCATTTCGTGCGGTTCAACGGCCGGATTGTTTTTGTGGTGCGCCGCATAGGTTGCACCGAGTATCCAAAGGGAGATAGCGAATGGCATTGATCACATTGCGGCAACTGCTCGACCATGCGGCGGAGAACGACTACGCGCTGCCGGCGTTCAATGTGAACAATCTGGAATACATTCAGGCCGTCATGCGCGCCGCCGATGCGACCGACAGTCCGGTCATCCTTCAGGCAAGCCGTGGCGCCCGCTCCTACGCCGGTGACGCGTTCCTGCGCCACCTCATCCTTGGCGCGGCGGAAGAATACCCGCATATCCCGGTCTGTTTGCACCTCGACCACGGTGACCAGCCGTCGACCTGCATTTCGGCCATCACCAACGGCTTCACCTCCGTCATGATGGACGGCTCGCTGGAGAAGGACGGCAAGACCGTTGCCAGCTATGAATACAATGTCGCCGTCACCGCAGAAGTCGTGAAGATCGCGCATGCGGCCGGCGTTTCGGTTGAAGGCGAACTCGGCTGCCTCGGCAACCTCGAAACTGGCGCCGGCGACAAGGAAGACGGCCACGGCTTCGAAGGCAAGCTGTCGCGTGAAGAACTGCTGACCGATCCGGAGCAGGCGCTCGACTTCGTCACCAAGACCGGCGTCGACGCACTGGCCGTCGCCATCGGCACCAGCCACGGCGCCTACAAGTTCACCCGCGAGCCCGATGGCGACATCCTGTCGATCGAAACGATCGCCAAGATCAACAAGAAGCTGCCGAACACCCACCTCGTCATGCACGGCTCGTCGTCGGTGCCGAAGGATCTGCAGGATCTCTTCAACACCTATGGCGGCAAGATGAAGCCGACCTGGGGCGTTCCGGTCTCGGAAATCCAGAAGGCGATCCCGCTCGGCGTTCGCAAGGTCAACATCGACACTGACCTGCGCCTCGCCATGACCGGCACGATCCGCAAGAACTTCGCCGAGAACCCGGAAAACTTCGACCCGCGCACCTACCTGAAGCCGGCAACCGCGCTGATGACCGAAGTCTGCAAGGAGCGCTTCGAAGCCTTCCGCACCGCTGGCAAGGCCTCGAAGATCCGCACGCTGCGCCTGCCGGAAATGGCAAAGCGCTACGCGGCTGGCTGATCCGACAATCCCTCCCCGCTCCGGGCCACCGGATCGGGGAGCAGACGGCTTGCCTAGGCTCACAACACCAATCGGCGCGCGGTTCTATTCGCACCGCGCGCCGATTTCGTTTCAATTGGGAATGCCGCGTGATCGGCCGACGATTAGAACGTCGGCGGCGTGTTGACCCAGAGCAGCACGGTTTCGCCGTCATGCCGGTTCGTCCAGGCGTGTCGCCTCTTGCTCTCGAAATAGAGCGAGTCGCCGACACCGAGATCGTAGAACTGGTCGCTGTCGAGAATGAACTCGACGCGGCCGGAAAGCACATAGACGAACTCCTCGCCCTCGTGCCCGTAGGCGCCTTCGCTGGACGCGCCCGGCTCCAGCACGAAGCGGTGGCAATCCATCTGGTTGCGGCCATCGGCAAGCAGTTGCACCGTGACGCCGGGGGTCGTGCGCGGCCATGTCCGCCATTCGCCGGCCCGAACGACGGCGCGCGTATCCGCCTCCTCTTCACCAGCAAGGCTGGAAACGGTGGTTCCGAAGAATTCCGCGATGTTGTGCAGCACAGCGACCGAGACGCCCTGCGACGTGCGCTCCAGCGTCGAGAGCACCGAGGCGGCGATGCCGATCTCGCCGGCGACCTGCTCCAGCGTCTTGCCGGCGGCGTGCCTGAGGCTGCGTAGCTTGCGCCCGATCTGGTTTTCAGGCCCGTCGCTCGTCGCCGATGGGGGCTGGTCGTCCGCAGCTGCTTCGGCGTCCAGCGCCTCACGGATCGCAGCCGGATTGAGACCACGCTCGGCCCGGAACCAGGAGATGCGCTTCAATCGGGCAAGATCGTTCTCGGTATACTGCCGATGCCCCGTCGGCGAGCGCTCGGGCACGACGAGACCTTGCGTCTCCCATAGCCTCAGCGTCGAGGCGGAAACCCCCGCCAGTCGCGCCGCTTCAGCGACCTTGTAGCGCACTGCGCCCATTCCAATTTCCCTTTACCGCCCAGCGGCGCTGCCCGAATCCTTGCAATTCCGGCGTGTCCGCAACCTTAGCCGCCGCGATCGAGATCTGACAAGAACGGCGCATCAGCAACCGTGGTGTCTCGATCACCAAATTTGATTTGCAATCGACAGTGAAAGGTGTACCACTTCCACAATAAACTTGCAGAAAAAATGCAATATATTAACTCCAGACGACAGGAACGCGCCATGACCAGCCTCCCCGACCGCAAGAACGCCGCCATCTCGCGCGGCGTCGGCATGACCACCCAGATCTACGCCGACCGCGCGGAAAATTCGGAAATCTGGGACAAGGAAGGCAATCGCTACATCGACTTCGCCTCCGGCATCGCGGTCGTCAATACCGGCCATCGCCACCCGAAGGTGATCGAGGCGGTCAAGGCGCAGATCGATCGCTTCACCCACACCTGCCACCAGGTCGTTCCCTACGAATCCTACGTGCATCTCGCCGAGCGCCTCAATGCACTGACGCCCGGCGACTTCGCCAAGAAGACCATCTTCGTGACCACCGGCGCCGAAGCCGTGGAAAACGCCGTCAAGATCGCCCGCGCCTCGACAGGCCGTCAGGCGGTTATCGCCTTCAGTGGCGGCTTCCACGGCCGGACCTTCATGGGCATGGCGCTCACCGGCAAGGTCGTTCCCTATAAGGTCGGCTTCGGCGCGATGCCGGGCGACGTCTTCCACGCCCCCTTCCCGATCGAATTGCACGGCGTCACCACCGAACAGTCGCTCGCTGCGCTGAAGAAGCTCTTTGCCGCCGACGTCGATCCGGGTCGCGTCGCCGCGATCATTCTCGAGCCCGTGCAGGGCGAAGGCGGCTTCTATCCGGCGCCTGCCGCCTTCATGAAGGCGCTGCGCGAAATTTGCGACCAGCACGGCATTCTCTTGATCGCCGACGAAGTTCAGACCGGCTTTGCCCGTACCGGCAAGATGTTTGCCATGGACCACCATGATGTCGCGCCCGATCTCATCACCATGGCGAAAAGCCTCGCCGGCGGCTTCCCGCTTGCCGCCGTCACCGGCCGCGCCGAAGTCATGGATGCTCCAGCGCCGGGCGGCCTTGGCGGCACCTATGGCGGCAACCCACTCGGCATCGCCGCAGCGCACGCCGTCCTTGACGTTATCGCTGAGGAGAAGCTCTGCGAGCGCGCCGAGCAGCTTGGCGGCCGGCTGAAGCAGCGGCTTGCCGCAATCCGCGAGCAGGCGCCCGAAATCGCCGACATCCGCGGCCCCGGCTTCATGAACGCCGTCGAGTTCAACGACGTGAAGACCAACCTGCCGAGCGCTGACTTTGCCAACAAGGTGCGCCTGATCGCTCTGGAAAAGGGCCTGATCCTGCTTACCTGCGGTGTGCACGGCAACGTCATCCGCTTCCTGGCGCCCATCACCATCCAGGACGAAGTCTTCGCCGAAGCGCTCGACATTCTCGAAGCGTCGATCCTCGCAGCGCGTGCTTGATCCTCGACCGGGCGACCAGCAACGCGGGTTGCCCGGTGCATAATTCCTCAATTCAGGATCGACTTGAGGGCAAAATTATGCAGCAATTCAAAGTGCTATGGCGGCCTTAGCGCATCCTGAGGGATTCGCTGCGCTGTAGGTGCTGCGCGCCAATTCAGACGCGCAATTCTCGGGTGCCGGGATTGATCGGCACCCGCAAGAACAAGCAAAAGCGGGCCTGCCGTCTCGCGGCAGGCCATCGCCGGAGGATGCCCGCCATGACCTTGACCCCCGCCTTGACCAAGCACTTGCGCGACGCCGACCTGTTCGCTTCGCTTCACTCCATCCCCGCGGCCGGCAAGAATTGGGCTGGCGCAACCTTCGACGTCTTCAATCCATCGACCGGCGAAAAGCTGGCGACGCTGCCGGATATGGGCATCGACGAAGCCCATGCGGCAATCGAAGCTGCGGCCAAGGCGCAAGTTCTCTGGGCGGCAAAGCCTGCCAAAGACCGCAGTGCCGTGCTTCGCCGCTGGTACGACCTGATCGTCGCGCATGCCGACGACCTTGCAGCCATCCTGACGGCCGAGATGGGGAAACCCATCGGCGAATCGAAGGGTGAAGTGCTGCATGCCGCGGCCTATGTCGAGTGGTATGCGGAAGAGGCGAAACGCATCTATGGCGAAACCTTCCCCGCCCCGGCCAACGACCGCCGCATGCTTGTGATCAAGCAGCCCGTCGGCGTCGTCGGCACGATCACGCCATGGAATTTCCCGGCCTCGATGGTCGCCCGCAAGATCTCGCCGGCGCTAGCCGCCGGCTGCACCATCGTGCTAAAACCCGCCGAACAGACACCGCTCGTTGCCGGCGCGATGTTCGTGCTCGCCGAAAAGGCAGGCTTCCCGACCGGTGTCGTCAACCTGCTCTATGCCGCGGAAGGCGCTGCAATTGGCCGCGAACTTTGCAGCAACCCGAAGGTGCGCAAGATCAGCTTCACCGGTTCGACCGAGGTCGGGCGGCTGTTGATGCGACAATGCTCCGACCAGATCAAGAAGGTCAGCCTGGAGCTTGGCGGCAACGCCCCCTTCATCGTGTTCGACGACGCCGACATCGACGAGGCGGTCGATGGCGCCATCCAGGCGAAGTTCCGCAATGCCGGCCAGACCTGCGTCTCGGCCAACCGCATCTATGTGCAAGCGGGCGTGCACGACGCCTTTGCCGAAAAGTTCGTCAGGCGCGTCGCCGAGCTGACTGTCGGCGACGGTTTCACGCCTGATATCACCATCGGCCCGATGATCGACAAACACGCGATCGAAAAGATCGAGGCCCATGTCGCCGACGCCGTTTCGAAGGGTGCCAAGGTGCGCGCCGGCGGCCACCGGATCGGCACGTCCGGCACCTTCTTCGAGCCGACGGTGCTAACAGGCATTTCGACAGACATGCGCGTCGCCCAGGAAGAGACCTTCGGTCCGATCGCCCCGATCATCCGCTTCGAGACCGCCGAGCAGGTGATCGCCGAAGCCAACGACACGATCTACGGTCTTGCCGCCTATTTCTACGCCGAAAATCTGAAGCGCGTCTGGCATGTGGCCGAGGCGCTCGAATACGGGATGGTCGGCATCAACACCGGCCGCATGTCCTCCGAAGCCGCGCCCTTCGGCGGCATCAAGCAATCGGGCATCGGCCGCGAAGGCTCCCGCCACGGGCTCGAAGACTATCTCGAGATGAAGTATCTCTGCATGGGCAATATCTGACCCATGCGGAGACCCGGCGGTTAGTCGATGATGTGGTAGCCGCCGTCGACATAAAGCACCTGGCCCGTGATCAGGCGGGCGGCGTCATGCGCAAGGAAGGCGGTGGCCGCGCCGACGTCGTCGATGTCAATCAGCTCGCGGCTCGGCGATTTGACCTTGGTCTTTTCGAGCAGCGCGTCAAATTCCGGAATGCCGGAAGCGGCGCGCGTCGCCAGCGCGCCAGGCGAAATGGCGTGCACGCGGATCCCCTTCGGGCCGAGTTCGGAGGCGAGGTATCGGACGGCACTTTCGAGTGCGGCCTTGGCGACACCCATGATGTTGTAGTTTTCCACCACCACCTGTGAGCCATGATAGGTCATGGTGAAGAGCGTGCCGCCGTTCTTCATCAGCGGCTCGGCGAGATGCGCCATGCGGATGAAGGACCAGCAGGAAATGTCCATAGTCTTCAGGAAGCCCTCGCGCGGGACATCGACGACGCGGCCGCCGAGCGTATCCTTCGGCGAAAAGGCGATCGAATGGACGACAAAGTCGAGTTCACCCCAGGTCTTCTCGATCTCCTCGAACACCGCTTCCATTTGCCCTGGCACGGCCACGTCGAGCGGCAGGAAGATCGGCGCTTCGATTTCACGCGCCAGGGGTTCGACGTGAGGTTTCGCCTTGTCGTTCAGATAGGTGACCGCCACCTCCGCCCCGAAGGCGCGGAAGGCACGGGCGCAGCCCCAGGCGATCGATCGATCATTGGCAATGCCGACGATCAGGCCCTTGCGGCCGTCCAGAAGTTTGGCCTTTGCGACAGGAATGGACATCAATTGTCTCCGATGGATCAGGCTGCGCGGGTTTTAAGCAGTGCAAGCGTGTGGCGGGCGATCATCAGTTCCTCGTCGGTCGGGATGACGTAAAGCGCAACGCGGCTCGAAGGCGTCGAAATCAGCGTCGCGCCGGCCTCGTTGGCGGCTGGGTCGAGTTCGGCCCCGAGCCAGGCGATGTTCTCGGCGATGCGGGCGCGGATCTGTGCGGAGTTCTCCCCGACGCCCGCCGTGAAAACCAAGGCGTCGATGCCACGGAGCGCGGCTGCAAGCATCCCGACATTGAGCCCTGCGCGATAGACGAAGTGGTCGATCGCGAGCTTGGCATGGGCGTCTGCGCTTGCGAGCAGGTCGCGCATGTCATTCGAGACGCCAGAGAGCCCCTTGAGGCCGGCCTCGTGATAGAGCAGGTCAGAAACGGCCTGAGCGCTCATGCCGCGTTGCAGGATCAGATAGAGCACGACGCCCGGATCGAGCTGACCGGGCCGCGTTCCCATCGGCAGGCCGTCGAGCGCGGTGAAGCCCATGGTGCTCTCGATGCTGTGACCATCGCGCAAGGCGCACATAGAGGCGCCGCTGCCGAGATGGGCGACGATGACGCGACCACCTGCGACCGCAGGCGCCACATCCCGCAGACGCTCTGAAATGTACTCATAGGAAAGGCCGTGGAAGCCGTAGCGCCGCACACCGTCCTCATAGAAGCTGCGCGGCATGGCGTAGCAGTTCACCTCTTCCGGGTGGCCATGATGGAAGGCGGTATCGAAACAGGCGACCTGCGGTACATCCGGATTGATCGCCATCGCCTGACGGATCGGAGCAAGATTGTTGGGCTGGTGCAGCGGTGCCAGATCCTGGTAGCTCGCGAGGCGATCAAGGACGGTCGCATCGATCAGCACCGGCGCCGCATAATCGGGGCCACCATGTACTACGCGATGGCCGACCGCCCGTAAGGTGAAGCCTTCGAGCGTCATCAACCAGTCGCGTGCCGCCGCGATCGCCGCCGGCAGATCGCCAACGACGTCGGCATCATAGCTCTTGTCGATCAGAATGGTGCCGTCGGCCGCTTTCGCCTGCAGGCGGGGACGCGTGCCGATGCCACCGATCTGGCCCTTGATCTGGCGTTCGAGCCCTTGATCCGTGATCCCGAAAACCTGGAACTTCAAGCTCGATGAGCCGGCGTTGACGACGAGAAGCGCATCCATGGTCATACCGCCGCAACTTGCGAGGTCCGCCGGCGCGCCGCATAGAGCGCGGCGACCGCGCAGGAGGCGAGGCGCGTGCGCACGGAGTCCGCCCGCGACGTCAGCACGATGGGCACGCGCACTCCAAGCACGATGCCGGCAGCGTCGGCATGGGACAGGAACGTCAGGTTCTTGGCGAGCATGTTGCCCGCCTCAAGGTCCGGCACCACCAGAATCTGGGCGCGGCCGGCCACGGGCGACGTGATGCCCTTGATCCTTGCTGCCTCCGGGTCGATCGCGTTGTCGAAGGCAAGCGGACCATCGAGCAGGCCGCCGGTGATCTGGCCGCGTTCGGCCATCTTGCAGAGTGCTGCCGCCTCGATCGTTGACGGGATCTTCGTCGTTACCGTTTCGACCGCAGAAAGAATGGCGACGCGCGGCTCGCCGAGGCCGATCGTCACCCAGAGATCGATGGCATTCTGCACGATGTCGCGCTTGGCTTCGAGGTCGGGAAAGATGTTGATGGCGGCGTCCGTGATGAAGAGCGTCTCTGAATGCCCCGGTACGTCCATGATGAAGACGTGGCTGATCCTTCGATCGGTCCTGAGCCCGGTCGCCGACGCCGCGACCTCCTTCATCAGTTCGTCGGTATGCAGGCTGCCTTTCATCAGCAACTCGCCACGACCCTCGCGGATCATCGCCACCGCTTTCGCTGCGGCCGCATGGCTATGCGGCGCGTCGACGATCTCGCACCGACCGAGGTCGAGGCCATGTTCGGCGGCCACGCTGCGGATCTTTGCCTCTGGCCCGACGAGAACGGGCGCGATCAGCCCCATTTGCGCGGCCTCCAACGCACCGCGCAGAGAGGTCTCGTCGCAGGGATGCGCGACAATGGTGACCGCCGGCGTTTCGTCTCGCGCGGTGGCAATCAGGAGATCGTATTTGGACTGCTCAATCGGCAGTTCGGTTACCTCGGACACGTCGATACTCCCTCATCAGGTAGCGGTGCGATTGCGAATGATCTTGCCCGCCGCGATCGGAACCGGCGGCTCGCGGTCCAGGCGGAAGAGCGCGGCAACCTGCTGCAACCGCTCGGCAGCCACGCCCGTCACGGCTCCGGATGCCTCCAGTACCTCACGAAGGGCCGTAAAGGCACTGCGACGCTCCTCGACCGCCTCCGGTAGCAGCTTCGGAAGAGCGGCGAGCGCCGCCGCCTCGTCGATCAGCAGCATGAAATACTGCTCCCGCATAACGGTCTTGAAGTCGGCCAGGCTCAGTTGCTTTGCTTCCGGATGGGAAAGCCGGAGCCGGCGCACAGCCTCGAACCCGCGTTCGTCCGCGCCTCCGCGCGCCATGCCGACGAAGGTCAGGGCTCTGGCAAGACCTTCACAGGTTCCGCCCACGGCCATTCTGGCCTTGAGTTCGGCGATCCGCGCCTTGACGAGTTCGCGGTGCAAGAGGCTCTTCTCCGCTTTGCGCGGCGGCTGGTCTGAGTTCGTGTCGATGCCGAGTGCCGCTTGCAGGGTCGGAGCGCCGTAGATGGCGTGGAAGCTTTGCTCCGAAAGATATTCAGCCGTCCGTCGCCAGGTCTCTAACCCGTCCACGATCTGCTGCGACAGCGCCTCCTGCCAGGCGATGAACGGGTTGCCGGCGGCAGCAGGTTCGCGGTTTTCACGGACATAGTCCGCCAGCGCCGACGTCCAGGCCATGAAGGGGTTGTCGGGCCCGAAAAGCGCGTATTGCAGACGCAGCGGGTGCATGTTGCGCATCGCCTCCGCCACGGGCGGCGTTGCCGCTGCCTTGACCATTGGCTGCAGATAGGTGCGATAGAGTGCCAGATTGATCTCCGAAAGCTTCGCCGCGGTGGCAAAACGCCTGTCATCCTCGATGTCGTTGCCGCCAAGAGCGCGGATGTCCTCGAGGGTGCGCGGCTCGCAGCGCATCAGCCATTCTCCGGAGACGAGCGCCCTGCCCTCGGCCGCCTCGCTCGCCGGCGTCAGCACCGCCTCGTAAAGCCCAGGCGGCAGCACGTCGATCAACTCGATATTGGAGGCGAATTCGTCATGTTCCTTCCGCGCGACGCCGGCGGAGACGAAAATGCCGAGATGTCCCACGGTCTCGTGGACGGTGTAGACGATCGTCTGGCCGTAGGCCCGGATTTCGTCGACGCTGTCATAGAGGTCGAGGATCCAGTCGAGCGCCTGCTGCGGCGGGGTGATGTTATCGCCCTTGGAGCAGAAGACCACGATCGGCGAGCGGATGTTGCGAAGGTCGATCGCCGTGCCGTCCGATGTTCGGATTTCGCCCGCGGCAAGCTTGTTGCCCACGAAGAGTTCGTCGACGATGAACTGCATCTCCTCGGCATTGAGCGTGACGTGGCCACCCCACCAGCGTTCGAACCCGAGGTAGCGCGCGGCTTCCGTGTCGATCTTCGAATAGAGATTGTATTGCTTGGTCCAGAGGGTGTTGGCCGGATTCTGGTTCTCGAAATTCTGTACCAGCCAGGCACCGTCGAATATGCCGCCGCCGAGGTCGCCGGTCAGCGCCGTCAGCCAGCTGCCACCGAGAAGCCCGCCGGAATAGCGCATCGGGTTCTGCCCGTGCACGCCTGCCCAATAGGACAGCGGCGCGCCGGCAATGATGATCGGGCCGAAGAGTTCGGGACGCAGCGCGGCGACGATCGTGACCGCCCAACCCGCCTGGCAGTTTCCGATCACACAGGGCTTTCCGTCCGCTTGCGGATGGCGGGCGATGACGGTTTCGAGAAAGCCGGCTTCGGCCAGTGCGATGTCCTCGATCGTCTGTCCAGGAACCGGATCCGGCAAGAAGCCGATGAAGTAGCAGGGATGGCCCGCTTTCAGCGCGACACCGATTTCACTGTCGGCCTTGAAGCCGCCAATGCCGGGGCCGTGGCCGGCCCGGGGGTCGACGACGACGAAGGGACGCTTGGTCGGATCGACCGTGACGCCCTCGGGCGGAACGATGCTGACCAGCGCATAGTTCACCGGCCGGGCGAGCGTGCGCCCATCGGTAACAAGCTGGGCCTCGAACTCCAGCACGTTCGGCGCGGTCTGCGTGCGATGTTCCTCGTATTGCGCGCCGCGCTGACGCATGACATCGAGAAAAAGGATCGAACGTTGCCAGGCATCGAGCGAAAAGGAATAGGCATCTGCGAAAGTCGGGATTGTCGGGCTCGTGGAATGCTTGGGCATGATGTCCACTCCTCGGTGCGATTGAAGGTCAGCCCCGTCGCCAAGGCCAATAGAGCAACGCAATTCGTCGCGCATTGACCTTAGTCAAATCGACTGGCGGCAGAGCGCGATATGAACTCGGCATGATGACCCAGGACCATCTGTCCGGGTCGCAGGAACATAACAGCGGAGTGTTACGGCGACTTGTCGCCCTTGCGAATTCCTCGCCTTCGACCCCGTTGAAGAAGCATCGTTTCGCTGGTGTTGAGTGATCTTTCGCGGTGCAGCATTGTCCAGAAATGGGGAGTGCGCAAGTCGGGCCTTGAAATTCAGGACACAGCTTGCCAATTGGGGCGAAACCCAAAGGAGTTGCCAGGCAATGAGCGAAACCGAAATGTCCGTAGAGAAACATGTCTTCGAAGCCGATGTGGCGCGACTGCTCCATTTGATGGTGCATTCGGTCTATTCCGACAAGAACGTCTTCCTCCGCGAACTGATTTCGAACGCGGCGGATGCCTGCGAGAAGCTGCGTTATGAGGCGATCGTCTCGCCGGAGCTTCTGGCGGGCGACCCGACCCCGCGCATCACCCTGACGCTGGACGAGGAAAACAACCGGCTCATCGTCGAGGACAACGGCATCGGCATGGGTCGCGACGAGCTTGTCGAAGCGCTCGGCACCATCGCCCGCTCGGGCACACGCGCCTTCATGGAGCGCATTGAAGCCGCCCAGGGCAAGGAGGGCGCGCAGCTCATCGGCCAGTTCGGCGTCGGCTTCTATTCCGCCTTCATGGTCGCCGACAAGGTCGATGTGGTCTCGCGCCGCGCCGGCTCGGAGCACGCCTTCCTGTGGTCGTCCGACGGCAAGGGCAGCTACACCGTTTCCGCAGCCGAACTTGCGGACGCCCCGGCGCGCGGCACACGCATCACGCTGCACCTGATGGAAGACACCAAGACCTACACGTCGCGCTGGACCGTCGAGCGCATCGTCAAGGACCAATCCGGCCACGTGCCGGTGCCTATCTCGATTCTCGAAAAGCCCGATGCCGAGCCTGTCCAGGTTGGGGACGGCACCGCGCTCTGGACCAAGCAGAAGAGCGAGATCAGCAAGGAAGACTACGCCGATTTCTACCGCGGCGTCGCCGGCCAATATGACGACCCAGCGCTGACCGTGCATTTCCGCGCCGAAGGCCGCCATGAATATACGGCCCTTGCCTTCGTGCCCGGCTCCAAGCCATTCGATCTGTTCGACCCGGACCGCAAGGGCCGGATGAAGCTCTACGTCAAGCGCGTCTTCATCACCGACGAAGCGGAATTGCTGCCGCGTTACCTGCGTTTCGTGCGCGGCCTCGTCGACACGTCGGACCTGCCGCTCAACGTTTCGCGCGAGATGATCCAGGAAAGCCCGCTGCTCGCCAGCATCCGCAAGGGCGTCACCAATCGCGTGCTGACGGCGATCGAGAAGCTTGCGGAAAACGAGACAGAGACCTTCGACAAGCTCTGGGAAAACTTCGGCAGCGTGCTGAAGGAAGGCATCTATGAGGATTACGAGCGCCGCGAGCAGCTGGTGGCGCTGTCGCGCTTCCGCACCACTACTTCGGATGCGAGCCAGCGCAGCCTTACCGATTACGTCAAGGACATGAAGGACGGCCAGTCGGCGATCTATTACTTGACCGGTGACAACCTTGCCCAGCTCAAGGCCTCACCACAGCTCGAAGGTTTTCGCGCCCGCGGGATCGAGGTGTTGCTGTTGACCGATCCGGTCGATAGCTTCTGGGTCACATCCGCGCCCGATTTCGACGGAAAACCGTGGAAGTCGATCACGCAGGGTGCGGCCGATCTCAGCGCCATCGCCAAGGCCGAGGGGGCCAAGGAAGAAGCGCCGCAGGCCAGCCAGCTGGTCATCGACTTCGTCGCGTTCGCCAAGGAGACGCTCGGTGCGTCCGTCTCGGACGTGCGCACCTCCGACCGCCTGACGGAAAGCGCCGTTTGCCTGGTGGCACCCGAACACGGCCCCGACCGCCAGCTCGAAAAGATGCTGCAAGGTGCTGGCCGTCTCGACGACGCCCCCAAGCCGATCCTTGAGATCAACCCGAGCCACGCTCTGATCACCGCCATGGCCGCGAGCCCCGCCGGCGATACGGCGTTCCGCACGGACGCCGTCCAACTCCTGCTCGACCAGGCGCGCGTGCTCGATGGCGACAAGCCGCAGGACCCGCGCGGCTTCGCCGAACGGCTGTCGCGCGTCTTTGATCGCGCCCTCAAGGCTTAACAAAGAAGCCCTGGAAATCTCTCCGATTTCCAGGGCTTTCGCTATTTTCTTCAGGTCACGCCTAAACGAGACACTCAGCGTCTCACGTCGCGTTAATCGCTCTTCGACGCGTCCATCCCGATTTCGGCCAACACCTCGGCCGTATGCTCTCCAAGTCGCGGCACGCCACGCTCGAGCGCAAGCTCGGCGGCCGAAAACCGGATCGGCGTCCGGACCCCGGGCGACGTACCGGCAGCGGCCCCCGAATGCGGCGTATCCACACGCATTTGCCGATGCTCGATCTGCGGATCGGCAAAGACGTCGGCAACGGTGTTGATCGGTCCGCCGGGCACGCCTGCATCTTCCAGCAACTTCAACAGCGTGTCGCGCTCGATCTTCGCGGTTTCGGCGGCGAGTTCCGGCGTCAACGTGTCCCGGTTCTGCACGCGAAGCGCGTTGGTCAGATAACGCTCGTCGGTCGCAAGATCCGAACGCCCGAGCAGGGTGCAGAACTTCACGAACTGCCGGTCGTTACCAACAGCGACGATCAGGTGACCGTCCGAGGTCGGGAAGACCTGATAGGGCGCGATGTTCGGGTGCGCATTGCCGAGCCGGCGCGGCGCCTTGCCCGAGACGAGGAAGTTGAGCGCCTGGTTGGCAAGCACGCCCGTCATGCAGTCGAGCAGCGCCATGTCGATCTGCTGCCCCTCGCCGGTGCGCTCGCGCTGGGCAAGTGCTGCCTGCACGGCAATCACGCCGTAAAGACCGGTGAAGATATCGGCGAAGGCGACGCCGATTTTCTGTGGCTCGCGATCGGGCTCACCGGTCAGGTCCATGATGCCGCTCATGCCCTGGACGATGTAGTCGTAGCCGGCGCGGTGCGCATAGGGACCATCCTGGCCAAAGCCAGTGACCGAGCAGTAGATCAGCCGCGGATTGATCTTCTTCAGACTCTCGTAGTCGAGCCCGTATTTCGTAAGCCCGCCAACCTTGAAGTTCTCAAGCAGCACGTCCGACTGGGCGGCAAGGCGGCGCACGGCCTCCTGCCCCTCCTCGGTCGTGAAGTCGAGCACCACCGAGCGCTTGCCGCGGTTGCAGGCGTGGAAATAGGCGGCATCGAGCTTCTCGCCTTCCTCGTCCGCAACGAAGGGCGGGCCCCAGGTGCGGGTGTCGTCGCCGGCCGGGCTTTCCACCTTGATGACGTCGGCACCGAGATCGGCCAGCGTCTGGCCGATCCATGGGCCCGCCAGAATGCGGGCCAATTCCAGGACACGAATGCCCTTCAGCGGCGTTTCCATGACGGCACCGCTCAGAAGAAGGCCTGAAGGCCGGTCTGGGCGCGACCGAGGATCAGCGCATGGACGTCATGCGTGCCCTCGTAGGTGTTGACGGTCTCGAGGTTCACCATGTGGCGCATGACCTGGTATTCCTCCGAGATGCCGTTGCCGCCGTGCATGTCGCGGGCCATGCGGGCGATGTCGAGCGCCTTGCCGCAATTGTTGCGCTTGACGATCGAGATCATTTCCGGGGCCATGCGGCCTTCGTCCATCAGGCGGCCGACGCGCAGCGACCCCTGCAGGCCGAGCGTGATCTCCGTCTGCATATCGGCAAGCTTCTTCTGGAAGAGCTGCGTCTGCGCCAGCGGCCGGTTGAACTGCTTGCGATCGAGACCGTACTGACGCGCCGCATGCCAGCAGAACTCGGCAGCGCCGAGCGCACCCCAGGAGATACCGTAGCGGGCACGGTTGAGGCAGCCGAACGGGCCCTTGAGACCCTCGACGTTCGGCAGCAGCGCTTCTTCGCCGACCTCGACATTGTCCATGACGATTTCGCCGGTGATCGACGCCCGCAGCGACAGCTTGCCGGCGATCTTCGGGGCGGACAGACCCTTCATGCCCTTTTCGAGCACGAAACCGCGGATGGCGCCTCCATGCGCTTCCGACTTTGCCCAGACAACGAAGACATCGGCGATCGGTGCGTTAGAGATCCACATCTTCGAGCCGACGAGGCGGTAGCCGCTCTCGGTCTTGATGGCGCGCGTCTTCATGCCGGCCGGGTCAGAACCGGCGTCCGGCTCGGTCAGGCCGAAGCAGCCGATCCACTCGCCGCTGATGAGCTTCGGCAGGTACTTCTGCTTCTGCTCCTCAGAACCATAGGCATAGATCGGATAGATCACCAGCGACGACTGCACGCTCATCATCGAGCGGTAGCCCGAATCGACGCGCTCGACTTCGCGGGCAACGAGGCCGTAGGCAACGTAGGAAGCGCCGACGCCGCCATAGGTTTCGGAAACGGTGACGCCGAGCAGACCGAGCTCGCCCATCTCGCGGAAGATCTCCGGATCGGTCGATTCTTCGCGGTAGGCGTCGATGACGCGCGGCTGCAGCCGGTCCTGCGCATAGGCCCGCGCGGTGTCGCGGATCATACGCTCGTCCTCGGTCAACTGATCGTCGAGGAGGAACGGATCATCCCATTGAAATTGCGTCTTGCCGGCCATGTTTCTCTCCCATCGGATTATTCGGCTCACGTTATCGCAAGGGGTGCATGCCGTTTCAAACGAAATTGAGGCACCGCCTCATGCGTCCGGGGAATGGCCCCTCCCTCGCCATCGAGCAGCCCATGTTGCAAATTCGCTGGAATATGACGACAAGAACGGACGTCCTTCGCTCCGCTTCCCTCCTTGCAGAACAAAGGGCCAGTTCAACGCCAGAGATCAGAAGCAAGCCACGACCATGGCCAATGACCGCCTCGAACGCTTTGCCCACAATCTCGACTGGAATCTGCTGCGCACCTTCGTCGTGCTCGTCGAGGAAGGCAGCATCACGGCCGCCGCCAACCGGTTGCTCCTGCAACAGCCGGCCGTCAGCATGGCGTTGAAGCGGTTGGAGCAAACCGTCGGCCAGAAACTCATCGACCGGCGTCCCGGGCGTTTCAACCTGACCGACGCCGGTGCGCGCCTGCATGCGCAGTGCCGCGATATCTTCGCAGCCGTCATCCGCCTGCCGAATGTTCTTGAAACCGCCGGCGAGGAGATCACCGGCCATCTCAACATCCACTCGGTCAGCCACGCGCATAATCCCGCCTGGGACCGCAAGCTCGAAAGCTTCTTTCGCCTGCACCCCAAGGTCACGCTGTCGGTCACGGTCGCAACTACCGTGGATGTGTTGAGCGCCGTCGAGCGCAATGTTGCGACCATGGGCCTATGCGACGGCAACATTTCCGACTGGCTGAACAGGCGGTTTCACGTGCGCGAGCGCTATGCGCTCTATTGCGGCAGAAGCCATCCGCTTTTCGGGGTCGAAGGTGTCGACTTCAACGACCTCAGGGGCAATCCCTATATCGCTTTCATCGCCGACGTTTTGGGCGGCCAGCACATGAACTCGGTAACCGCCGTGCGCGCGATCGGGTCTTTTGGCCAGCAGGTCCGCGCCGTCTCCTGCAATGTCGAGGAGGTGATGCGGCTGATCGCCTCCAATGTCGGCATCGGCATGCTGCCGGATCACTTGGCATCGCCAGCCGTCGCGGCGGGCCAACTGTGGCAGCTGCCGCCCTATAGCGATCTGCCCAGCACCGATGTCTTCCGCATCTCCAATCCGAATGCGATCCTCAATCCGGCAGAGGCCGCATTTCTTGCCCATGTGGCCGATACGGAGCCGCTGGACCACTGCCTCGACGATCGGGCCGACCATCATCAGGATTGATAGCCACCTTTCCAGTTATAAATTTGAACACAGATGACGCCTTGCCTATGGTCCGGCCGACAACTAACGGAGGCGGACATGCAAGACTACGACGTGGCGATCATTGGCGGTGGAATCGCCGGCCTGTCGCTTGCCTATTTCCTGGCACCGCATCGCTCCGTCGTGGTGATCGAGCGGGAAGAAGGGCTCGGCTATCACAGCACCGGCCGCTCGGCGGCAGAGTTCGTGCTGCGCTATAACGCGCCGGAGGTCTGTGCGCTGGCGGCGATATCCAAGGGCTTTTTCGATAATCCACCTGAGGGCTTCTCCGAAGTGGCGCTGCTCAAGCAGCGCGGTGGCGTCATGATCGCCAATGCCGAGAAAGTTGCCCGGTTCGAAGAGGTGTTTGCCGCGGAGAGCCGTGCCAACGCCGAAATTGAACGGCTGACCGTCGACGAGGCGATCGCGCGTGTGCCGATCCTGCGCCGCGACTATGTGGCTGCGGCCTATTACGATCCGCAATTCTGGGACATCGAAGTCGAGAACCTGCTGCAGGGTTACGTCCGGGGCGCGCGTCGCCATGGCGCGGTAATTATCGAGCGCTCGGACGTGCTGGCGCCGCGCCGGAACGGCGACCGCTGGGTGCTGGCGACGAGTGCCGGCGAAGTCAGTGCAAAGACGATCGTCAATGCTGCCGGCGGCTGGGCCGATCCCGTCGCACAATCGTTCGGCGTCGCCCCCATCGGCATCGTGCCGCATCGCCGCACCGCAATCACCGTCGACCTGCCCGAAGGCATCGACGCGCTGACGCTGCCCGAAATCAACGAGATCGATGAAGACTTCTACATGAAGCCCGAAGGCGGGCGGCTGCTTTCCTCGCCCGCCGACGCAACGCCGTGCGATCCGACCGACGTCCAGCCGGAGGAGATCGACGTCGCCTGGGCTGCGCACTACGTCGAGGAGGCAACGACCGTGCCGGTGCGCCGTATCTTCAAGAGTTGGGCCGGCATGCGCAGCTTCTCGCCGGACAAGCTTCCAGTGATCGGCTTTGCCCGCGAGCGACCGGATTTCTTCTGGCTCGCCGGCCAGGGCGGCTACGGCATCCTCACCTCACCGGCGCTCGGCGCATTCGCCGCAAGCCTCCTCGTCGGTGCACCAGCGCCCGAGGCCTTCGAAGCGATCGGCCTCGATGCCGTAAAGTTCAGCCCGGCTCGATTGGAACGCTAGCCCGAGCAGAGTTGGCCGCAGGCGAGGAAGGCCACGCCCAGCACGATACTGCGGGCCGCGCCGGGGTCGAAATACGACTGTGACGAGGTCTTCGGCAATGCCGCGATCGATGAAGGCCTTCGCGCGCTCAGCCGAAGATATCTACCCGGGCGCGAAGTTGCCCGCTCGCTCGCGCGCGGCCCCGTCTGGAGGGCCCGCGACGCAGCAGCCCGCGGCGAGATCAAGCGCCGTTCTCGGATTGCCAGGCAGGCCTGTCGCTGGGCTGCGGCGGCCTGGGGCTGATCCGCTGAACACGCGCCCCACTCCGGTGGCACGCTCGGTGACGCCGTCCGCACGACGAGGCGTTGATGCGGCCGGCAAAACCTGACACGAATACGCGCGGGAGGACGGTTCATGTATTACGCAATCTTGGCCTACCATACAGCAGGCGTCGTCGAATCCTGGACCGAGGAGGAGGACGCAGCGCTGATGTCCGACCTGCTTGAAGTTCATGACCGGTTCGTCCAGCAGAAGGCCTTTGGCCCGGCCGCACGGCTCGGGCCTACCGAAGGTGCTGTGACGCTGAGGGGCAAGGGCGAAGGCATTGTCACCGATGGCCCCTTCGCCGAAACCAAGGAGCAATTGCTCGGCCTCTACGTCGTCGACTTCCCGGCCATCGACGCGGCAGTTGACGCCGCGCGCGAATTGCGCCGCTCCAATCCGACCGCGATCTACGAGATCCGGCCGATTGCGCTCTATATTCCCGGCGCGACGCTGGACCCCGGTCCACAGAGCTAGCAACTGCGCCGGTCCTGCGCCGCGACGGCGGCTCCGACCACAGATATCCGCTCGATGTTGATGCGCGCCCCTTGAAGTTGACGGGGAGCGCAGGCGCCTGCGCGCAGCCATTCAAATTTTGTTAACCAAACATGCGGGGCTGTGAACTGTAACAGAACTTACAACAAACTGACATTCCGGCTTCATGAAGCGCCGATATGGCAGGGTCATACCGATGACCGGTCTCCCCGGAAGAGGACCTGCTAGACATGTTTCAGTTGAAGAATGTAACCCGCCAGTTCGGCAAGAAGACAGCCGTGAGTTCGGTTACCTTCGACATACCGCAAGGGCAGATGGTCGGCGTGATCGGCCGCTCGGGCGCCGGCAAGTCGACGCTTCTGCGTATGATCAACCGCCTCGTCGATCTGTCGTCCGGCTCGATCGTCTTCGATGGCACGGAAGTTTCGTCGCTGCGCGGTGCTGCCCTTCGCACCTGGCAGCGCGACTGCGCGATGATCTTCCAGCAGTTCAACCTGGTGCCGCGCCTCGACGTGCTCACCAACGTGCTTCTCGGGCGTCTCAACCACCGCTCGACCGTCTTGAGCATCCTCAACATGTTTACCCGCGAAGAACGCATCATGGCGATCGGCGCACTTGAGCGCCTCGGCATCGAGCAGACCGCGCTCCAGCCGGCCGGCACGCTTTCCGGTGGCCAGCAACAGCGCGTCGCGATCGCCCGCGCGCTGATGCAGCAGCCGAAGGTTCTGCTTGCCGACGAGCCGATCGCCTCGCTCGACCCGCTGAACGCCAAGATCGTCATGGATGCGCTGCGCGATATCAACGAGCGCGATGGCATCACGGTGATCACCAACCTCCACACGCTCGATACCGCCCGCAACTATTGCGAACGCATCATCGGCATGGCGCATGGCCGCGTCGTCTTCGACGGCCAACCCAAGGATCTGACCGCGGCAGCGGTTGCCGAGATCTACGGCGCCGACACAGGCATCGAGGAATCGATGACCTCCACCAGCATCAACATTCCGGCGGCAGTACCGCAGGAAGAAACGGCATCGGCCGGCCTCAAGCCGCTGGCACTGGCCGGCATCTGACGCCCGCCATGATCGAAAGCCCGCGTCAAGGGCACCTCTTTGAAACCCAATAGGATCCGGCCAAGCCGGACACGGGAGAACCTTATGCTGAAGAAAGCTCTTCTGGGCGCCGTAGCGCTCCTCGCCCTCGTCGGCCACGCCCAGGCTGAAGACCTGAAGGAATTCCGCATCGGCATCCTCGGCGGCGAAAACGAAGCCGACCGCCTGCGCAACTTCCAGTGCCTGGTCGACAAGCTGCCGGCCGCCATTGGCGTCGAGAAGGTCTCGCTGTTCCCGGCCGCCGACTATGACGGCGTCATCCAGGGCCTGCTCGGCGGCACGCTCGACTACGCCGAACTCGGCGCTTCCGGCTACGCCAAGATCTACCTCGCCAAGGCTGACGCCGTCGAGCCGATCCTGACGACCGTTCAGACCGACGGTTCGACCGGCTACCACTCGATCATGGTTGCCCGCAAGGATTCCGGCATCACCAAGATCGAAGACCTGAAGGGCAAGAAGCTCGGCTTTGCCGACCCGGACTCGACCTCGGGCTACCTCGTCCCGCTCGTCACGCTCCCGGAAGCGATCGGCGCCCCGGTCAAGGAATTCTTCGGTGAAACCGGCTTCGGCGGCGGTCACGAAAACCTCGTTCTCGAAGTCGTCAAGGGCACCTTCGATGCCGGCACGACCTTCGGCTCGGGCGTCGGCGAATTCAAGGACGGCTACACCTCGGGCAACCTGAAGAAGATGGTCGACAAGGGCATCCTCGACATGAACGACCTGGTCGAGCTCTGGAAGTCGCCGCTGATCCCGAACGGCCCGATCGTCGTGCGCAACACGATGAACGACGACATGAAGGCGAAGTTCAAGCAGTTCATGCTGGACCTGCCGAAGACCGACGCGGCCTGCTTCTCGGCCATCCAGGGCGGCGACTTCACCGGCTACACTGAAGTCAACGCCGACTTCTACAAGCCGATCATCGACGCCCGCAAGGCGACGATCGGCGGCTGATAGACCCGCACCACTCGGGAACGCTGGCCGCCCAAACGGCCAGCGTTTCACTGTTTGAAGGGGTGCTTTCGCATCCTTCGCCGCATTGTTTTCACGCATTTCCGGGGCGGAAAACCGCTTCGCACTTTACCTGGAAATGCTCAAGAGGCCGGCGAAAGCCGGAACGGTCATGGCAACTTCCCTGCTCCCGCGACATCTGAGCGACAACGGCGCCGTCATCGAGCGTCACTGGCAGGAACTCAGTTCCCGCCGCCGGCTCTATTCCTGGCTTGGCTCCGGCGTTCTCCTCCTGGCGCTATCGGGCTCGCTCTGGTTCGCCAACGATTCCAATGCCGGCAAGTTCTTCGACCGTTTGCCGCATTTCTTCGATTTCGTCGGCGATCTCGCGCCGCGCGACGGGCTAGAAATTTTCCGCGCCATGTTCGACCTGCCCTCGCCCTATGACGATGGCAGCTTCAAGTACAACTACCCCGAGGGCCGGCTGTACCTGACCGAAAGCATCTACATCCCCGAATACGTGCACAAGATGCTGGAGACCGTGAACATCGCGATCTTTTCGACGGTGATCGGTACGGCCTTCGGCTTCGTGCTCTGCTTCCTTGCCGCGCGCAACCTGATGCCCAATCCGTGGATCCGCGGCATCGTTCGCCGCATCATGGAAGTTCTCCGGGCCTTTCCGGAGGTGGTGATAGCCGGCTTCTTCCTCGCGATCCTCTCGCTCGGCCCCATTCCGGCGATCGCCGCTGTCTCGATCCACACGATCGGCGCGCTCGGCAAGCTCTTTTATGAAGTGGTCGAAAACGCCGACATGAAGCCGGACGAGGGCCTGCGGGCTGCCGGCGGCAACTGGATCGAGCGCGTCTGGTTTGGCATGGTGCCGCAGGTGCTGCCCAATTTCACCAGCTATTTCCTGCTGCGCCTCGAGATCAACGTGCGCGCCTCGACGATCATCGGCGCCGTCGGTGGCGGCGGCATCGGCGAATTGCTGCGCCTTTCGATCGGCCAGGGACACCAAGCCAAGACCCTTGCAATCGTCCTCCTGCTGTTTGCGACCATTTTTGCCGTCGACCAGTTTTCCGCCTGGCTTCGCCGCCGCCTCGTTGGCGAGCAGGCCTTCCAGCTTGCCCAGTAGGTGCGTACCATGACCACGACCACACGATTGAACCCGATGGAAATGGACGCGATCGCGAGCCGCCATCCCGACCTCCTCAAATCCTCGACCTCCAGCCGCGTGCGCACCGCAGCCATCGCCGGCGGCGTCGTCGCCTACCTCATCTTCAGCTGGTGGTTCTTCTCGATCGGCCACGTGCTCGGCAATGCCAACTGGGGCATCGCTGGCACCTACCTCGCCGACTGGGTTTCCTATGAGGTACGCCCGGAAATCCACGTCGCCCCCGACCGGACGATGCGTCTCAACTATCAGCGCAATTCGCCGCTCGGGCCCAATCCCAATCCGGATTGGGTGGAGCTCGACAGGCAGACGGTGACGCGCCAGGTCGCGATACCGGCCTCCACCGCGCAGGCGGTCAAGCCGAAGGCAAGCTCGTCGTTCAGCTTCATGGCGCCCGGCTCCGCGCTCGGTGGCACAGCCGCTGCCGAAACGCAGAACCGTGTCGAAACCCGGACGGAAGACGTGCTGACGCGCGTCGTCGTAACCTACGACCGCTCGACCAGGATCGAGATCGCCGATGGTCTGGTGAAGGCTACCCACGGCGGCGACACGTTTGTGATGACCGTCGACGGCGCCGACACGGTGAGGCCGCAGGGCCAACTGCCCGCCTGGGCGACACAGAAGCGGCCAGGCGAAAAGATCGTGCTTGCCTTTGGCGCCACCGGGTGGGCCGAAGTGGAAGGCGACGAGGTTTCCGTCCGCAACCGCTTCTTCGGTTGGGCGAACTTCCTGTTCGACACCAACTCGCCCTTCTTCGGCAAAAGCTATGGCGAGGTCGTCGCGCTCATCACATCCGGCGAACAGATCGACCCGACGCGTTCGAACCTTTCGCTCGCCTGGAACAACATCCTCTATAACGCCGAATGGCAGCATCTGGACGTCTGGACGAAGCTGTTGCAGACGGTTGTCATGGCTTTCGTCGGCACGCTCTTTGCGTCGCTGATCGCCTTCCCGCTCTGCTTCCTTGCCGCCAGAAACATCACGCCGAGCTTCCTGACCAACCAGGTGGTCAAGCGCTTCTTCGACTTCCTGCGGTCGGTGGACATGTTCATCTGGGCACTGTTCTTCACCCGCGCCTTCGGCCCCGGACCGCTTGCCGGCATCTCCGCGATCTTCTTCACCGACACCGGTACGCTCGGCAAACTCTATTCCGAGGCGCTGGAAAACATCGATGACAAGCAGCGCGAGGGCGTGAAGTCGGTCGGAGCGACGCCGCTTGCCGTGCAGCGCTTCGGCGTGCTTCCGCAGGTGCTGCCGGTTTTTGCCAGCCAGGCGCTCTACTTCTGGGAATCGAACACTCGCTCGGCGACGATCATCGGCGCCGTCGGCGCCGGCGGTATCGGCCTCAAACTCTGGGAAGCGATGCGTACCAATTCCGATTGGGAAAATGTCGCCTATATGGTGCTTCTGATCTTGCTGGTTGTCTTTATTTTCGACAGCATCTCGAACGCGTGCCGTTCGCGCCTGATGGGCAGCAAGGCACATTGACGACAGCCAAGCATTTGCGTGTCCGCCATCATGATGTTGTCATGGAAATCGGCTAGCTGCGCATCGCATCCCGCAAACAATCGACCCGCCGCCCTGGCGGGCCGGTCGCTACAAGAAAGTGAAGACCGTGCGTTATGCCATCTATTTCGCGCCGCCGGCGGACGACCGGCTGTCGCAGGTCGCGTCCCGTTGGCTGGGGCGCGACGCCTTTACCGGTGAGGACCTCACGCTTCCGACGATCGCCGGGATTGACGAAGAGACGCAACGCACATTGACGGCTGACCCGCGGCGCTACGGTTTCCACGGTACGCTGAAGGCTCCCTTCGAGCTTGCCGAAGGCCGGGACGAAGACGAGCTCCTAAGTATTTTCGAGTGCTTTGCCGCCGACCTCGACCCGTTCGAGATCCCCGAAATCGTGCTGCACCAGTTGGGCCCGTTCTTCGGACTCGTGCCGTCCGCGCCTTGCGTCGACCTGCTGGATTTGGCCGAAGACGCCGTTCACCGCTTCGACCCGTTCCGCGCGCCGCTGTCGGACGCCGACTTTGCCCGCCGCAAGCCAAACAGCCTGCCTGAGCGCCAGAGGCGCTACCTCAAAGAATGGGGCTATCCCTATGTTTTCGAAGAGTTCCAGTTCCACCTGACCTTGACTGGCCCGGTGCCCACGGAAACCAGCGGCGTGATGCGTACCGCGCTCGAAACCACCTTTGCCGAGCATATCGGCAAGCCACTTCACGTCACGTCAGTCGCGCTCTTCGTCGAACCGGAGCGCGGCGCACCCTTTACTGTCCGCTCCCTGCTGCCGCTCGGCAGCGACACCCAACGAAAGATCGCATGAGATGAGCAAAGAACAGGTTTTGACCAACGCCCGCATCGTCCTCGAGGATAGTATCCTCGACGGTTCGGTGCTGATCCGCGACGGCAAGATTGCCGACATTTCCGAGGGCACGGTTGCCAGCGGCGAGGACTTTGAAGGCGACTATCTGATCCCCGGCCTCATCGAGCTGCACACCGACCACCTCGAAGCCCACTACTCGCCGCGCCCGGGCGTGCGCTGGCTGAAGATCGCGGCAATCCAGGCCCATGACGCACAGGTGGTCACCTCCGGCATCACCACGGTCTTCGACTGCCTGCGTCTCGGCTCCGACGAGGATGGCGGCTTCCAGAAGGGCGAGATGCGCAGCATGGCCGACGCGCTGGCCCAGGCCAAGGAAGAGGGTCGCCTTCGCGCCGATCACCTGATCCACCTGCGCTGCGAAGTTTCAACGTCCGACGTGCTCGAACACTACGAGGACTTCCAGAACGATCCGCAGGTCAAGCTCGTCTCGCTGATGGACCATGCGCCGGGCCAGCGCCAGTTCCAGACGATGGACCAGTACACGCTCTACTATAAAGCCAAGCGCGGCTTCTCGGACGAAGAATTCGCGCGCTTCGTCGAGCGGCAGCAGGCGTTGTCGGCCAAGTATGCCGGTCCGCACCGCACCGCGCTCGCCGAGGCCTGTGCGGCCCGCGGCATCACGATCGCCAGCCATGACGACGCGACCATCGACCACGTCGAGGAATCGATCGGCTTCGGCATCAAGCTTGCGGAGTTCCCGACGAGCTTCGAGGCCGCCGAGGCGTCGCACCGCGCGGGCCTCAGCGTTCTGATGGGCGCGCCGAACATCGTGCGCGGCAAGTCGCACTCCGGCAACATCGCCGCCCGCGATCTCGCCGAGCGCGGCGTGCTCGACGTGCTGTCGTCGGACTATGTGCCCTTCAGTCTGATCCACGCCCCCTTCGTGCTCTCCGACGAACTCGACGCCGTCGACCTGCCAAAGGCAATCGCCATGGTGACGTCGACGCCGGCGCGTACCGTCGGTCTCGATGACCGCGGCCGCATCGGCGTCGGCCTTCGCGCCGATATCGCTCGCGTCCATCGCAAGGAAGGCATCCCGGTCGTGCGCTCCGTCTGGCGCGAAGGACGGCGTGTCGCATGAGCGCGAACAACCAGGGCGGCGCGCTTGTCGTCGTTGTTGGACCGAGCGGCGCCGGCAAGGACAGCGTCATGGGCTTTGCCGCCCGGCATTTCGCGGATTGTCACGACGTGCATTTCGTCCGCCGCGTCATTACCCGTCCGTCGGATGCCGGCAGTGAGGTACATGAAAGCGTCTCGGAAGACGAGTTCGTCGAGATGCAGAAGGACGGCGCCTTCGCCGTTTTCTGGGATGCGCATGGGCTGAAATACGGCATCCCCGTCGTCGTGCTCAGGAATGTCAGGGACGGCATGACGGCGATCGTCAATGGCAGCCGTGGTGCCCTGCCGGCGTTCCGCGAAGCCTTCGGCGAGATCGCCGTCGTCGTTGTTACAGCCGAGACGCCTGTGCTTGCAAAGCGGCTTGCCGAACGCGGCCGCGAAAGTGAAGAGGAAGTTTTGCGACGCCTCAGCCGCCAGGCTCCAGACGTGACCTCAGGCCCGGATGTCAGCGTGATCGACAACAGCGGTCGCCTCGACATTGCCGGAAATCGCTTCGTCGAGGTGGTTGAACGGCTGCGCACTAAGGCGGATCACGCGGTTTAGCGTGATCTGTTTTCGCGGCCCGGCAGGATTTCGGCTCGCGGGCACGCGTCGCGATCCCCATTCCAAGGACACAGACAAAGGTTCCGAACCTCATGGCTCGGGGCCTTTTCTTTTTGCCTGCGGTGATGACGAACCCGGGGTGAGAAATTCCCGAGAAATCAGAGTTCTACGGTCATCTCCTCAAAGCCCCCGTTCTGTTTCACTCGGCCGATCACCCTTTCCTTTTCCGCAGGCTCCATAAATTTCCCCTTGTGGAGCGAATTAATATGTATATACATTATATTCAGTGGAGGCGACCTGATGAACGAACTCTCGACCCGCAGGCAGACATCCGGCATCTGGCGCAATGTGCGTCTCGTGACGCTTGGCGAAACCGTTGACGGTCTTGGCCTCGTCGAGAATGCGGCCGTTGCGGTCGTCGATGGGCGTATCGCCTATGCCGGGCCGGAGAGCGGACTGCCCGCCGACCTCGCACGCAGCCTTGAAGCGACGGACTACGAGGGCCGCGTAGTGACGCCCGCTCTCATCGACTGCCACACCCATCTCGTTCATGGCGGCAACCGCGCCCGCGAATTCCAGATGCGCCTCGAAGGCGCCACCTATGAAGAGATTGCGCGTGCCGGTGGCGGCATCGTTTCCTCGGTCAAGGCGACCAATGCGCTGACCGTCGACCAGCTTGTCGAAAGCACCCTGCCGCGGCTCGACACGCTTCTTGCCGAAGGCGTCTCGACCGTCGAAATCAAATCCGGCTACGGACTGAACGTCACGGCCGAGCTCAACATGCTGCGTGCCGCCCGCAAACTCGAAACGCTGCGGCCGGTGCGCGTTATGACGAGCTATCTCGCCGCACACGCAACGCCTGTGGACTACAAGGGCCGCAACGATGACTACGTCACCGATGTCGTGCTGCCCGGCCTCGACGCCGCCCATGCCGAAGGCCTGGTCGATGCGGTCGACGGTTTCTGCGAGGGCATCGCGTTTTCGACTGCCGAGATCGCCCGCGTCTTTGACCGCGCCAAGGCACTCGGCCTGCCGGTCAAGCTGCACGCAGAACAGCTCTCCAACCTTGGCGGCGCAAAGCTCGCGGCCTCCTACGGCGCGCTTTCGGCCGACCACCTCGAATATCTCGACGCCGAAGGGGCTGCGGCCCTGGCCAAATCAGGTACGGTCGCCGTGCTTTTGCCCGGCGCCTTCTATGCGCTGCGCGAAGAGCGCCTGCCGCCGGTCCAGGCTTTGCGTGATGCCGGCGCGCGTATCGCGATCGCCACCGACTGCAATCCCGGCACCTCGCCGCTGACCTCGCTGCTTCTCACCATGAACATGTCGGCGACGTTCTTCCGGCTGACGGTTGCCGAATGCCTTGCCGGTGCGACGCGCGAAGCCGCCCGCGCGCTTGGCCTACTGGCCGAAACCGGCACGATCGAAGTCGGAAAATCCGCCGATCTGGCAATCTGGAACATCGAGGATCCGGCCGAGCTCGTCTACCGCATCGGCTTCAATCCGCTTCATGAACGCATCTTTAGAGGGCAAAGGATCGGTCAATGACCATCACTCTACACCCGGGCTCCGTGCCCCTCCGCGATCTCGAAACCATTTACTGGTCCGGCGAGCCGGCCCGCCTCGATCCGTCCTTTGACGCCGGCATCAACAAGGCTGCCGCCCGCATTGCCGAGATCGTCGCCGGTAACGCGCCGGTCTACGGCATCAACACCGGCTTCGGCAAACTCGCCTCGATCAAGATCGACAGCGCCGACGTTGCAACGCTGCAGCGCAACCTGATCCTGTCACATTGCTGCGGAGTCGGCGAGCCGCTCGCCGAGAACGTCGTTCGCCTCATCCTGTCGCTGAAGCTCGTCTCCCTCGGTCGCGGCGCCTCCGGCGTCCGCCTCGAACTCGTGCGGCTGATCGAAGCCATGCTCGAAAAGGGCGTCATCCCTGTCATTCCCGAAAAGGGCTCGGTCGGCGCCTCCGGCGACCTCGCCCCGCTCGCCCATATGGCCGCAGTCATGATGGGCCACGGCGAAGCTTATTTCGAAGGCCGTCGCATGTCCGGCGGCGAAGCGCTGTCCGCCGCCGGCCTCAAACCGGTGGTGCTGGCCGCCAAGGAAGGCCTTGCGCTGATCAACGGCACCCAGACGTCGACGGCGCTGGCACTCGCCGGTCTCTTCCGCGCCCATCGTGCCGCACAGGCGGCACTCATCACCGGCGCCATGTCGACCGATGCGGCCATGGGCTCGTCAGCGCCCTTCCATCCGGATATCCATACGTTGCGCGGTCATCGCGGCCAGATCGATACGGCCGCGGCTCTCCGCGCGCTGCTTGCCGGCTCGGCAATCCGCGAAAGCCACATCGAAGGCGATGAGCGCGTGCAGGATCCCTATTGCATCCGCTGCCAGCCGCAGGTCGACGGCGCCTGCCTCGATCTGCTGCGCTCGGTCGCCCGCGTGCTTGAAACCGAAGCCAACGCCGTCACCGACAACCCGCTCGTTCTTTCAGACAACTCGGTCGTCTCCGGCGGCAACTTCCACGCCGAGCCGGTTGCCTTTGCCGCCGACCAGATCGCCCTTGCCGTCTGCGAGATCGGCGCGATCTCGCAGCGCCGCATCGCGCTGCTCGTAGACCCGGCTCTCTCCTACGGCCTGCCGGCCTTCCTCGCCAAGAAGCCGGGCCTGAACTCTGGTCTGATGATCGCGGAAGTCACCTCGGCGGCGCTGATGTCGGAGAACAAGCAGCTCTCGCATCCGGCGTCTGTCGACTCGACGCCGACGTCGGCGAACCAGGAAGACCACGTTTCCATGGCCTGCCACGGCGCGCGCCGCCTGCTGCAGATGACCGAGAACCTGTTCTCAATCGTCGGCATCGAAGCACTGACCGCCGTCCAAGGCGTCGAATTCCGCGCGCCGCTCGCCACGAGCCCTGAATTACAGAAGGCCGCTGCCGCCCTTCGCGCCGTCTCGCCGACGATCGAAGAGGACCGCTACATGGCCAACGACCTCAAGGCCGCCGGCGACCTCATCGCCTCGGGCCGTCTGAACGCCGCCGTCTCCGCCGGTATCCTGCCAAGCCTGGAGGCCTGAAATGGCGGTCGTCGAAGTCAGACAAGGCAACTCGCCGGTCATTCTCGGCTTTCCGCATACCGGCACCGACGTGCCGGCTGCGATCTGGGATCGGCTGAACGATAACGGTCGGATCCTCGCCGATACCGACTGGCATATCCATCAACTTTATGATGGCCTGCTGCCGGAGGTGACCGTCGTTCGCGCCACCTTCCACCGCTACGTGATCGACGCCAACCGCGATCCCGAGGGCGTCAGCCTCTATCCCGGCCAGAACACGACCGGATTGATCCCGGAAACGGACTTCGACGGCAAGCCGATCTGGAAGGACGGAGAGGCACCGACTGAAGCGGATATCGCCGAACGGCTCCGGTCATTCCATGCGCCCTATCACGCGGCCCTTGCCGCCGAGATCGAGCGGGTCAAGGCGATCCATGGCGTGGTCGTGCTTTATGACTGCCACTCGATCCGCTCGCGCATTCCGTTCCTGTTCGAAGGCAAGCTGCCGGATCTCAACATCGGCACCGACATGGGCAAGACCTGCGCGCCTGACATCGAGAAGGCGACGGCCGCAATCGCTGCCGCTGCGGAAGGTTACAGCAGCATTCTCAACGGCCGCTTCAAGGGCGGCTGGACCACCCGCCACTATGGCCGCCCGGAAACCGGCGTGCATGCCATCCAGATGGAGCTCGCGCAATCGACCCATCTCGCCGCTGAAGAGCCGCCTTTCGCGCTCGACGCCACACGATCCGCCCTGTTGCGAAAGCCGCTGGGTGCGATCCTGAACCGCATCGAAACCATCGCATTTGACCTCAAGACACTGACAGGGAGCGAGGCATGACCATCAACAATCCGCGCCACAATATTCGCGACGTGCGCGCCCCTCAGGGCACCACGCTCAATGCCAAGAGCTGGCTGACCGAAGCGCCGCTTCGCATGCTGATGAACAATCTGGACCCGAACGTCGCGGAAAACCCGCACGAGCTGGTCGTCTACGGCGGCATCGGTCGTGCCGCCCGCACGTGGGCCGATTTCGACAAGATCGTAGAGACGCTAAAGGACCTCAACGACGACGAAACCTTGATGGTGCAGTCGGGCAAGCCGGTCGGCGTGTTCCGCACCCACAAGGATGCGCCCCGCGTTCTCATCGCCAACTCCAACCTCGTGCCGCACTGGGCGACCTGGGATCACTTCAACGAGCTGGATAAGAAGGGTCTCGCCATGTACGGCCAGATGACGGCCGGCTCGTGGATCTATATCGGCACGCAAGGCATCGTTCAGGGCACTTACGAAACCTTCGTTGAAGCCGGCCGTCAGCACTATGGCGACAACCTTAAGGGCAAGTGGGTGCTGACCGGCGGCCTCGGCGGCATGGGTGGCGCCCAGCCGCTCGCCGCCGTCATGGCAGGCGCTTCGTGCCTGGCCGTCGAATGCAACCCGGACTCGATCGATTTCCGCCTGCGCACCCGCTACCTCGACGAAAAGGCCGAGACGCTGGACGAAGCGATGGAGATGATCGCCCGCTGGACGAAGAACGGCGAAGCCAAGTCCGTCGGCCTGCTCGGCAACACCGCCGAAATCCTGCCGGAGATGGTCCGCCGCGGCATCCGTCCCGACATGGTCACCGACCAGACCTCGGCGCACGACCCGGTCAACGGTTACCTGCCGAAGGGCTGGACCATGGGCCAGTGGAAGGAGAAGCGCGTCAGCGATCCGAAGGCCGTCGAAAAGGCCGCGCGCGCCTCGATGCGCGACCACGTCGAAGCGATGATCGCCTTTCAGGACATGGGCATCCCGACCTTCGACTACGGCAACAACATCCGCCAGATGGCCAAGGAAGAAGGCCTCGAAAACGCCTTTGCCTTCCCGGGCTTCGTTCCGGCCTATATCCGCCCGCTCTTTTGCCGCGGCGTCGGCCCGTTCCGCTGGGCGGCCCTGTCCGGCGATCCCGAAGACATCTATAAGACCGACGCCAAGGTCAAGGAACTGCTTCCCGACAACAAGCACCTGCACAACTGGCTGGACATGGCACGTGAGCGCATCGCCTTCCAGGGCCTGCCGGCGCGCATCTGCTGGGTCGGCCTCGGCGATCGCCACCGCCTCGGCCTCGCCTTCAACGAAATGGTCAAGAACGGCGAACTGAAGGCGCCGGTCGTCATCGGCCGCGACCACCTCGATTCCGGCTCGGTCGCCTCGCCGAACCGCGAGACCGAAGCGATGAAGGACGGCTCGGACGCTGTTTCGGACTGGCCGCTGCTCAACGCCCTGCTCAACACCGCATCGGGCGCCACCTGGGTGTCGCTGCACCACGGCGGCGGCGTCGGCATGGGCTTCTCGCAGCATTCGGGCGTCGTCATCTGCGCCGATGGTACCGACGATGCGGCCAAGCGCCTCGAACGCGTGCTCTGGAACGACCCGGCAACCGGCGTCATGCGCCATGCCGATGCGGGCTACGACATTGCGCTCGATTGCGCCAAGGAAAAGGGCCTGCGCCTGCCGGGCATTCTCGGCAACTGATCCGCTCTCGACCGACATACTCACGGACATACTGATTGGGGCGCCGAAAGGCGCCCCAATCACTTTTTGATGAGACTAGCGTCAGGACTGCGTCTTCCTCGCTCCGGCGCCTTGCAGCTGTTGATAGCAATGCTAGAAAAATCGAGATGCCATCGCATTGCTGGCGACGCGTTGCAGAACATCTCTGTTCGCTCACGCGAGCGCTGGTTTTTTATGAGAAGGCTTCATGCGCTGGGGCGGGTACGGGAGAAGAACCATTAGACATCTTATGTTTGCCACCGGGCTTCTTGCGAGCGTCTTTGTTGCCTCGTCTGCGGTCGCTCAAAACGTGAGTTTCTTCGGCCCTGTTCGCAACGGAGAACGGCACTTTACCGCCTTCCCGGAATTTATTGGCGTCGGAATGAGCCAAGGGGAGACCAAGAAGAGGGACGTGGTCTTCTCGACAATTCAAATGATCGCCATGGCCGCCGGAATTGAGACCAAGGCCCAACCGGGCCTCGGAAGAAACACCATCGGCGTGATCTTCAGAAAGGATGTCGTCAAGAATGGCCGGGTCGACGTCAGCAAAATTGAAGATTTCGGCTTCGACCCCTACTACGAGCGGCTGCTGAACGATACTGCAGCAACTGGCGTACCAAATTGCGCTTCCGCCGTGAACTATTCCGCGGAAGGGCGATTTGACCGCGCTGTCATCGTTGCAAACAGCGATGTCCCCGATCAGGAATTGGCGACCTGCGTGGCGCAGGCCCAGGCGCACGCTTTGGGGATAGCCACGTTTACCTCCAGCAAGGCCGACTTTTCGCGCTTCTTCGCGAGGATCATGATCCTCGCCGATCAAAAGAAGAGATGTCTCCAGGACAACCAGACAAAGTTCACCTGCAGTTTTGTCGATGAGCCCTGGGACTAATTCACGAGCGGCGGAATGTTTTCTTCCCTGTTTTATCGCCGTCGAGCGCGAGCAGCAGCACCAGCCCGGCAAGGCCTGCGGCGCCGCCAAGCAGCGCCGTGCCCGAATAGTCGCTGATCCGCGTGCCGAGCGCAAAAAGCCCGGCGCAAAGGCCGCCGCTCAGGAAGAGGTTCACGGCGAGCAATGAGCTTCCGAGGCCCGGGCGGTCGGCAATCAGGTCCTGGAGGTAGCTGATCGGGATCGTGATCAACGCGGCGGCACCAAAGGCACTGATCAAGGTGAGCGCGTAGATCTGCCAGGTCGCCGTCGAGAAGCCGAGCAGCACCATGTAGCCGATGTAGATCGCGGTTCCGAGCGCCAGCGCCTTGAATGGAACAAGGCTCAGCTGGATGCGCGCCCAGACGAAGATGAACACGACTTCGAGGAAAGCGACGATCCCAACGATGATGCCGATATCGGTGACGCTGCCGCCGATCTCGTCAGTCATGATCAGGGGCAGCACGGCGGCGTTGACGTGCAGCGACGAGGTGATGATCGCAACGGCGATGACGCGCAGGAAAATCCCTGGCGCCAGGATCTCCCGAAAAGACGTCCAGTAAGAAAACCGCTTGCCGAGCGATGCGTCGGCCCCGCTTTCGTTGGGCAGTTTAAAATAGACGATCAGCAGATTGGCGAGGCAGCCGAGACAGGCGAGCAGATAGGCCGGCAGCATGCTGTCGCCGCCGGCGAGTGCAAAGCCGACCAGTCCTGGCACCAGAACCCAGGACACTGATATGGCCGCGCGGGCGCCCGTCGTGAGCGAGGCGGCGTCATGGCCGCTCATCCGCCGGGCGATGCTGCGCACATTGGCAAAGAGCAGCGTGTAGACCGCGCCGTAGATCGGCAACAGCAACAAGACGCTAACGACGAAGCTCATCTGATGCGGGAGCACATAGACGATGCCGTAGCCGACAACGCCGAAAAAGATCGCCGTCGACATCAGCAGCCGGTAGTTGCCGACGCGATCGGCCAGAATGCCGATCGAAACACTGACGATGACGTTCACCGTCGAGGCAAGCAGGATCAGCAGCGAATAGACGGCATCGCTGAGCCCCAGCTCGTTGATGCCGACGACGGACTGGTAGGGCGAGGTGGCCGCACCGGCAAACCCGAACAGGAAGATTGCCAGCATGCTGATCCGCATGGCCGGGTTGCGCATGGCGCTGAGAATGGTGGAGGTCATGCTAGAATGTGTCCGCGAAGCGGGTGGAGGATATCGCACAATCGCTTAAATTGTGATCGATTTAAGGACGGTGTTATGCGGAAGGCTAAGGCGTTTCAGCGCCCATGCGCGTCGAACGACGCGCGGTGCTTTGAGGGAAGCCCCTACCCGAAACTCGGGTAGGAAATGTGCGAAGCATGTCTCAGGCGCCGCTCGACCAACGCGCCGAAAAGCGGGCGACGGGTTCAAAGGAAAAGTCCTGATCGAAGGGGTAGGCCGGCCGCTGACGGCGGAGGCTCGCGAGCCCTTGGATGTCCTGATTGACGACCCCTTCAGTCAGGGCCATCAGGTTGGGGTTGGCGATCGGCGCCAGTTCGGGCGACAGGTAGCCCGATTTGACGACGAGCAGCCGCACCGCCTCAGGGTCGAGGCCCAGCCGCCGGAAGTCCTCGATGTTGTGGTAGGGCCTGCGCCGTGCCGCGATAACGACATCGATCGCGCCGACCCGCACCACCGCCTGCCGCTCTTTCGCAGGCCCGGGATCATCCAGCGTGACGACCTCGGCCAGCATCTCCGCACGGGGGCTTGCCGGATCGAGGCTGCCGCCGATCTTGAGCATCAACGTTTCGCCGACCCCAGCGGCAAAGCAGGCTTCGACCGCCGGCAGGTCCGTGATGCCGGCGATCAACGCGCCCCGCCAGCCGCGGGCGAGCAGCGCCTTCAGCACGTCTGCGCGATCACCAACGCCGCCGCCGGTCGGGTTGTCGCCGGAGTCCGCAAGAATGATCGGCGTCGTCGTCGCCCGCTCGGCGATATCCAGCATTTCGTTGAGCGGTCCGGTGACCGGACCGAAGCGGAAGTTTCGACGTTCCGACCAGTAGCCCGCGGCAATCTCTTCCGCTGCCCGTTTGGCCGCCGCCCTGTCGGTGGCCGTTACGACCGCACAGGCGGTCGCCCGCGGCTCGTCGGCCCAGACGTAGCCCACCATCAGGTTGGCATCGAGAACGCCCGGCCGCTTATCGATCTCGGGCAGTTGCACGTAGAGCGACTTTGCCGGCTCGTCCTCGGTCGAGGTGCATTCGCCGGGAAGCAGGACCGGGACCGGTGCCCAGGCGATGCCCGGGCGCGTCCCGTCTCTCAGCGCAGATACCAGCATCGACCAGGCACGGGTCATGGTCTCCGGCGTATCGATATGCGGCGCGGTGCGGTAGGCGGCAAAAATATCGAGCTGGTCGATGATCTCCTGGCTGACATTGCCATGCAGGTCGTAGCTCGCCGCCACCGGGCAATTGGGACCGACGACAGCGCGGGCGGCGGAGATCCAGTCGCCTTCGGCGTCGTCCATCCCGTCGACCTTGATGGCGCCATGCATGGCGAGATAAAGCCCGTCGATCGGCAGCGCGTCACGCAGCATTTCGAGGAACTCGGCCTTGAAGGCGTCGTAGGTTGGGCGCGACACGGGGCCGCCGGGCACGGCGCGGGCATGCAAAAGCGGCAGATGCTCGACACCCTCGGCCTTCATGAAACTGAAGTACTCGGCGTCCAGCAGCGTTTGGCCGCGCAGAACGCGAAAATCTTCCTCTGTCATCAGAACAGGCGAATAGGTGCTGCATTCGGTATGGATGCCACCAACGGCGATGCGCATGAGCGTTCCTCTCAGAGGTTCGGGCTGAGCGGCGCGATGGCCGCAAAGCGCAGCCAGTCCTTCGCCGACTTCGGTGTCCATGCCGCCTCGGCGATCGCCGGAAGCCGCGGGAAGACGAGCCGGTTGAAGTAGCCGCGCGAAAGATAATGCTCGGACCAGATGCACGCCTGCACGCCTCTGAGGCGGGCCTTCAGCTCGTCCGGGAATTCGCCCTCGGCCTCGTAGCCGTAGGTGTGGGCGGGTGTCGCCGTGCCGGCCCAGCTTGCACCTGGCTCCTGCCAGGCATCGGCCTGCGCCATGTCGAGGTAATAGGCCTGGCCGGGGGTCATCACCACGTCATAGCCTTCGCGGGCGAGCTCGATGCCGACCTCCGGCCGCTCCCAGGCCATCAGCAGCGTATCTTCGGTCGAGACACCGCCGCCATGCGCCACTTCGTTCCAGCCGGCGAGCTTGCGGCCACGCGCCGTCAACATCTGCTTCACCCGCTTCAGGAAATAGGACTGCAGCGCGAAGGTGCCGGAGATGCCCTCCTGCTCCATCAGCTTCTTGGCCAGCGGCGAAGCGAGCCAAGAACCGTTCGCCACTTCGTCGCCGCCGATATGGATGTAGGCGCTCGGGAAAAGCTCGACCATTTCGTCGAGGACCTTCTCCAGAAACTCGTAGGTAAAGGCAACGGCCGGGTTGAGCGCGTTATTGGGATAGCCCTGAACCGAATGGTAGCTCTCCGGGGCCTCCTGACCGTCTGTCAGATCCGGCAGCGCCACCAAGGTCGCCGTGCTATGGCCAGGGATATCGATCTCCGGCACGACATCGACATGCAGCGCCGTCGCCTGCGCGACGATCGCCCTCACGTCCGCTTGGCTGTAGAAGCCGCCGACAGGCTCAGCGCCATTACCAAGCTGCGGCAGAAGCGGCTCATCCGGCCCGCGCAGGACGCCAAGCGTCGTCAGCTGCGGGTAGGCCTTGATCTCCAGGCGCCAGGCCTCGTCGTCGGTCAGGTGCCAGTGGAAAACGTTGAGCTTGAACCAGGCGAGAATGTCAATCAGCCGCGCCACATCCGCCGTCGGGTAGAACTGGCGGGAGACGTCGAGATGGCAACCGCGCCAGCTGTAACGCGGCGCATCCGAAATTTTGCCGCTCGCCGGAAAGCGGAACTTTTCCGGATGGTTGCGTGCCCCATCCAGAAGCTGGGCCAGACTGGTCAAACCATATTGCCGGCCGGCGCTGCCGCCAAAGCTAAGCCGGATTTCGGTCTCAGAGAGGTCGAGCCGATAGGCCTCAGCCTTAAGACCAGCGTCGGCGGTAAAGACAATCGCCCGCCCCTGCTTCGAGGCTGCCAGGCTGAAGGGGGCGTGGCCCGCAGGGAACAGCCGATGGTACATCGCCAGAACCGTATCGATGGCAGCGACATCCTCGCCCGTCGAGCCGACCGCCGGATAGAGCACCACTGGAAAACCGTCTCCAGGACGAAGCTCAAGCTTCGCTGGCCAGGGCTGCAACGCATAGGGCTGATCGAGCTTGCCGTCCGGTAGCCGCACCGGCGGCGGTTCACTGACGGCATTTTCAAGCAACAGATCGGAGACAGCGACCGGCACGTGACCACCATCGGCAAGCGTCAGATAGGCGGACTTGGCACCGTCGGTGCAGTGGCGCGCGTTGCGGTGCAGGCCGCTGACGGTGAAGGTCCAGCTCCCGCCGTTTTCGATCGTCAGCCCCGCAGGCGGCGCGAATTCGTGAAAATTGGCGTTACGGCGCAGGAACACGGCATTGTCGCAGGCCTTGGGATCGATCACCCGGGTGAGCGAGGTGTAGACGATCCTGAAGCCGGAAAGTGGCGCGCCGGAGAAATTGAACAGCGTGAAGGTAAACCGCCCGAACGGCCCGCCATCCGGCTGCCAGGACGCCTCGAGACGGTAGGAAACCGGGTGCATGCTCTTCCTCCAGAATGCTCTATGTCAGTAGTGGTTTGATTGCGAGAACGTGCGGGCCAACTCAGCCTGTCCGGCGGTCAGGCCGCAATCGACAGGCAGGCAGACGCCCGAAATGGCGGCCGCGAGCGGGCCTGCGAGAAAATGCACGGCATTGGCGACGTCATCCGGATTGACGATGCGCTGCAGCGGATACCAGCGGCGCGCCTCTTCGAAGACATCCGGGTTCGATGCCGCCCTCGCCTCCCAGGCCTGGGTGCGAACCGTGCCGGGTGCCACCGCATTCGAGCGGATGCCGAACTTGCCGTATTCGACCGCAATCAGCCGGGTCAGGTGCAGGAGCCCGGCCTTGGCGGCGCTATAGGCCGGATGGCCGAAGACGTTCATGCCGTTGACCGAGGCGATGTTGACGACCGAGCCGTGGGTCTCTTTCAGCATGTCCTCGACGGCGCGAAAAGTGAGGAAGGCCGCCTCGAGGTTCAGCGCATTGTCCATGCGCCAGATCTCCGGCGTCGTGTCGTGCAGGCTGACGGCACGGGCAGCACCAGCATTGTTGACGAGGGTGCGGACAGCGCCCTTCTCTGCGGCCTTCGCTGCCATCGCCGCCACGCTTTCGGCATTGGTGACGTCACAGGCGACTGCGACGAAGCGCTTGCCGTCGCCAAGCGCCCGCGCTGCCTTTTCGGCGGCCTCCGCATCGATGTCGACGAGCAGAACCACGTCATGGTCGTCGGCAAGCTTGCGGGCGATAGCACGGCCGATATCGCCGGCGGCGCCGGTGACGATCGCGAGAGATTGCGTCATGCGTTGACCTTTCGCGGCACGTCAGTCTCCGAGCAACTGGCGGTCGTCACCGTCGCGGTGGGTCACCAGCTGCTGTTTGATGCGCCGAAGTGTGGCTGTCGCCTGCGGCTGAACCCGATAAGCGACGAGACTGGAGAGGATGTCGAGCAGCGCCAGATAGGCGATGCGGGTGGAGGTGGGGCGGTAGATATTGTTGCCCTCCGGCAGATCGACCGGAACGGTGATGCTGGCAGCGGTGGCCACCGGGCTGCCGCTCTGCGTCAGCGCGATGGTCGGCACTTTCAGTTCGCGCGCAAGCGTGAAGGCGCGCACGAGTTCGGCGTTGCGGCCGGAAAAGGAGGAGCCGATCAGCACGTCCGTCGGCCGGGCCGCCGCCGTCATCATCAACTGCATGCTGTGATCCGAGCTCGATGTGATGCGCAGGCCGAAACGAAAGAGCCGGTTTTGAAGCTCGCCGGCGATCATCGACGAATTGCCGCCGGAACCAAAGGCGTAGATCATTTCCGCTGAGGCAATCCGCTCGACCGCCTGCTCGATCGCGGCGAGATCGAGCGAGCGATGCAGAAGAAACAGCGCGTTCTGCGACTTGGTGATGATGTCCTGGGCGACATCGCCGGTCTCCCGGCTCTTCGGCTCGGGCTTCAGGTAGCGCATGCCGATATAGGCGGTCCGCGCGAGCTGCACCTTGAAGTCGGAGAAGCTGTCACAACCCAACCGCCGACAGAAGCGGGTGACGGTCGGCGGCGAAACGTCCGCCTTGCTCGCGAGCTCGATGATGGAGGCGTTTACCGCGAACTCGAAATCGTTCAGGAGAATATCGGCGATGCGGTTTTCCGACTGGGAGAGCCGCCCCTTTTCTTCCTGCAATGTCGCGAAGATGTCCATCGCCCGCTTATGCCTTGCTTCGGATCACGAGTGAGAGCGGGATGCGGGCAGAAAACCGCTCCCGCTCCAGGATCAGCCTTCTTTCGGCTTATAGGCGACGCAGTCGATCTCGACCTTGCAATCGACCATCATCGACGACTGGACGCAGGCCCGCGCCGGCGGATGAGCACCGAAATACTCCTGGTAGATCTTGTTGAATGTCCAGAAATCCCTGGGATCGTCGAGCCAGACGCCGCAACGAACCACATGCTCCGGACCGTAGCCGGCTTCCGTCAGGATGGCCATCACATTGGCGATCGTCTTGTGGGTCTGGGGGATGATCCCGCCCTCGATGATCTCGCCGTTTTCCATGGCAACCTGACCAGAGACATAGAGCCAGCCGTCCGCCTCGACAGCGCGCGCGAAGGGCAAAGGTTTGCCGCCAGCGCCGACCTGTTCCGCACCATAGCGCTTGATCGTCATCATGAGCCTTCTTGCAAATTATTTTCTTTGATCGTTGACAAGTGACCATAGAAAGCCGAATTTGGCTAGCGAAAAACGCCATTCATGAAAAGAATTTCAATCCAGGGCGCGAATATGCGGGATCCTTTTCTCAATCCATTCCCCTCTTCCGATGCTGCACGCCACTCGATCTGGGAGATGCTGGTCTCCCGCGACATCACTGCCTTTCTGGCAGCCGACTGGTCGATGGTTGCAGACGATTTCGTCGGGGAGAGCTTCATCGGCATCGACGGCCGCCGCGAAACCAATCCGGACAATTGGCGGCTGACCTTCCCGTCGCTGGCCGCCTATCGCGAAGAGTGGCTGCGCCAGGCGCAGGATTTCGCGACACAGAGCTTCGCCGAAGACCCGCGCACGGCGATCTTCACCACGACGACGCTCGAGGACATCGAGATCAACGGTGACCAGGCGTTGGCGCGCAAGAAGTTCGATGGCAGCCTGAAGAAGACGGACGGCAGCGTCGACATCCTGAAATGGCAGACGGTCTATTACTGCCGTCTGCACGAAGGACGCTGGAAGATTGCCGGCTTTACCGGCTACCTGCCGAACCCGATGGGCGCGGCTTCCGCGTAGTTTCCTGGATCGCCATGCATCCGGGAAAAATCATGCGCCAGACTTAGAGCCCGCAGCGACCTTAGCACATCCGGCCGGATGAGCGGCGCTGCAGGCGTGACGCAATAGAAAAGGCAACGGCATTGCGGATCTTCACAGCGGCGCTTGCGACCGAGACCAATACCTTCTCCCCGATCTGCATCGACCGCCGGGCCTTCGAAGCCTCGCTCTACGCCCCGCCGGGAGAACACCCGGAAACACCGACGCTTTGCACGGCGCCGATCACCGTCGGCCGGCGCGTCTGCGTTGAGAAGGGCTGGGAACTGATCGAGGGAACCGCGACCTGGGCGGACCCGGCTGGCCTCGTCAACCGCGAGACCTATGAGGGCCTGCGCGACGAGATCCTCGGCCAGTTGCGCGCCGCCATGCCCGTCGATGCCGTGGTGCTCGGCCTGCACGGCGCCATGGTCGCCGACGGCTACGAAGACCCCGAAGGCGACCTGCTGACGCGCGTCCGTGCGATCGTCGGTCCCGATATCCTCGTCTGCGCCGAGCTTGATCCCCACAGCCACCTGACGGCCAACCGCGCCGCCGCATCGAACTTCTTCGTCTACTTCAAGGAATTCCCGCACACCGACTTCGTCGACCGCGCGGAGGACCTCTGGAAGATCGCTGTCGACACGCTCGAAGGCCGCATCACGCCCGTCATGTCGATCTTCGACTGTCGGATGATCGACGTCTACCCGACATCTCGCGATCCGATGCGCTCCTTCGTCGACAAGCTGATGCGGATCGAGAAGGAAGACGCAGACGTGCTTTCGCTCTCCGTGATCCACGGCTTCATGGCCGGCGACGTCCCGGAAATGGGAACGAAGCTGCTCGCCGTCACCGACGGCAAGCCGGAGAAAGGCGCGAGCCTCGCACGGGAATTGGGTCTGGAACTCTTCTCCCACCGCGGCACCTTCATCATGCCGCAGATCGACGAGAGGCAGGCGGTCGATGAGGCACTCGCAGCAACCAAAGGTCCCGTCGTCATCGCCGATGTCTGGGACAACCCGGGCGGTGGTACGGCCGGCGACGCGACAGTTCTGCTCGAAGAACTGCTGGCTCGCGGCGCAACCGACGTTGCGGTCGGCACGATCTGGGACCCGATGGCGGTGCAGATCTGCATGGCGGCCGGCGAAGGCGCCGACATCCCCTTGCGCTTCGGCGCCAAGTCGGCGCCGGGAACCGGCAATCCGGTCGATGGCACGGTCAAGGTGGTCAAGCTGGTGCGCGACGCCGAGATGCGCTTCGGCGAGAGCTTCGCCCCCTTCGGCGATGCGGCCCACATTCGCTTCAAAGGCATCGACATCATCCTCAACTCGACCCGCGCGCAGAGCTTCGATCCAAGCCTGTTTTCGGTGATGGGCATCGACCCGACAAGCAAGAAGATCCTGGTCATCAAGTCGACCAACCACTTCTACGCCTCGTTCTCCAAGATCGCGTCCGAAATCCTCTATTGTTCGGCCGGCACGCCTTACCCGAACAATCCCGCCAAGACCGACTACAAGCGCGCGCCGAAGAACATCTGGCCGAAGGTCGACAACCCGCACGGAACCGAGAAGGGCGCGGCCTGAGGTTTGCGGCACCGTCGCCGGGCGCAACCGACCCTTCAGCGATCGGCAGCCTCGCGAGCCATCTTGATGTATAGCGCGACTTGTTTCTCATCTATATCCGCCGGGCCCAGGAGCTTGATGTGGCGGCGAAGCTTGCCTGAACCCTCCAGGACGGCATGTGGATCGGGCAAAGCGGCGCCCCGGCTAAACTCCAGCGTCACGTGTTGGGCGTAGGAAAAGACGCCGCAGAAGCTGTCCTTGGACGAAAACAGGATGCCGCCATACTTTACCTCTTCGGTGACTGCAGGACCCGAGGCAAGCGCGATTTCCCGTAGTCGGGTGACGATCACGAACTGATCGCCGCGATGAAGCTCGATCTCCCGCAGAAGGGTCTGGATCCGGTCATCCATCATGCCGCACCCGAAGCGATGACAAACGGCTTGAACTCGGGCGCGGGTTCGCGATTCGAGTAGATATAGAGCAGGACACCGTTCGGATCCTTTACGGCGAAGCCACGATCTCCCCATGGGTGATCCTCGATCGGCAACGCCGGGGCAAGGCCTGCTGCCCTGATCCGGTTATACTCGCCGTCGACGTCTGCGACGCAGAAATTGTAGGTGAGGCCTTCGGTGTTGCACACAGGCTGCCCCTGTTGCGGTTCCATGAACTGGAGGGACAGGCCTTGGCCGAGTTCCAGGCTGATGTACCAGCTGCAGTCAAACGTCAGCCGTGCGGCGAAATATGTCTGATAGAAGTCTCGCGACGCGGCGATCTGGGTGGTCGTGATGCAGGGCGAGGCAGTGGTCGGGCGCACAGGTGGGCTCCTCCTGAGTCATGGCGTTCGTGGGTTGCGTGGTCGGGCCGGGCGGCTAGGCGGGCGTGGCGGAACAGAGTTCGACAAGGCAGCCGTTGAGATCGCGAACATAGCCGACCACTTGCCCCGACGGCTTTTCTTCCGGCGGCTTCACCGGCGATGCTCCGGCCGAAACAGCCTTTTCATAGGCCTCGTGCGGTGCAGAGCAGACCAGCGCGATTTCGAACCCGGCGGCAAGATCGCTCCTGCGGTTCGCGCGAACAGCAAGACCATTCAGCTCCGCCATGGTTTCGCTGGCAAAGGCCAGAGCCGTCACACCCGTCTCCATCTCCGCATAGAGGCTGCTTTCGTGTACGAACCTGCGCTTCAGACCAAAGGCAGCCTCATAAAACGAGACCGTTGCCGGCACATCGGGAACATAGAGGATTGTGTATCCGAAACGGACGGCCATGGTTCGTCTCCAAGGGTTACTCGCCGCCGAAGTCGGCAACGCGCTAAGCGCGCTACCCGAAGCAGCGCGAACGGTTACGGGCGATCATCATTCATTGCCAGGCTCTGATCTTGAACAATTCGGACATCAGTCCGAGATCGTCACCAGTGTGACTTCGGGCAAGCGCGCCGGCGAGAACCCGCCCAGGCGCCGGAAGACCCGGGTCATGTGGGATTGGTCGGCGAAACCGGCTTCGAACGCGGCATCCGCAGGACTGAGATGGTGATCCCGCAACAGCCGCAAGGCGCGATGGAACTGGATGATGGCGGCAAACGCCTTCGGCGTGAGCCCAGTTGCGCGAAGGAGAACGCGTCTGGCGGTGCGCTCGGAGACACCGTGCATCGCGGCAAGCTCGGCGATGCGCAGCCGCCCGCCCGAGGCGTGCAGCGCGCTTATGATGTTGCGGCCGAGCGGCGCCACTTCAAAGTCGCTCTCGGCATCACGCTTGCGGACAAACCGCACCAGGCGGCCGGCAAGCTCCTGCTGGTCCGATGCCGGCACGCAAAGGGCGGCCATGTCGGGCCATTGACCCAGAACCGCTGCGCCGATCAGGGCGTCACCGTGCAACCGGATCGGCTCCAGGCCCAGAATTCTCTGGAAATGGCCAGGTCGCAGGCGCACGCCGACGAAGGCGGCGCCGGGTTCCAGCGGAACATCGCAATAGCCCGTGGTTGGACCGGTCACGATCGGCGTCAGCTCGCGGAGTGGCAGGGCGTTCAGCGCAAATCGGAGGATGATGTCGCATCGCCCATCCGGCAGGACCCGGTAGCTGCCCTCGTTGCGACTGACAGACGCCCAGACGGCTTCGATCCCGGCATTGGCGTCGGCCAGATGGGGAAGTTCCGTATAGCGGCCAAGCGTCATGATGCTCTATCCAAGTGCGCTTGATCGCCTTTGAATAGAGGGCGTCGGCGACCGGCAATCCTTACAGGTAGAGCTGCCGGATATCCAGCCACAACGGCCAAACACTGGCCGCGCCCTGATTGGCCGCGACCATGATCCTGGCTTCGACGACGTCAGGCAGCCGCGGGGTCGAGCACGCCCATATCGATGTCGGTCAACTCGACGCGACGTTCGAGCGCGAGGCCAGCCTCGTCGAACAGGTGGCAATCGACTGCCTTGATGCCTGTCTGGATGGTCTCCTCCGGTCGCACAGCTGCTGTTCCCGGCAGCATGGCACAGAAGTTCTCGCCCTCACCACCGATAGCCGCATAGGCGACCGTATGGGCGCCGAGCCGTTCGATGACCGTTGGCGTCACCTTGAGGGTCAGGTCGCCGGACCCGAGCATGATATGCTCCGGCCGCACGCCAAGCGTCAGCGTGCGCCCGGCAAGGCCGCTTTGCGGGGTGACGGGGATGACCGCCGTCTGCCCCTTGTAATCGACCTCGACGCCGGCATCGCTGACGCCCTTGCAGGTGACCGGCAGGAAGTTCATCTTCGGGTTGCCGATGAAGCCGGCAACGAAGGTATTGGCCGGCTTGTGGTAGAGCTCGAGCGGCGCGCCGGTCTGGGCAATCTCACCGGCATTGAGAACGACGATCCGGTCCGCCATCGTCATCGCTTCGACCTGGTCGTGCGTGACGTAGATCATCGTTGCTTTCAGTTGCCGGTGCAGTTTCGCCAGTTCGATGCGCATGTCGGCCCGAAGGGCCGCATCGAGGTTTGAGAGCGGCTCGTCAAATAGGAAGATCTTCGGCTCGCGCACGATCGCCCGCCCGATCGCGACACGTTGGCGCTGGCCACCCGAAAGCATCCCCGGCTTCTGCTGCAGCCGCTGGTCCAGGTGCAGGATGCGCGCGGCATGCTCCACCTTGGCTTTCAATTTCTCCTCGGCCATCTTTTCCACGCGAAGCGGAAAGGCGATGTTCTCGAAGACCGACATGTGCGGATAGAGCGCGTAGGACTGGAAGACCATGGCGATCCCGCGCTTGACCGGCGGCAGATCGTTGACGCGCTTGTTCTCGATCAGGATGTCCCCCGAGCTGGTCTCGTCGAGACCAGCGATCATCCTGAGCAAGGTCGATTTGCCGCAACCGGAGGGCCCGACGAAAACGACGAACTCACCGTTCCTGACTTCGAGGTCGATGCTTTTCAGCACCTCGAACGTCCCGTAGAATTTCTGAACCCGATTGAGATTGAGCTGTCCCAAGAAACTGTCTCCGGCCACCGGCGAGAAGCGGCTCATTTATAGCAGAGTTAGGTGGGGCCGCGAACCGATCTTGTCGGCGCGCGGCCCCGGTGGCCTTACTTGTATTCTTCGAGGCTGGAAGCCGCCTTCTTCAAGGCGTCGGCCGGCTCAGCCTTTCCGGTCACGACCGACTGAACCATCTCGATGATGACGTTCTGGAAGCCCTTGTAGTCGGTAAAGAGCGGCTCGGGACCACCATAGGTGATGCCGTCGATGAACGGCTTCCAATAGGGATCCTTCTTGACGAACTCATCGACCATCGGCGACGGACGCAGCGGCGTCAGGCCAGCGCCGCCCTGAAGCTCGTATTCGCCCTGCGGTCCTGGCGAGGTGATGAACTTGGCGAATTCGATCGCCTTCTCCTCAACGCCCGAGCCCTTGAAAATCGCCAGGCTGTCGGTGATGAGCAGCGTGCCCTCGCCCTTTGCTTCCGGGCCGAGCGGCAGCGGTGCTACGCCCCAGTTGACCTTGGTTTCCTTCAGGCGCGTTGCGGCACCCGAGCCCGCCTGGATCATGCCGACCTTGCCGTCAAGGAAGATGGCGCGGATTTCGTTCTGTTCGTAGGCGGTGGCGCCTTCAACAGAGAAAGGCGTGATGTCCTTGTAGGCCTGCAGCGCTGCGAGCACCTGCGGGCTGTCGATGACGATCTTGTCGCCGTCGATGACCTTGCCGTTGTTGGTGTACACCCAGTGCATGAACTGGTGCATGGTGTTGTCGAAGGTCTTGGCCGGCAGGCCGTAACCGGCAATGCCGGTCTTTTCCTTGATCGTCTTGGCGAATTCGATCTCTTCAGCCCAGGTCTTCGGCGGCGTTTCCGGATCGAGGCCGGCCTGCTTGAACAGGTCCTTGTTCCAGTAGAGCGCCTTGGTCGAGAAGGCGATCGGAACGCCCCACTGGTTGTCGTCGAAGGTCACGGTATCGACGATGTTGGGGTAGTAGGTCTTCTTTTCGTCGTCCGTCATCGGCACGGGAACGATAAGGTCGTTCTGTGCAAATTCCTTCAGCGTGCGCGACCCGACATAGGCCATGGCGACCGGTGTGCCGGCGGCGGCAAGGGTCGTTGCCTTGTCCTGGCACTGGGCCCAGCCGACGACTTCAGGCGTTACCTTCCAGCCCGGGTTCTTCTCTTCCCACTGCTTGATGTACTTCTGGTGGACCGCATCCATGGTGTCGCCGCAGTAGATCCAGCTGATCTCCTGGTCGGCCGCCTTGGCGGTCACGGCGCCCAGCGCGGTCGAGCCGAGCAGGGCAAGGGCGAGCACCCCCGTCTTGAATTGAATAGACACGTTTTTATGCTCCCGTTCTCTGGTGGTTGACTTAAGTCTTATTGTTTCACCGCGCCCGCGGTGAGCCCGCTGACGAGATAGCGTTGCAAGAGGAAGATCACGACGACGGCCGGCGCGATGCCGACGAAGCTTGCCGCCATCAGTTCGTTCCAGACCACTTCCTGGCGTCCGAAATAGGCAAACAGCCCGACAGGAAGCGGCATGTATTCGCTCTTGGAATTGAAGGTCAGCGCGTAGATAAACTGCTGAGCATAGGCGCCGATGAAGGTGGTGATCGCCACCACGGTGATGCCGGGCATGGCGATCGGCAGGATCACCCGGCGCAGCGTATAGAAGTGGCTGGCTCCGTCGACGAAGGCGGCCTCGTCCAGTTCACGCGGGATGCGCATCATGTAGGTGCGCAACAGCCAGATCGCCGACGGGATCAGGAAGGCAACGCCCGGCACGATCATGGCCAGATAGGTGTTGAGGACGCCGAAGGTGCGCATCAGCCGGAAGAGCGGGATCAGCAGCACCGCGCCCGAAAACATGTTGACGGCAAGGAATGCCCCCAAAAGCACGCCGGCGCCACGGAAGTTGAAGCGGGCGAAGGCATAGGCAGCGGGTATGACCAGCACCAGCACGATGGCCGTGACGATGGTGGAGATGAAGAAGGAATTGAAGATGTAGCGGGCAAAGCCCGGCACGCTCTCCCACATCGTAAAGTAGGCGGCGAACGAGCCGTTTTCCGGCCAGAAGCGATAGGGTGACGAGAACAGCAGCCCGAGCGGCTTCAGCGACACCAGAAAGCCCTCGACGAAGGGCGCCAGGATAAAGCACAGGAACACGAAGATACCGGCATAGATTCCGACAAGCTCGTACCAGCGGTAGCGATTGATCAGGGCAGGCTGGCTCATTTCTGTTCCCCCTGAGAAAGGCGGCTCGTCACCCGGAAATAGGCAAAGCAGAAGATCGACAGGAAGATGCAGATCAGCACGGCGCGCGCTGCCCCTTCGCCATACTTCTTCGACCCGATCGCGGTGCGATAGGTGTCGATGATCATCGTCGTCGTCTCACCGTTGGGTCCACCCTGGGTGAGGATCCAGATGATATCGAACGAGTTGAAGGTCGCGATCAGCGACAGCATCGACATGGTGATCAGCGACGGCACGAGCAGAGGCAACGTGATGCGGCGGAAGCGATAGAAACGCCCTGCCCCATCGGTCCACGCGGCCTCATAGAGATCCTGCGGGATCGCCTGCATGGCTGCCAGCATATAGAGCGTCACCAGCGGCACGCCGATCCACACGTCCGTGATGATCGTCGCCCAGAAGGCAGTCTCTCCGCGGGCGAGGAAGGCGATCGGCCCGTTCGACAACCCCATGTTCTGCAGCACGCCGGAGATCATCCCGAACTGGCCGTTGTACATCCAGCCCCACATGAAGATGCCGATGGCCATCGGCACGATCCATGGCGGCATGGTGAGCAGACGGAAAAGCGCCCGGCCGGGAACGGCCGCGTTCAGCATCGTTGCGCCGAAAACGCCGATGATCATCTTGATCGACACCGAAAAGAACGTCCAGATGAAGGTCCGGAAGATGACCTCGGCGAAGGTCTCGTTGAAGATCTTGTCGTAGTTGGTCCAGCCGACCCAATTGGTCGTCTTCTTCAGCGACGCGTCCGTAAACGACAGGATGAAGGTGTCGACCAGCGGATAGGCGACGATCACCGTGACGTAAAGAACAGCAGGAAGAAGCAGGATCCAGGCGAAGATGACTGTGCTGCGTTGAACACTCATCCGTCGCCTCCCCTTACGCCGCGCGGGAATGCAGGGCTTCGTCGAAACGGTCCCATATGGGCCGGAGGTCTATGACGCTCTTCTTGCGCCGAGCCTCGTCCATGGAGAGCGCCAGAATGCCGGCTTCCAGCGCATCGCGCGTCGAAACCGGCAGAGGTCGGCCGTCGCGGACGTGGCCGATGATGTCGGTTGCCATCTGCTCGTCGGCACCATAGTGCTGCGACAGTTCGGTGGCCTTGTACTTGTTCTCGATGACCTTCTTGCCGGTCAGCATCTCGTGTACGTCGAAGTAACCGCGGATGAAATCGCCCTCGGCCATGCCGCGCGAGCCCATGATGCAGAAGCGGCGGAACTGATCCGGCACGTTGAGATTGGTGTGGAAGTTCATGCCGACGCCGTTGGCGTATTCGACGATCGCCACCTGGTAGTCGATGATGTCGCCGTCGCTGTCGAACACCTTGTCGGACCCCATCCAGCCGCTCGGCTTGCGATGGAAGAGTTCGAGGTCGTTGATGCCTTCGCGGGCCGGGTCGTTGGCAGGGATGAAGCTCTTGCGGCCGCCAAAACTTGCGACGCGTTCCGGCCGGGCTCCGACGACGCCATTGTAGAGGTCGAGGTCGTGGCAGCATTTCTCCAGCATGAAGCTGCCGGAATAGCGCTCGTAGCGGCGCCAGTCGCGCATGAAGAAGGCGCCATGATAGGGCTCGATATGCTCGGAAGCCTCAATCGAGACCACCTGCCCTAGCTTGCCTTCGGCAAGCGCCTGGCGGAGGTCGCGGTACATCGGCGCGTAGCGCAGCACGAGACCGACCATCAGCCGTTCATGGCCAAACTTCGCCATCAGCGCTGCGAGTTCCAGGCTTTCCTGGATCGTCGTGACGATCGGTTTTTCGCTGAAGACCTTCAGGCCGGCTTCAAGGCCGATCCGGATGTGGTCGAGGTGCATGTGGTTGGGCGAGCCGATCATCAGGAGATCGAGCTTCTCGTTGGCGATCAGTTCTTCGGGCGTCGCGTAGGCCTTGCCAGGCGAGATGCCTTTTTCGGTGAGCGTGGCCAGACCGGCCGGGTTCGGATCGACGTATCCGGCGATTTCGAAGCTCTCGTCCATGGCCTTGAAGACATAGCCGAGATAACCCAAACGGAATCCGAGTCCGATGATGCCAACTTTCATGCTCGTCCTGTTCCCCTGCCTTTTGGCGTAATTTATTTTCGCAGACTGGGACAGTTTTTTCAGGCCGTCAACTCAAATCCGCATATTTTGTAAAATTGTGAAATTCATTTTCATATCTCAGGCAAATGCCGCCAAAGCAGGCATTCTACAGACAACCAAGAAGGGTGCACGCATCGCAACTCTACGGCAGGAGGAAAGCGGTCCAGACCACTGCACGTTGCGTGAGGGGTCGCTGATCCACTTAGCTCCTCCGTCGGAGACGATCGCGCAAGCGTAGCAGTGTCAGCAAGGTCCGCGCCAGAACGGGTGACGGGATCTTGGGATGATCGCCGACCGTCCCCTTGCGCGCTGCCGGCGCCCGCGGATCGATCAGGAACGCGACGATCAGCGCGTTGCCGATGCCGACGAGGTCCAATGGTCCGTCCGACTGGTGGAGCCCCTGATCTCCCTCGTCAAACCGGACGCCCCCGACTTCCAGCGAACCGGAGAACACATAGAAGTAAAGGTGCCTCCCCTCCTTCCGGGGAAACGCCACCTTTGCCGTCGCCTCGAGCCTGAGATCGAAGAAATCGATGGCGTTGCGCACGTAGAATGGCGCTCCCTCCCCCTCGGCCCCAACGAGATGCCGCCAGCAATTGAGGGGCGCCGGCTCGATCGGACCGTACTGAATGTTTGGCGGGAGATCGACGCTGTGGGGGCGCACGAGAATTTGCAGCATGCGCAGCGGAGGATCACCAGACAAGGTTTCCTCCGAATGCCAGAAGCTTTGCCCGGCGTTCATCACCATCAGATGCGCGCGATCGGTGACCAGTCTGCCGGTCGCCCGGTCGTCGTGGCGCATGACCCCTTCCGGCACCCATGACAGGATCTCGTCGTTCCTGTGCTCGTGCATGGCGACCAGCCTGCCAGGATCCAATATCGTTTCGGCGACCATCGCGAGCGGTCCGTAGCCATGGTCGCGCGGCCATGGCAACAGCCAGCCGGGCATGTTGAGCCTGACCTTGAATCCACCCATGTCCCTGACAACAGGACTTTTGGCGCCGCGGTAGAGCATCGGCCATCCTAACACGGGTAACGGCAGTTTGCTGAGACAGCCGGCCGATTGCCCGGTTGCGCATCTCCACCGCCTGCGCCTAGCGCCCCATCCGCGCGGCAAGCTTCCGCTCCGCCGCCTGCAACCCATCGTGCAAAAGCACCGCAAGCGTTGCGACGATCAGGCCGCCCTGGACGACGAAGGAAAGGTTGTTCGATTGCAGCCCGGCGATGATTACTTCGCCGAGTGTTTTTGCGGCGACCGTCGATCCGATCGTGGCGGTTGCCAGGCTGATGACGACCGAAAGCCGGATACCCGCCAGGATCACCGGCATCGCCAGCGGCAACTCCACCTTGAGAAGCCGCTGGCCGCTGGTCATGCCGGCGCCGCGCGCCGCCTCCATGACGGACGAAGGCAAGGTCGTCAGCCCCGTCAGCGCATTCTCGAAAATCGGCAGCAGGCCATAGAGAAAAAGCGCGATCAGCGTCGGCTTTTCGCCGAAACCGAAGATCGGAACAGCGAGCGCAAGAACCGCGACGGGCGGAAAGGTCTGACCGATATTCACCAGGCTGCGCGACAGCGGCAGGAATTCTGCTCCGGACGCGCGTGTGACGAGAATGGCAAGCGCAAGCGCAACCAGCGCGGCCGCTGCCACCGCCAGCGCCACCGTGCGCAGATGCAAGAACGTCAGGTGCAGCAGGCTTCCCTGGTTGTAGATGACAGGGGCGTTGTCCTGCACCAGCGGCCGCAGCAGCGGCTCGAACCAATGGGGCTGCAGCAGGAACGCGACGAGAACCAGGAAAACCGCGATGCGAATGAGAGTGGCGAGCTTCGGCATCAGGCTGGACCGGCCGCGCGTTTGGCCAACCCCTCCAGGCTGACCCTGCCGATTACGGCGCCGTCGGGACCTGCCACCGGCAACGCATCTCGTCCGGACCAGAGGAGTTCGGCCAGGGCTTCCCTTTGGCTGGCATCGCTCGATATCGGCGCGCCTTCGGCGGCCCCGGGCTCAACCGCGCTCGAGACCGGCGCGATCGCGAGCAGGCGGTAGGGCCGTTCGCCCGCCCCGATCAGGCTTTCGACGAAGGGCGTGGCCGGTTTCAGCAGCATTTCGGCGGGGGTCGCGTACTGCACCACTTTGCCCTTGTCCATGACGGCAATGCGATCGGCGAGGTGAAAGGCCTCTTCCATATCGTGGGTGACGAGAATGATCGTCGTCTGGAAGTGTTTCTGGATGGCAAGCAGGTCGTCCTGCGCCTTGGCGCGGATGATCGGATCGAGCGCCCCGAAGGGCTCGTCCATCAAGAGCACCTTCGGCTCGGCGGCAAGCGCCCGGGCAACGCCCACGCGCTGCTGCTGGCCGCCGGAAAGCTCGTGTGGGAAGCGTGGACCGAAATCTGCGGGATCGAGTTGGAAAAGGCGCAGGAGTTCTTCCACCTTCGCATCGATGCGCGCCCGTTCCCATCCGAGCAAGGTCGGCACGGTCGCGATGTTCTGGGCGACGGTGCGATGGGGAAACAGACCGTGCCCCTGGATTGCGTAGCCGATCCGCCGGCGCAACTCATAACCGGGCAGCGAACGATTGTCCTCGCCATCGAGACGGATCGCGCCCGAGGTCGGCTCAACCAGCCGGTTGACCATGCGCAAGAGCGTGGTCTTGCCGGAGCCGGAGGTGCCGACGACGACGGTGACGGTGCGCGGCGCGATCGTCAGGCTGACGTCGTCGACAACGGTGCTTTCGCCATATCGCTTGGTGATGTTCTCGATCTCGATCATGCGGCCTCTGCCTGCCTGGTGTTGGGTGTGGCCATCTCGATCACCGCGTCGAGCACGATCGCCGCGCCGAACGCCAGCACGACCGTCGGGACGGCGCCGAGCAGCACGAGGTCCATCGCGGTCTGACCGACGCCCTGAAAGACGAAGACGCCGAAGCCGCCGCCGCCGATCAACGCGGCAATGGTCGCAAGGCCGATATTCTGGACGAGCACGATGCGGATGCCGGTGAGGATCACCGGGAAGGCCAGCGGAAATTCGATGCCGACCAGCCGCTGCCAATCGGTCATGCCGATGCCACGCGCGGCATCATTCGCGTCCCGCGGAACGCCTGCCAGACCGACGACGGTGTTGGCGACGACAGGCAGCAGCGAATAGAGAAAGAGCGCAACAAAGGCCGGGGCAACACCGATGCCACGAATGCCGATGGCAGCCGCACCCGGCACATGGAGGGCGATCCAGCCGAGCGGCGCGATGAGAATGCCGAAGAGCGCAATCGACGGGATCGTCTGGATCGCGTTCAGGACGCCGAGCAACCCATCGCGCAGCCGCGTGACGCGGTGGCAGAGGATGCCGAGGGGGATGCCGACGAGGGTCGCAGCCACGAGCGAACCGAGCGCCAGGGTCACATGCTTGCGGCCCTCCGCCCAAAACGTGTCCACCCGGCTTGCATATTCCTTGAGAATCGACAGGCCGTCCCAGGCGCCGGCGAGAAGGATGGCCGAAGCAAAGGCCAGCACGACGGCGAGAACGACGATGCGCACGAAGGGCGCCGGGCGCAGTCGCGTCAAGGCGTCGGCGGCGAGCAACCCGAAGGCAAAGAGCATGATCCAGAAGCCCGAAGCCGGCGAGACGCGGGCATAGGTGTTGGCTTCGGGTGTCAGATGCGTGGCGGCAACGCCGATGCCGAGCGCCAGCGCGGCGAGCGCGACAAAGGCGGCAGCGAGACGCAGGTAAGCGGGCGATCGGACCAGCGCGACGATGACCGCGCAGACCACGATGCCCAGCAGCACGGCACTCCACCCCGCAGGCAGGGCGTCGGCCACCGACTTGACCTCACCGGCGACGATACGGTTGGCACGAAACGTTGCAAAAGGCGCTATGAAGGCGCCGCCGAGCGCCAGGGCCGCAATGATCGCTCCGAGCTTGTCAAAGCGGAGTGCTTTCAAACCACATTCCCTCCCCGCCTGTGCCGGCGCATCTCCGGCACCTGCAGGCCTATCCCCGGAACGCCAGCCATCCGACCAGCGTCCCCGATCTCCGTCAACTTATTTCAGAAAGCCGTTCTTCTTCAGGAAGTCCTCGGCGACCGCCTTGGCCGGTTCGCCGCCGACCTGCACGCGACCGTTCAGGTCTTGCAGCGTCACCAGGTCCAGTTTCTCGAACACGGGCTTCAAGAGTTCCTCGATCTGCGGGTTTTCCTTGAGCACCGCTTCGCGAATGATCGGGGCCGGCTGATAGACGGGCTGGACGGCCTTGTCGTCTTCCAGGACCACGAGGCCGGACGGGGCGATGCCGCCGTCGGTGCCATAGACCATGGCTGCGTTCGCACCGTTGGTCTGGTTTGCCGCGGCCGCGATCGTCGCCGCGGTATCACCGCCGGAAAGCGTGATCAGTTGGTCCTGCTTCAAGGTGAAGCCGTAGGTGGTTTGGAACGCCGGCAGTGCGGCGGCCGAATTCACGAATTCCGACGACGCCGCCAGCACGACCTTGCCGCCGCCAGCGATGTACTTGCCGAAATCGCTCAGCGTCTTCAGCTTGTTTTCGTCGGCGACTTCCTTGCGCAGGCCGATCGCCCAGGTGTTGTTGGCCGGCGATGGCGTCAGCCAGACGATCTTGTTGACATCGTAGTCTAGCTTCTTGGCCGTCTGGTAACCCTTGGCAGCATCCTTCCAGACCGGATCGTCGGCCTTTTCGAAGAAGAAGGCGGCATTGCCCGTATATTCCGGATAGATGTCGATCTCGCCGGCGGTGATCGCCTTGCGTACGACCGGCGTCGCCCCAAGCTGGACGCGATCGACCGTCTTGATGTTGTTGGCGTTGAGCACGGCAAGGATGATGTTGCCAAGCACCCCGCCCTCCGTGTCGATCTTCGAGGATACGACCACATCGGCGCTCGCCGCCGCGGCAGTCATGGTCAAGGCAAGGGCAGTTCCGATAAGCAGTCTGGTCAGGCGCATAGGTTTCTCCTCGGATTTCGATGCGCAAGTTTGATCACGGAACGTCCGCTCCGTCGGGGCAAGCCATTCCATATATGTCAGCCCCCGGCAAAAAATAGGGTTGCATCCAGGGACTGTGGCAGGCGAATATTTTCCTACATTGATAAACACGATCGAAAGCATAGACTACCGTTTATGGCGGTAGCTGATTGGGCGTTGCAATCGCCGGCGTTGTCGGCCACTCTGATCGCGGCCCGCCAGAAACATCCGCTTTCACTCTTGGTTGCGATGCCGCTCGACCCGAACCGCTTGGGGGCTGGTGGCTTGGGTTCGCCCGGCGAACGTTCGGGGACACGATGTCGATCTATTTTCTGACGCTCATTATCGGCGTGGTCGCTGGCCTGCGCACCATGACCGCACCCGCCGCCGTCAGTATTGGCGCAGCCGCGGGATGGCTGCCGCTCAGCGGTACCTGGGCGGCCTTCATGGGCTTTCGCTTCACACCTTACATCTTCGGCCTCCTGGCCCTAGTTGAGTTCGTCACCGACCAATTGCCGAGCACACCGAGCCGAAAGGTGCCGCAACAGTTCGGCGCCCGCATCGTCAGCGGCGCGTTCTGCGGGGCCGCGCTCGGATTGACCGGACATGCTATGCTCCAAGGATTGGTCGCCGGCGTCATCGGTGCCGTCATCGGCACGCTCGGCGGCTATGAAGCCCGCAAGCGCCTCGTCGCGGCCATCGGCGGCAAGGACCTGCCGATCGCCCTTCTCGAGGATGCTGTTGCCGTTCTCCTCGCACTCTGGGTGGTGTCCTCGGTCTCATGACGAAACATTTCGACGCAATCATCATCGGTGCCGGCCAGGCCGGCCCATCGCTTGCCGGCCGGCTGACGGCAGCGGGCAAAACCGTCGCGCTGATCGAGCGCAAGCACTTCGGCGGCACCTGCGTCAACACCGGCTGCATGCCGACCAAGGCGATGGTCGCGAGCGCCTATGCCGCGCATCTGGCGCGACGGGGCGCGGACTATGGCGTGACGACCGGTCCCATCACCATCGACTTTACCCGCGTCATGGCGCGCAAGGACACGGTGCGGTTCACGTCCCGGGGAAACATCGAAAACTGGCTGAAAGGCATGGAGAACTGCACAGTCTTCGAAGGCCATGCGCGCTTCGAAAGCCCGCATGAGATCCGAGTCGGCGCCGCGCTGCTCTCGGCCGACCAGATCTTTCTGAATGTCGGCGGACGCGCCGCAACCCCGGATTTCCCTGGTGTCGCGGAGGTGCCCTATCTCACCAACGTCTCGATCATGGATCTCGACACCCTGCCCCGCCACCTGATCGTCGTCGGCGGCAGCTATATCGGACTCGAGTTTGCGCAGATGTTCCGTCGCTTCGGCTCCGAGGTCACCGTAATCGAGAAGGGGCCGCGGTTGATCGGCCGGGAGGATGCGGACGTTTCAGACGCCATTCTCGCGATCCTCGAAAAAGAGGGCATCCAGTTTCGCCTCAATGCCGAATGCATCCGCTTTGCCAGGAGCGGCGACGATGTCGTCGCCGGCGTGGATTGCACGGCGGGCGCACCCGAGATCGTCGGCTCTCACCTGCTGCTGGCAACCGGCCGCCGGCCGAACACGGACGACCTCGATCTCGGCCGGAGCGGCGTCAAGACTGACGCCCGCGGCTATGTTGAAGTCGACGAGACGCTTAAGACCAACGTGCCGCACATCTTCGCGATGGGTGATTGCAACGGTCGCGGCGCCTTCACCCACACGGCCTATAACGACTTCGAGATCATCGCCGCCAATCTGCTCGACGGAGAGGCGCGGAAGGTCAGCGATCGCATTTCAACCTACGGCCTCTTCATCGATCCGCCGCTCGGCCGCGCCGGCATGACCGAGACCGAGGCGCGCAAGTCGGGGCGCAAGCTGCTCATCGGTACGAGGCCGATGACCCGCGTCGGCCGCGCCGTGGAAAAGGGCGAGACTGAAGGCTTCATGAAGGTGATCGTCGACGCCGACAGCAAGGAGATCCTCGGTGCATCGATCCTCGGAACGAGCGGCGACGAGGCTGTGCAGAGCATCCTCGACGTGATGTATGCGGGCAAGCCCTACACGACGATCACGCACGCGGTTCATATCCACCCAACCGTGTCGGAACTGATCCCGACGGTCTTCGGCGACCTGCACCCGGCCACCTGAGCGGCCGGGCAATTGATGCCGCGCGCTTAAACGAGCGCTGCGCGTGCGAGCTGGTAGAAATAGGTCGCGCCGCGCTCAAGGATGTCGTCGTTGAAATCGTAGCGGGTTGTGTGCAGCCCGCTGCTGTCGCCATTGCCGATCAGCACATAGGCGCCCGGCACCTTTTCCAGCAGGAAGGAGAAGTCCTCGCTGCCCATCAGCGGCTCGGGCAGTTCGACATAGGCATCCGCGCCGAATGTGTCGGCGATCACCGCACGCGCATCCTCGACCGCCTCAGCATCGTTGATCGTCGCGGGATACCCGACCTGCCAGTCAAAGACGGCTTCGGCGTTGTAGCTTTCCGCCTGCAGGCGGGCGACCTGCTCGACGCGCTCCTGCAACTGCTTGCGGACAACAGGATCCATCGCGCGCATGCTGATTTCCAGCACTGCGGTATCCGGAATGATATTCGAGGCCGAACCCGCCTGGAACGAGCCGACCGTCAACACGGACGGCTGGTGCGGCGACACATTGCGCGACACCAGCGTCTGCAGCGCCATCACCACGCTGGAACCGACGACGACCGGGTCGACCGTCAGTTCCGGCTGGGCGCCGTGGCCGCCCTTACCCTTGATCGTCAGCGTCAGCACGTCGATCGATGCCGCCATGGCACCGGCGCGGCTGGAGAACTGGCCGACCGGAAGACCCGGCCAGTTGTGAAGCGCATAGACCCGCTCGCAAGGGAAGCGCTCGAAAAGGCCGTCTTCGATCATCAGCTTGCCGCCGCCGAAGTTTTCCTCGGCCGGCTGGAAGATCAAATGAACCGTACCGTTGAAGCTTTCGTCCTTCGACAGCGCCCAGGCGGCACCGAGCAGCATGCTGGTGTGGCCGTCATGGCCGCAGGCATGCATCGCGCCCGGATGCTTGCTCTGGTAAGCAAGACCGGTCTCTTCGTGCATCGGGAGCGCGTCCATGTCGGCGCGAAAGCCGATGGCGCGGTTGCTGTTGCCACGCTTCAGCGTTGCAACGATGCCGGTTATCGCAAGACCGCGCGTAACCTCGAAACCCCAGGACTGCAGCAGTCCCGCAACGAACTCCGAGGTCTTCACCTCGGAAAGGCCGATCTCGGGCATTTCGTGCAGCTTGTGGCGGATATCGACGAGTTCGGGCAGGAACTCGGAAAAATTGGTGTCGCGCATCGGGGTTTCCTCAAGCCATCTGCAGGAACTGGCGCAGGCGCGCCGATTGCGGGTCACGCATCATCTGCTGGGGGGCGCCGCGTTCTTCGACCAAACCCTTGTGCAGGAAGATCACTTCGCTGGAGATATCACGGGCGAGTGACATTTCGTGGGTGACCATCACCATGGTGCGGCCCTCTTCGGCAAGCTTCTTGATGACGAGCAGCACCTCGTTGACGAGTTCCGGATCAAGCGCCGAGGTCGGCTCGTCGAAAAGCATCACCTCAGGCTTCATTGCCAACGCGCGGGCGATTGCCGCGCGCTGCTGCTGACCGCCCGAGAGCTGATTCGGATAGTGGTCGCGCTTGGGCGTGATGCCGACCTTCTCCATCAGCAGTTCGGCTTCGCCGATCGCATCCTTCTTGGTCATGCCGAGCACGTGGATCGGCCCTTCGATGATGTTTTCGAGAATGGTCTTGTGGGACCAGAGATTGAAGCTCTGGAACACCATGCCGAGGCGCGTGCGGATATGTTCGAGCTGCCGCTTGTCGGCTGCATGGAACTTGCCGTCCTTGCCCTTGATGGTGCGGATCACCTCGCCGGAGACGGAGATCTCGCCCTCGTCCGGCGTCTCCAGATAGTTGATGCAGCGCAGAAGCGTGCTCTTGCCCGAGCCGCTGCTGCCGATCAGCGAGATGACGTCGCCGGACTTCGCCTCGAAGGAGACGCCTTTCAGCACCTCGACGGATCCGAAGCTCTTGTGAATGTTGTTTACGGAAAGCGCTGATGCAGCCATGTCCGTTCCTCCTCTTATGCCTTCGCCGTGCGGTAGCGCGTCAGCCGCTTCTCGACCACGCCCATGACGCGCGTCAGGATGAACACGACGGTGAAATAGATGATGCCGGCGGTAATCAGCGGTTCGAAGATCAGCAGCGACTGGCGCTGCAGCATGCGGGCGGTGCCCATGACCTCAAGAATGGTGATGGTCGAGGCAAGCGACGTCGTCTTCAGCAGGATGATCAGGTCACCCGTCAAAACCGGCAGGCACGAGCGGAACGCCTGCGGCAGGGTGATGCGGCGCAGGACCATCGACGAGCGCATGCCGATCGATTTTGCCGCCTCGATCTGGCCGCGCGGGATCGCCTTGATCGCGCCGCGGATGACCTCGGCATTGTAGGACGCCTGGTTGAGGCTGAGTGCAAAGATCGCATACCACAGGCCGTCACGCAGATAGGGCCAGAGGAAGCTATGGCGCACCCAGGTGCCGGGTAGGATTTGCCCGAGGCCGTAATAGATCAGGTAGATCTGCACCAAAAGCGGCGTACCACGGAAGGCGAAGGTAAAGACATAGGCCGGAACCGAAAGCACGCGGCGACCGGAAAGCCGGGCGAGCGCCACGAGCGTGCCTATGACGAGGCCGAAGACGCCGGCGACCGCCGTCAGAAGCAGCGTGAGCGGTGTCGCCTTGATCAGCGCCGGCAGGAAGCCAACGACGTTGGAGATCGTTTCCATCAGTTGTGCCCCCGATTGAGGCGGCGCTCGATCTGGGCGATCACCAGGACGGACACGAGCGTAATTGCCAGAAACAGAATGGCCGTCAGCCCGTAGAAGAAGATGTACTGCTTGGTGCCTGCCGCCGCGCGATAGCCCGTGTAGAGCAGCTCGCTGAAGGAGCCGAGCACGCTGATGATGGCGCTTTCCTTGGTGATAGACAGCCAGAGATTGCCCATGCCGGGGACCGCGTGGCGCATCATCTGCGGGAAGATGATGCGGGTGAAGACCTTGCGCCTGTTCATGCCGATCGAAACCGCCGCCTCGATCTGGCCCGGCGGCACGGAGAGGAAGGCCGAGCGCAGCACCTCGGTCATGAAGGCGCCGGAAACAAAGGCGAGCGCGATGATCGCCGCCCAGAACGAGCTGAACTGAAAGGTTTCGGCAACGAGCCCGAAGTGCTTCAACAGCCGCTCGGCACCGCTCGCGACCGAGAAATAGAGAAGCAGGATGACGAGCAACTCAGGCAGCGAGCGCACGACCGTCGTGTAGATATCGGCAAGGAAACGCGGGATCCGGTGCTTCGACAGTTTGCCGGCAGCGCCCAGGAAGCCGAAGAGAACCGCAACCGCATAGGCGACCACGGAGACCTGCAGGGTCATCACCAGGCCCCAGGCGAAATCGTCGCCCCAGCCCTCGCCGCCCCAGGCAAGCAATTGCCAGTAATAGTCCATCCGTCGTTACCTGTTCCCGATTGTCTCGTCAGCCCCTACGCCGCTGCCCGATCGGTGCGGGCAAGGTGGCTGTAGCGGTTGCTGCGATGGTGCCCCGGCGCTGCGGCCGGTTTTGGCGAATGAGGGCGGCGACGCTGGCCGCCGCCCTCCGAAATTCGGTTTACTTCTTGCCGAAGATCCACTTGTCGACGAGCTTCTGCGTCGTGCCGTCCTTTTCGAGCGCGGCAAGGCCGGCATTGACCTTGTCGAGGGTCGCAGCGTCACCCTTGCGGACGGCATAGGCGACGCCTTCGCCGAGCGTGACGTTCTTCGGCACTTCGACCTTGACCTCGTAGTCGGCGCCTTCAGGCGTCTTCAGGAAGGTCTGGATGTAGAGGTCGGGGATGAGCACGTAGTCGACGCGACCGGCGATGAGGTCGGCGACCGAGTTGTCGGCGGTGTCGTAGCTCTTGGCTTCGGCGCCGGTCAGGTACTTGGCGACATAGGCCGACTGCACGCTCGACGTCTGCACGCCGATGATCTTGCCCTCGACGCTTGCCGGGTCGATGATCTTGCCAGAACCGTCGGCGGCGTCGGCCGTCTTGATCTCGCTCGTGTCACCCTTGGAGCCAACGAAGGACGTGCCTTCGGTGTAATAGGGCGTCGAGAAATCGACGACCTGGCGGCGCTCGTCGGTGATCGAGAAGGCGCCGATGATGAAATCGACCTTGTTTTCCTTCAGCGACGGGATGAGACCGTCCCAGGCCATCTGGTTGATGTCGCACTTGACGGCCATCTTCTCGCAGAGCGCGCGGGAGAGATCGGCTTCAAGGCCCTCCCACTCGCCGCCGGCGTTCACCTGGGTGAAGGGCATGTAGGGCTCCGGCGTCATGCCGAGGCGCAGCGTCTCCTCGGCAAACGCGCTGCCGGCAGCCATGGAAAGGGCGATCCCTGCGAACAGGGCGGTCTTCAACGTCTTCATAATGTTCCTCCTCGGGGATTGCGTCGGGTCAGAGCGTGTTGCTGAACCAGCGTAGCGACATGCAGGAAAGACCTGCGTCGATCTTGCCGATCTCCGTCGTCTTCATCGGCACGACCTTGTAGCCGAGCTTGTCGAGCATCTCGATCGTGCGCGGGAAGTCCGAGCCGACCATGACGACGTCGTTGACGCGCAGCGCATTCGCTGCCGGCTCTTCGCCTTCGGGAATGATCACCTGCTTGAAGCGCTCGAAGGCGCCGGACTTGGCGAGGCGCGCGGTCGAAAGCACGGTCTCGTCGTCGAGCAGCGAGCAATCGGTCTTGAAGTGCAGCACGCCTTCAGGCGTGGCGACGATCTCGCTTTTGCGACCGAGCTTGGTCAGGCAGGCCTGAAGTGCTTCGGCGCCAACCTTGTTGGTACGGGCCGAAAGACCGATCATCACGCTTTCGCGGGTGGTCAGAACGTCGCCGCCATCGGCAAAGCCGGTGCCTGGCAGATCGAGAACCGTTTCGAACATGGCGCGAAGCGTCGGCTCGATCTCCGGCGTTTCCTTGACGCGGGTTTCGGCACCCGGACGCAAGAGGATCGCGCCTTCGGTGAAGACCAGCGCCGGATCTTCGACGAAGATCGAGTCCGGGAAGGCTTCGAGCGCCGGCAGCACCGTCACCTTGACGCCCGCGTCCTTCATCGCCGCGATATAGGCATCGTGTTCTGCCTTTACACCTTCGAAGGTGGGGTTGCCGCGGTCATCGGCGCGAAGGCCGTTGACGACCGACTTCGACGGGGTGCGGACGATGATGTTGTTGAACTGGTAGACGGGGCGTGACTGCGACATTTGTAGACCTTTGGCTTGGATGAGGTGCTTCTATCGATCGGACATGGCGGCGTAAAGCGGTTGCTTGTTCACGTTTTCCCGACGTGACAGGTGAACGCCAGCGAGCATGCAGCGCACGGAGCCGCCCGCGAGCTCGATGGTCGGAACGTCGAAGGCGAGAACACGGGCAGAGACTTCGAGCGCCTTGATCTGGTCGGCGCGGAGCGAGGCGAGCGCGCGAGCCGACATGACCACGACGCGGCCATCGGCACCGTCGAGTTCGATGGCATTGCCGGCGAAGTTCTCGATTTGCTCCAGCGTCAGATCGATGACCTGGCGGCCGGTTTCCTCAAGCCGCAAGCAGATCTCCTGGCGACGGGCGAGATCCGGGATCATGCTCGTGCCGATCAGCGCAAACTCGGTGCCGATGCACATCAGCACGTTGGTGTGGTAGATCGAGTTGCCCTGGCGATCGACCGCGCCGAAGATCATCGGCTCGAAATTGAAGTGGGTGCAGAAGCGTTCTAGCGCCACTTCATTGGTGCGGTTGGAACGTGCGGCATAGGCGACGCGACCGATATGGTCGAGCACCATGGCGCCCGTGCCTTCGAGATAGACGCCGTCCTTTTCAAGGCCGGAGTAATCGATCACGTCCTGAACGCGGTACTCGTTCTTCAGCATCTCGATGATGTCGGAGCGGCGCTCGCTTTGACGGCTTTCCGAATACATCGGATAGATCGCGACATGGCCACCCGAATGGGTCGAGAACCAGTTGTTGGGGAACACCGAGTCCGGCCGCGTCGTCGTCTCGTCTTCGAAGAGATGGACTGCGACGCCGGCGTTCGAAAGCCCGTCGGCCATGCGGCTGACTTCGTCATAGGCGGCCTTGGCGATCGCAGTCGGCTGGCGCGCCGCGTCGGTCGCCTGGAAGGCATTGTCCTTGGCCGTCATCGGGTTGGGGCCGAAGTGGTGCGGGCGGATCATCACGACGCCCTTCGGCGCCTGTACGGACAGTCTCTTCATGTTATGCGGCACTCCGCTCGGCAGGGGCCGCCGGCTGCTGCCGGAACAGGCCGTAGAGATCGCGCGGATGGTCCGGCTGGGTCGTCAGGTCGAGCTCGGTGTAGAATGCGGTACCCTGGATCTTGTCGCGCAGGAAGCGCAGGGCCGAGAAGTCTTCGGTGGCAAAGCCGACGGAATCGAAGATGGTGATCTGGGCGGAGCTGCGGCGGCCCTCGGCCTCGCCGGCAATGACCTGCCAGAGTTCGGTGACCGGGAAATCCGGCGCCATCTGCTGGATCTCGCCCTCGATGCGGGTCTGTTCCGGATATTCGACGAAGACGTCGGCGCGGCGCAGGATGTCCCCCTGCAACTCCGTCTTGCCGGGGCAATCGCCGCCAACGGCGTTGATGTGAACGCCGGCGCCCACCATGTTGTCGGAGAGGATCGTGGCATTGCGCTTGTCGGCCGTGACGGTCGTGATGATGTCCGCGCCAGCAACCGCTTCTTCCGCCGTGGTTGCGACGACGATGTCGAAGTCCATATCCGAGAGGTTGTTGCAGAACTTGGCGGCGGCTTCCGCATCGATATCGAAGACCTGAAGGCGCTTGACGCCAAGAAGGGCGCGGAAGGCGAGCGCCTGGAATTCGGACTGGGCGCCGAGACCGATGATCGCCATCGAGCGGGCATCAGGACGTGCGAGGTACTTCGCGGCAAGCGCCGATGTCGCCGCCGTGCGCAGTCCCGTCATGATCGTCATTTCGGAAACGAGACAGGGGTAGCCGGTGCTGACGTCGGAAAGAACGCCGAAGGCGGTCACCGTCTGCAGGCCGACATTGGGGTTCTTCGGATGGCCGTTGACGTATTTGAAGCCGTAGTGCTCGCCGTCCGAGGTCGGCATCAACTCGATGACGCCGGTCTTCGAGTGGCTGGCCAGCCGCGGAGTTTTTTCGAAAACGTTCCACCGGCGGAAATCGTCTTCGATGTATTCCGCAAGACCCACAAGAAACGTCTCAATGCCGATCGATTTGACCAGCTCGATTACGTTGCCGACACCGACATACTGAACCACGTTTAAAACTCCATCGGAGAAATTCGATGAAGTCAGCCTAGGCTTGCAAGAAGTGAGTTGAAATTTTAAACCTGCGCAAAATTACAGGACATATTGAGCAATTTGCGCAATCGTAATATACACCTTTCATGCATATCTTCGATGACCTCGACCACCAGCTCATCTCGCTCCTGCGAGAAGACGGGCGCGCGCCCTACTCCAAGATCGCTGCGGTGCTCGGCATATCGAGGGCGACCGTGCAGACTCGCATCGACCGGCTGCTCGAAAGCGGCGCGGTCCTGGGCTTCACGCTGCGCGTGCGGCAGGATTATGACGATCGCGCCATCCGTGCGATCATGATGATCGAGGTGAGCGGCCGAAACACCACCAAGGTGATCAAATACCTGCGCGGCCTGCCGGAACTTTATGCCCTGCACACCACCAACGGCGGTTGGGACCTGGTCGCCGAAATCCGCGCCAACAGCCTCAGCGATTTCGACCGCATCCTGCGCGAAGTGCGCGACGTCGAGGGCGTGTCGAACAGCGAAACGAGCATTCTGCTCAGCACCGTCTGACGCTCCTACCCATCATCTGCGCAGCTCGCGCACGACCAAGACAGGCATGACCATGAGCCATATCCCCCAGATCGACTACGACACCGCCTCGGATGAAATCCGCGCCGCCCACGACGAGGAGGTGCGCGTGCGTGGCCGCATGACCAACATGAAGCGCACGCTTTTACATTCGCCGGTCGCGCACCGGATCTATGCGGAATGGTTCACGCTCCGCGAGGAACTACGCCCTACCCTCGACGACAGGGCGATCTGGTTCCTCTCCCATTCCATTTCGGAGGCCATGAAATCCCCAATCGCCATGGGCTTCTTTCGTCGCGCCTTCGCCAATGCCGGCATCGATTTTCACACGGACGTGCCGAGCGAAGACGAACAGCGCCTGATCGCGTTCGGCCGCGCCATCGTCGCCGACAGCAATGCCGTTACGGAGGAAATCTGGGTTGGCCTCAAGGCACGCTACGACGCCAAGGCGCTGGTCGACCTCGTCGCTTTCTCCGGTATCATGGTGGCGACGGCGCTTTTCAACAATGTCGTCGAAGTGGAGTTCGACAAGGAACTGGAACCCTTCGTCGATTGAGACAGTGAAGAGCAGCGTGACAAACGATATGACAATCAGGCGCGCGACCGTCGCGGATGCGTCAAGCCTTGCGGCGATCAGCCTGGAAGTCTGGCTGAACACGTATATCAGGGATGGCGTCAACGCATTCTTTGCCGATTATGCGCTGCAGCACTTTACCACCGCGCGCTTCGAAGAAATTCTGGGCGACCGCAACGAGACCGTCTGGGTTTCGCAGAACGTTGTCGGTATCGACGGCTTCTTGCGCATGTCCGCGAATTCGCCGGCACCGGTCGATATCGCCTCCGACCTGGAAATCACGACGCTCTATGTCCAGCCCCGTCACCATGGTCGCGGCCTCGGCAAGGCACTCCTGAAGACCGGCCTGCAATTCTGCCTGGACACGGGCCAGCTAGGCACCTGGCTGGCGGTGAACGCCGAAAACGAAAAAGCCACGGCCTTCTACCTCGCGAGTGGCTTTGAGATGGCGGGACAAACCCATTTCACGATCGGCGACAAGGCTTACCCCAACCACGTTCTTCAGTTTCGCTTGGACCGCTGATCGCTTCGAACAGCGCCTTCACACCAAGAAACGGTTGACGTCGATCGCTTGCGTGTATATACACACATTATGTCTCGTTGCTATTGTGCCCTCTTACGCAAAGCCACCCGGCGAGTGACGTCAGTCTATGACGACGCGCTGCAGCCGATTGGTCTTAACCTTGCCCAGTTCAGCCTGCTTCGACACATCGCGCGCGATGAACCGATCTCGATGACCGAGCTTGGCCGCAAGATCGAACTCGAGCGATCGACGGTCAGCCGCAACGTCAAAGTGCTGGAGGGAATGGGATTGACCGCAACTGGAAGCGGAAAGGATCAGCGGGAGGCCATTGTCGAGCTTACGGAGAGCGGCCACCGGATACTGGCTGACGGCGCGCCGCTCTGGCAGGCCGCTCAGGACAAGATCGAGGCGCGGCTGGGAGCCGACGCCGCCGCCCAGCTGGAGGACCTGCTGCTGGCGCTCTAGCGCCTCGTTTCCAGACCAACTTTCTGGTCGCAGTCTGCGACTTGAGGCCAGAAGAATCCGGGCAGCCTAAGCTGCCAGGAACCGGCAGAAAACTGCCAAACAACAGTTCAATCTGCGACCTGCGCTCCGAAAGCCCGCGCAGCGCTGTCGCACGCCCTAAAAACACCGACGAAAGGAAGTCGACGATGCTCGGTCCGGCGCTTGCGCGTTATCTTGCCAGACGCAATATCCACTACGGCTGGGCTGTCGCCGCCGTCACCTTCCTGGTCATGCTTTCGACAGCGGGCGCCATGGGCTCGGCCGGCGTGCTCATCAAACCGCTCGAGACCGAATTCGGCTGGACCAATGCGCAAATCTCGCTGGCGCTCGCCATCCGGCTTTGCCTTTTCGGTCTGCTCGGTCCGTTCGCAGCCTCGTTCATGAACCATTTCGGCGTGCGCCCGGTCGTGTCTACGGCGCTGATCCTGATCATCTCCGGCATCGCCGCCTCGTTCTACATGACGGAACTCTGGCACCTGGTGGCGATCTGGGGCGTCGTGCTCGGCGTGGGTACCGGCATGACGGCGCTGGTGCTCGGCGCGACGGTCGCAACGCGCTGGTTCGACAAACGGCGCGGGCTCGTCGTCGGGCTGATGACCGCCAGCAACGCCACCGGCCAGCTGGTCTTCCTGCCGTTGCTCGCTTCTCTCACCGAAACGATCGGCTGGCGCTCGGCGCTGACGCTGATCATCGTCATCCTGCTTGCGGCCTTCACCCTGGTCCTGCTTCTGATGCAGGATCGCCCTGGGGACCTTGGCCTTGCGCCCTTCGGCGGCAAGCAAATGGTGGCGGCGCCGCCGAAGGCGAAGAGCTTCGGGGAACTGCTGATGGCACCGATCCGGGCGCTTTCCGACGCCGCCAAGACCAACACCTTCTGGGTGCTGTTTGCGACCTTCTTCGTCTGCGGCTTCAGCACCAACGGGCTGATCCAGACCCATTGGGTTTCGATCTGCGGCGATGTTGGTATTGCCCCCGTCGCAGCAGCCAGCCTGCTGGCGCTGATCGGCGTATTCGATCTGATCGGCACCATCGGTTCCGGCTGGCTCTCGGACCGTTATGACAACCGCTGGCTGCTCTTCTGGTTCTACGGCCTTCGCGGCCTGTCGCTGATGTTCCTGCCGTTCAGCGGCTTCAACATCTACACGCTGTCGATCTTTGCGATCTTCTACGGCCTGGATTGGGTCGCGACGGTACCGCCGACGGTGAAACTTTCGGCCGAACGCTTCGGTCCGGAACGCGCCGCCCTCGTCTTCGGCTGGGTCTTCACCGGTCACCAGCTGGGTGCGGCCAGTGCGACCTTCCTCGCAGGCGCCAGCCGGACGTCGCTTGAAACCTATACGCCGGCGCTGATTGCCGCCGGGATGCTCTGCATTGTCGCGGCCCTGCTGGTGCTGACGATCGGTCGGCGTCAACCGGAGGCGCTTACGCCGCAACCGGCCTGAGTCCTTCTGCCAGTTGCATCGAAAAGGGCGGGCTGCCAATGGCAGCCCGCCCTTTTGTTGGACGCTGAGACCCAATGAACGTCAGTGGGCAAACTCGGTCACGAATTCCGGATTGCCGCGGATCGTATTGCTGACGGTGCAGATCTCGTTTTCGGCGGCTTCCGCGATCGCATGGCGGACTGTGTCGTCAAAATCACCCTTGATGTCGAAGACGATGTTAAACTTCGCCACGCGGGACGGCTCGTCATGGGCTTTCTCGCCCGTCACCTTGGCACTCACTTGCGTCAGCCGGTCGAGCACGCCAAAACGGCTGGCGGCGATGCGGGCGCTCAGCACCAGGCAGCTTGCGAGCGACGCATAGAGCAGATCGAGCGGGCCGTAGCCCGCCTGCGACGGGCCGGTGACGATATCGAGTTCACCACCGGTGACCGAGGTCACATGCGGAAAGCCGGTCTTGCCGACCACAGCCGTCGCACCGGTTTCCCGCGTTCTCACCTTCACATCCGCCATGTCGTAAAACCTTCCCAGAACTTATCAAACCGATCGGTAGAAACACGTCGCCCCGGGCCGGAAGGCCCAGGGCGTTTTGATATGTGCGCCTTTTTCTCATCGGCGCAAGGGCGATCGCTGGCGGATCAGTTCTTCTTCACCAGGCGGTAGAAGACATAGTCCGAGATGGCGCCATTGACGTAGCCTTCGACCTTGTCCTTCATCGCGACCTGGGTCGCTGCCTGGAACATGATCACGATCGGCGACTTTTCCTGAACCTTGCGCTGCAGGTCGACATAAAGCGCGTCGCGCTTGGCCGGATCGGCTTCCTTGAGGGCTGCCTTGGTCGCTTCGTTGAGTTCCGCCGGAACCGCCCAGCCGTTACGCCAGGTGGTCGTCGACTGATACTTGTCGTCGGCGTTGTCTTCGTTGTAGGCGAAGGCCTTGGCGTTCGAATGCGGGTCCATGAAGTCCGGGCCCCAATAGAGCAGCATCGCTTCGTGGGTGCGCGCGCGGTACTTGGTGATGACCTGGCTACCGGTGCCCGGGATGATCTCGAAGTTGATCCCGGCTTCGGCGAAGGACGCCTGCAGTGACTGCGCCATGTCGGTGAACGGCGTCGAGTTGATGACGTCGAGGGTCACCTTGATCGGCGTCTTGATGCCGGCATCGGCCAGGATCTTCTTCGCCTTTTCAACATCGTAGCTGTAGGGGGTCTCGTCGAGCGAGCCCGGGAAGCCCTTCGGCCAGAAGGCCTGGTGAACTTCCATCTGGCCCTTGAGGAAGCTGTCGGTCATGCCCTTGTAGTCGACGAGGTAGCGAGCGGCTTCCCAGACGGCTTCCGGCTGCAATGCTTCGTCCTTCTGGTTGAACGACAGGAAGTGTACGGCGGCCTGCGGATAGGATTCGACCTTCACGCCGTCCTTGCCTTCAAGACCCGAAACCTGGTCCGGGGTCAGGTTCTTCGCCATGTCGACGTCGCCGGTCTGCAGCATCAGCTGCTGGGTTGCGGCTTCGGCCACGTGACGGATGATGACGCCCTTGATAACAGGAGCGCCGCCGAAGTAGTTCGGGTTGCTCGCAAGGTTGAGCAGCTCGCCGGCGCGGAAGGCCTTGAGCACGAACGGGCCGGTACCGGCCGAATTGGCCTTGAGCCAGGCATTGCCAAAGTCGCCATCGGCCTCGTTGGCCTTGACGGTTTCCGCGTCGATCACCGAAGCCGGGCGAGCGGCGAGAACGTTGAGAACGAAGGCCGACGAGAAGTCGCCGTCATACTTGACCGTGACCTTGTTACCTTCGGCGGTCACCATCTTGTCGATGTTTTCGGGCGTCCAGCCGAGCTGCGTCAGGATGAAGGCCGGCGCCTTGTTGAGAACGACGACGCGCTTGAAGGAGTAGACGACGTCTTCGCCACGCAGCGGATTGCCGGAGGAAAAGGTAACGCCATCACGCAGCGTGAAGGTGATCGTCTTTGCCGCATCGTCGACCGTCCATTCGGAGGCAAGACCCGGCGCCAGCTTCTTCACGTCGGGCGCATCGTACTGCACCAGGCGGTCATAGGTCTGGGTGACGTATTCGCCCGAGGAGAACTCGTAGGCCTCGGCCGGGTCGATGCTGACGATGTCGTCGATATTCTGGGCAACGACCAACACATCGGCTGGCGTTTCGGCGAGTGCGGCCGGCGCCACGCTCATCATCAGGGACGCCGCGAAGACCGCGGCCTTGAACATTCTCATCATCATTCTCCTATTTTCGATGAGGCTTGGTTTTTGTCGGTGCCGGCTTCAGCGCCGATTGCGGCTGACCGGTCTCGTTGGATTGGGAAGCGCGGGGCCGGAAGAGCGGCAGGGTGCCGGTCCAGATCAACCGCACGGGTGCGTCTGTCTTGTTCCACCAGTAGTGGGGCTGGATGCCGCGGAAGTGCAGGCCGTCGCCAGGCGAAAGCATGGTGTCGTCGCCATCGAGCCCGAAGAGGATCTCGCCTTCGAGCATGTAGACGAGCTCTTCGCCCTCATGGCTGAAGACCTCGGAGCGATGCCCCGGCGGAATGGTGATGACGAAACTCGAAAGCTGGTTGCCGGCGAAATCCGCGCCAATGCGCTCATAGGAAACAGGCGAGCCGCCGACCGAAAACACCATGCGCCCCTCGGCGCGCGAAAGCCCGGTGTCGATCGCCGGTGCCAGGATGAAATGGTTGAGTTCGGCGCCCAGGCCTTGCGCAATCTGGGCCAGTGTGCCGAGCGAGGGCATGGCAAGATCGCGCTCGATCTGGCTCAAATAGCCGACCGAAACGCCCGCTGCGTCGCTGAGCGTCTGCAGGGTCATATGCATCTGCCGGCGGCGCGCACGCACCAGCGCGCCCACCTTCGGTTGCCCTGCCCCGGCCGATTTGCCCGACGCGGCCTGCGTATCCTCTGACGGATCGCTCACAGCGGTTATTCCTCCCGTTTCCGCCCCAGTAAAATTTTTTTGATTTAAGCAAACTTATTTATATACTCCAAGCAAATTTTTGCGGTATCGACAAGTGAGACCGCAAGCGAAGAGGGATGGTGACGCCACGTGGCAAACGACAGCACGACAGCAGCAGCGCCGGCGCGCCGCGCCGCCAGACCCAGTCGGGGACGGCAGCGCCTTCTTTCACTGGCAGGCTTCCTGGTAACGCTTGCGATAACCTTCCTCGGCCTGCTCGCAATCACCTTCTTCATCGGCCGCATCGTGCCGATCGACCCGGTTCTGGCTGTCGTCGGCGACCGCGCACCCGTCGCCGTCTATGAGCGCGTGCGCCAGGAAATGGGGCTCGACCAGCCGCTGATCACGCAGTTCGTCAGCTACGTACGTGACGTCGCCACCTTCAATTTCGGAACATCGGTTTCGACGGGCAAGCCGGTTATCGAGGACCTCGCTCGCGTCTTCCCGGCAACACTCGAAATGGCGACGCTCGGCATCATGCTCGGCGTGCTGATCGGCGTGCCGCTCGGGGTTTTTGCCGCCGCCCGCCGTGGCTCCTGGCTCGATCAGGGCATCCGCGTCATCGGTCTGCTCGGTTATTCGGTGCCTGCCTTCTGGCTCGGTCTCGTCGGCCTGGCGATTTTCTACGCGAAGCTGAAATGGGTCGGCGGCCCCGGCCGTGTCGACATCTTTTACGACGGCATGGTGTCGCCGGTCACGGGCCTGATCCTTGTCGACAGCATCATTGCTGGCGAATGGGAGATCTTCCGCAACGCCGTCTGGCACCTGATCCTGCCGGCGTCCTGCCTCGGCTTCTTCTCGCTCGCCTATATCGCCCGCATGACGCGCTCCTTCATGCTCGACCAGCTGAGCCAGGAATATGTGACGACCGCCCGGGTCAAAGGCGTGCCGGAGCGCCTGGTCATCTGGCGCCATGCCTTCCGGCCGATCCGCGTGCCGCTGATCACCGTTATCGGCCTGTCCTATGCCGGCCTGCTCGAAGGCTCCGTGATGATCGAGACGATCTTCTCCTGGCCCGGCATCGGCAACTACCTGACCGTCGCTCTGCTCAATGCCGACATGTCGGCCGTGCTCGGCTCGACCCTCGTCATCGGCGCGGTCTTTATCGGCATCAACAAGATTTCGGACGTGCTCTATCGCGTGCTCGATCCGCGTGCACGCTAAGGGAGGAGCGACCATGACCACACTTCGCGACTGGCTGATCGACGACAGCCCCGCCTCGCCGATGCAGGCGCGCCTCGGGCGCTTCTATCGCATCTTCGGCGCGCTGATGCGCAATCCGCTCGCCGTTGTCGGCGCCGT